>JBAUMC010000058.1:0-10651 GCA_049578505.1 Bacteroidota bacterium | reverse complement strand
AAATGTGAGAACGGTATTCTCCTTCTCCTTATTGTACGACAACAATTTTCGATGCCGTCTGTCCGAACACTTCTGGTTCGTACATTCCCTCTGCCCGCGTTGCTGGCATTTGGTATGATCCGCTTCTCGTGACTTGAACGAGGTACGTGTACGAATGCGTTCCGGGAGTAAAGTAATCGGCGAAGAGCAAAACATGATCGTCGTATTTTTCGACATGATGAAATGCCCGTTCATACCATTCATCGCTGTGCTCGCCTTCTTCCTCTACCAGGCCCGCAGCGATTGTCTGGAACGATGTGTTCACGATCTCCCATCCTGCCGGTACGGGGTCGTCGACGACGACAAAATGCCGGGCCTGATTACTGGCAACGGTAATCGTGACTTTCATGAGAGTACCGGGAACGAGCGTGTCCGTCACAGTTCCGTTCAACGGTTCTACCGATTTTATAACTGAGAAACCCTCCTCTTTCTGTTGTGTCTCTCCCTTCGGATAATAGTTCATCCTGATGCCGTAGTAGAGACGCCCCGCTCCGTCTTTCGTCAGCGTCACAGGATGATTTTTCCCGAGTGCGAGCTCCGTGAAGGGGATTGAAGCTTGTGCGACTTTGAACGATCGTCCCTGGAAGAATTCGTTGAGAAGCGTTCTTCCTTCCATCGTTACCGTAGCACGAAAATTCGGTTCATCTTTTTCGTACGCCCGTAAGTATGTTGCCAGCGCATCGACGACATAGACGTTCTCCTGCGTCGTGCGCCAATGGCCTAACTTTTGTTGATCGATCAGCCACCGGACAGCTTTGGGAATGATGGGACTTTGCGGTTGTGTTTCAATCAACGCCTGCATAATCAGCGCAGTTGTCCTGATGTTTGAATCGAAACACCACCAGAGTTCGTAGTCGCTCCGCTCCTCGAAGTGGGCAGATGTGGGAGCGATTTTCACCATATTGGAAAGATCCCTCACAAGCTCCTCCTGCATTGACTTGTTGCCGTTAGCGGCATGGAGCGCTCTGAGGAGGTACGCTTTTGCAAAGAGGGGCATATCCTGGCGCTCGTTGTATAATGTCTCCATGAATCCGTACTCCGGTTTTCCGGCGAGTGAGAGGGTGTAAAGAATGAGAGCCCTCGTACATCGTGAGTAGTAAACTTCATAGAATTCGTCCCTCTCTTCACCGTTCAACACTCGCTTGAGATACTCGAGGCCTTTGTTAAAGACCTCCTCGTCGACCTGGTATCCGTTTTTCTTTGCCTCGACGAGCGTGAACATTGCAAATGCTGAGACATAAGACCACGACCTCCCCTCGTTTTTCCAGTAAGAGAATCCGCCGTTGCTCCGCTGGAAGAGGGGTACTTCGTCAAGCGTTTTCATGACCACCGACCGGTAATCCTGATCTTTTAAAACGTCGAACTTAAATGCGTCGACCAGGTCTTTGGCCAGGATCATCGGCAGAATTGCGGACGAACGCTGTTCAAGACATCCATACGGATAATGGAAGAGGTACGAGATGCCTCCAGAGAGTCCTACCATCGCGGTCGATGCAGCGGTGAATTGAACGTCGCCGATATCTCCAAAGGCATCGGCCGGCGGGACGATGTGTTCGTCTATCGACGGATCGGTCAACGATTCATACAGGGCGACGGATTCCCTTAAGCGCGGTGCGTTGATGGGAATAGTCCACTGCAATCCGTCGTAATTGTGCTCGCTGTAGGCACGGAAGACGAATTTTGCCGAGCCGATCTTCTCCGCAGTGAAGTTGAAAAGGACCTCTTTTGCTTGTCCCGGCTTTAGGACGTGCTCTGTGGTATTGGTGCTGTCCCACTTCAAACCGGTCACCGAGGTGACAAGTTTGACCTTCTCCTCATTGTTGGAGTAGTTCATGATCACGACACCGCTTTTAAACGAATCTCCGACACGCACAAATCGCGGGAGGGAGGGTTGCAGCAGCAGAGGTTTATTGACCGCAAAGGAGTTCTCTGCGTATCCAGCCTCGGACTCCTTCGTGTGAGCTACCGCCATCATCTCGAATGCGGTAAGATTATCCGGCAGCTTGAATCGCACAACGGCGGTTCCATTCTCATCGGTCATGATCGACGGGTTCCAGTATGCACTTGGGCGAAAATCCTTTCGAATTCCCTCCGCATCGGGAATATCCGATTCGACCTTTACCGCGGCCCCGCCTCCGCCGACCTCCTGCCCTTTCTCGTCGTAGTTGCGCTGCTCAATAATATGGATGCGGGTTTCGGTCGTCACTACCGCAAGCTCGCGCTCGCGGTAAAACTTGTCGAAAGGATCCGGCAGCCGATACCCGATCAGGTTCAGGATCCCCAGGTCCGCAACGCTCAGCGTTACCTCGGCACGTTTCGGCGAACCGTCGGCGCCTCTCACCCTCATGATGACATCGACAGTGTCTCCGGGGCGATACTCTTTTTGAAACGACTCGACGGAGACGTTGAGTTTTTTCTCCTTCGGGTCGACCGAGAGGGCGACATATCCTATCTTGAAGGAGGGCCTGCCGATGTCCGCTTCTTCTCTCGCTGCGGGGCGGTCGGTACGACCTTGCAGCAGCACGACCGAGACAAAGACGTTCGGCAAGAACTCGCTCGTAACGGGGATGTCGATTTGCGGTGCGCTCCCTACCACCATCGTCGTGAAGTGTTTCAAAATTCCTTCCCGCTCGATCGTGACCAGCGCAATCGCTTTCTCATACGGATTTTTGACGATGATGCTCGCCGTTTCTCCCGGCTGAAAATTCGTTTTGTTGGCGATAAGCTCGATGCGGTCGTCGTTGGTCCGTTCCCACGGAACGTAAGCCGAACCGCTCGCATAAAAATACGTTTGCGATGCCAGAGCATTGCCGCGTGAGTCGTTTCCTTCCACGTCGAGGAAGAAGAAGCCGGGCTCTTTCGGTGTGAACTTTTTGACGTAGGGATCTGTCCCGGTTACAATCGTAGAGGTATCGATCAGCGTATCTGCCGGTGTAGAATACCACGCAAATCTGCCTCCCGTCTCCGCTTTCCGGACGGAATGCCACACGCGCTGATATAATTTGATGTTGAGCGTTTGATCGGGGAGCAATTTCCCCTGTGGCGTTGCCGCTATCACCGAGAGAGTCATCTCCGAATCGCTTTTGACGAATGTCGACGAAGGTTTGATGCCGATATAATATTCGCCTCCATGGACCAGCGTTGACGTATGGCCGGCAAGCGTCTGCCGTGAAGCGGAGGTGACTTCTCCTTCGAGCATCAATGAAATCGTCCCCCCGAATTCTCCCACGCGTATCGGGGAATGGATGGCCATGCTGCCGAATGCATCCAGCACCGTGTCCTGATTCTGGATTTCCTTGCCCGAGAAATCCTGTTGGTACCGTGTGAGCCAGCCCATTTTTCCGAAAAAATAACCTTCAAAACCTGGAGGCGCAAAGTAGCCGCGCGATGCAGAGAGGCGCCAGCGTATTTTTTCATTTTTCATCGGGGCGCCGTAGAGGTACTTCGCGTTCAAGAAACCGTTGATCGTGTCGCCGATGATGTATTGCTCCTTTTCCATTTTTGCGATCACTTCGAACTCTGCGGCACGGAATGCCTCGACACGGAACGTACCCTCTTCCATTCTTTTCCACTCCTCTTTGCCGTTCGATTTCAGCGCGTATTCAAGGAGCATCGAGTAATAGCCGAGCGGGGCATTCGGCTTGAGCGCCACGCTTGCTGCGAACGACCCAAACGGCGAGAGCTTCTGCTCTTCGCTGAAGACCTCCTCGTTCCTCGAGTTTTTGACGACGAGCCGGGTTTTGAGCGATGGATATATTTTCCAGGAGCTCTCCGTCCGCACGCGAACGATTCCTTTGATCTCCACGGTTTCATTTGCTTTGTAGAGGCCCCTGTCGGTGAAAAGCATCCCTTCGTGCTTCTCAGGCTGCGGGTTCCAATCGTACCGGAGATCGAACCGGTCCGGCTGGATCCCTTCGCTCCATTCCGAAGTCGTGTACGCGATATCATCGTCCTTCGTCACGATCACCCACTGACGCGGGTGCGAAGTTTCTTCGAAATCTTCCTCATCTTCACCGCCATAAAAGTGAGTCCGCGCGGAGAAGCTGAGCTTCCCCCAGCCCGGAGTTTTGACAAGCCCCTTTTCGTCGGTCGTTCCGCTCCAAACGACGGCATTGCTGTCATTTCGAAGTTCGACGTTGGCGTCGGGTACCGGCGAGGCATCTTTCAAATTCGTCACCCAGATCAAATTCGATTCGGGAGAAAATTTAGCCGTGATGCCGAAGTTCGTCACCTGGACAAGTGTTTTGAGATAAGCGGTTCCCCCCGGGTTCATGTCGTCAACCTGGACAAAGACGACACCTCGGCCGTCCCTCCCGATCACATCGTCGAGATCCAGCGGACGTACTGTTACCGTATTGCGCTTGGCCCTCGTCGGAATAACTTTTGCACGGGTGAACTCTTTAATTTCTTCAGGGGCCGATGAAGGGGTGAGAAGCACTCCCTCTTCGATCGCCATCTTCTCGTAATCGTCCCATGAAAGTTTTTCCATCAGCGGAACGATACGGTCGGGGTTCACCTTTCCCATCTGGACGCGGAATGAATCCATGTTCATCGTCGTCACCGGGAATTTGTGAGACTCGTACCCCTCCAGAACTCCGATACCGGTTTTTGTTCTCACGAACGGCTGGTATGGCTGGACGTAAAACGAAAAATTCTCGTCCTTCGCCAACACGTTGCCGTACTTGTCGGTCAATCCTGCCTTGAGCTTCACGGCGTAGGTGGATTCAGGTTGGAGGGGGAGGGGAATATATATTTTTGTCGAAGGATATGTGTTCTCGTAGTATTCTTCTCTTGTCGTAAGCGGGGGGACGAACGACAAATTTTTCATGACATCTTTCGATGTCACTTCATTGGAGAAGACCAGCATAATGCCCGATTGGGGAAATATTTGCCGGCTTCCGTCGATCCCGAGAAATTTCAACTCGCCGTACGTGGAAAAGTACAGCGTATACGGGGAATTCATCGGCAGCGGTCCCTCAATTCCGCGAAGGCCCTCTTTCACTGTTACCGAAACCGACGCTCCCATCCCGAATGGCCTGGCGGTATTGAGAATCACGAGCTGCTCCGGCTGGCCGAGGCTGTCGTTCTCGGTAGCCTTGCGTGCGGTAAAGGCGGGGTATGTTTTTACACCTCCGCTTTTTGTCACCTCTATTGAAATGTATTTTGCGGCGGTTTGAGCGTTCACGGGTTGATTGAAACGGAGGATCACAGCAGTGATCGTATCGACATGTTCCTGGCCGGCACCCGGCGAAGTCCAGGTAATCTTGGGGCGCGGCGTTTCGAAAGACCAGGAAAATTCTTGAGGAAGTGTTGTCCCTTTCAGCGATGATGTGCCGGCAGGAATTCTTACGGTGAAGCTGGTCGAATAGGGGAGCGGATTTTCTGGAATGAATGTCGATGTGATGGTTCCCATCCAGCGGTACTTTCCCCTGACATTCGGTTCGATGATCATCGGACCGGTCCCCTGGTCGGTCGGCACTGCCTGGAGCGCAACCATCGGGTCGCTGAACGTCGCGAGAATTGTCTGACTCTGGTCGAGCGATGCTATCACCCCGTGCGGTGACGAGGCAACGACGCTAAGGATGTTTTGTTGTGCCGATAGAGGAGAAAGCAACAGGAAGATTTGAAATGTCAATACCGATATGCGTGTGAACATGGCAGACGCCTCCCAGCGTGTGTAGGAAGAATGTGGATGAACAATCAACAATGAACAATGATCATCGTACCTTATCAATTTTTTTTGTCGGAATTTCCTTTAGGTATGTTTCATATCTTATCTTTGCCTTCCAGAAAATGATAACACCGACAACGTACATCGAGCCCATGACATAATAAACTCCCGTTCTGGCCGGAGTCTTGATCAGTCCTAACGCCATTCCTGCAAAATACAACGGATAAACCGGAACAGTGCTGAAGAACATAAGTTGTCCCGCGTGTTTGGATTTTTCCTGATAGAGGTAAATAAATACGCACGCCAATACGCCGGCGATTATTGTAAATGGTTCGTAGCGGTGCTTGAACAGAATTTCATATACTGCGTAGATAATACTTGCAAGTGCTGCTATGACAAATGGCTGTAGTGGGTTTTTAGTTGGCATGATTTGTCCTCCTGATCTACATTCTAAACCGGCCTGAGGTAAGGCGCTTGCGATTCGCGAGGGGGAATGGCTGCATTCCTCAGCATTCATTCATCAAATTCAAAAAATATACGGCACTAACGCCGTCACACGTTTGGAATACGATTCATACAGATCGCCGAATTGGGAAAGCATCCATTTCTCTTCGAGCCGTAGTTTGTACCATAACGCGCCGAGAACAAGAGCTGCCGCGAGCAGCCCGCGACACTCCCCAAGAGCAACTGCCGATCCGACGAATGCCAGCAGAAGGCCGCTATAAATCGGGTGCCGTACAATGGCGTATGGCCCGCTTGTAATAAGTTGGTGCCCTTCCTTCACGGTGACGGCTTGGCTCCAATTATTTCCCAGTTGCCGGCGCGCCCAGACCGATAAAAGAAGTCCGCCGATGGTAAGCGGGCAGCCGATCCAAAAGTGGATAACTCCCGCCGGTATAAATCGCGCATCGAGTGCACGGAGCGGAATGTTCGGAAGACCGAGAAGCACCACGGCACTAACTATTAAAACAAGGCGTATAAGTCTCGAGAGAGGGGATTCTTTCCGCTCCGTTGTTTTGACGTTTGGAGACTTCGCCAACCAATAAAGTAAATAGGCGAGCCATATTGCCGGCAAGAGGTAGGAGTAGATGATTGTCATACGATGAGTCTCCGCTTCATAGCGAAGTTGAGAGTGGACTGAGCGCACGCGGTGGATTTCAGACTGATAAGCTCCCCGCGGATACAATAGAATGGTTGAGGGATTGTCCGGTAGGTGTATGAACGCCCCTCGTGGTTTTCTTTGCTGCAAAACTACAGCAATTTGGATTCAAATGCAACGATGAAAAAACCGGTAGTGTATTAGATTGTCATTCCCGCGAAAGCGGGAATCCAACTATTTCCTTTTTGCGATACAGTGGATGCCCACTTTTCCCTAAGGGATGCCTTCGGCACGTGGGCATGACAATTAATTATTCAAATTAAGGCACAACTAAAAAGCCCCAGAGGTAAAAATCCGGGGCTTCATAACTTTGAGCGAACAGCGACAGCTTTCGATGCGACGTCAATGTTTTATAACAATGAGATATGCGCCAATGACCGGCCCGCGCGGACGGCGGCCGTTTCGTTCCAATGGTGCATCTGCCGGAGCGGGGCCGTACTGCGGTTGGAAAAGATACGCCACATGCGTGACCGGATCGACGGAAATTGTTTTTGCACCGGTCATGGTGGTAACAGTAGCGACGACGGTGTAATGGTCGGGTGAATCTTCATGCACGACTGTTACACTGCTATCGCGGCCGGCCGGAATATAGATCAACTTTTCAGACGGATCCCACCCAAGTGCATCCACACCCTCGCCGTTTGGTACTGTTGCCACGATCTTACCGGTTTCAGGATTCACCACTGCCGACATTTTGCCGCACCCGGTAAAGATTCTGTCAGTGGACCGGTCGTACGCGATTCCAGTGGGTCCGTCGCAGGAATCAAGCGACCATACACTGAGAGCCGTCATTGTTTTGGCGTCGACGACCTGGATAGAGTTCTTTCTTTCAAGGTTGACGAAAAGTTTTCCCTTTCCGTCGGTCGCCGCGCCTTCGGGTGAATTGTCGGCAAGCTGCGCTTCTCCGGTTATAACTCCGGCGCTCGGATCAATTGCGGTAGCAGTTCCGGGATTGCTGTGATTGGTCAGAACGATGCGGTCTGTGAAGTCGTCGTACATGATTCCGTCCTGTCCGCCGGCAGGAATTTTTATTTTTTTGATCGCGGCAAGAGTTGTAAGATCGAACATCGTCACTGTGGAATCGCCCCGGTTAGTAATGAAGCCGTGATTGTATTTTGCAACGAGTGCGATCCCGTGATTGTTCGGTGTATCCTGAATATCACCGATCACGGTCCCTTTATTTGCATCGAGGACCATAACGTGGAAACCGCGCGAGACAAAGACGCGGCCCGTACCCGGTTCGGCGGTCAGATAGTCGGTCCCTCCTTCACCGCCGATACTGAACTTCTGGACAGTAAAGGTTTGTGCTTGCAGGCTGCCAACGAGCCCGATGAGCAGGGGAGCGAGTATAAAGAATTTTTTCATTGTGTTCTGCCAAGTTAATTGTAAAATAGTTGAATTAAATAATGCTTCGTAAACTGGTAACTGCATGGTTCCTGAAGAGCGGATGAAAAGGCCGTTCAGAAATTTTTAGCGATAGGGCTTATCTCTACTTCATTAAAATCATTTTTTTTGTTTGAATGAAATCTCCGGATTGAAGTCTGTAGAAATAGACTCCGCTTGGGAAATTGCCGGCATCGACATTAACTTCATGATAGCCCGCTTCCAGATCTCGGTTTATCAAAGTCTGGATATCCCTGCCGAGAAGATCGTAAATGATTATTTTTGTCAGCCCCCTTTGCGGCAAAGCGAAATCTATTTTTGTCGTCGGGTTGAATGGGTTGGGATAATTCTGACTTATTGAATACACTGTCGGAATCCCATTTCTGATGACTTTGACATCTGTTAACGTGAAATCCCACGCATCGCTCCACGGACTAGAGCCTGTAACATTGCTTGCCTGAACCCGCCAGAAGTACTGTTGCCCCTGTGTAAGGGGCTGTAAAACCAGGACCGTATCCGATGTTGACACTGACGCAAAAACAGTGGTGAAATATTCGTTGTTGGATGTTTCGACCAAATATTGATTGGCGTATTGCACCTTATTCCAACTTAATGTAATTCCGTCCGGCTGGATCTGAAGAGAGGAACCTACGAGCGGCTTAGTTGGCAACGGTGCAAATGTGCTGAAGCCCCATACAGTGCTGAAGGGGCCTGGAAGGCCCGAACTATTTTCTACCTGGACACGCCAGTAGTATTGTTCCCCAAGCAATAAGCCGGTGTATGTTTTTAATGTATCTGTGGTTGAATCATATTTCTGAATGGAATTAAATGCCGGGTCGATCGATAATTCGATACGATACTTTCCAGCGCCTTGTGCCGCGTTCCATTTAAAAGTAACACTTGTTGTATCCAATCCTTTTTGGAGATTGGGAGGTGAGGCCAGAGTGGTCTTTCCAAAAAAAGATGTACCGCTAGCAAGGGTCGGCGCGGTCCACGTAATCCATGGGGAAAGATCGGTATTATATGGAGTGTCAGCAATGTTTGTATTCACTGAGTCTTTCCCAAGAAGGAACTTATCGACAAAGGCTCCAACTTCCGTTAGTTGGCTGTCAGGAACCTGACAATGCGTATGTCCGCCGATAATGGAATAGCCGAACCTGTCTCCTATTCCTAAACCGTTATAGATTTGCTGAGTAGCCATACTGGCGACGTAGCACGACGGATTTGACAGCCATACATAATCCGGGTTTCCCGAAACATACAAAGCACGGGGCGCACACATCGCCATTAACTCATGATGATCCTCCGGCAGCTTCGGAACATTGGCGCCAAATTGGAACATGGCGTCCATAAACCACTGATTGCTGGTTTGAGCCAGTCCTTCAACGGATCCCGATGGCTGGGTTGCCGAGTAACGCCACGTCGTGGCGCCGCCGCCCCCCGATTCCTGGGCAATTGTAAGCGCGACACGCTCGTCAAACGCCCCCGCGAAGAGAGCCATTTTACCGGCATAAGAACAACCGGTGACCGCTATGTGCTTTAGATCTATCGGTAGAACATTCTGAACGAGCTCCAAGCCGTCGATGATACGGCTGACTCCCCAAGCCCATGCATCGTATTGTCCCGTGTTAACAATCGTAAGGCCGGGACCGTAAAGTTTGTAGAAGGGGTCAGTATTTTGCGGGTTGTTGTAGGTCGTTACCTGATCGTGGCTGTACGTGATGAGTGCAACATTGCGGCTTGTAAAGATGTTGGACGGGATACTGCCGCTCGGACTATTCATACCGATAACTGCGGGGAAAGGACCGCTCCCCGACGGAAGTGTGATTGGGCAAGTCAGTGTGAGTGTTTGTCCGTTCGCGGTGACATGCACTGTGAGTGTGCCGCTGGAATAACTGGCAGTAACTTGCGATGGAATATCGACAGCCGGTCTGGTTCCGATTTCATAATTTTGGATCTGAGCTCCGATCTCTGTGCGCCGGTACTCCCAATCGGAGTAGTTCGAGATTCGCCCTCTGCCATCGGCCCACTCAAACGGATCAGGTAAAGACTGGATATTCGGGAGTTCGCTGAATGAAGGCAAATACGGTATCGGATAGCTCGCGCCTGTGTTCTCAACATCATAAACGAGAGGCATTGTCTGGGCTGAAGAATCAGCGAAGAAATAAATATTCAATAGAAGCGCTAACAGAATTGTCTTTGTCCTCATCTTGACCTCCTAACATCTACTTCGTGAAACTCCTACCGCCACTGTTGCTTACCCGGACAGATCTCGGGACAAGAACAAACCATTTAATGAAACCTGTACAATGATAATCATTTTAACAATCTTTTCAAATAGCAGGTGCCGGCTCAGTATGTCATTCCGGCGAAAGTGAGAAAGGAATTCCTTCGGAATC
>JBAUMC010000057.1:0-59982 GCA_049578505.1 Bacteroidota bacterium | reverse complement strand
GCACCTCCTTTCGGCGGTGGCGTCTCTATCTCCTCCGACAGCGGCAGGACATGGGAGTTTTATGGAATGTCGCTGACCTCAATATCTTCAATAGTCGCAAGCAAAGCGGGCAAGGTATTCATCTTATCGGGCACCAGAATCTACTCCGCGATACCAAAAAGCAACATTTGGACGGAGGATGATTCGGGGATTCCATATTGGGTGAATAGCATTCAGGCATTAACAGTTGATAACCTGGGAGTCGTTGTTGCAGTTACCGACATGGGCATCTTTGCTTACGCTAGCTCGGAAGCAGCCTGGAAAAGTATCACGCCCAATGTATCCTTAGCAACTATCACGTCGGCCTTCTACGCCCCCAACGGAAAACTCTATGCGGGAACGGCAAGCGACGGCGTTTTTTCTTTGAGAGATTCTTCGTCGGCATGGTTGCAATGCGGTATCGTCCCGGCATCCGTCACCTCAACCGGCTTCGACGGCTCGGGGACTCTTTTTGCCGGCACCGGTGATGGAGTTTTTGAGCAAAGACCGGAAGGTTGGTCGAGGGTGAGCGACGGCTTAAGCCGGTCGACCGTTTATCAGCTTTACTTTTCAACAATGAGTAATAGGTTTTATACATCAACCAAAGGAGGGTTGTTTTATTTACCCGATAGCGGAAATTACTGGATTCCTCTTGTTAAGCAATGGGCGTACGATTTTGTTGAATCCCCCAACGGAGAAAAGTATTCTGGAACCCCCGGCGGGATCCTTAAGGCCCTAAGTGGAGAAGATGTCTGGGACATTGTTCAGACAATCGGCATCCCGATTACAAGCATCTATTGCCTGGCTGTCGATTCATCGAACAATCTCTTCGCCGGCACATCCTACGACGGTATTTTCATCAGCACCGACGGCGGCTCATTCTGGACACAGGGAGGCGTCTCTTCCCCCCTCATCTTCTGCTCGGTGAAAGCAATGAAGATCGATCATAATGGAAGAATCTTTGCCGGGACCGATACCTCGGGCGCTTATTATTCGGACGATCATGGAGCAAACTGGAATAGTATTCCATCCATCAGCGGAAAGAATGTTACCTGCTTTTTCGTGAACGATTCATCAATGTATTTCGCGGGAACTTCGGATTGTGGAGCCTTCATATCGACAGATCGGGGGATAAGCTGGCATTCGGCAAATAGCGGTTTGACCGATTCCAGCATCATATCGATTAACGTCGACCGACAAGGACATCTTTATGCAGGAACGGAGAACGGGTTGTTCAAGAGTACCGGCATCGTTACGGGGGTTGCTCGAAAGAACGAAGTTCCTTCGTCATTCACCCTGTTCCAGAATTATCCCAACCCGTTTAATCCGACGACGATGATCAGTTATCAGTTAGCAGTGAACAGTGTAGTCACGTTGAAGGTGTACGATGTGCTGGGGAGGCTTGTGAAGACGTTACAAGAAGGGCGGCAGACTTCGGGAGAACACTCGGTGACCTTCGACGCGAGCACATTAGCAAGCGGCACTTACTTCTACAGACTCACCGCAGGAGGATTTGGGGAAACTAAAAGAATGGCCCTTATCAAGTGATTTCTAAATTCACCCATCTGAATTTCGATGTTATCGTGCGAAAGCCTCTTTCATCTCACATCGCTATTCTCGTATCTCTTATCTCTTTAAGCTGCAACCAGCCGTTTCAACCTGAAGTGCAATATACGCCGGAGCTGAACGTTTACTCGGTATTGTGTGCCGATGCTAATGGAGTGTATGTGAGGGTGACGTCCGTAGCAAAGTCTCCTTCCGACGTGTCACTGCCGGTGCATGGGGCCTCTGTCAAATTGGTTGGAACCGGATTCAACATTACAACGGGCGGAACGGCCCCTCAGATCGTAACATTGAGCGATACCACGGCAATCATAGACGGCAGCGCTGCATCATTCTACTATGCGCCCGTTCATGTTACACCCGGAGGCTCATATTCGATCTCCGTCGAACAGAACGGTTATCCGTCTGTGTCAGCCAGTGCACAAATCCCTTCGGGCTATGCGACGATACCCGATCAGACTACGTATTCCCTTCTCCAGAATCCGAAACATCTGAAAGACGACCTGCACCTGACCGTAAATCTTTCCGCGTTCGCAAGCGCCGAGTTCGTTCAAATGCATGTCGAATGCAGAGGGGTGGACTCTTCCGGAAATTTCACCGTGGCTTTGTTTAACGTCATTCCCGTAGACTCATTGAACCCATTCACGGAGATTTCGGTAACACAGTTTCAATTGTCGGTCGATACAACACAATATCAAAACGCATTTAAGCTCGCGAGCCAGTACGCGCAAAACCTGAAGCTGTCGCATCTCTATGCTGATATCATCGTCACCCAAATAGACGACAATTTGTACAGATATTTTATAACCTCCACACACACGGCCACTCCTCTTCTCATGAGGACCGACAAAATTATTTTCACCGATATTTTTAACAATGCAGGGACGGGCATCGTCGCGGGAGTTTCCATGGACACGACAAGGATCTTTTTGTATTGAAATCATTCTTTACGGCAACCATTCTATTCGTCGCATCATCCCTTTTCGCACAGGATAAGACCGTCACCATTACGGGTTCGGTCGTTGACAGCGCCAGCGGCGAGCGGATTCCCTACGCGTCTGTTGCCGTCGTAGGTACACCCGCCGGCACAGTCGCAGATGTGAACGGTTATTTTATTCTCCGATACGTAGTCCCCAATGACACAAAATTGCGTGCGTCGGCAATAGGGTTTCAGTCCAAAGAATTCGCCGTACCGTACAAAGGCGAGCAGAGCATTATCATGGTTCTGAAAATCCCGGAATCTCCCATGGCGCTCCCGACGGTCGAAGTGATTGCGAAAACCCTCCCGGCTACCGCAGGCAGCACAATTATCACCCCCAGTCAACTTCAAAACAATGTGGGAATGTTCAGGAATGATGTGGTTCAATACGTCACGCAGCTCCCGGGAGTCGTAACCACCAGCGGTATCTCGAGCCAGTATTACGTAAGGGGGGGCGGGCCGGATGAGAACCTCGTCTTGCTGGACCAGATGCAAGTATACAACGTATCCCATGCGTTCGGACTCTTGAGTTTTGTCGACCCCATGATCGTCAAGGTAGCGGACTTTAGTGTCGGCGGTTTCCAGGCGGAATACGGCGGTCGGTTATCGTCTGTCTTTGATATTCAGACAATTGACGGGGACAAGAATCAATTTAAGGCGAAGGGAACCTTGGACTTGTTATCGACCGATGCAATGGTGACCGGGCCCCTTTTCTCCGATGGAAACAGCAGCTTTGTCGCATTTTATCGACGGCCGCTTTTTGAAAATGCGCTCCAGAAATTTTATTCACTCGGTTTGCCTTTCGATTACGATGACGGATTTGCGAAAGCCACAATTGACTTTCCAGGTGAAGGGTACATCAGTGCAGAATTTTTAACGAGTGCCGACCGCATCCGTCAGCAGAGCGCGACTGAGCCGGATTTTACATGGAGCAACAACTCGGGTGCTGTGTCGGGAAGCTTCATCGTCGGTGATCAATTCGATTTAAAATTCTCGATTTCGTATTCAACCTATCGTGCGGAGCAGCTCCCTAAACAGTCGGAAGATTTAGGCTATCAGTTGGACCAGATTTCTACTCCATCGCTGTACGCCGATGTGACTTCTTACACTTCATCAAGGGATCGGTTCGACCTCGGACTTCTTTTTGATTTTCCCACCTATAATTATACTTTCACCAATAAATACGGCGGCACGATTCAAGAGTATGTTCCAGTTATAGAACCGCAGGTATGGACAAAGTACATGTTCAACCCTCAAGGGAAGTTCTCTTTTGAGCTTGGCCTGCGCGCCGACCTTCAAAGAACATTCGAGTGGCTTGCAGGCGCTGCGGGCGGTCACGTTCCGGAACCCAGGTTTACATTCTCATACAAACCTGCAGACCAGGTTGCTCTCTATGCAAACTACGGAGTCTATCATCAAAACGTCATGGATTTGAACGACGAAAATCTTGTGTTCACTCCGTTTGACGTCATTGCACCCCTTCCTGAAAACAATGGAGACGAAGAATCGAATCAATACGTCCTGGGATGCAAGCTCGAGCCGGATAATTTGACGTCGGCCAAGGTGGAACTCTACTATAAAAGTCTCAACAACCTTGCAGCTGTCAATCTTGACAAAGTGTACGATTCCGAACCCGATTTTCTCTTCGGATCGGGAGCTGCTTATGGTGCCGATGTGAGTTTCAAGTATGATGCGGGCGAAAATTTATACCTTCAGGTGGGATATTCTTACAGCAGGACCACGCGGACGTTTAACGGAATAACATATTTCCCCCGTTACGACGTTCGGAATCAAATAAACATTTCTTCCGGCTTCGAACCGTTAAAAAATCTTTGGCTCAGGGGACGGTTGAAACTGGCCAGCGGTCTGCCGTACACTCCTATTAACGGATACTTCGGCGTCGTTCAAGTCGATCCTGCCAATACACAGGCTTATATTAATCAGGCGTTATATGCTCAGGCACTCTTCGGCAAAGTAAATTCTGCCCGCCTGCCGGGATATGAAAGCCTCGACCTTAGCGCAACCTACGATATGAATCTGACCTGGACGCAGCTTAACATTCAGGGGACGTTGATTAATGTCCTTGACAAGAAGAACGTCTTTTATATCAACAACGTCACGGGAAGTGTGGTGTACCAATTGCCCACGGTTTTCAACTTCTCGCTAGGATTGAGTTTTTGAATCGTGTAGTGTCGCTTCTGACCGGATGAAGCTAAGCCGACAGCAACGTGCATACCTACGCGTTCATTAGTTTCAATAACTTTATCTTTACGGTTGTGCCTTTCTTTTCTGTACTTTCAATCGTGAGACTCCCTCCATAGAGTTCCGTAAGGGTTTTTGCAATGGTCAAACCAATCCCCGCTCCCTGCTGATCATGATGAGAGGCTTCAAATTGCTGGATAGCTGCAATTTTATCGATTTGTCCGATAGTCATACCGCGGCCTTCATCTCGTATCGTTATTGCTACCTTAACATCATTTTTCTCACTCGAAATATATATTTTTGATCCCGGGTCTGAGAATTTCAATGCATTGTTAATTACCTCTTCCATGATCTTTGTTAGATGCATGGATGATATTTGGACGAGTGAGTCGTCGACTTCAATGCTGATTGAATCGGTCCGCTTCTGTATCTCAGCTTCCCGTTCTGCGGCCGACCGGATGACCTCAAGCAGCGATGATATTGAATCCCGGCGCATTGTTGCGACAGCATTTCGATCATTCATCCAGGATTGTAATTCTCCTAATAGAATCACGTTTTCCAATAAACGACGCAGCTGCTGCCCCGATTTATAGATCGCCGCCCCTATCTTTTTCACTTCCTCGGCAGGCAAATCGCCATCTTCTTTTAAGATCTCAGCGCATCCAAGTATGCCGGTGAGCGGAGTTCGAATTTCATGGGGAAAAAACTTCACAAGATGCGCTTTGATCTCCTCAAATCGCGATTCGTAATACTTTTGCAGAGATTTTTTTCTCGTTAGTCGCATCTCTATCGCAGCGATACCCTCTTCAGAAGTAACTGATTTCGTCAAATAGTCATCCGTACTATCGTCTTCCCCGGACTTGGTTAGTATGTAATTGCAATGTTACTTGTAAAAGCACTGAATGTCAACCTCTCAAGAGCCTCGGTGCTGGCTCAGTTTGTCATTCCCGCATGCCAAAGGCGCGCAGGCATGACAATTTTTTATTCAAATTATGTCGCTCTGAACTTTTGGACATAAATAGTAATTATATATATTGTAACGTAGGTCTTAACAAAACAACGGTGTAGAAAATCAGCAGGGACCTCGTACATTCGCCTCGGGTCCTTTCCATAGATCATTCTTCTTTTGTAAGGTTGGCGTGGTTTTCGGATCAAGGTATGGCACGGGTGCGCCGGTGCCGTGACCGTCGATTATTATCCAAAAAGAGATTGGCCGTATGTATCCATATTCAACGAAAGCCGCGGTCAGGGATATGTGTCATGGATGCTGGATTAGTGCAGTGATTTTATCTCTCTGGGTCCAACCTTTTCCATCCGGTATTGCGCGTGCGACCAATATAGATCAAGGGGGGATTCCACAAAAATATCTTACGCGGTTTTCAATTCACTCTTGGTCTGTTGCAGAAGGGCTGCCGCAAAGTACCGTTCGCACGATCATCCAAACGCACGACGGTTTTATTTGGTTCGGAACCGAAGAAGGCCTTGTCCGCTTTGATGGGGCACAGTTCAGCATCTTTGACAAGAAGAACACACCGGCCATGCCCCACAACAACGTTACTTCTCTTCTGGAGCTTAACGATGGTTCCCTACTGATCGGGACATACGAAGGGGCCGTACGGTTGAAGGATGGTCAATTCAGTTCGTTCTCCGAAAAACTTATGAAGACACGGATTCAGACACTTTTCAAGGATCGAGATGGCGTGGTATGGGTCGGGTCGATGACGGATGGATTGTTCAGTTTCGTTGAGGGTCAATTTCAACAATACACGGTTAACGAAGGACTTCCCAGCAACTCCATCTCCTCGATTGCGGAAGACATGGAGGAAAAGCTTTGGATCGGTACTAATGCCGGCGTTACGTTAATGAAGAATGGCAAATTTATGTATCCGAACTCGCTGCAAGGTCTGCCGAGTAAGGATGTCACCAGTATATGCGCAAGTCTAGATAGTTCAATCTGGATTGGTACCGCAAACGGCTTGACACAAGTGAGAGGAAATAAGGTCAGGGTGTACCGTAAAAACGACGGACTATCTGACAATTCCATTCAATGTGTCGTGGAAGATCAAAAAGCAGATCTATGGATCGGCACAGAGTTCGGAGGAATCACGCGTATTTCCTCTGGTAAGTTCACTTCGGTCCGTCACAAAGATGGGCTCTCCAGTGATTTTGTCTTCTCTATTATGAGAGACCGGGAAGGGAATCTCTGGGTTGGTACATCTAACGACGGCATTAACCGGCTTTGGGAGGGGAATTTTGCACATATCACTGTTCGAAATGGATTTGTCCAAGAAAACCCGGTGTCGACATACGAAGCCGCAGACGGCAGCCTATGGATTGGTACGATTAGCGGAGGCGCGACGCGCATCTCGGCAAACTCGGTGACGAATTTCAATGCGTCCAACGGCTTGCCTGCGGACATGGTTCGCACTATTGTTCAAGACGCCAGGGGTGCAGTTTGGCTCGGAACCTCATCGGGGTTAGCACGATACGACGATGGCGGGCTCAAAATTTTTACAACGCGGGATGGGCTATCATTCGATTATATTAGAACACTTTTGGCAGTACCAGACGGATCGGTCTGGATTGGAACGACTCTGGGCACTGTCGATAAATACTGGAACGGCAGATTTACGCCTGTCAAGATACCCGGCTTAACAAACACCGTGATTCGAGCAATGTTTCGTGATCGAAATGGGAGTATATGGATCGGGCACAATGGCGGAATGATTCGCTGGGACAAGAATACAACCCCAACATTTGATCCTGCCGACAGTTGTCCCACCGATCCGGTATACGCTTTCTATGAAGACGATGACAAGACAATGTGGATTGGTACTTATGGAGGAGGACTCTATCGTCTCAAGAACCATACGTTTGCTCATATTACGAGCAACGTCGGGCTTTTTGATGACGCTGTTTTCCAAATTTTGGAAGACGGGCAGCATAATTTCTGGATGAGTTGTAATAAGGGAATCTTTCGGGTCGATAAACAGCAATTGAATGATTTTGCTGATGGGAAAATCGCTTCCGTTACTTGTTCGTCGTACGGAATCTCAGATGGAATGATAACAAGCGAATGCAACGGTAATTCTCAGCCGGCAGGGTGTAAAATGCACGATGGCAAACTTATTTTTCCCACTGCGAAAGGCATCGTCGTCATTAATCCGAGTGAGCTGCAAACGAACTCTATACCGCCTCCGGTAGTAATCGAGGATGCAATTATTGACAGGAAGTCATACGTTTCAACTCTGCGCGCATCCGCTCCGGCTGGCAAAGGGGAACTGGAATTCCAGTATGCGGGGTTGAGTTACACCGCACCGGAAAAAGTGAAGTTTCGGTACATGTTAATCGGCTACGATAACGACTGGAAGGAAGCGGGAACGCGACGAACTGCCCTTTATACAAATATCCCGCCGGGGCAGTACACTTTTAGAGTCATCGCATGTAACAATAACGCTATATGGAATCTCCAAGGCGCCTCCTTTGAGTTTGAGATCGCACCTCATTTTTACCAGGCGAGGTGGTTCTATGTCATCGGTTTGTTATTCTTATACGGTCTCGCTTTTGCGATTTATCGGGCCAGGGTTTGGCAGCTCCTACAAAGAGAAAAAATTCTCAAACAAAAAGTTGAGGAATCACTGGCCAGTATCAAAGTCCTTGGGGGGTTGATTCCGATCTGTGCCAGTTGCAAAAAGATCCGGGACGACAAAGGATATTGGAATCTACTTGAAGCGTACCTCTCGCAACACTCAGAAGCGAAGTTCTCACACGGCATCTGTCCCGATTGTGCAAGCAAACTCTATCCCGACATTTTTCCTGAAAAGAAAAAATCTTAATTTGGAGCGTGAACGGAATAGCAACTGCCGGGTCCGTCTTCCCGTCCATCCCTCATGATTCTACTGTTCACTGCAATACCATTGCAGTTGGTCTATTTCAATGGTCGGAAGCTCGCGATTGGGCCTGCTGTGCGAATCGCTATTTCTTACGGCTGATCATTGTCGATGACTTCTCGTATTTTCTGCAAGACTTCGTCGGGTAAATACGGCTTCTGAATGAAGTCCTTCGCTCCGGATTTGTACATCTCCGACTTCGATTCGGGGTCAATGAAGCCGCTCGCCAGGATGACTTTCGCTTTTGGGTTCATCTCTCGAATTTTTTTAAGCACGTCCCCGCCGCTAAGAGAGGGAAGCCCTATGTCAGTGAGAACGACGGCTATTTCTTTTTGATGGCTTTGATAGAGTTCCACTCCGCGCAAACCGTCTTCAGCTGTCAGCACTGTATAACCCTTGGAAGCAAGAATAGATTTTGCGAGATTTTTGAGCATCTCTTCGTCTTCGATCACCAGAATAGTCTCCGTCCCTCCGACTACCTCTTCAGCCTTTTTTTTAGCTTGTTGATATATTTCCACTGCACGCTCCGGTATCGGGAGATAGACTGTGAATCTCGTTCCTTCCCCTGGAGTGCTGCGGACATCAATGAAACCGTTGTTATGTTCAACGATACCGAACACCACAGCGAGACCTAAGCCAGTACCTTTTCCCCGGCCTTTTGTTGTAAAAAAAGGCTCAAAGATTCTCTGGCGAGTAGTTTCATCCATACCAATTCCGTTATCGGCGATCTCAATCTGAACATACTGCCGGGCAATCGCGTTGGGGAATCGCGAACCTACCTCCTCGCTCTCCGCAATTCTGGTTGAGATGAAGAGTGTTCCCCCTTTTGGCATTGCATCGCGCGCATTCACACAGAGGTTTAATAACACTTGATGAATCTGACCGGCATCAGAAACGATCGCAGGTAAATCCTGCTGGAGAGATGTTGAAACGGTGATGGTTTTGGGAAAAGTCTCTTTCAGAAGATTGTTGACTTCAATGATAATGTCGTTAACGCTCACGGTTTCAAAGAGAGCTTCCGTCTTTCGCGCGAAGGTGAGAAGTTGTCTAACCAACCCGGCACCTCTCTGCGTTGCCTTCGTTATTGCATCGATGCTCCGGGAGAGGTTCTGTGGATCTTCCTTGAATCGTTTTAGGAGGGCTGAGTGACCTAAAATAATGCCGAGAATATTGTTGAAGTCGTGCGCGATACCCCCTGCGAGTGTACCAATGCTCTCCATTTTCTGCGATTGCCGGAAATGCTCCTCTAGCTTTTTACGCTCGGTGATATCTTCTTTTACCGCAACGAAATTGGTAATGACATTGTCTCCATTCTTAACGGGCGAGATCGAGGCGATCTCCCAAAATAATTCACCGTTCTTTCTTTTGTTGTGAAATTCACCCCGCCATGCCTCGCCTGAAGTGAGCACCTCCCACATTTTCTTATACTCTTCCGATGAAGTCTCGCCGGACTTCAAAATTCGCGGGTTCTTTCCCATGACTTCTTCCAGAGTATAACCAGTAACCTGTGAAAATTTGGGATTGATATATTCAATGTTCCCCTTTGTGTCTGTGATGACGATCGAAGCGGGGCTTTGGCCAACGGCAAGAGAGAGTTTTTGCAATTGCTCTTCCGCGCGCTTACGTTCGCTCACGTCAAGAAGCACGGTAACGCGCATCAACCTCCCTCCCCATGTCATCATCCGGGCGTGAGATTCCACGACGAACGCGGAACCATCCTTGCGAAGGAGGCGGTGTTCATACGGTCCTTCGTAGTTTTCGCCCATATGTTTCAGCACCAAAGATCGAGAATCTGGGGCAATGAAATCTGCGACCTGCCTTCCGACCATTTCTCCTATTGTGTAGCCCAGCATTTCTCCAAGACGTACGTTTCCATCGACGAAAATTCCCCTTTCCGAGATCGCGATTCCCTCCACCGCCGCTTCAGCAAGCTGTCGAAAACGTGCCTCGCTCTCGCGCAGCGAATCCTCGGTGCGCTTCCGTTCAGTAATATTGTGAGCGACTCCTTGCAGACCAACGACTTTTCCATTCTGTATAATCGGATATTCATATGCTTCGAGGAGAATTAGATCTCCGTCCGCATGACGGACTTCAAGCAATGTGGGCTCATTAGCGATCTCTCCCTGTAGATGAGCGTAGGTTTTCTCTTTTGCAGATTGGTTAATTTTTGCATCAGTGACATACCAATCTTTCTTTT
The DNA here is from genome assembly GCA_049578505.1 of Bacteroidota bacterium. GTDB lineage: Bacteria > Bacteroidota > Ignavibacteria > UBA10030 > UBA8401 > JAGVPT01. Next base: position 49,133 of record JBAUMC010000057.1, on the reverse strand, counting down.
TAACCCAACTATCGGCTTTGTACCCCGTGATATGTTCTACTGTCGGAGATACATAGGTAGTGTTTGCTTCGGCATCTTGCGTATAGAAGAAAAGGTGGGGTGTTCCTTCAACTATAGCCCTCATTCGTTCCTCACTTTCGCGCAACGCCTCTTCAGCTAGCTTGCGTTCAATGACAAGGGCCACCTCGTTTCCAACTGTAGCGAGAAAATTGAGGTCACGCTCTGAATAGATGTTCTCCTTTTCATAGTGCTGTAACACCAGAACGCCGATCGTTTTAGATGGAGTTTGTAATGGTACGCCTATCCAGGAGGGCGAAGGCGATCCAACCAACTCGAGTTCAGCTTGTTCCACGAGCCGGTCGAATACTGCTTGTGGGATGAGATGCGGTTTACCGGTACGGAATACATACGAAGTGCAGCTCTTCAGCAGCGCAGCCGGCTCGGGAGTTGAATCGAATTTATCGACAAAGTATGGAAAATTGAAAAGCCTTGTATTCGAATCATACAGTGCGACGAAACAGTTTTCTGCGTACAACACTTTTCCAAGCGAGCGATGTATCAATTTAAAAAGTTCGTCAAGATTTGCACTGGTAGTCACACCTTCAACAATCTCGTACATGGCTTGGCGTTCTTGATCTGCACGCTTGCGTTCGGTGATATCTCGCATTGAGACAACCCTTAGATTCCCTCCCTTGGTGACTAACTCTCTGCCTTGCGTCTCCGCAAAGCAAATTACTCCGTCTGGTCTCATCACCGAAATTTCAATAACGTCCCTCGAATTCGACCCGCTACTTTTCTTGAGGCGTTCCAGCGACCCTGATGTGAATGGGAGCACCTCAAAGCCGTTTAATCCAATCAAATCCTCGGGCCGGCGAAAACCAAAGAGCTCTGCGAAGGCTTGGTTCGCATCTAAAATAACGCCCTTGTCGTGGATCATGATTCCCTCAAAAGCCATTTCCGAGAGAACGCGAGATCGATTCTCGCTTTCCTGCAAAGCGCCATGTACCAATTCAAACGGAGAAACGGCGGCAACCGAGACCGAGCCGACAACAAGGAGCATAAGCACCCATGCAGTGGATGATTGCGAGTACAAGTTTGGAATTGCCACAGACGACAATGTTCCTGTCACGAAAAGAACAGCCATCACCGAGAGATAGATGAGGATGACGGCGATACATATGTATGCAGCTTTTCGGTGGCCGAGAAGCATCAAATACAGAGCAATTATTGGTCCCAAAACAAATGTTGTCGAGAGAAGACCTAAACTTGCGACTCCTGCAATGAGCAGTGACAAAAGGATTCCTATCATCAAAAGAGCGGAAATTTCAGGGCGAATATGCTTTCTTATAAAATAGAGGATCGCACTCATGCTCAAAAAAAGGAAGTGCAGCAACATAAAAGGTCGAAATCCTATGGTTGGAATTCTGGCAAGAGAGAGTACCATGTTAACCAGAAGAGCAATGAAAAGAAGCGGGATGAGTCGGCCCGTAATACGATTTCGTAATGACTCGATCGAGATGTTGATATTTTGACTTTCATCCTTCATTAGAATATTCCTTCTTGGTTCTTCTTCTGATTTTCGGCCTCAGATGTTGTCTCTTTGTCGGCTGTGGAAAACAATGAAGCGAGCTGGGAGAGTGTATTTACCAGGCCTTCAATCTCGTCAGGAAGCTGGAAATAATAATCAGCACCTTGTCTCATGCACTCACGGCGGTACTGTGAGTACAGCGAGGCAGCGGTCATAAAAACTACTGGGGGTAGTTCGAATTGTTTTGTTCGCTGAAGCACCTCCAAGCCCAAACCATCCTTCAACTCGGCATCGATAATAACGACATGGGGCCGCACCGCACCGATCATTTGCACGGCATCCGCCGCCTCGCGCGATTGACCGACGATTGCAAGGTTCTTCAATTGAGATAAGTATTGAATAATGCTCCCGCCAACGTAAAGAGATTCATAAACAACAACGATATTTAACATAGTGCCTATTCCATTCCTTTCTCGTTTAATATCGTGACTTTCCGATACCGACGAAATCGCACAAAATTCAGATCTTCTATCGCAGAAAATACGATGGCTTGGGGATGATTATTAGAAATAGAATGGAGTATGTGGATGGAGATCTACTCGGCGACGTCGGACAAATTGTTGTCGACAACATACCGAATTATCTGAGCAGTGTTCTCAAGATTCATTTTCTTGAGAATGTGAGCTCTGTAAGTGTTAATGGTTGAGAGGCTTAAGGAGAGGATAGAGGCAATTTGTGACACTGTTTTCCCTTCTCCTAACAGACAGAGAACGTGGAATTCCCTGTCCGAAAGAATTTCGTGAGGCATATGCGATCCCTCGGAGCCGATCTCTGATGCCAACAGGTCGGCAAGAGAAGCGCTGACATATTTCCCTCCCCTCATCACTTTTCGAATTGCAGATAAAAGTTCTTCAGAGGCGCTCTCTTTGGTGAGGTAGCCCTGGGCGCCATTTTTCAGACAGCGTACGGCATACTGCTTCTCCGGGTAAGTACTGAGGATGAGAACGCGAATGTGCGGCATTTCCGTGCGAAGTTGCTTTAAGACCTCTAATCCATTTTTCCCCGGCAATGCGATGTCGAGCAGCACAAGATCTGGCTTAAGGGAACGCGCTTTGGTGATGGCTTCACTCCCATCTCCGGCCTCATCTACCACTTTGACATCTGAAGCTCGTGCGAGCTCTGATTTAAGACCGTGGCGGACAATGGGGTGGTCGTCGACGATGAGTACTCGCACCATATTCGAATCTCCTATGATGTCCTAATTGGAAGTTGAACGCGAACTTCTGTTCCCCCATCCATTCCGCGCTGAATGGAACAAGATCCTTGGAACGGATGCAACCTTTCTCGTATTCCCAGGAGGCCTAGCGATTTCGGATTTCTCACCGACTCATCCGATATGCCGATTCCATCATCATGAATATTCATTACAATTTCATCTTTCGAAACGAGAAGACCTACCGTTATATGCTCCGCGTGGGCATGGCGTGCGACATTGGTGAGCGTTTCCTGGAGGATACGAAAAAGAACCGTCGAGCGTTCATTATCAACTTCGAGGTCGTGGTCGGGCAGCCGAAGCGTGCAGGAAATACCGCTGCGTTTTTCAAACTCTTCGGTCTGCCACTCAATAGCGGAAACGAGGCCAAGATCGTCCAGCATACCGGGGCGCAATCTGGCCGAGATGTCCTGTACGGACTTAATGGCATTCGTGGTCAAGTCAAGCATAGACTGCAACTTTGCCTCTATCGCATTTGCGTTCGTAGCTCCCATTTTCTTCAACGACATGAGGTCCATCCTGAGTGCAGTAAGCGTCTGACCGAGTTCGTCATGCACTTCTCGAGATACAGACTTGCGCTCTTCTTCTCGTATGTTCTCCAGCCGCATTGTGAGGGCATGCAATTGCTCCATTGACTGGTTGAGGGCTTCCTCTCCCCTCTTGCGCTCGGTGATGTCGCGAATTATTGCAAGTGAATAGAGTTCGCCGTGTAACTCATACGTTGAAACATTGAACTCTGCATCGAATTCAGTGCCATCGACTTTCATCCCACGTGCTTCATAGAACTTTGGAACCGGCATTCCTGCGAACCTCCGTTCTACATATTCCATCAACTGTTCACGATGGCTCGGTGCGATGCTGTCGATGATTGAAGTATCTATAATGCTTTCATTGTTCTCAAAACCAAATAATTTAAGATAGGAAGGATTGGCGTAAATATGCACTCCCTTCTTTGAAACACCGATGGCGTCTTTGGAGCTTTCAAACATTGCACGAAGTTTCGCTTCGCTTTCCCGCAGTGCTTCCTCTGCACGCTTGCGCTCGGTAATGTCCTGGATATGAGTGATGAAATACCGAGGATTATCTCGAGACCCGAGGATAAGGGAACTAGATACATTCGCCCATATGACATCCCCCCTCTTATGAATGTAGCGCTTTTCGAAATTGATCTCCGCTCTTCCCCCCGCCGGGGCCTGATTGATGAAATTAAGACTTTCTTCCAAATCATCCTTATGTGTTATATCTCGGACATTCAATTGCTCAAGCTCTTCACGGGAATAGCCCAGCATTTCGGACATCATAGCATTCACTTTTAGCAAGCGGCCTTCGATTCCGGTAAGACAAATTCCCACATTGGCGTTTTCGAATGCAAGACGGAACCGTTCTTCGCTTCCCTCTAAGACTCCCGGCACCAGTTCAAGGGGGGCGACGAAGGCAATTGAGGTCCCGCCGACAGCGGCAATCATAATCATCCAACCGACGGATGATCGCACATATATGTCGGGAGGTGCCGCAGATACGATCAATCCAGAGACAAAGAGAACGGCCATTGCGGAAAGGTAGACAAGAATGAGAATCATGCTTACATATGCGGACCTTCGGTGGCCCAGGAGCATTAAATAGAGAGAAATTATGGGCCCTAGAACAAATGCTGCCGATAGAAGGCCTAGAGTTGCCACGCCAGAAATGAGAAGCAGAGATAATATCACTACCATCACTAATGCGGAGGCATCTGGTCGAATTCGCTTTCTTCCCATATAAAGAACCGTAGTCGCGCTCAGCATGAAAACTTGCAACACCATAAAAGCGTGAAACCCAATGATGGGAATTCTCGCAAAGGAAAGGCACATGGTAATCAGAAGAGCAGCGAAAAGTAGGGGGATGAGCCGGCTCGTTATGCGATTTCGTAACGACTCAACAGAAATATAGAGATTCTGACTGTTGTCTTTCATTGGATTTTCCTTATGGAATTCAACTCGTCGAATTTCTTAATTACGAAATGTTTCTCATGTTGAGCGGCGTTCGGCGGCAATGCGGGACTCTGAATAAACGTGCAAGCATAATGTCGCAACTCTAAAGATAGGCATATAAACAGGGGCAGGTCAATGCATATAGTGTGCCGTCGGAACGGTCGGCTCTTTATGCTAACAGAATAACAGCAATGAGTATTCCCAACAGCCACACTCCGAGCACTCCGATGAGTAGCCGGAAGGTCCCCTCGTAGATCTTACGCAGATTGTCGAACACGGCCATCAGCTGCATGACATCGTTCCCCTTCGACCTGACAATTGCCTCCATCGAGATTGAACCCTCGTACGTCCACCATCCTACAAAACCAAAAAAAACAACCATAGAGAAAAAACCGATCGACATCAGGGATGCGTTCAGGGCGGAGTCGATCCCCGCAAATGCTGCGATTGCAGCGCAAGCGATATACATGAGTCCGATGATTTTCATCCGTCCTGTAAGAAATTGGACGGTTGCATTCTGAGCCTTCGTGAACTCGTACAAAATCGTCTTTTGATCCGGCGGTGCTACATTCTCCAGGTTCAGATCTTCCATTTCCATGGTTCCTCCTAAAAATTCCGTTGATTATCTTTGCGCACGATCGCCCACCATAATTTTCACGAGATTGAATCCATGGGGGGTGAAAAAAAGAGGCCTCTGCCAGCTTTCCCCATCAGTGACTTCTCACTCCTCATCACTCTCTATTTTCGGCACACGCGGTCCCCGTTGGGGCTGGGATCAATAAAACTGAAGCAATATGGGTCTATTTTTAGGAATTGTCAATCGGAATCCATAACAAGCACTGGTCCGTTTTGCGGGGCATGGCGTCCTCCGCGTCCGTTGCGGTTAAATGAAAACCGCAAAGGGGCAATAGACGCAGCTGGCTCCTTAGCCGTGTGCAGAGAACCTATCTTAGCATTCGAAATGCACAACCACATCTATTCATCTCACCTTGCAAATGCCCGAAGAATTTTATTAACTTTGCATTGGCATATAAACTGGGGCAGATCACGCTACAAAGCCATGAGTCTTTTCGAACTGGAGGCAAGAATGCAATCATTCAATTATAAACGACAGACACTGCTGGTAGTTCTACTTCTACTTATATTCAGCACATCTCTGCTTTGTCAGCAGAAAAAAATTCGAGTATGGGAGGGAAGCATTCCGGGGGCGATTGAAAATCCATCATATAAATCAGAGACGATATATATTGATAAGAACAAGCCCCGCCTTACCAAAGTCACAGACCCAACGCTCGATTTTTATCCGGCTCCAGCCGACAAGGCAACAGGAGTTGCCATCGTGATCTGTCCTGGAGGAGGCTATTCGTGGCTCGCGATCTACCCCGAAGGAACTCTCGTTGCAGCGAGGTTGAACTCTTTCGGTATCTCAGCGTTTGTCCTCACCTATCGTTTGCCGAGCGATGCAATTATGGTAGATAAAAGTATCGGGCCATTGCAGGACGGGCAGGAGGCAATTCGGATCGTACGACGACACGCGAAAGAATGGAATATCGACCCGCATAAAATCGGGATCATGGGCTTTTCAGCGGGAGGACATCTTGCAGCGACGGTGTCCACACATTTTGCCGATACGGTGTATCAACACGGCGACACGACCAGTGCGCGTCCTGATTTTTCAGTACTGGTCTATCCGGTCATTTCCATGGACAGCACCATTACACACCGGGGTTCAAACGTCAATCTCCTCGGCCCGGCTCCGTCAATGGAAACAATACGCTACTTTTCCGCAGATCAATGTGTGTCCAAAGATACTCCGCCGGCATTCATCGTTCAGGCTGCCGATGATAAGACGGTTCCAGTTCAAAACAGCATTGCCTATTTTCTCGCCCTTAACAAATATGGGATTCCTTGCGAACTGCACATGTACGAATCGGGAGGACATGGATTCGGACTTGGAAGGGGTACGGGGACGAACATAACATGGCCAGATGCTCTCAGGGCATGGCTACAGGCGAAGGGAATCTTGTAGGGATTAAAATCAAGCCACGGCGCAATGGATCGAAAAAAGGTGGGACGTAATTACGGATGCCGCTGGCCTGTATGCTTAGTCGCTGCTGTTATTGAAGGGGCGGATCGATCATCATTTGTCAGAGGCGGGGGCTGCACGTCCCAAAGGAATCCCTTCGCGATTCGATTCGCGCGGGCACGCTAGTGCTAGATCTTGAAGTTGAGTCAGGCCGCGATTCTACAGATACGTTCTACATTTCCCCCAAATATTTACGCACAAACCGAATTGCCATAGAGCCTTCTCCCACCGCCGAAGAGATGCCTGTTAAAGCTCCAGATCGCACATCCCCCGAAGCGAAGATTCCGGGAACACTTGTTTCAGGCATAAATGGTTCTCTGGCTAATTTCCAAAGGGTATGAAATGACGGTTCATTTATCAGGGTGCTGCCCGTGACAATGAAGCCCTTATCATCTTTTACGACAAGACGGTCCAGCCACGCTGTGCCGGGTTTTGCCCCGATATAAATGAAAAGCGCTTTTGCGGACACTCTCTTTTCTTCGCCTGTTACGGAATTTCGTAGCGTAATTTTCTCTAATACTTTGTCCCCTTCGACCGAAGCAATTTCTGTTTGAGGAAGAACGTTGATGTTCGGAGTTGTGCTGATATTTTGAGCAAGATAACTTGACGCGGTATTTTTTATCGACTCTCGCCTGATCAGCATGTTCACCTCTTTCGCAAACTTGCAGATGTGCATCGCTGCCTGGCAGGCGGAATTTCCGCCGCCAACGATATATACAACCTCATCCTTGCACGCGTGCGCCTCCACGGAAGCAGACCCGTAATAGACACCCGCCCCCGTGAAATTATCGAGCCCCGGAATATTGAGCTTACGGTATTCTACACCCGTGGCAATGACGATGGTTTTCGTGTGAACCTCTGAACCGTCGGTCATTTCAACAATTTTATACCCGTCCTGAAGCCGGACGTTTTTCACCTCCTTCGGCGTGAGAATTTCTGTCCCGAAGCGGCGCGTTTGTGCTAACGCCCTGCGGGTGAAATCGGATCCTGAAAGACCCGACGGAAAACCGAGATAATTCTCAATGCGCGAGCTGCTGCTTGCCTGACCGCCGGGGTTGTTCTTTTCGATCAGAAGCGTTTTCAACCCCTCGCAGGAGCCGTACACCGACGCCGCCAACCCTGCAGGACCGGCACCGATGATGAGCACATCGTACGTTTCATGAGATGCAGTTCGCTGAAGTCCGATGCGAGAGGCGAGGTCCGGCAACGACGGATCACTCATCCATGCGCCGTCTTTCAGCAGCACCAACGGCAAATTCGCTCGTGTCATATTTGCGCTTTTCAGATACTGTTCGGCATCCGCATTGCTTTCAACATCCATCCATAAAAACGGGATGAGATTTCCGGAGAGAAATTCTTTGAGGCGATGAGACTTGGGCGACCACTGGAAACCGATGATCCGGATCCCCTCATGGTCTGGCTTGTAGATGGCTTGCCATTCGTCCAGCAGATCGTTCACGACCGGATACAGTTTTTCCTCGGGGGGATTCCAAGGCTTAAGCAGATAAAAGTCGAGTTTGACGTCGTTGATTGCCCGGATTGCAGCCTCGATGTCGGAGTACGCCGTGAGCAAAACCATTTTCGCATCGGGGTAAAGTGCCTTTGCTTCTGTCAGAAAATCAATCCCTTCCATTTCAGGCATTCGTTGGTCGGAGACAAACAGTGCGACTGTTTCATTCTTCAGCTTTAGATCCTTAACAAGCTCGAGCGCCTCCCTGGCAGACGTAGTGGCGCTGATGCGATAGTCATCGCGATATTTGATTCTCATATCGCGCTGAATTGCCCGTAGGACATGCTCGTCGTCGTCAACGATAACGATGAATGGATGTTTCATTGATTTATGATTGGCGATGTTGTGTAATGGGAAGACAGATGAGAAACTCTGTCCTGCCCGGTTTGGAGGTCACCTTTATTTCTCCGCTGTGTCGTTTGATGATTCTGTTCACGAGGTCAAGGCCGATGCCCGTCCCCTCTCCGACCTTCTTTGTCGTGAAGAAGGGGTCAAAGATCCGTGACACGATCTCTGGTGGAATCCCAGTCCCGTTGTCGATGATTTTCACGTTGACGCTCTTGCTGTCGCATGATGTTTCAACAGTAAGTTCGCCGTTCTTGTCGAGCGCGTAAATTGCGTTGTCGATGACATTCGTCCACACCTGGTTCAGTTCTCCGATGTAGGCCGGGACAGCGGGCAGATTGTCGCAGAATCTTTTTATTACCGCAATTTGTTTGTTGCGCAGTTTATGCCCCAGAAGCGTGAGCGTGTTTTCAATATCTTTATGGATGTCGGTAGGCTGCAGCTCGTTCGTCCGGTCCATATGTACGTGACTTTTGATCGCCCCCACCAAATTCGAGATGCGGGTGGAAGCTTCCCCCAGATCTCTGAGTATTCTCTGAGAACTGAGCAAGTTCTCAAACCAGAGAAGAAGATCGGTCAGCGCATCCTTGATCTCATTGCCCCGGATCGCATCAAGGTCTTCGCGAGTGACGCCGGCATCCGCGAAGGGCTCGATCACTTTCAAGTTTCCAGGAAGCCCGTGGTGTTCGAGCCATGCGGTGATCTCATCCTCCCGTTCCACGCGTTGCATGGCAGAGAGCTTGTTGTCCGCGTCGAGGGGCTTTGCCGCGACCATGCGTCGAAGGCTCTGAATGTATTCTGCGCTGATATTGTGACGGAGCAGTTTCTCCGTCAATTCATAATTGAGATTCAATCGCATGGTCAGTTCGGAAGAAATTCTGTTGATCGCAGAGGCGGGATTATTCAGCTCATGGGCGATCCCGGCGGATAACCTTCCCAGCGCACTCACTTTTTCAAGCTGCATTTGCGTCGTTGCGAATGACCGCGCACGCTCGGTCATGTAACCGATAAGGCGCTGGACAAATCCGGGGTTGAGCTGTTCCAGTTCCTGAAAATATTTCTTATGAAGTGCATAACGCTTCACTTTGCCGACGGCGTAAGCGTACCCCGGGGAATCCTTCATTCTCGAGTAAGGAAGGAGTCCTCCAGTGCCGCCAGTGACAGAGTCATTTTGGAAATTGTAGTAATAGACCTGTGTTCCGTTGACATCCATGTAGAAATCGAATCTCCCGTCGAGGATAAACCACATGACGTCGGCCGGATCTCCCTTCTTGACGATTTGCGCGCCGTCCTCATATTCGGCATACTCGAAACGCTCTGCGAGCCACCGAAGGTGGTCGTCGGGTAAGTCGCTCAACGCGATAATGTGCCTCAATTTTTCTATCGATTCGGTCTGCATACGAGCAAGAGATTACACGGATAACCTTTGCGGAAGTGTTATCCAATGCTGATTAATATTGGGACGGCAGAACTGCGGGAAACCCTACGCCACAAAGATCGTAAAAAAACCACCTATAAGTCAAATGGTCAACAGTGTCTCAGTTTGAATATATCAAACCCAGAAATAAGTGTCATGCCCGCGTTCCAAAGGAATCCTCCGAAGGAGTCCTTTGGACCTTCGGGAAAAGCGGGCATCCAGGGAAAAGAAAATGGGTTCCGGCTTTCGCCGGAAAGGCATTAAGACTGAAACTGACACACTACCAAACGGTCCTTATTCCACAACGTTCAGTCAGGCTAATGCCGGGCTACCGTGAATGAGAGACGGACAAAAAGAGTTGGCGAACACGCCTATCCGTTTCGTATATTCGCCTTTTCGTTGAGGAGAATTCACCGGAAAAATCCGGCGTATTCCGCGTGGTGGAATTCCGCAGATGTACTCGGTGTTCCGATGGCGGAAAAAGATCCGCCATTTTTCGCTTCTTGATTATAGACTGAATAAGTGTAGCTTGTTGAGGTAGGTTCCTTCTCAGTCAGGATCCGATTCTCTTTCTCTGACTGCGCGACCAAATTCTCTCTTCTGGCCACATATCTACTTGAAGACCATCCCTGACGTTTCCCCTCGCAGATAGTTTTTTGCCGTCTTTACAATTACGAGAAAATACCGTTTGTCGTATTGAATTGCTGAATATCGACATTCCAATTGCCGACTTGGTAATTCGATGCTGAAAGGAAAACTAGATTGACAACCATCATTCGGAATCGTTTATTTGATCAGAACATCTTTTTGAATTAACGAAGTCAGGTTTCTTAGGAAGGCTCGCTCTGTGGAAGAAATTGCGCGCTTCGTCTATTCCTTTTCTTTTGTCAGCATCACTGAGTGCTCAGATGGTCCAAACAGATGCCGGACTGGTCCAGGGTATTCAGACAGATGGGCTTTTTGTTTATAAGGGAATCCCCTTTGCAGCTCCACCTATTGCGTTTCTCCGCTGGCGCGAACCTCTTTAAAATAAGCTAGACGATCATACCTCTTGGCGCATAGCCTTTTCTAGGAATTATTCTGAAAAAGTACAAGCGAATGCAGAGATAGAGCATCGGCCTTCTGAGACCGAGCAACAAGACAAAAACCCCTCTATTTACAGGGGCTTTTGCATTGTGTGACAGCACGAGTTAGCAAAATGTAACGCCGTTTTGATAGAATGTTTCGCTAACAGTTTCAAGAACTGCTACTGACAGTTGTTTGTCAGAAAATATTCTAAGAAGCTTTCTGTCCTCTGTTCCTCTCTTTCATCACTTTGACATATTCCCCAAGCCAGGCACTGAGGGTAGCAATCGCAATAATTGCTATGATCCAATATGGTACCCAATATGAGGTTATGAAGAATTTTAGTTCCCACACTTGATGGATTTCGGCCATTAGGACAATTGCATACAAAGCACTCGCTATTGTCGTTTCCCAGATTGTTACCTTGTGCGATTTATACCCGATCAGAAAACTTATTACTGCTATTCCTCCAAAAATCCAAATTAGATACAAGCCACCCATTTGGGGTGAAATGAGACGCATAAGATAGATGATGTGCGACGGCAGCAGATGAAAAGAGACAAAGAAACAGAAATTCAATCCGATCCAGCGCCAATCGATTTTAAAGATCCTTGAATAAGGAATTGTTTCCATAAAAATTTCCCTTCCTGCGATGAACAACTTTTCAACCAGAGTATCTCGCTTTCGTCAATTAATTGAGTTTGGTCGGAGTGATACCACCCGGCGATATGCGCATGGTATATTCTGGATAACTGCCATCACTCAATGCAACTGTCCCGACAGCTTTACACAGCAATGTCGTATCATTAACAATGCGAACAACGGAAAACGTGCCCGCGTTAGTAGCACCCGGCATTCCAAGTTCCTGGAGTGTAATTAGATTTTTCCCCGAAGGATCCAACCATGACCGATATGATTTTTCACCGCCGCCAGCGCTTTTGGGAAGACAATAGTACTCATTGGCTTTAAAAGCAATCCGCGATAATTGAGCCATCAAAGCAGAACGGTTTTGATCGACGGTATTATCAACGATCATCACATCAAATCTTTTCGGAAGGACAAAACCCGAGAAGATATTTTCGAGGATTAAATAGGCTATAAGCATTCCCGAGATGCCGACCACTGACTGTAATAATAGACGGCTTTTCGCTTTCCCCGCGTCCTTCCCTTTTTCAGTTTTCCTTAGAAATAAATAACGCCAGGCACAAAAAAGGCAAACCGGGAGCACGACAAATTCTAACATCAAGGAGAGAAGTAACCCCGGTCTAGTTTGGAAAATGACATCCTGCAATGTGGTACCCGAAAACTCGTCGATGGCATATCCTACCATGACGGCGGATGCAATGACTTGAGGCAGGGCCAGGAAACTTTTAGCGTCTTCAAACGGTGAATGATAAGGAGAAGTGCCAAAAACAAGAAGCAAGGTTGCACCGGTGGTGACAACCAGGGCTCGAGTGAAAAATGGGGAGAATTCCTTTATGCGTGATCCCTCCTGAGATTCAATTTTCTCGTTCATAGCGAACTCCTTTCTCTCGCAATACCGCCCTGAATTGCAACCTCCCCTTTAGACCATTAAAGTTTATGAAATTCAGATCCTCTCCACGCGCCACCGAATCGACCATACGTACGGTGATAGAAGAATCGGAAATGTTGTCAAGCGACGATTGGATAAACTCGTCACCATCAAATTTATATACTTTGTCGTGTATCCTCTCTTTGTTGACAGCAAGGAATATTTTTCCGATAGGGATCCTCGGCGAGCGAGCTTGCTCGTAATATTTCCGAAACGGTGGATACATCGCATCATAACAGGCTGATTCTATAATACCGTCCCCAATGACAGTTCTTATTTTGGCGAGTATCGTTCTCTGATAATGAGTCATATCATACATCGTTTTCCAGGAGACAAATGATGCGATTAGCATAATTGCAAAAACGGCGCACGAGAGTAATTTTATTCTCCTCGTAAACGGCGTCCTGAGAATAGTGAAGGAAAACAGCAGCAACACAAAGACTGTTCCTCCTATTCCGGCGGCCACAACGCCTGGCCATGGATCCATTGGTACATGAAAGATCATAAATGGTCCGATAACCATCGCTGCCCCGATGAAAAACCATACAATAGCCATATTCACCTCGCTTATATAGTAGATAAAACCGAGAGATTTCTTGCTGACCGTCTTTGTTGGATCATTTCTTTTAGGATGGAAAGACTCAAATCAACGGCATCGAACGTGTCGCGTATCGGCGAAGATTCATGTCTTTTGCTAAAACTACTGCAAGAACGACAGGACCGGCGGATATTTAGGCAAAGTTTCGCCGGTTGTACGAAAGGGGAGTCTTTGAAATCGGATTGTGTCACCTCAAACACAAAAGCCTCTTTCATTCCGTTCACCGGAAATCCAGAGGCTTCTCCAAATTCATTCTCACTACCTCGTCTTCCCCCGGACTCGGTCAGTATGATGGCGCAATGTTACCTGAAAGTGGGGTCAATGTCAAGCTGTCTCTGAGCTTCAACCCGGAGACTCCCAATGCGTCGGCTCATCGATGTTTCTTCTACTTACTCAGTGGACGAAGGGGATCCATCGACAAAGGCGTGACCTGTCGCCTCAAAACCGATCTGATACAAAGTTGAGAAATTATGCATTGTGGATCAAAGGAAGCAGGCGATAGAGACGGGGGTATGGATGAATAGAGCAACAGATGTCAGAGCTGGTAAGAAAGACCATAAGATTGCTGGACCAATAAAAAGCCCCTGTATTCACAGGGGCATTTGTGTTTGTTACGAACACAAGCAACCAAAATGTAACATATTATTTTATCAGTAACATTTTTTTCGTTGATGTGAATTCTTCGCCATCGATGCCGATAGCGTCTAGTCTGTAAAAGTAGACGCTGCTCGTGTAACTACTCATATTGAATGCAATGCTGTAACTCCCCGCAACCTTCCGCCCTATATCATTCTCTAACACTCTTTGTCCAAGAAGGTTGTAGATATCAATCTTAACGGCGGATACTTCCTTCAAGTTGAAACTTATTGTTGTTGAAGGATTAAATGGATTTGGATAATTCTGGGCGAGAGTGTAACCTATTCGATCATGAGATTTTCTATTCATAGTACTTGAGAGTGCGCTGTCGTACTCAATCACAACCATATCCCAATATTTCATCTGCGGCAGAATGAAGGAAACTCCGACGCTGTCTTCTGAAAAGGGGAGATCGACTGCCGTCCCACCGTAGAAATCGGGCGATGCCGCCCAAACTCTCTTGACGGTACCTTTCGTCGAAATTGATAGTGGAACATTTCTGATGGTGTCGGGTTCGGCCTGAGTCCCGTTCGGGTCTCTCCACTGAAGGCTGTTTGCGTTTATGTAGTTCAGCAGCTGAAGGATTTGCAGATTGTCCTTCTGTTTTGCAAAGTACCAAATTGCTCCAAGCTGTTGGATGGAAGAGATCTGTGTCGCTGAAGAAGTGAATAATTGTAGGGTAGTCGCCTGCACACCGTCTCGTAAAAGATTCTCGTACGCGGTGAGAAAATCGTAGTAGTGTACGAGCTCTTGTTTCATTTCATTCGGCATTTGGAGGTTCCCATTGGGAAAATACTCCTTGCACAACATATGCTCGCCCAATTCAATGTGAGCACCGCCAGAGGCGAAGATAATCGCATCCGTCATCAAGACGCCTGGTATGCTGAACCATCCTGTATTGTTTCCGAGATTGTAATCCATGTATGCTGCAAGCACCGTGTTAAGACGCCCGCCGCTAAACGCATAGTTTTTGTTAATGATTGAAGTAAGATCCGTATAGTTGACAGACGGATCCCATACTTCCGAATAGAGAAAATCAACGGGTGCCTGGGCGATGTTCGACTGCCCGTACTGATTCACTGCGTTCATGACAAATGCTTTGTTCAGATAACTTTTCGCCTCCTGGATAAACGATGTGAACGAGTTCGAGACTACGACATGTTGCCCCGCATAATTGTACATCGTTCCCCAATCTCCAAGCTGATCGATATGCCACCCATCGAATGCAAGAGCTTGAAACGCACTATCTTCCTGCTTGAAGAGATATGATCGCCATTGTTCGTTCGAAGGGTCCATAAGGTAAATGCTGCTCGCCCAGCCTGTCGGTAGCTGAAGAACTTCGCGGGTCTGGTGATTTGCGTCTTTGTACAAACTCCATTCTGTGACCACACCATCCTGATCGGCATTTGCATATGCTCCGTACAGAAGATTATATGACATTGCTTTCATTGAATGCGCATGTGCCGCCCGGATGTATCCTGAGACTGTCGTGAAATAGTTAATTCTGTTTGCGATGTCGTTCCAATATGGGGCTGGAGCCTGCGGGGTTCCCTTCAGCGGCATATTATGTTTATACTGCCAATCATAGAATTGCAATCCATTTATGTGATACCGATTCAAAACTTCTACTACCGAATCCATTTCCGTCTGATCCATAAATGGGTAACTCGAAAGGAATCCATAGCGAGGGAATCTGCTCCAACTTGAGGAAACATCAACGGCGGTGCTGGCGTGATCCAGCAACACGCCGGCTTTCATGAGAAATATGTCGACAAAATATCCTCTGTAATCCGTGTGCGGAGGTACCCAGCTCCATCCGATTTTGCTCGTGCTAGAGATTGCCGCCGAATCCTGGGCCACAACGTAGCCAAGATGACTGTACGAGATGCGCACACTGCAACTGTCTAAGACGGAATTAAACGTCATATTGAATAAGACTGTGTCCCCGGAATTGTAAACAGCCTTGTCGGTTTGAATCTCACTGAAAATCTGTCCTTGTTCAGAGCCGTTATATGAAGGGGGTTGGGCAAAAGAATTATGCGAAAGCATACAACATGTTGCTAATTCAATAAACAAGAGGTGAACTGTTTTGAGATTCATTGTAAATTTTTGATCACGGTCTTACATGAGGCGCGAATAAGGAGTCAAGGTAATAGATGCTTTTTTACATCCCAGTACTGAACCCAGCTTGCCTCGGGGACAATAAGGGGACAGGCAAACATTCGTCCGCCAAACCCGAGCAGCTGGAACATCAACATGGGAAGCGAGGTCACATGTGTCCCGGCCAATCTATTCGCATAAATGTCAACTCCGAAATTATCAGCAAGCTGGGCTACGTAATTGTCGGTCAGGTATTTTAACCTATCAGAAATAAGTTTTTTACGTGCCGACATATTCAAGTCAACGCCCGGATCCTTTGTCAGTGGCGAGACATGTTCTCTATCGAGAAGCTCAGCAAAAATATATCCATCGTGCGTATGCACCGGACCGGCGCATCCACCGATGGGGACATCCTTCAGCAAAACCCCGAGGCCGCCTAACTCGGAAATCGTGAAGTAACCGGTCCGCTCGCGGTTGCCAAACTCGCTCCCCTCAGCGAACATCAATGCGACTTTCTCAAAGGGTTCCCGTTTAGAAAGGAGGTTGGAAACGTTAAAGGCCGTCCCGGGATCCTGAATGATAAGTTCCTTCAACTTGACCATCTCTAAACGAGTAGAGTCTTTCACCATATTTGCCATGTAATTTTTGACATCCGTGTCCGTTGTCTTGACAGTATCTACAATCCTTTCTTTTAGCAAATTTGCCAGATAAAAATTCTTCCACATTGAGATCTTTCCCTGAACGCGTGGATTCATCTCTAAATCCCTGCCGTAGGCAATTTCGGTAAGCTCCTCCTGGTATATCAGGTTTCTCAAAGCTTGATCTAAGGTCACTTTGATTTTCATCGATGTCGGATCTGCAACGCCGAACCCCTGGCCAAATATTTTCTCAACAGCTTTGCCTAAAGTCCATTGTGACTTCGGAAAGGTAACAAAGACATCATTCCATTCGGGAGACAGCAAAATGCTTAGAGAGTCATACACCTCTCCTGTGAGAATAAACTTGGATGCACCTGTGGAATCCGCAGTTTTCTCTTGGCATTGATTGATGTTGAACATAGATCCCGACAGCTCGGCAAAGAGTTTCCCGTTTGCCTGTGCCATTTTATCTTTGAGCGCGACTTGCAGATACTCGACCATTCGAACTGCTTCCTTGCGCCTTGTCAGTATCTCCTCGACACGCTTTTTAGCATTCACGTCTTCCCTGAGCCCGCCGCCAGAAGAGATTGACTCTCCCATAATTTTTATTATGTACCACCCGTCACCGAATTGTATAGGCTTTGAAGTTTCGCCCAGCTTCAGGGCATACGCAGCTTTTTCAATATCCTGGTTGTCATCTCCCCAATGAACAGTCATCGAGTCGGGGCCAACAAATTCGCCCGGCGTATCATGGACAAAGCTAAACTCTTCCAGTTTCATACCAGCTTTGATCCGCGATTCAAGGAAATCAGCTCCGGACTTTGTTGCTGCAGAGACTATATAGACGTTCAGCTGGAGGTGCGACTTTGCCATGGCCTCCTCGATCTCGCCGGGCGTATTTACGATTTTTTCCCGGACCTCTTCCTGGTAAAGCTCGTCACGAACGATAGGGTCCTCTACCTCTTTCACCGCCTCTTGATATTCTAGATCGGCTTCAAGTCCTTGTCGCCTGGCTTCCTCGGCCAGAAGTCTTTCAGAAATCATTGAGAATAGAAAAACCTCTTTATTAATTTCCTTCCGCGATTCGATTTGGCGCTGCGGGCCAGGAGTGCTCTCATACCTGATGACAAACTCACTGCGACCTATTGCTGAGCTGCCTACTTTTGCGAGAGGTGTGTCATCAAGCGTATCGACCTGAGAAAATGCTGACACACGAGCGAGCAAAGATAGAATGAGAACGCAGTTCAATTCGAATCTCTTGAAGAAGTGGTCTGAGGAGGCTGATGATTGGTTGAGGAATATCAACATGCGTATGCGCCGTTTCGAATGCTTCCCAACTCTCTTAACACAGTATTAGAATTTAACTTTCCTAACTTGCACCCCCTCATCACCGGCACAGGGCAGATTTGGCATGCCGGTTTAATATTGTGATAACAGTGTTAGACGGAATGAACTCAGAAGAGCTGAATTCACTCTGCCATTCATGTTATTATCATGCTTGTCAAAGTAGAGGACAAGTCTGTGCTTTCCACTCGCCATCTCGACATTAATTGGATTACTGTATCCCCAGCTTTGCCAGTCTCCATCGCCCCTTTGTGGCAATACCAGTGCACCAAAACTCTTGTTGTCAATCTCCATTGTTCGGATCGCGCACTTATTATCTGTATTGATCGGCCCGTTTCCATTAGCATATCTGAAGTCGATAGAATAATCGCCACTGACTGGAAGATCGAGAAAATAAACAAGCGAATCCAGTGATGAACCGGAAAGTCGGACGTACGCGCTGCCGCGAAGGCCAGGATGTTCATGCTCCGCACTCCCAATTGTATCTTCTGCTTGAACCGTAACTCTCGGAACTTTTGGATCGACGACAACGGGTTCACTCAAAAAAGATTCACTCCCATCAGAGCCAATGGCCATGACCTGATACTCCGAATATTCGGCTTGGCTCGGAATCTCATAGTCTTCATTTTTCAATTCTGCGATGGCCCCGCCGTTCCTGAACAATTTGTACGAGACCGCACCTTCGACCGGTTCCCAGTTAAGCCTAGTAACATCGACGGTCACATCCGGTGTCTTCGGCGAAAAAGATTCGTTAACCAGATTGACATCCCCATGATCCGATGTATGTGTTCTCATCACCACGACAATTACATGGTCCCCTTCGAGAGTTGTGGGAACCGAGGAACCGGGAATGCGAACCCCATCTATCGTCACGTGATCCACGTTGTCACCCGTTCCCTCAATGGAAATTGTCAATCTGGATTTTCGGTATACAAAATTCGTTAATGTTTTAGTACCGAAAAAGCCATCGGGGATGCACGGCGCCAAGTGCAGAGAATCTGGGAAAAAGGTCATCCCGAATAGTACTCTATAGACTATAGCTAAATTCCCGGCAACGCTCCAAAGCTGTCGACTAGAGTTGATCTGAGTCCCCATGAAATCGCCGGTACTTGCTACCATATTCTCCTTATTTGACAAGAAAAAAGCAGCGGCTCGGTACTCGGAACTAATCGCCCGCGTCACCGAGTTGACGTTGTGAGTCATTGCCGATGCCCAAGCCCAGTACGATTCCACAAATGGCCATATTGCATCATTGTGATAAGGCGGCACATCCGGTATCTGAGGGTAAATGCAGGTGATTCCAAAATCAGTCACCGGGGTATTCTTAATCACTTGGTACGCTCGCGAGCTGTCGGCAATTCCGAAAATCACACAAAGCGCTTCACCGAGGGACTCGGCACGCGGTGATAAAGAGGAAAAATTTCGTCCGTAAAGATACTGACCGTAATAACCTTTTTTTGCTATCCAAAGATATTTATTCACCCCTTCTTTAATATCCTCTGCTGTCTGAAAATAACGTGTTGGAGATTCCCCTAACGCAGAAGCCATAGCAGCAAGAACCTGATATGTCTCATAATGCACGGCATTCGTACCCAGATTCTCAGATTGGAAAATGTCTTTCGGATCCATCCATCTTGGATATGTCTGCTCCCTCCAGTCAAGAAAAGATGACTCGCCGTGAAACATCCCGGTCCTCGGATCGAGTAGAGTGTGGAGATCGTCTGATGCGGAATTACTCACTATCTCATAAGCCTTTTGAAGCCACTCCTTATCCCCGCTCACCTTGTAGACTTCCCACGCGGCCAAAGCCCAGATCATCCGATCCGATGAGACTGGCCAAGAACCGCCGGTGCCGGTATCCTGAATAATTCTGCTGTTGTTCGTTTTTGCAAGAAGACTCGTCTTGACCGCGTCGGGAGCAATGATTGCCAATGATAAGAGGCTGCTGTAGCTGATATCCCGCGTCCACACTCCCGGCCACATTGCACCCGCCATGAATGCGCCATCGGGACGAAGGTCTTCGGTCATTTCTTCCAAAGACTTGTTGTATAGCGCCTCGCTTAAAACAGAAGATGAACTGTACGCCGGGAAAGCCGAAAGGTCTTTCTTCAGTGTCCAACTTGAATCACCTGTATCGGAGTGCCCTGGAAAGAACTCCTTCTTGAAAAGGATCGTTACATCGTAGATTCCGTCGTTGTCTGGATCGGCTAACGAATACTGCGGCTCGCTAGGAATATCCTGAAAATTCCAAGTCAAGGGGGGGGTATTCCCTGCCACATAAATTCCTTTGAATTCTCCGGCATGAATTTTCTGTCCGCTGGATGTCTCGTAATACCCGTTCTCTTTCAACTGGCTGATCACACGGCGCATGTCGACGCGAATAGTGACTCTCGTATCCGCAGACAAGTACGCCGAATCACCCCGCGCACTTCCAGGATCACTCCCTTCCTTAAACTCGCCGAAGGTGAACAGAGGTGAAGTGTAGCTTGCGCTCCTCGAGTTCAAGACGAGGATATGGTTTTGACCGACGGGAGCTTCATTGTCGAAGCCGTTTATGCTGAATCTGATTTGAATTTCCCGTGGCGTCTCCACCTTGTAATCGCTCTGATAACTGGATACGATCTCGCGATCAGATCTTGCAACAGCCCGATATTTACCCTGTATCACTCTGTCGTTCGTTACAGTGTAGGCGCGCGATGTAAACAGGGTATTCTGAGCATGCAGGCCCGGTTCGAACTGCACAAGGAGTATCGCCCACAGAATCACTCGACCGAAAACAATGAGACCCGCATAAAGGATTTTCATGAAATCATCACAACGTTGAATTCAATCTATTGAAAAATTGACTCTTTAGAATTGTTCGCAATAAGCCAAGAGGCGGCCCGCGAAGGCCGCCTCTCGAAAGAACATCTTTTTACTTCAAGAGCATCATTTTCTTTGAAGATGTGAAGCTGCCTGCTTGCAATCGATAGAAATATACCCCGCTCGCGAGTGAGCTTGCGTTAAAAGTCACAGCATAGTCACCGGCTTTCTGTTGCGCGTTGACGAGAGTTGCGACTTTCTGTCCAACAATGTTATAAATCTGAAGGACAACATTACCGCTGATCGGCAGCGTATAATGAATTAAGGTGCTCGGATTGAACGGATTCGGATAATTCTGATCAAGAGTGAATCTCCCCGGGACTGCGGGCGCATGATTGTTGACGCCAGTGACAGTCGAGACAGTTGACAGATCTCCAAATATGTCCAAGATCGTCATCGAGGTTACACTATCCTTTACGATGAACCAATGGTTCCAATCACCATTCATCATTTCATTATCACCGGGATGGAATGCGCTGTTCAACGTGTCAGATCCGGGGTAAAATGCTCCATACTTATAGAGGTACGGGCCGCCCGGGTCGCCCTTGGGAATTGTGACTGTGATTGACCAGATTCCATCACCTGCAACCTTATCTCCGTTCTTGCCGCCGTCATTAAGGACGAGCAAATTCTTCGGAGTGGCCGAGGTATCTGTTGGTAACCAGTCGCCAACCCATGCACCCATCACCGAATGTTGTCCCTTCACGCCAACAAACTGTAAGCTTGAGGTTTTTATAGCGACGGTGTCGTAGCGATTCAAAGCATGGTTCATGTCGACTTGAAAAAGAATTTTGAGATCTTTCGCTGTAGGTGAAATTAATGTGGGAATAATATAAGGGACAAACGACGAGACGTTCGCCGTTACACCGTTATTTTGGATTGTATACCATCTGTTCGGTGTGTATTCCCATCCAGTGTTGGCAAAAGCACTATCAGGATAAGCTTTTGCCTTGAAGGATGTTGAATCGCCGACGAATCCTTTGATGACCATCTGATTGTGGTAAAGACCGGGATGGAAAGGATCTTCGGTCATGGTCCGGTTGCCGCTTAGGACGGTCGCTCCGGTCCAATCAAGTCCTTCCAACTGAACCGAATCGGTAGACGGATCGAAGTGGCCTTTGCCGGTCCCGTAGATCGATGTCATATCGACCGTAAAGTTAAGCGTATTAGTCGCAACAACGCGCAATACACTGTCCCTGTTGAACCAAACGACGGGTAGGGTCATCGAGGGAGCTGTAAGGGTAAATTGTCTATTGGGATCGTCTTCCCATGTTTTACCGTTAATGGTAAACTTATAGTTGTAAACAGTGGCAGCCTTCGAGCTTGGGATATTCGCGGTATACGTGTAAATCGAATCGTGGTTCGGATCCGCCATGGCGACCGTGACCGCGGGGAACCAATTGCCTCCTAATCCGGCATCCGTAAGAAAATCTCCAACCAATGTAACCGTATCACTCACCGGATTGAAGAGAGTCTCCTTCGCCTTGATCTGCATGTTCACCTGGAACGTTACAGGTATTGTCTGGGAAAGGAGTGGAACCGTCAGGCAGAGGAGTAGCATTGTGCCAAACAGGGTCTTCATACTTACCTCCATTTAAGAGTAGTTAATGTATTTATGCCAGACGCGCAGTAAGCCGTTCTGGCTGTGAATTGTAACGTATTCTTCTCGTCATCAAAAGCCGATCGAAAGTGAAAAACGTGAGACATCATTAAAAATTCCAAAGTCCATATAGCTGTAATCTATATGGGTTTCGAGTCCGCCCAGGTTGTACTCAAGGCCCACTCCAAGAGACGCGCCTTCCTCTGCTGACTGTTCGAAGAGTGAATTATAGCCTGCCCGAAGAGAAAGCAGATGATTCCATGTTAGTTCTGTTCCTAAATTCAAATAGCTGCCGGCATTGTTAGGGTAGAGAACGTCTACGTCCGAGCTCCAAACAATTGCATCGGTCTTCATCATGTCCATCCCTAGCCCAACAGTAAATACTAGAGGAAGCGACCAAGAGTTTGTACCGAGGGAACCTACGAGATTTGAGTTACCGCCTGTCTGGCCCGGAGTCAAATCGATGGGTTGTAACAGATCCTTGCCATTCATCTGCATCTCGGTTCCGAAATTGGCGATGTTCATGCCCAACCGAATGCCATTGAAGCCGGTGTTGAAGAGAAGGCCGACATCGAGTGCGAACGCGGTTGAACTCTCGTTCCATATTTGTTCGTCGATGAACTTGAAGGTTCCACCAATCGAAAACTGGTCTGTAAGATTTCTGGCATAAGACGCTCCGACAGCAATATCCTGCGCCGTCCAGTCCTGACCGGTACCGCCCGGAGCATCCGGAGTTGTAATTGGTGTTTTTCCATAGTCAAGTTGATTGAGACTGAGGGCAAGTGCATCGTCCTGATCTATTCGAACGGCTATGGCAAACCAGTTTAGGCTGGTACCAACCAGCCAGTCTGCATGGGATGCCATCAGAGTATGGTCGTCAAGAAGATGCGTGAGACCCGCTGCATTCCAGAATGCGTCTGTCGCGTCGTCAGCAGTTGCTACGAAAGCTCCTCCCATTCCGCTTGCTCGGGGACCGACCGGTATTGTGAGAAAATTTGCCGCCGTCGTTCCAATTTTACTCTGCGCAACGATGGGCGATCCGGCGGCCATGAGGAGAGTAACTACTATTATTTTGCTTACAATCTTCATTAGTCTGAAACTAGTCGATTCTCTATTGTATAATTGCAAGTTTACCTAATTTCTTGTCGCTTATGCCCTGGGCTTCGACAACGTAGAAGTAGACTCCAAAGGCAACTTCAAGTCCTTCGCTCGTTCGCAGATTCCATGTCTCCGATCCGCTTTGAAGAGTACTTCCATGGTAGATCGTTCTGACCAGACCGCCGCTCGAAGAATAGATTCTGATCGTGCAGTTTGGTGGAAGGTTTATAAAGTTGACCGCTTGCTGCCCCCTTCCCCTCTCCTGAGCGGGTAGAGGTTTTTCAAAGACGTCACTAACCACATACGGATTGGGCACGACGCCAATATTCTGCATCGAACTGCTGGCAGCCTTGATATTATATTTTGTCCCAACGGAACGATAAACGAATATATCCTTACTTGTAAAAGGCTTCTGGAAGACGAGAAGAAGAGTGTCGCCAGCTACGGGTACTCGGGCAGAATTGCCGATGAAAGTAACGCGCCAAGAGAGCTTGCTCCCGTCGATGCTTGTCAGGTATACTGCATCGAAACTCGACAGGGTGTCCTGGTAGGCACCCGGCCTGTCGATGAATCCATATTGAATTTGAACAGGATGTGTTCTATCAGTAACATCGAAGACGTTGAAGTTTGTTTTCTTCACTTGAAACGGCGTGGTAGCCCCGAAGATTTGAGTCAATGTCGAAGATGAATCGCTGTTGGTAGATGCAAAGACAAACATATAGTCGCGCGGATAACGGACTGATATGATCCCGGCATTGTTGAACTGGATCGCCGAGTACCCTAGGTTGTTCGCGCTGTAATTATTCCAGTGACTTTGCGCGGTATCCAGCTGAAGGCTGTCGAGTAATTGAAAATGTGGATTGAGTGAGAGAGTGAGCCCATCAAAAATGTCGCCGTTGCTCGGCCATATGCGAGTGTTTTTGTTATAGATTGTGTCGTTCGATGACGAATCGACCAGCGTGTATGCGTAGCCTGTTGGAACTCCGTCATCAAGAGAATCAAGGAAGCTCAGGACGTATGTCGTATTCTTTACCTTCGTCGGATCCACGACCGTGACATACGGAATTGCGGTCGATGCGCCACTTTTTCTGGTCAATGCAAGACCTGAAGGAGGTGGAACATATCCGGCAGAAGGCGCGTTAGGGGCAACTGCTGCAGTATTTTGAGAGACAACCAAATTGCCGGCAGCATCGATATAGATGGTTTTGGTATTCTCCGAGGGGTAGATAGACTGCGAGGCATCGCCCTGGTCATATGCGGCGACTGCGTAGTAATACGTCCGCCCGTTAGTTACGTCATTATCAACGTATGTGTTTTGTATTCCGGTGTCGTCCCCGAGGTAAAACGGCTTGCCGCTGCTCAATTGATACAATAACGGATCAGATTGGAATAAACCTGTCACACCATCCTTCAGGTCAAACTGGGCAATCGGTTGGTAGTCAACCAGCTGACCATACGCATTAGAAATGGTTTTCGAGTCAGTAAAGTCAGGATCCGTCCCTTTGTAGATTTTGTATCCCTCGAAGTTGTTCCGCTTAAGTGCCTGGTCGTAGGAGCTCTCGGCAACCTTGTCCCAATACAGGGTGACTTGGTGATCGCCGGGTACAACATTCAACGTTGGCATTGTCGGCGGCTTTGGGAAATTATAGTTGGCGTTATAGATAATCTGGGCGATGTTTTTGTTTCGGATCGCACCGGCGAGATTGTCCCCGAAGACGATGCCTAATGAAAATCGTTGCACGTCCTTGGGTGGCAGCGGGAAATAACCGCTGGAAAAGATGTAATCTCCATCTTCTCCCCGTGTGGCGCGGTTATTTATCACAGAGGTTGGCACATCGAATCTTCCCGGCTGCATCCTCAACCAGACATCATTCTGATTGCTAAGGTCAATATCCGTCGACGGGACGAAATATTCGAAACTTGTCAAACCAAGCTGGTCGGATTCCTGAGGATCAGTTTTGTCGACATCCGGCTCTCCCGGTTCTTCCGTATCTTCCAAGCCATAAAGATTAACATTCCCGTTGGGAACTCCGGGGACAACGCCCGGCTTTTGATATCCTGAGGTTGCTTTACCATCGCCTTCTCCAAAATCACCGGTATTCGGTTGGCCATCCAAACCGACGTCGTCTGTTTGAAGATTCCAATTATTATTATTGTCAATGCCGTCATCGCGCGATTCGTCAATCATTGGATCGTTCAGCCCAACATTGTTTACATAATCTTTGTGTTGAACGGGATTCAGAGTGTCGATGAGGGTCACGCCCGCAGTTGACACCTTGAATTGCCGGTAGTCAACCTGGTAATTCTCGTCGATCAAGCCGTTGAGGTTGTTATCGATCCCATCGTAAGCATTTGGGTTAACCGTAGGTCCGGAAGGACCAGGGACCAAATTTCCTTCTGCGAGAACCGTGGTATCGGGGATGAGATGGAATTGAACGCCCATCGAGACAACCGTTGTATCCATCGAGGGCATGATGAACGGAGTTCTGACGAAGGTTTGCTTGTCAATAAGAATCAGCTTGTCGCCTGCATGCAGTGTGCGGGGAGCAAAATCGGCATCTGTGAAGTAAGGCGCATTCCCGCTGAAATTCCGGTCGTCTCCGTCATTATCAATCCCATCATACTGGTTACCCGGGGTTTCCAAAAGAGCAAAGCCCACATAGCCTACGGCGTAGGGATTCGGCTTCCAAAAAGGATTCGCTGACGGTTTGATGTAGTTGTTGAAATTCCAGGAGTAGGTGATGTTTTCCCGTGCGTCGAAAAACGAAGCCCCATTCAAATATTCGTCACCGCCGCTCGGTCCGACACCGACGTACGTCCCAACAAGTGTTCCGAAAACTGCCTGGTCGTAGGTTGAAGTTCCAATGTTCTGAACGTCATAAAGCCAAAATATAACGTCCTCAGCTAGGAAGTTTGCCCATTGCAAACCACGGACGGAAACTCTAATTCCCATTCCTCCTCTCGTGGGGTCGGTGCTGTCCGGGAGAAAGCCGTAGTTCTGAAACATGCGAGCGTCTGTCTGATCGTCCATCATGAAGTAACTCTCTTGGTCAGCCTGCATTTGCCCGCGTCCGAAATATCCATTCCACTGAACATTGCCTTGTGCATTTTTCCAATCGGGGTGATCGGGCCATTGGGAAGGCCATGTAATGGGGAGATTACTCATCGCGATACCTATTCCAGTGCCAACGACGGTCGGATTGAAAAATCCGGGAATTGGCTCGAACCCCCAGAACGTTCCGCCGTCTGGAGAAAAGCTTCCTTTTCCAGATCTGTCCGCGTTGCAAACGATCGCAGTGTAGACAGTGTCGAGCTTCCCGTCATAAAAACCGGCTGTTTTGTAGGTTTTGATCGGAAGTCGGAGGCCGATGATAGGAGCCACATCTGTCGCGTACCCATTCGCATCGTATTTCCAGGCCAGGTTCGGGCCCTGGCTTCCGGGTTGACCGATGACTCCCCAATTCGTAAATGTCGTGCGGACCTGATTTCCTCTCATGACGCCTATTCTTCTCGCGGTGCGGTTCCCCCTACCTATTTGACCGTTCACGATATCGGAGTTGGCAATGAAGAAAAACGCCAGAACCAAAAAGAGGAAATTACATTTGCCCATCATCGTATTCATGATGTTTCTGTTCCTAATTGAAGAAAAGCGAAATGCCAAATTCAAACTTGCGCGGTTCAGAGTAGTAGCTTGGATCTGTGTAATATTGATCCACCGAGTTGACGACCGCCGGGAGGTGTTGCTGATCCTGTACATATTTTTCTTCGGTGAAGTCGGCTGTTCCGCTATCGTCGTACACGTTGAGCTGATTCAGTGCATCAAACAGATTATAGACCCGAGCGAATATTGAGACTCGATAACTTCCCACGATAAAATCCTTGTATGCTCTCAAATCCATGTCAACCGATGAAGGCTTCAACTCGCTATTTGTCAAGAGGTCCGAAATATTGACTGATTGTATCGGCGTATATGGCAACCCGCTGCCATACTTGCCGATGAGACTGAATCCCCAGCGGTCGGGCGAAACGTAACCAAACGTAATGTTGACCGTGTGCCGTTGATCCCAGTCCAGCGGTATGAGTTGAACCTCGGGCTGGATGCCGCTGGCTAGCTCGTTCCTGATAGCGGCGGGATCGGATGCATCGCCTTGCGCAGTTTGCAAAGTGTAATCAAGTGTCGCTGACCAGCCGTTTGATAATTGCTTGGTCACCGTCATGGTTATGCCCCGCACAAAGCCAAAATCACTGTTGACGTACTGGCTGTATCTTCCGGACCCGCCGAATAAAATGATCTCGTCCGCCCTTGTTCCTGTCAGATTTCTGATGTCCCTGAAATAACCGGTAATATCAAATTTGAGATCGTCGGTGACCGCCTGCTGCACGCCGACTTCTCCGCTGATGGTTTGTTCCGGTTTCAGGTCGGGGTTGCCGGCAATCCCCAGATTCCCCGTGCCCGGTCCGAATTTGTATCCGGGGTTCTGATACAAGTAATCAAAGTTCGGAACCTGGAAGAATTGGCCAAAAGAAAAGTGAATAGCCCCTCTGTCGGTTATGGGGAACGATACCCCGAGTCTTGGGCTGAACTGGTATTTTGCCGTCGCTTTCTTATACCAATAAGTCTCTCGGACATTAAGGCTGTCCGCGATGTGTTGAGGTTCAAGCGGCCTGTAGATATCAGGATCTGCGGGATCCGTAAGTATTTCGCCGTCTGGATTGAAATAATCAAAACGGACGCCGACGTTCACAACGATGGCTTTGAACTCAATCTTGTCCTGGGCGTACGCCGAGAATTCCGTAGGGGTATGCAGGTATTGATTAATTGAAAGATTTTCGTTCGGGTTGTTGGGATCGGGGACTCTCATCGTGGCGAAAGGCTGAAGGCTGGTTGATGGAGGTAGAAGACCGTCCGGCTGAAGAAGGTAGAAATCATCGAACGTCAACTGGTATTTTGTCAAATCGACGCCGGCCTTCAACTGATGATGTTCCGTCACCTGCGAAGTCAAATCAATCTTGAAGTTATATGTCCCGGTGGTCCTTCTGAAATTCTCATTTTGGGTTCCACCGGTGAGAAAGCTCGGCACCTCCTGAGGTTGCTGGGACAACAACAGCACATTGGTGTACCTTGGATCATCGGCGTTTTGGTACACATAGTACATGTAATCTTTAAAAAAATATGACAGCGACGCCTGGTAGAAGGTCGAAGAGCTTAGCGTGTGGGTCAGTCCGAGAGTGTTTGCATTTGCATTGTTATAGTACGTGAAATCGCCGTCCGGGTTGTAGGAGAACAAATGATTATAGATGCGGAAGTTTGATCTGTCCGTGACAAAATTGTAAGAAAGTTTTAGGTCGGCGGATGGCTTGTACGTAAGTTTACCCTGAAGGTACGTGCTCATGTTCCAGTTCATCGGCACCACCGCGTCGTCGCCCGTTTCTTGAATAGTGTAGCGAGTCTCAAGAGGTTGGGTAGAGCCGTTGTCGATCGTGATATCCCACGGATTGAAAACCCGTTTTCCATACAACCATCCCCCGGAGTAATTGTATCGCCCGTTTGCATAAAACGACAAGACATCGCCGACCAACGGTCCGCTTAACGTACCTTCAAGGTCCTTTGTGTTCAGCGGATTGACCCGGTCAATGTATGGAAAGATGTCCGCATGCGAACTCAGGTAACCGCCTAGGTAACTCGTGATTGAGCCGCTCAATTTGTTTCCGCCGTCTTTGGTCGCAATATTCACGTAACCCGAAAGTGCCCTTCCATACTCGGCATTGAAGGCTCCGCTAACGAACTCAAGTTCTTGAATCGTGCTCGGATTTACATCGATGACGTTTGAACCGTCGTAGACATCGGTCATGGGAACACCGTCGATCGCATAGACAACCTCGCCACCGCGCCCTCCTCTGACGCTTCCGCCGACCACACCGGCCTGCAAATTTAAAATCTGGGAAAACTCCGTGATAGGTAATTGATCGATTTTAGAGCCCTCGATGATTGCAGTCGATGACGTGAGGTCCTTCGTGATTGCGGGGCGCTTCGCGACCACCACTTCCTCGTTCATCAGAATGCTCGACTGTGTGAGAGTGAAATCTATGGTGGTGGTAAGGTCGATTGATACTTTAACCTGTTGAAAGACAACCGTCTTATAGCCGACGACTGAAGCGCGAAGGCTGTACGTCCCCGGAGGAACATTAAGGATGGTATAGTCGCCGTTAACATCCGTGGCTGCGCCAATTCTGGTTCCTTCAAGGAGAACATTCACAACAGCCATTGGCTCATTCGTCTCAGCGTCAATGACATGCCCGGTGATCTTTCCTGCCGAACCGGAAAATGCGGCCGGAACAAACAAAGGAAAAACTATAACAAAGAAAGCCCACCCCAGGTAAAAAAGGAGCATACTGCATACCCGCGTTCTTACCCGAATTCTTGTCATGAATTCCTCTGAGCGTATGGCACAACTACATTTGATGTAGTCGCCGGCATAACAAGACTCACTCCAATAAGTGTCAGCGTGGAAAAGACGAAAACGAGTGCCGCAAAATTCAAATAATTGGTGTGTAAAAACCAGATTAGGTACTGGTTGTAGATACCTTTTGAGGTCGCGAAGTAGCCGCCAAATATTCTCAGGCAGCCGAGGAGTGTCCCGAAGATGATAGCGCATGCTGCTGCCAATGCGGTCGGTCGTCTCCATACAACTCCTGCGATAAACACGGCCATAACAGCAGCTGCAAAGAAAGCGAGAAGGCTTTGCATAGAACTGCTTCTTTGCCAATCAACGATGGCCATTAGTGGCATCCATAGCACGGCAACCAAAACTGCGGCTGTGGTGGAAAGGCGCCCGACGAGCACGAGCTGCCTCTCACTTGCTGTCATGTGATTTCGCTTATAGATATCCAGTGTGAAAAGCGCGGAGACGCTATTGTACAATCCTGAGAGAGAAGCCATCATGGCAGAGAAAATACTGATAAGAACGACTCCTCGATACAGTGGAGGAAGTTGGATCGTTGATGGAGAAGACATTATTTCGACTGGTGACGTTGAAACCCAAATCAAGATCGGTACAAATACCAAACCTTTGACAGCAGCCGTCAACATCGTCCCTTTTTTGAGATCCGTCCGACTCCGTGCCGCAAACACGTGCTGCATCATATACTGATCGGTAAGCCATAGCCAAAACGCCATCAATGGAATTCCAATTATCAGTGCGATCCAAGGAATCCCCATGGGCTCCGCCCCTATCGTCGGATCGCCTATTATTGAACTAACGTTTTTCGCGGCCGTCGCGCCTGAAGTCCCGAGGAAGAAGGCCACCAATCCAAGAAGCATTACAACAGCCTGGAAGGCTTGAGTCCTTACAACGGCAGAAAATCCTCCGACAATCGAATAAAGACCGGCTATCAGAATAATAGCGACAATGGTCACAGATTCATCGGAATGTGAAAACAGTTGAATAAGAAACGCTCCCATAAATAATACCAAGGAGAGTCGAGTCAACAAGTATATAATTATGTAAAATGCTGAAACGAATGTTCCAGCGCTCTCGCTATATCTCCGTGCAAGGAAATCAGTGACAGTTGTGGATTTGTTCTTTATCAATTTCGGCCCCACCCACCAGCCAAGTACAATCAATCCAACAATGCCCATCAATTCCATGTCTATCGCAAATGCTCTGCCAAATATCCCGCTCAAACCTACCAGGTGGCCGCACAATATATCTGCTGCAATAAATGATGTCCCTATCGACAGCCATCCCATACCTCTGCCTGACAGAAAGTACATAGCGCTATCGCCTTCATTTTTCCACGAAGAGGATAGTCCTATCGCAAGAACAGCGGAGAAATAAACAAAAATCATAATACCATCGATATGAGCCAGGCTTTGATGCATAATATTACGCTTGCTCTGAGCAAATCCTGTGCCGTCAGAATTCTGTTATCGAGGTTAGATTCCCGTTCGGTTTGGGGTATAGCAGAGATCGGATCTCTG
Organism: Bacteroidota bacterium; assembly: GCA_049578505.1. GTDB lineage: Bacteria > Bacteroidota > Ignavibacteria > UBA10030 > UBA8401 > JAGVPT01. The sequence goes on along the minus strand of JBAUMC010000057.1, from coordinate 17,509 downwards.
CTGAGTTATCAATATTACAACTTCGGGCGATAACCGATGTATTTTTGACAACTCGAAATTATTGGTGTGTCGGCAAACGAGAGGACTACAGGTCTGAGACTGGATTATTTTCCCAGTCAGTGAAGAAGGTTAACACTAATTGTGTTATTTTGACTTCAGCGGATAGATTGGCTGAGCTGTATTCTATTTAATTCCCAAACTTCTTATCAACCTCGAATAATTGGAAGGTAACAGTCCAAGTCTTCTAGAAGCTTCAGCATCAGATGCGCACTTTTCTCTCACCATGATGACGTATTTCCGTCGAAATGCCTCTTCGGCTGCGTGCAAGTTTAACGTCAAGTCCAGTTCAAATGGGGCTCCCGTCGGGCGAATGCCGGTCTCACCAACTGCCTGAGCCACGCCCATGGCGCTCAAAACATTTTCGGCACTTATTATTTTCAGGTTGTTGAGAAGTAAACGCCGAACGATATTCTGCAGCTCGCGGACATTTCCAGGCCAATCAGATTTGCTCAGGATCTCTTCAGCCTCCGTACTCAGCTCGGGCTTCACTTTGCGCATTTCATTCCCGTATAAGGTCAGGAAATGATTCACGAGCACGGGAATATCCTCTCTTCTCTCACGCAGTGGTAGGATATTAATCGGGACTACATTGAGCCTGTAGTAAAGATCCTCCCTAAAACGTTTTTCTTTGACCTCGGTTTTTAGTTCCTTGTTGGTCGCAGCAATGATTCGGACATCAACCTTCGTCACCTGAATGCGTCCTAGCTTTTCGATTTCTCCGTTCTGAATTACACGAAGGAGCTTCACCTGTGCCGAGAGAGACAGCTCCGACACCTCATCGAGAAAAATCGTTCCGTTATTTCCTACTTCGAACAAGCCCAGCTTATCAACGCTGGCACCAGTAAATGCCCCTTTTTGGTAGCCGAATAGTTCGCTCTCCAATAGCTCAGTTGGTATGCTCCCACAATTGATTGGGACGAAATTTTCAAATCGCCTCTCACTGTTAAAGTGAATATTTGCGGCAACCAGTTCCTTGCCAGTACCGGATTCACCCGCAATGATGACATTTGCATTGCTTTGAGCGCACTTTTTTATCTCGTCCTGCATTAGCTGGATTGCAAGAGAGATCCCAACAATTTTCTTTTCCTCAAGAGTATCAATAACGTTCTTCATCAGCTTCCCCTCGGACCGAAGCTTTGCGCGTTCCAATTCCCGCTTTTCAAATGCGTTGAAGATGCTGAGAACAAGGTCGGTAGGCTGATAGATATGTTCTTCTATGTCTATCGGATACTTCGTGCAATACCAGAACGCTCCAGCTTTTATCAGATTCGTGGCGAACGAAAAGTCTGAAGCACTTAAGCTCATTTTTGTGATTACGATAATCTGTGGGGGGAGGCTTCCTTCCCTTAGTTTCCTGATAAGTGGATCTCCCATCAACCCTCCTGCAATCTGGTAATCCATGATGACCACATCGCAGTAATCCGATGATTCTCTGATTAACTTAAGTGCCGAGTAACCGTCAGATACGACATCTGTTATCTCAAGATCATCCTTGAAAGGCGCAATAGTATTTCTTACCCTTTGGACATCGAATGCCTCGTCTTCTATCAGGAGGACCCTTATCTTTCTTCTATTCAACATTTTTTTCCAACTAGTTGTTTATTGAAATGACAAACCTGCATCCCCTTCCAGGGAGATTCTCAGCAAACATTTTCCATCCGCATCTCGTTGTGGCCAGATCATAGGCAATATAACAACCGTACCCGAAGTTCTGCCCCGATATTTTTTTTGTAGTTACGTTTTCCAAAAACAACTTCTGGATCCCTCGCACATCTCTTTCAAGCAATTCCTCATCGATACCTTTTCCATCGTCCGACACAATGATCCTTGATTCCTTCGAAGCCGGATTAAACTCAGTCTTGAGTGTAATGACGACGTGGCTTTCACTACCATGGTCAATGCTGTTCTGGATAAGCGGCTCGACTATTTCCCATATGACAAACTCGTTGACCTGTACGTTTGGGAGCCTTTGGTCAAATTCCAGCGTAAACGAGAAATTGCTTGCCGGCTTCGAAGTCCGGAGAAACATGTTCTTAACGATGAACTCAATGACTTCACTGATACTGGTATTGAATCTTGGTCCTCGAAAAACTTGAACCGGCGGATCGAACCATTTCATATCATAAATGACACGGGAAACAAAGTTGGAATACTTCGATATCCGATATTTTATCTCATCGATGTTGTTTGCAGTCAGAATGCTCAGATCCTCCTTCACAAATGCCATGACCTTCTCCGCCTTATGGTGCGTGTGATAAATCCTTTTCGTAAACAGGAACTCCTTCTGGTGCGCAGTTTGTTCCTCCACGAGCTTCTCGCGTTCTTCAATATACAACTTGTGGGATTTGTCTCGCTCTATTACCGTGTATGAAGAGACATAATACATCGCCAGAAGGCCGAGCAGAATAAGCGAGGTGTAAATAACCGAAGTTTCGTTATAGTTTGATATAATGGAACTCGTAACGAAACTGAAGTCAGGAGCATCCTTCATATATAACGCGCCCACATACTCGCCGTGTGTTGCGAATGGAACAAACACATGGAAAGTCTGATTCCCCCGCAAGACACTAATAATCTCTTCTCTCGAACGCAGTTGGTCTCTGATGCCCGAATATAATTCTACAGCTTCCGTATGCGGGGAATCGGTTGGAGGGATTGCAAGGGACTTCTTCATCAAATATGAAAGGAGCACGCTGCCGTCGTCAATTGCATATACCTTATCCCCTTTCGATATGAGGATGCAGATGTCCTTAGCATTCTTGCCCAGTAATTCCTGGCTGAGAATAATGTTGAGAGCGTCCGCTATTTGTTTTTGCTGCCACGGCTTCATTTGCTCCAGGGGGTTGATCGTCTCTGCCAAAAGTTCTAAAGAGGTTGCCGTCACGTTGCCCAGCTTCTCCGCGGAGTCCTTCTGATACCAATCTTGAGTCTTTTCGAGGAACGTGCGAAGGGTCGAATTGTGTATCATTGAAAGGACGCCTTGGAAAGCTATCAGAACCACAAAGAGCACGGTGAAGTGTCTAAACTCAAACGTGTACTTTTTTAGCCTGTCGGAAAAACGCATTTTGTCACCTGAAGATTGTATTTTTATGTGGCTGCATCAATATTCGAACCCAGTGCTAATAGTCAGTTTCGTTCTTGATGGTCTGTGCTGCCACCGAAAGCGCCGCCTGAGGAGTCATTTTCTTCTTAATCGCCAGATTGATGTAATAGGAAATGATATCTGAAATACGTGTGTAATCCGGCAGTGATGGCCTATTGACTCCCGTTTTCAGCAATTCCAAGTAGAAACTCAAGTCGGGATGCTTGTTCATAAACTCCCGGTCCTCGTATACAGATGTATTTGTGGGCAGGTAGCCCCCCTCTTCATACATAATCTCCTGAACATTCTTGCTTAGGAGAAATTTGACAAACGTGAGAGATTCTTCTTTATGCAGCGAGTACTTTGATATCATCAGATTCCAGCCGCCCAGAATTGAGACACGAGGAAGTCCGGCAAAGTGCGGTAGCGGGGCCATTGACCATCGTTTACCCCATGAACCGTTCGCAGTAGAATCCTGAAAGCTTCTCTCGAAATTGGGCCAGCCCCGGAGAAATACACCGTTATGGTCCAAACAATACGTGAAGCTCGAATTCTCTTCCAGTTGTGTCACAACTTGAGGAGATATTCCATACCTCTGTACCAAGTCTACCAGAAGACCAACAGCCTTCCGGGCTTCATCCGTCTGGAGCTGGAAAACACCTTTTGAATAAAGCGGGTCATTAAGTCCAGCCATCATTTCCGTTAAGCTACACATAAGCCCTTCATAATTATTAGCTTGAAAAATATAGAAGGGGTTTTGTTTGATTTCGAAACGCTCCCCAAGTTTTATAAAATCATCCCACGTTATCGAGTTGCGCAGTTCACTTTCTATCCTGTCTGCTTGAGGCAACCGATCTATTAAATCCTTTCGGTAGTACATGAGTCCAACGTCGATAAATAGGGGAACCGCAACCACAGTGCTGTCGAAATAACAAGACCCCAGCGCCGATTCCAGAATCTTTGACCCAGAATCCTGAGGGAACCGATTACCAAGCGGTTCGCACCATTTCGCAAACCTGGCAGTCCAAATTTCATCTACTGAAAACACGTCGACCTGACTATTGCTTGTCCGGAAGAAACGCGTAAAAAGTTCTTTTCGTTGATTTGTACTGAATTTTGAAAAGGGGATATTTATTGTCTCGACATAAATCTTTCCGCGATATTGTTCGTTGAACATTGCAATAACCTTGCGGTACGCAGGCGTTATGTCGTCGGCAAAAGTAATTTTTACAACTTGATTCCCGCTAACATCAGATTGCCACAGGGGTGGAAACAAATAAAGAATTATCGAAATCAATCCTATACTGAACAAAGTAATCAGAAAATAGAACGATTTACTTATCTTCTTGACGTATTGCAGCATTACTCCCTCCTTTTTGTACTGCTGTATCTTCCTTCTCGGAAGGGGTTGCAAAATTTCATCTTAAGTATTGGTGCCATCTTATCTTTACACTATTTTACCCTCGCAGGGATAATTTTTTCCAGAGGCTATTTGCCAAGATTGATATCTGGGAAAGGTAGATCAACCATAATACGCGCTTCGATTTCACACAACAAGTGATCCAGTATGAAGTTAGTGAAAATATACTATGGGTCAAAGGAGGGTTCAGTGGGCAGACAAAAGCATTCGGCGGAAGAGATCACCAGGTGTCAGAGCCGGTAAGAAAGCCCCATAAAATAAATAGTTTTCTTTCACGATGGTGCACGTGTACCGAAATTTGTAGCGTCAAAAAAAATATCCCGTTGAGAGCGAAACACTTTTTCGCTATATTACACGCAGTTACATTGGTGCCCCGTAGCTCAATCCCGCAAAAGATCTGCGGGATTTCGCATTCGTAAAGCGCTACAAATTTGCACCCGTGCCCGTAGCTCAACTGGATAGAGCACCAGCCTTCTAAAATCGTTGCAGCAATAAAAAGCCCCTGTGTTTACAGGGGCTTTTCTGTTTGTTGGGGGGAGCAAGTAACCAAATTGTAACTATCTGTTGTCGATTTTTTTCCTGCTCCCTTATGATTAGCCGTTCGCGAAGCTACTTTACCAATACTATTTTTTTCGTCTGAACGAAACTTCCTGCTTGTATCCGATAGAAATAAACGCCGGACGCAAATCCGGAAGCATCGAATGTGGCATTGTAAACACCGGGATCCCGCTCTGCGTTAACCAGTTCAGTTACTTTCTGACCGAGTGTGTTATAGACTGAGAGTATCACGTCTGAACGAGTCGGGATTGCGTAGCTAATTGTCGTTGTTGGATTGAACGGGTTGGGGAAGTTTTGCTCCAGCCTAAAGGCCACGGCAAGGCCAACCGATAAAGGCTTTACGGAGGTCATCTCCGACAACGGCCGCCTCCACACGCCAGCACTGGTAGCGGCAAAGAGATCCGAACCGGAAATTGCAAAAGAGTAAATGATCTGATCCGTGATGGCAGCACTGACATCTGTCCAGGTTGTCCCACCGTCGGAAGAAACGTAGATGCCATTGCGCCATGTTCCCGCGAAAATATTTATACCGTATTCGGCAAGAACATTGACGTTAGGATTCGTCAAGCCGGTCCGAGTCCAGCCCGTCCCGCTATCAATGGAAAGCATGACGAGACCATCATCAACAGCAAAGAGATCAGTCACCCCCGCCCCACCAGCTGGTAGAGAAACAGCGAGAGAGGAGACGAAGCCGCTCGTCAACCCCGTCTGATTCCAGGTTGCCCCGTTGTTTGTGGAAAGAAAGACACCTCCTCCCCCGGTTCCTGCAAAAAGGTCCGTGCCGCCAGCGGCGGGTGAAAAGGCGAGCGATCTGACATCGCCCCCCGTTAAGCCATCTTGAGTCCAAGTCACTCCATCGTCTGTGGAGAGGTATACACCGCGGTTGTAAGTTCCAGCATAGAGACTCGTCCTTGAGCCAAGTAGAACCCAAACACTAACATCTCTAAGGCTGCTTTGAGCCCAGCTCGTACCATTGTCACTGGAAAGAGAGATGCCGTCTGTGCAGGCGGCGAGATTCGTTCCGGCAACAGCAAGAGATGTGACCTCCCCTGTGGTAAGCGTGGTTTGAATCCAGCTTGTCCCGTTGTTGACGGACCTGTAAAGACCGTTAAGAGTGCCCGCAAATAGATTCGTACCGCCCGGAACCAGAGACCCAACAAGAGCATTAACTTCCGTCGCTGTTAATCCCGAATCAATCGAAGTCCAGCTTGTTCCGTTGTTGGTAGAAAGAAAGACGCCGGCAACCGTCCCCGCAAAGAAATTCGTTCCGACAATCGCAAGTGACATGACTGATGGGGGTAAACCAGAATTAAAGGGAGTCCAACTCGCCCCGTTGTTCGTGGAAACGAGGAGACTAGTGTCCGTTGCGGCGAAGAGATTCACGCCGGAAACGACCAACGGCCCGGCATCACCGCTCGTCAACCCAGTCTGAGTCCAGCTCGTCCCATTATTGGTGGACAGAAAGACGCCGCTATCTGTCCCAGCAAAGAGGTTCGTGCCAGAGAAGGCAAACGCCCAAATGTGCCGGCTCGTCAATCCACTACCAGCCCAGTTCGCGCCGTTGTTCGTTGAAATAAAGACACCAGCCTCGGTGCCGACGAAAAAATTTGTACCTAAGGCTGCTACGGAATAACCATAACTCTTCGTGAAGCCATTGCCCGCCGCACTCCAGCTTGTCCCTTTGTCGGTGGAAAAATAAACACCGTTACCATAAGTCCCGGCAATCAAATTTTGTCCGTATGCGGCAAGCGCTACAAATTCAGGGCTCGGCAGGCCGGAAGCGACAGAGGTCCAACTTGTCCCGTTGTTTGTTGAAATATAGATGCCACTGTCAGTACCCGCAAAAAAATTTGCGCCGGAGAAAACAAGTGCCGCTACGTAACGTCTCGTCAACCCAGTTTGAGTCCAGGATGTCCCGTTATTGGTAGTAACGAACACCCCGGCTCCAGTTCCGGCATAGAGATTCTTCGCCCCCGTCTCACCGGCGGCGGGAGAGGCAACAATGGAGAATATGAGTCCACCATAAGGCCCGTTGGTTTGAATCCATTGTGCCTCCAATAATTGTGAAGAAAAAGGAAGCATCCATATGAAAAATAGGAAGATGCGTTTCATGTTTATTCTTTTCCGTTAGTTGTATCAATCTCTCGCGTCCATAAATGCAAAAGCCTCTTTCATTCCGCTCATCGGAAATCCAGAGGCTTCTCAAAAATCTCAGCCCAACCGCACCATAGTTCTCCCCACGATATCGGTTGTTCTTATCTAATCTAAAAAGGCAACGTTGCAAAGTTAGGTTAACCATTTACAAATAGCAATACTTCAAATCAGGTATTTTTCTCCAAATTATCGAAATACTGGATAAAGATATGTATGTAGAGACAGCTCACCGACCAAGAACTAGCACAATATGTCGATGCATTGGCATCGAACCGCCAAGATCAGCTGCCCGAAACACTTCTCCAGCATCTGGAGGAGTGTTCGGAGTGCAGAGTGGAGATAGTCGAGGTTGTCAGACTTCCACAAACGTTTGACAATCCCCTAAAATAGTTCCATATTGAGCCAGACACACTCACCCTGTTTGCAATGGGGACTCCTATGTGTGGGGAACGATTGATGCGGTGAATCTAGAAGCCCCTGTTAGCGAAAGCTGGCAGAGGCTTTGCCACTTTATGCGTCTCCAATCGTTTCTCGGAAGGTGGAAAGGGTGCGGCACATGAAGTCAATACTACAATTCAGAATCATACTAATAGTCATCATCGCCATTTCTGCGAGATCTGTTGCTCAGTGGGCAGAAACCAACGGCCCTTACAGTGGGTTCGTACGTTCGTTTGGCTTTAATGGTACATATATTTTTGCAGGAACATCAGGCGCTGGTGTCTTTCGCTCTAGCAACGGCGGGACAAGTTGGGCGGCGGTCAACTCGGGAATGTCTCTCCCCACCACCATCAATTGCTTTGCTATCTCCGGTACGAATATCTTTGCAGGGGGCGATCACGGCGTATATATCTCGGGGGATAGCGGGTCAAATTGGGCCGCAGTTAATGCTGGATTGGCGCCGACCTATGTAAATTGTTTCGCCGTGAGTGGAGTCAACCTTTTTGCGGGTACAGGAGATGGTATCTTTCTCTCTACCAATAGCGGCGTAAGCTGGACCGCTGTTGACACCGGCTTATCAAATCTTGATGTGTACGCTCTACTGTATGTTGGCGGCAATCTCTTCGCCGGAACATGGGGAGGTGTCTTCTTATCGACCGACACCGGAACCAGTTGGACGGCCCTGAATTCTGGCTTGACTAGCACCTTCGTAAATACTCTGGCTTACTCAAGAGACACTCTCTTGGCTGGGACATCCTACCAGCATGGGCTCTATTACTCGACTGATAACGGCTCAAGTTGGACACCAACGAAAAGCAACATCTATCCAATGGTGTATAGTCTTGCTGTTGCCGGAGAGAATATTTTCGCAGGCACAATGAGCGGGGTGTATCGTTCCAGCAATAACGGCGTGGAATGGATCCCAGTCAATTCTGGACTAAAGGATGGCTATATCAACACCCTGGCAGCAAGTGGCACAAAGTTGCTTGCTGGCACTGGAGACTCATATGGTTTCTATCAGTCGGGAGGCATCACTGGGGCCTATATTTCCACTGATAGCGGGAGTAGCTGGAGTCCAGCAAATTGTGGTCTCAATAACACAGAGATTTATGCTCTCATTGTTGATGGCCCAGATATCATTGCGGGCACTTGCGGCAACGGCATTTTTCTTTCCACTGACGCTGGAACAAAATGGACTCAGATCAATGCAGGTCTGACGCGTCCAAACGCAGGCGCGTTCGTGTTATGGGGCGATACTCTCTATGCGGCTTGTAGTGGTGAAGTTTTTCGCTCCAGCGACCATGGCTCAATTTGGCAATCTGCCAACACAGGACTTACGGGCGTCGTCGCTTCGCTTGCAGTTGACAGCATAAACATTTTCGCCGGAACGTGGGGAGGTGGTGTTTTTGTCACCACCAATGGCGGCGTAAACTGGACTGCAACTGCTTTAACAAACAAATATGTTTCAAGTCTAGTCAAAACTGCCGGGATTCTCTTCGCGGTGACAGATGGTGAGGGCGTCGTTCTTTCAACTGATAACGGTTCGAGCTGGAATGTAGCAAATACAGGATTGACCAACACGTCTACCTCTTGTCTTGTGCTGAGCGGCACTAATCTTTTTGTTGGCACGCACAACGGTGGCGTCTTTCTGTCGACGGATAACGGAGGAACCTGGGCTGCCGTCAATTCTGGTTTAACAAACACTTTTGTAAACGCTCTTGTGGCGAGCGGCACGAGCATTTTTGCAGGTACGGGGGGTGGTGCTTTTCGCTCGACAGACAATGGCACAAGCTGGACTGCGGTCAATTCAGAATTGACGAATACAGATGTCCGTGCTCTTGCCGTTTCCGGCTCGAATCTCTTTGCGGGAACGTGGGGTGCTGGCGTTCAAGTGGCGACGGAATCGTCATTGCCTGTTGAGATTTCGGCCCTGAGCGCAATGGCGAATTATAACGAAGTTGAGCTCGCGTGGTGCACAAAAACCGAAGTAAACAACTATGGCTTCCAGATTGAGAGGAGCAAGGTTGGTGAATCTGTGAAACAGTGGAAGATGATCGGCTCAGTTACTGGTCACGGCACTAGTAATTCGCCACATCAATATTCCTGCGTTGACCGTAATGTGTCGCCAGGCAGATATGTGTACCGCCTCAAGCAAGTTAATAACAACGGTCTTTTCTCTTACTACGGGGATGCCTCGGTAGAAGTACTGGCTCCAACTCAGTACATGCTAGGTCAGAACTTTCCCAACCCCTTTAATCCTTCAACCACGATTGAATATCAGCTACCAAACCAATCATTTCTGACGTTGAAAATCCTCGACATTCTTGGTCGCGAAGTAGAGGTGTTGGTGAATGAAAAACAGGATGCGGGAAGTTATTCTGTGACGTGGGATGCCTCGCGGATGTCCAGCGGCTTATATTTCTATTCATTGCAGGCGGGGGGGTATCGTGATACGAAACGGATGATCCTGATAAAGTAAAATCGAGAGCGATTTGCTAAATTAAGCAACACACCAAGAAGAAGCGGCCCCGTAGCTGAGGCTGCTTTTCTTATATAGGGTCGGTGGCAATGCTGGCTAACCAGTCGCTCAATCCGACGGAACAAAGCGTGGACGAAGTTAACGCACGAAGTTGCTAAGAAAGACAACCTGCACGTCGCCGCAGCTTAGCTCCAGTCCGTTAGGCAGCACGAAAGGCACTTGACCATGAAAACAATTGCAGTACTGATCTTCGAAGGCTTCGCCGATTGGGAGCCAGCGTTTGCGTTGACTGGGCTGCGCCGTTGGGGAAAACGAGAAGTGGTCACGGTAGGCTACAACGAGCACGTTGTAAAATCGATGGGCGGGCTTCGCGTGTTGCCAGATCGTTTGCTGCGAGATCTTACTGTTGATGACACGGAATTGCTACTATTGCCTGGCGGCGACCAATGGCTCGAAAGTTATCCTATGCACGAGGTTGATGAAGTACTCACGACCTTTGAAGCTCGTGGAGTAACAATTGCTGGCATTTGTGCTGCAACGACAGCGTTAGCCCGAGCTGGTCTCTTTCGCGGACGACAACATACAAGCAACGGCAAGTCATTCCTTACTAAGCACGCACCGCACTACGAGACTCCTGATTCGTACGTTGACACATTAGCTATACGCGACCGCGGTGTGATTTCTGCAAATGGACTCGGTGCGATTGAGTTCGCTCGCGAAATATTTGCAGAGTTGGGAGTTTTCAACGAAGCAGACTTAAAGATATACGAAGAGATGTACAGGCATGGTCGCGATCAGTCGGCACAGCAAGCCCAATAGCGTCCGCGCGGTGCTGCGTAACCAGTCGCTCAAGTCACGCCAAAGCGGATGGCGAATAGCACTCACTGACGGAAACAGCCGGCTTTCAGTAAGAATATATCGGATTATCATCAAACATATACTACCATTACACAGAAAGACGGAGATAGATCATGAATAAGCATTTCTGTACCAGAATCTTCATTCTTATCGTATTCTTATCAACAAATGTCTGCATCAATGCTCAGACTTCTCTAAAAGATGAGACGCGCTTTCCCTGGGGAACAGCAACTGGAGGATTTATTCAAGACTGGCTCGTCATCGGCGGATTCCCAAATCAAAATGACAAAGGCTATGATACTGATTTTCTGCAGGACCATGGCGGCGAATCGGGAATTGCACCTGAACTTGGCATGATTCACAAACTTCCAGACAGTGCAACATTTGAGTGGAAAAAGTATCACTCGCCCTATAATTACATAAATTTTTTTGATGTGCTTCAGGAAGGCGAATTTAACAGCAAAGTTATTTACGCATTCACGAAAGTGGAAAGAGAGAACGAGGGGAAGGTCGTTTTATCGTTTGCCCAGAACAACAGCAACAAACTCTGGCTGAACGGAAAACTTATTTATGAAAGCAGAAAGGATTATCAAGCCGCGTTGGAAGACAATCAGATTGAAGTTGACATGGTCAAAGGAGAAAACTCAGTTCTGATTAAATCCGTTCACGATGGATGGACATGGGGATTTAGATTCCGGGTCATAGAACCGGATAAATTCTCACTTATCGACGATTTCAAATTGTCGCCAGGCATTCTGAAAACCGGCGCAGAAAATAAACTGTTGATCACCACCGACAGAACGCTCAACCCGGAAATTCGCAAATTTGATGTTCATGTAAAGGCAGTCGCTGCCGGCGGTAACGTGGTCGCCGAAAAATCTGCAAAGCGCGGAGATCAAATTAAGTTCGATACGAAGCAATGGTCTGACGGAGCTTATGACATATTTTTTAGAAGCAACGACAGTCATGGAAGAATAATGACTGCTTACCTTTACTGGTATAAGGGAGATGCCATCAAGGAGGCAAGAGAGCTTTTGGCGGGCGCTCCCAAGAATCCCGAGACGCTCCAAGAGTATCATCATAAGATGCTTGGCGAAATGCTGACGCAGAGATTTAATTTTGACCCAAACAAAATTGACTCTTCCATAATACAGAAATTATATTCACCGCTGATGGAATACGAAGAATTATTGCTTGATAACGCTGGCAAAAAGGGAAGCGTTCATGCCGAAGGTTTTGTCCGGCTGACGTACATAGATCCAGTTGATAACACGCCGCAATTCTGCCGTGCCTACCTTCCTCTCAATTATGATCCAAAGCAGAAATGGCCCCTCGTCGTAATGCTACACGGATATAACGGTGCAAATCCTGTCTATGTTAATTGGTGGTCGATCGATCAGAGGCATAATGATGTCGTCGATAAATATCCTATCATTTATATCGAACCCCACGGCAGGGGTAACACAAGTTATTTAGGAATCGGAGATCAGGATATTCTGAAATGCATAGAACTCGCCAAGCAAAAATTCAACATCGATGAAGATAGAGTCTACCTGAAAGGCGAATCCATGGGCGGTGGTGGAACATGGAACGTTGGCACAAGGCATCCCGAGTTGTTCGCAGCAATTGCCCCGGTTTATGGTGGATGGGATTACCATGTTGGAATGAGTGAGGACGCAATTTCAAAACTTTCAGGGCGTGCTCTTTTTGATGCAGAAGCAAGTAGTTCTCTTTCACATGCAGACGCTTTGTTGACAACACCCGTTTTTGTTACCCACGGCAGTAATGATAAATCGGTCGACGTCAATAATTCAAGATACTTAGTCAAAACTCTTCAGAGGTGGGGATATGATATTCAATATCATGAATACCCCGGTTTCGGCCATGAAGGCATTGAATACTATGATCAACTGATTCCATGGTTCCTGGAGCACAAAAGGAATGCAGATCCTGCGAAGGTCAGGGTGAGATCGGCAGATCTGAAGTACGCTTCGGCGCATTGGGTAAAAGTCACTCAGATTGATAATCCGAATTCATTTGTTACAGCGGAAGCTGAAGTACTCATCAACAACACAATTAGGTTGTCAACAGAAAATGTTTTAGAAATTGAACTTGTTCCTCCGGCGAAACTGATTGATCCCAAGAAACCGGTAAAGGTGGTTTGGAACGTGAATGATATACGGGATACCAAGGTTATAAACGGAAAGATCACACTAGGAGACAAGAGCTACAACCCCGCACCACTCCACAAGACTCCGCAAGTAGCCGGAACAATCTCCGATCTAACCAAAACTCCTTTCGCAGTCGTTATAGGTACAATCTCGAAAGATACGCTGATGACAAGAGCGATAAACACCAAAGCTCAACAGTTCATTGGCTACTGGAAGAACTGGCAGAAATATGAACCCCGTTCGATGAAGGATGTCGATGTTACAGAAGCCGATATGAAAAAGTACTCACTTTATCTGCTTGGCGGACCGGGGGAGAATAAAGTTTCACAAAAGATCTCTGAACGAATTCCTTTTTTCATCTCGGATAGTACGATCACCATCGAAGGAAGATTGTTCAAAGCGAAAGACGCTGTCCTCAACGCGATCTATCCGAATCCATACAGCAATGAAAGGTATGTCAACATCGTTGCAGCGACTTCCGGAGCGGGATTTTGCTTCTTCGATCCGTCCAATGAAGCAATCTCTAATTTCGATTACTACATAGTTGACGGGAAAGTTCCGGTCTACTCAATCGGCGCGACCGAGGAAAAAATCCGCGTCGCGACAGGTTTCTTCGATTGCAACTGGAAGATCAGCGATGCCTTACTCATTGCCGGAGATGAGAAACTCCGTTCGAAGTGTGCCTACATGGCTGTGAACAGTGACCTGAGCACCACGATTGTTGGAAAGGCAAAGCCCTCTGTGGAGCTTTTGAAGTCTTATGAGGGGATGTATGAACTTAACGCAAATACAAAATTAAAGATATTTCTTGAGAATGACACTCTCAAGATAGCTCAAGGCCAATTCTCAGCTCAGTTATTGGCGACAGCGGACAGCGAGTTCTATGTGAAAGAAGTCAACGCAAGCGTCTCATTCAGAAAGAGCAAAACAACAAATGACTATGAGATCGTAATATACCAAAACGGGATGGAGATCATAGGCAATAAGGTGCGTTGAGCGTGGCAAGAAAAGGAGCGACAAAACGCTAAAATTGCTTTCCTTGAAGAGTAATAACACACGGAATTGGCGGCGGCAAATCTGGTGGAGTCGTTGCGCTATGAATAATCGAAGATGGGAATACCTAGAACGGTTATTCACATCGCGATTTTTCCACACGTACGGGAAGAACTCAGCAACGACATGTTCAACTTTATGAGCTGAAAAGCGGCGTTTAATTTTTTATTTTCTGCATTCTATGCTATGCGGGTCAGGTTGGGGACATAGCGCATCAGATGTCAGGGCTGGTAAGAACGCCCCATAAAATAAATGGCTTTCTTTCACGATGGTACACGTGTACCGAAAACTGTACCATCAAAAAAAATATCCCGTTGAGAGCGAAACACTTTTTCGCTATATTATACGCGGTCAAAATTGTGCCCGTAGCTCAACTGGATAGAGCACCAGCCTTCTAAGCTGGGGGTTACGCGTTCGATTCGCGTCGGGCACACCACCTCAACAAATACGAAGGCCCGTTATTTTCATAACAGGCCTTTGTTGTTCAACTCAACATCGTAAATCTTAACTCCCCTGCTTACTTTTTTATTTCTTGTTCCTTCATTTTCTTTTGCAATTCTACCGTCCTTGGCGGGACAAATTTGTTCATTCGTGCATACGCGATCTGCTCTCCAAGCACATAGGCTTGATGGGTCACCGAAACGAAGATGAGATCGAGCGTCGTTTCGTCCGTGCCGAAGAATTTAGTTGTCTTTCCGTAACTGGACTCAGGAGTATTCTTGACGGGACCGTTCACTTCAACGAATCTCTTGCGGAGAGCGCCGAGGGTTTGCGCCTTATCCGTCAAGGATTTTTCGTAGGTTGATTCTTCAAACACTCTGAAGGCGGTTCCACCCAGCTGCGATGCGAAATGGTAATTTCCACCGCCGGTGTGCATGAATAATTCGGCGATCGATCAAACCCCCTCGATCGGTCGCCGGTTGAATTTATCCTGAAGCGTCGCACCAAGATGAGCTTCCGCGAAATTACTTGATGAGAATCATTTTCTTTGTGGAGATGAAAACTCCGCCCCCTTTTTGTGTTGCGACCATACGATAGAAATATACGCCGCTGGCAAGGTTCTCCGGAGAAAAAACGATAGAATGATTGCCTGCCCCAAGCTCTCCCTCGAGGAGGGTTCTGGCTTTTCTCCCTGCTATATCATAAAGTACAATCGCTACGTTACTCGCTTCAGGCAATCCGAATTTGAGTGTTGTTGACGGATTGAAAGGATTCGGATAATTCTGGGAGAGCGTATAGGTCGAAGGAGTTTGGGTGCCGAATTCTTTTGTGCTATTGACTGTTGCTATGCTGAACGCTTGCAGCGTGTTATCGCCCTCATCATACTTCCAAAACATTTTGTCAAAGTAAAGCTCGGCCGAGCCGGTTGGGAGATCGTAGCTTGCAAGAACGTTTCCGTTTGCCGAATCAATTTTTCTTACACTGTCGGCGTCAGCGCCCGTCCAGAGGCATCCTTCGCCGAAGCTTAGATACTCAGGCCTTGCGCTAAGGGGAAAGAACGGGGCCGCTGGAATCTCGGTCACCTGACTCGGATTAAACTTAATAATACCCGGATCTGTTACAGCTCCCTTCAGATTTGCTCCAACATAAAAGTTTACTCCGTCGTTAGCTAGGCCGCCTAACTCATTTGTTAAATCAATTCCCGAGCTCGCGGGTATTTGGTTCGATGAATTGCTCGTCGCAAGGTTTATCTTGAATATCCCGTTGACATACCCTGAACCTGCAGGGTCTCCATATCCGCCGACTGCCCAGAAATCGCCTTTAAAGAACGACACTCTACTTATCCAGCAGATTCTATTGGGTGAAGATTCCAGAGCGAGAATGTACGTTGTTTCCACCTGGCCAGAGTAAGGATCGATTTTGTATACTTTTCCACTGGCAGCTCCCGAAGAGTCATGTTTAAAAAGATACACCCGGCTTCCGTCGTAAACAATGGCAGGATCGACTCCCGGTTTCGTAATATCGGGCAATTGTGTCGTTGATGTTGGCTGAATAGTTTCTCTATAGAAAGGGTTTGGATAATCTTTTGACCCATCAGCCAATACCATGTTAATACCGGTGACGCTGCTGTCTGCCCCTATCACTAAAGAGGTGACCTTACCTTGTGGTCCATAACAACCCCAGGGGTCCGTCAACTTCACATCGTCCAAAGACGCGCTCGTCATTGTCGAAAGAATGTAATAGGTCCCGCCGGAGAGTCCCGTTAATGTATAGACGCCTGGAGATGCGATCGTGACAACGGCTGCCGCGGTGCCGCGGGAGGTTGTGTCCGTAACCGCAACTATGGTGATTGGCCCCGTTGAAGCTCCCGTGTAAGAAATATTTCCGGAGATTGAAGACCCCGTTGCTTCGGCACTTATTGCAACAGTCGCAAAGATGATCAAAAACATTGAAAATGATGTTTTCATATTTATCCTTTTTTTATCTTATCTCTAAAATAAAAGACCTCCATCATCAGAATGAATCCGGAGGTCTTTCGATTTTTTTTGTTCAGCTAACCGCTTAGACTCGGGGAACAACAGTCCTACAACTCAAAAATTATGCCTCCAAAAAAGCGGCATTATAGTTAAAATTCACAAAGGGGATTATCGGAAATGAGAAGTGAAAGCCACGGATTCCCACTATAAGGGACGGGGATGCAGAGGGCGAGTCCCAATGGGACAGGTCGAACCATTACTAAAAAAAACCGGAAAGCCCGTCCAAAAATCCTGGACGGGCTTCCTAATATTCGATTCAAGGACCGCTACGCCTGCCGCGGATCGGGATGCTCAAGCGCAAATTTAACCTGCTGCTCGCGGTACTGCTTAATTGCAGCGCGGAACTCCGGATGTTTTCCCGACATCATCGCCGCTGCAAAGAGGGCCGCGTTGATTGCACCTGCCTTGCCGATGGCAAGTGTTCCAACAGGAATTCCAGCAGGCATTTGCACCATTGACAGGAGCGAATCCATCCCATGCAGCGATTTCGATTCCATTGGAACGCCGAGCACTGGGAGCAATGTCTTCGCCGCCGCGACTCCCGCAAGATGTGCTGCACCGCCGGCACCGGCAATAATCACCTCGATGCCGCGCGACTCTGCCGACGAAATATATTCAACCAGCAGATCGGGTGTCCGATGCGCAGAGAGGACGCGCGCCTCGTACGGAATTTTTAATTGATCGAGCATGGCGCCACAATGCTGAAGCGTTTCCCAATCCGATTTTGAACCCATAATGAGTCCGACCAGTACTTTTTCA
>JBAUMC010000056.1:0-25732 GCA_049578505.1 Bacteroidota bacterium | reverse complement strand
TTCAAGTAACGATGATTGCGGTGCTCCAGTACAACGGAGTGAAGTGGACGCTCCAACGAATCTATCAGCAACCGGATGCGGCCGAATATTCGAGGCTGAGTTAAGATTTTTGAAATAGGTTTATTTTACCTTTTGGAATGCGATACAATAATTGAATGTGTCGCATTTTTCTTGTACGAAATGAGCAACCTATTTGTGTTTACACTTATGAGACCGTGAAGTGATCTCGCGAAAGATACCCAAAAGCATTTCTTCTCAATTCGAGTGACCGCAGTAAAGCCCATCGCCGAAAAAAGTGAATCAATTCGCGTTGTTCCGTGGATAGATAGTACCCCGCCCCAAAAAATTCTCTCTATTCGATTGCAGGCATTAGGCGACACTGTCATTACGCTCCCGTACTTACAGTCGCTTCATAACCGGTGGCCGTCGACTCTATTCCATTTTCTTACAAGGGAAGAGTTTGGAGACCTTCCGCGCAATATGAAAATGTTTGACGCCGTCTTCACGATCGGCGGGGGGAGAGATCGCGTGCGGCAATTTCTGGATGCAGTCCGTCTTCTTCCGCAGCTGCAAAAAGAAAAATATGATGTTGTCATCGACCTCCAGAGAAATATGTTGAGCCGGACGGTTCGGCGGATGGTGAGGCCGAAAAGTTTTTCCGAGTTCGACCGATTTTCTTTGAATAGCGCAGGCGAACGAACGAGAAGAACGATCAATAATCTCTTACCTCAACCGATGGCCGAGTTGCTGCCTCTCCTCGAGCTTCGGGAAAACTATCACAGCTTGAATGCGTTGATCGCATCCGGCTACAATACCTCTAAAAAACTTATCGTACTCAACCCGGCGGGGAGCTTCATTACGCGAAACTGGCCGCTGGATTGTTTTCTGGAGTTTGCACACGGCTGGATTACACACGTCGACGACGCGTCACAGTTCCTGATACTCGGGACAGAAGGGCTTCGAGAGAAAGCGCTCTTCTTAAAAGAAAACCTGGGAGACAAGCTTATCAATCTAGTTGGAAAGACATCTCCCTCGGAAGCATTCGCTATCTTGCAGAAAGCAGAACTTGTCGTTTCGGAGGATTCGGGCCTTATGCATATGGCTTGGGTTGCTCAAGTACCGGTCGTTGCGCTGTTTGGATCGTCGAGGAGTGCATGGTCGAAGCCGTTGGGGAAATGGTCTGTTTGTTTGGCCTCGTCAGACCTGGAATGCGGTGAGTGTCTTCAACCCGCCTGTCGATTTGGAGATGTTCATTGTTTGTCGCGCTACACGCCAGGATTTGTTATCGAAACGGCTAAAAAATTGCTGGAAAGAAAATATCAGAGTGGAGAATAGATCACGCATCGCGATTCTTGTTCCGGGAGGTATCGGGAAAGACGACAACATTCCCTCCCTGCTTGAACTGTTATGCCGCCTCGCTGAGACGCACGAAATTCACATTTATTCCTTTTCACGTTTGACGCTCCATCCTTCACTTAACGTAGACCATTGTGCAGTCTCATTCCCCCCTGGAATTCTTGGAAAGAATAATCTCCTCACGACATTGTATTTGCTTTGGCAGATGCGAAAAGATCATAGAGAAACCAGCTTCAACATTGTGCATGGTTTTTGGGTGATGAAACAAGGGCTTGCAGCGGTGCTGGCGGGAAAGCTGTTACGTTTGCCGAGTGTAGTCAGCCTGCTTGGCGGAGATGTTGTTTATCTCCCATCAATAAACTACGGCAGCATGCGAAACAGTTTTTATGAGAAGATTATTCGATGGTGTATCGGTGAAGCCGATCGCGTTACCGTGCTGACACACTTCCAGGAACACATCATGCAGGAAAATGGGATTGTAGCCAAACACCTCTCGATAGTCCCTTTTGGAGTGGATACGGCGAAATTCGTGTTTCACTCCGGCGCGCTCTCCCGGCCTGTTCGATTCAGCTTTATCGGCAATCTCAACAAAGTAAAAGATCCCTTCACATTGATCAAGACCTTTTCTCTCCTTGTCCGTACATTTGACTGCAGCCTCGAAATAATTGGGACGGATATTCTGAACGGAGAAGCGGAAAACTATGCACGGTTGTTGGGCGTAAATGACAAGATCGAATGGAAAGGCAAAGTTCCGCACGAAACGATCCCATCCATACTCCATTCTACCGATTTTCTCTTATTAACTTCGTTGTACGAAGGAGAGGCAGTCGTTGTCATGGAGGCGTTTGCGTCGGGCGTGGTCGTAGTAGGAACTAGGGTGGGATTGCTCGCCGATGCTGAGGATGATCGGGTCGTTGCTTCACCCGGGGATGCGGAGACACTGGCCGAAAAAATTCAGGCACTTATCAAGCATCCTCAGACAATCCGGAATATCCGGTCGACGAACCGAGTGCTAGCTGAAAAACATTCAGCAGAATGGACTTTGTCAGAATACAAAAAGGTATACAAAGAATTGTTGCAGCAGAGCCGATGAGAAAGGCTACTTTTTCCTAGCAGGATAATCCGGATGTTTTTCGAAGAGTGAATCTTGTTCGTTTCTATTTTTGATTTGCCTTCGCTTTAATAAATAACGGAGAAACCGTGCTTCTTCTTTTCCGGTAAAGGAGAGTTCTTTTTCCTTCATAAATAAAACATTATGAATGTTGTAGTTTACAAATGCTCCGGCACACATCAAACACGGTTCAAACGTTGAAACCAGAACCAAGGATCTGCGGTCGAGCGCAGAAAATTTTTCCATCCCCATAACTGCAATCGCATTCGATATAGCATTGACTTCCGCATGTTCCCCCGCTTTTGCATTGCGAAGAACCGTATTCCACCCTTCCCCAATAATTTGCCCTTCATACAAAAGCAGTGCTCCGACAGGGACATCGAGCGAATCGAGCGATCGTTCTGCTAATTCCAACAACCGTGCATATTGCTTTTCGTCAAGGGCATTCCTGGTCTTGAGGCGATGGAATTTAGAACGGATGATGTAAAGTGCCGCGACGCCAAAGACCAGAAGCAAGAGAAAAATGACCAACGGTTGAACCATCGATAAACCTATCTCGGAATATTCTCCAAAAGGACGAAGACGCGTTCTACAGAGCTTCTACTTACTCACGATACATACTGGAAGGTGATGATAAAATGGTCTGCCCATCTGTTAAAAGGGAAAAAGGTGGAATACCGTTCATCTAATACCGACAACATTCGGTAAAGACGGGGGTGGCTTACCGCGAACTCAGCCATATAAGGAGGGGGTGATATTGACGCTAGTCCGCGAAGTTTAACGAGCCTAAAATGGTCGTTAAAGCTGCGGATGACATCTCCCGGTGAAAAATAATAGGTGAGAAACTTATGCCCTTCAATCGAGGCAGTCGTTCCTTTCTTTGAAAATCGGCGGACCGCAAACGTTGAACTTCCCGTAGCGAGGTGGAGTAATTCCCAGGGACACACACGCGGCATTATCACAAATGTCACCATTGCTCCGGTTTTCAAAAAACGGGGGAGTTGGTTTGTCACTATGCGAAGGTCTGCAACGCAGTTCAATCCCCCGAAATTTGAAAAGACATGGTTAAAGCGGTTTTCGGGAAGCGTCTGCAATTCTGTGAATGAACAGCACTCGAACTGAATTTTCTCTTGAAGATGAAAAGATTCTATCTTCTTCTCCAGCTCAAGAAGCATCCCCTCGGCGTTGTCGATGGCGAACACTAAGTGTCCTCTCGCAGCGAAATAAACGGCGTCGATCCCTGTGCCGGCGTTGAGTTCGAAAATATTATCACCCGGGGAGAGGAATTCTTCGAGGTGGTTGTAGACTTGGCGGCGCATCCAGCGGAGGATGACATTGGTCTTCTCGTAGGAATCGAAGTACGGGGCCTGGGCAGAGAATGCTCGGCGTGCGTTATCAACGTTCAACGAAACATCAACAAGGGAAGTCGACATTATTCGCGGGCAAGATAGTATAATTGGCATCGGTCTAACAGGGCGGCAGGGGCGAAATATCCGATCGACAATAATGTTCTCATTGTTCTGCCGTCGAAAGAAGTTCTCCATGTCATCAAATCTGCGATAAGCTTCAGCGCCCTCCTGAATCGGAAAAGTTTATGCACGTACCTGTGCAGCTTTCTGTAGTACGCCGCTGAATATGTCCCGCGAAACATCAACGCAAGGTCGTCCGAATCCACCCAATTTTGTTTCTCCTGAAAATCTGACCTGACTTTTCCATAAAACTTTGTTCCCGGCAACGGATACGATATCGAGATGCCGAGGTCGTCGGGCATGAGATCCTTCACCATACGGAGCGTTGCGTTAATATCATTTTTGTCTTCTCCGGGATAGCCGAATTGTAGAAAAAAAGAGGCTCGTATTCCAGATTTTTTTAGGAGGTTGCGCGCCTCATAAATCTGATCAATTGTTGTTCCCTTTTCCATCAAGTCTAATATTTTCTGTGACCCGGATTCTGCCCCAACCCATACATCGGTACAGCCCGCGCGTGCCAACGCGTGAACGGTATTGTTCTGGAGCAAAAGATCCGCACGGGATTGGACCTTAAACCGGATTGTAATTTTTTCGTTCTCCATTAACTCGGCGAATTTTTCAACCCAGCCGGGCTTCAGTCCAAAAATATCGTCTGCAAACCAAAGATGATCCGGGCGGAATACTCGTTGAAGCAGCTTGATTTCCTCGATGACGTTTTCGGGGGAACGGGAATTGTATACTTGTCCATAGATTGGTTTGGCGCACCAGTTACAATGGTACGGGCAGCCACGCGTTGTCACTACGTTGATAGAAAAATACCCGTGCCGCTCCTTCCACGCTTTTTTGTACAGCGAAGCATCGAATAAATGCCATGCGGGCATGGGAAGCTCGTCAAGGTTTTTTACAGGAGGTCGTCGTGGAGCTCGGACAACGACCCCGTTCTCCTTAACCGCGATTCCGCGGATGCTTCTTAGATCAACTCCGCGGTTTCGGATAACGTGTTGGCAGATTTCAGCGAGCGTTTGCTCACCCTCGCCGATAATGACGGCATCTGCAGAGTGTTCGAGATATTCTTCAGCATGGTCAGTTGCGTCGGAACCGTGGACAACGACGAAAGAACCGTGTTCCTTCGCGATTGTAGCCATTGCAAACGCCGCTTCCCGCATTCTGCTCAAACACATCTTGTTCAGGTAATTAAAATCGTCGTCGTAAATTGCAACAATTGCGGGACGACTACGCTGGAGAATAGGACGAATGTTCTCTTCCGAATCGGCAAGCATGGTATCGAATAATGACACGGAGAATTGCTCTCTTTCCAGATAGCTCGCTGCGTACAGAGTTCCGAGCGGCGGATACGGCATCATCGCTTTTGCCTGCTTCTGGTCAAAGCGGATGAAATACGAGTGTGTGAGGAGAACATCGGTCATTCTGTTCGCTCAACGCCAAATTGTGAGAGCCGTCGTCGATAAGTATTCAGGATACGTGTTTTATGGTCGTCGTACCAAACCGAAGAAATATGCGGCGTGCATTGAAAAAGGGAATTAAACTTATTTTCGCCGAGATGTGCATTTCTCTTCTTCCAATAGTTTCTGGCGACATTCATTAAATAAGCGTCTATTGAAGAGAGCGGAAAAAGATTCAATAACAATTCAGCTCCCTTCTGAAAAAGAGAAGGAGTATTCGAAAGAGAACGAACGGGCGTGTACCCATTACCCCAATTGGGCAAGTAGGATCTCGTCCAGGAATTTGCCGATTGGAATCTCTGAAACACTTTTTCATTCCAAAGAACTCTTGTCGTCGCGATTTCAACGGCGTTGAAAATATTTTTCTCCGAAAAGAACAATCCGTTTTCCGTGACAAAAAGGTTGAAGCAGAAATACTTGATTGTGTTGAATAGGAATATCCGTCTCACTGCGGTCAGGATCATTTTCGGGATCCATAATCGATTTGGGGCCGTCACGATCATAAAATCGACGTCGCTCGAATGACTGGCGATATTTTTCGATAACGATCCCGTGATAAAGACTGCCCGGACAAAAGGGACCTGCTTGAGAAACAGCGAAACCCAGCGAGCCCTTTTGAGCATTGTCGCAGCCCGTCGCTCATTTTCAAGGCGGGAACTTACGATCTCCGGTGTCTGATCGGAAAAAAAATAATAACCATTTTCGGACTTTAAGAAACCGTATCCCTCCAAACATTGCAACGTCTCCTCCATGTTCTGAAGCGTAACGGAATTACGCGGAAGGAAGGCGTACACCTGATGTTTGGACAGCGGGTATGAAAAAACATCGAAGTATGCAAATGTCCGCAAAACATCCTGTTGAAGCCGTGTCAAAGTATGGTTCATCTTCACCGAATTAAATAAAAAGAAAAAGAGGGAGTTTGATACTTCAGGAGTTTCTTCGACGCACGCTCTGCCCGCCAGCGTTTCGAGCCAAACTTTTTGCATGACTCTTTGGAATATAACGCGATTTCTACGAACATAATTCCTTCTTTTTGTGATCAAGGCAAGATATCGGTTGAAATCGGTTACGTTGGGGCCGTTCAGCGCCGATAAGTTAAAGTGAGATAAAGGAATTCCAGCCGCGTGTTAATTTGAGAATAAAAAGAGAATTTTTTACTCACTATATCGATGAATGTCAGCCTCGCTGTTTTCTTTTTTGATGCCGAATTACGGCAAGGACCTCTTGTACAATTCGACGAGTTAAGATTCGGGCGCTGCCCGTATTTTTAGTGCTGGCTCAATTTGTCATTCCCGCGAAAGCGGGAATCCAGTATTGTGTTTTTTATTGCAGAATGGATGCCCACTTTTCCCAAAGGGATGCCTTCGGCACGTGGGCATGACATATTCATTCTCAAATTGAGCCAGCACCCTGTTCTTCCTTGACTTGAAATTGTGCGAATAATTCGCTATGTAGCATTCCACCATTGAGGAACAGGGAAGAATCCTGGTACCCCCCGGTGGATGTCAAAGTGTTGGAATACCATCTTGTAGGTTGAGCAAATCGACGAAAAATCTAAAGTTTGTAGGTAAATTTATCTTTTCATAAGCTTTCCGGTCTAAAACTCAAAATCGAGCAAGCTCTGTTGAGATGGTATACTATTGGAGAATATAATGAAGACCATTCTGATCGTCGATGACGACCCCGATATGCGAAAATTGGCAACGATTATTCTCACCAAGGAGGGGTACGGAATTATTGAAGCGGAGGATGGCTCCATTGCACTTGACCTCGTAAAAGCAAAGGCCCCCGACCTTATTATCAGCGATGTGATGATGGAAAATGTCAACGGCTTCATGCTCTATGAACTTTTACATGATGACCCCGTCACGAAGAACATTCCGATGATTTTTGTAACGGGCGAAGCGCAAAGAGCAGGGGCATGGGATTCCGACCCGACCGTGCTGTATCTCGAGAAACCCATTGTTATGCAACAATTGATTGATGCCGTAAAAAAAGTTTTATAAAAGTGAATCACCATGACTCTGAATTCAGGGGGGTAGGGCGCGAACCCCGCCTGGTCTTTTTCCACCCTTTCACATCTTCCAAAACATTTTCTTCGATTACTTTTAGAGGATGTACCTCGGAAAAATATTAAAACCTACTCATGCCGAAACAGAGCACCACAGCATCGATTCTCGTTGTTGATGACGAAAAAGATTTCCGAGAGATGCTTACTGCCATCCTCGGACCGCAAGGATACACGGTCGCCACGGCGGCTAGCGGCGTTGAAGCAATTAATGCCGTCCAAAATTCTTTTTTTGATTTAGTTCTACTCGATGTGAAAATGCCTAACGTCGACGGCATCGAAGTTCTCCATTTCATCAAAGACAACAACGTCGATACCCAGGTTATTATGCTTACCGGCGTTGCTGACGTGCGTATCGCAGTCGAATGCATGCAGGTGGGTGCATTCCATTACCTCACCAAACCGTATTCCGCCGACGAGTTGATTGCGCTTATCGCCCGCGCGTTGGAGCGGCGGCAGCTTCTCATCGAGAACAAAGTCATGAAGTCTGAGCTGGCCCGCTTAGCCTCCTCATCGAGCCTGATAGGGCAAAGCCCTGCGTTTATTAGTGCGCTGGAGTTGGCGAGCAAGGTGGCTCCCACCGATTCTACCGTTCTCATCGAAGGGGCCAGCGGAACCGGCAAGGAATTGTTTGCTAATTTTTTGTTTAAAAACAGTCCTCGCTCGGAAAAACCGTTTGTTGCTCTCAACTGCGCTTCGATACCCGACACGCTTATCGAGAGCGAGCTTTTCGGACACGAAAAAGGAGCGTTCACAGATGCGCACGCAATGCGTCAAGGGCTGGTTGAATTAGCAAACGGCGGCACGTTGTTTCTGGATGAGATCGGTGAGATCAGTACGGTTTTTCAACCGAAACTTCTCCGGTTCATACAGACCGGAGAATTCCGCCGCGTCGGGGGCAATAAAACGGCGAAATCCGACGTGCGGATTATATCGGCGACAAACAGGCATCTCCTCGATGAGGTGAAAGAGGGGCGTTTCAGGGAAGATTTACTCTATCGTATCAACGTCATTACACTAACAATTCCCTCTTTGCGTGAGCGGCGGGAAGACATTACGCTGTTAGCAAACGAAATTGTTGCCCATAAATTAAAAACCCGCGCGGAAAAAAAATTACATCCGGATGCTATCCGGGCTTTGATGGAGTACCAGTGGCCGGGCAATGTGCGTGAGCTGGAAAATGTTCTGGAACGGGCTGCCATTCTGTCGACTGATGAGTATATTCGGCCAAAAGATCTCGTCCTTCCCCGAAGCGTTTCAACAGAAGCATCGCCGGGAAGAATTGCGAGCGCCGTTTCGATAAAGGAGGTTGAACGCGGACATATTTCGGATATACTCAATCAATCCGGATGGGACAAAAACCTTGCAGCAAAAATACTTGGCATCAGCCTTAAAACACTCTATACAAAGATACAACAGTACAATATCTCGAAGAAGTAAAGCCGAACCACCCGTACCCATAGACACTCCCCTCTTTTTTCTTTTCTGCCTTCTCTCTTAGTACTTGTAAGCCTCCCTGTAATGGAATATCGGAAATTTTGAGGATATCCTGCGCGTGTAATAGCCGGTCTGGATAAAAGGATAATACAGTGCTGTGTCCGTTCCGTCGTAATACGTAACGGCAATAACGTTGTTCTGTTGGACAAACGTCGACCATGTAACAGGAAAGGCTCGTGTCACCGTTGAATCGATGTCGTACTTGAAATCGATTCTTTTAAGATCCGACGGTGCGAATTGAACGTTTTGCGATGTCGTAATCCCTGTATCCAGTTCGACGTCGAACGTATAGGATTTCTGGTTCCCATATTGGACATTGATGGCGTATCCAAACGAGTAGTTGCTGGTGACGTCGGAAAAATACATTTCCTGAGCCAGAGAGGTCGTTTGAATTTTCCCTCCCCCTAACAGCACTTCGCTGACTCCCGACGCAGTGTGCATCAATGCCTCGACGTAGCTGCACGAGGTATTTGTCCCGACAGGAACTAAGGGTTGTCCGTTTTCATCGATCGGTAAAACGGTGATGGCGTGATCTGCCTCCGCTTTGTCGATTTCGAGCTCGAGATCGTTTTGCGTATTCAGATTCTCTTTGACGACGTAGGCTGATCCCGAAAACGCCGTGATGATATCGTATATGCCCGAAGGAACAACGGCTGATAGAAATGAATTTGTCGGATTGAAATAATAGGAATTATTTTTTCGATCGTGGATGACTACTTGAAACGGGGTTTCGCTGAATGAAAGTTGAAATACCGTCCCTTTGAAAAAAACGTAAGGAATGTTGACCGTATCGCTGTTTGAGACTGCCAGAATATTCCCTCCGTACCCTTGGGGAAGGTTTGTGTTATCGGGCAGAGTGGAGTTATCGATAATGAGGTTAATGGCAATATCTTCCGTTTCATTTGATGAAAGAGTGACAGAGGGAGGAGTGCATCCAATGTTGATTCCGCTCTTCGTGGAAAGGTTTTTGAAGGTATAGGTCTTCGACGACGTGGAAGCATTAGTGAATGATACCGTATCTGTTTTCGTCCATTGCGTTGCCGAAGAATTGTCGAAACCGAAGCTGAGTGTTGCGGGCGTTGTAAACGCCTGGACATCTCCGATTTTGGATGTGTCGATTTTTCCTCTGCCTTGCGAGAAAATCGATGAACCCAAATCTGCCGAGGCGCTAATAATTGCATCCCGTATTTGGAGAGCGCTCCAATCAGGGTGTAATTGCCGTACATTTGCAGCGACCGCAGTAACATAAGGGGTGGCCATCGAAGTCCCGCTCATCGCGATGTAACCGCCGTTCATCTTCGCTGATACGATATTTACTCCAGGAGCGACGACATCGGGTTTGACGCCGTAAATTTTGTTTGATGGCCCTTTCGAGCTGAACGAAGCGATGGCATTAAGCGAATCGATTGCCCCGACGGTCAACGCTTCGCGCGCGGCTCCGGGGGAGGAGATAGTGCTAAAGTCGCCGTCGTTGCCCGCCGCCACCACGACAACGATGCCTGCCTCAACTGCCCGGTCGACCGCTTGTGAAAGAATATCGTCGGGATCTCCGTCCGATGTTCCGAGGCTAAGATTGATAATGTCAACGCTGTCCGTCATCGCCTGCTCGATCCCTGCAATTACCGTTGAAGTACTTCCGTTTCCGGCGGCATCAAGGACCTTATAAGCAAATATACTGACGTCCGGTGCCATGCTTTTTAGTGAGGGAGAATTTCCGGCGATTATACCGGCAACATGCGTCCCATGTCCATTGTCGTCAAGAGGATTCGGATTATTGTTCACAAAATCGTAGCCGCCGGCGACTTTAAAACCTGGACCGAAACCGCCCCCTAGAGCCTCATGTAAATAATCGACTCCGGTATCGATGAGTCCTACCCTTACCCCCTTGCCGGTTGACAAAGTTGCATCCGATTGGGCCGTCTGGGTCTCGGGCTTGATTGCAGAATGGACGGCAAAGGCTGATACTTTTTTGTCCTCGTAAATACGCTTAACTTCGGGAAGAGAAGTCATCCGCTCGATTTCTGAACGGGCGGCACTGAGAGAAACTCCGTTGATGACTCTCGAGAATTGTCTCAGAATTTTCGCCGTGGATGAATTCGAAAGAACTTTACTCACAAATATGTTTCGCTGCTGCGAAGCGGCGGCTTTATTACTTATAGAAGTCCCTTTCGTATGGAGCATTGCGGGGGTCGAAAGCTCCACGATCACGTTCACTTTTTGATTTTCGTCTACACTCATCGCTGAGAGAATTTTTCCTCCATGAATAGACTGCAGCAATGAAGTGTTCGCGGAAAATTTCTGAAGGCTATCTTTCGCGCCAAACCTCTTGACAACGAGGTTTTGTCCGGAGAGTGGACTGCAAAGAACGATGATGAGGATAACCAGTCTCGATATGAATGCGGCTTTTCTTACGATCACTTGATCAACGCCATTCTTTTTGTCTCCACAGTTTTGCTTCCATCGTCGCCAGTGGCAAGCATCCTGCAGAAATAAGTTCCCGTTGCAACCGGTACGCCGTTAGCCGTTGTTCCGTTCCATCTCACGTTGTAGTTCCCAGCTTCTTTATTATCATTGACCAAGGTTGTTACTTCTTTCCCGGTCACGTCGAACAAAACTACGGAAACTTTAGCTCTCTTTCCAACATTGAAATGTATTGTCGTTGACGGGTTGAACGGGTTCGGATAATTTTGATCGAGGGAAAAATCTTTTGCCATATTCACGCCAGAGCTCTTAACCGCAGACACGGTAGGATTAATTCCAGCAACTTCAAAAACTGAATCGTAAATGCGAACTACGGGGGAGTTGAATGCAAACATGTCGTATTCATTAAGGACTTTGTTGCTGTCAATTTCAAAGAATTTGCTTTGAGCAACTTTGTCGGTCGATTTGGCGGAGATGAGGTCGAATGATTGACTGTTTGAGAGTGTGAAAACGAAAAGAAGCGCTGCGATGATTCTTTCTACCGTGCTCGAATGTGTCATTGTTGTTTTCACTTTGTCTTCTCCTTGAGTTCTGTATAGGAGAGTTGCAAAGTGAAGTCCAACAACTGCAATCGGCAAAAAATACGGCTAATCGATTATCCATTAACGAGTTACGGTTGCCTGCAATGCAAATATTGAGTGAGGCAAAATTGGTCTTTCTGGCCGAATTTCGCCGTTTTTGTAATTATTACATATGGCGTTTCCCGTGAAGGTTGTTAGAACTGTCGGTTGTTTTTATGAATATTTCCTAGAGAAAATAGGAATTCAAAAAAGGCTGATTTTCGGAAGGTGGGTTAGCTGGGTCGTTTAGTATAAAATGTAGAAATTACAAAATGGTTTTTGCCCAGTTTGAAGTGGTCTTTTGGTGTGATTGAGTCTATTAGGATGGCTTTTTAGGGAAGGAGATCTTTTCTAATGTGCCGGATTGGTATAATCGAAATATAAAGTGTACGAACTGTCAGTGTTACAGGAAACCGGTAGAGTGAGGATTGATTTTTCAACATTGAAACAAAACTTATGCTCATTTACTCTCCCATCCGCCGACATAGATGATTCCGTGCGAGAAATTCCGTTTACCCGGACAATTGTTGGTTGTTTCAAAATGCCGTGTACCTCGACGATGTAGATTCGATGTTGAATTTTTCCATTGAACGAACCGGTCGACGGTCCAATCGTCAAGCTCAATGTTGATTTATTCTGAATGCTGGCGAGAGACTGCGTGAATGTAGTTGCTGCACACTGACCTTTTTGGTACGAAGTGGTTTTTCCGTCATCCTCGTAAAGTGTATACGAAGATTTTCCGGTTTCCACAGGATATACTCGGAGGGTGAGCGTGTCGAGCGGACGTTCATCGCTATAATTCATGACGGGAGCGAAGGGTATAATACTTCCCGACTTGATGAAGATCGGCATATATTTCAGCGGCGCCGGAACATTGAATGTTTTTCCGCCCTGAAAGATCTCATCCGTCCAGAAATTAAACCACGTTCCTTCGGGCAGAAAGACCTCTTTTGTTGTTTGGCCGGCCCGCACGACCGGAGAAACAAGAAATGAATCCCCCCAAAAGTACGAGGAGCTCTCGTTGAAAAGATTGTGGTGATCGACATCTGTCCAGAAGAGTGGACGGGCTAACGGCATTCCGGTTTTATAATTCTCGTACGCCATCGTATAAATGTAAGGGAGAAGTTGATAACGAAGTTCGATATATGACCTGCAAATTTTCTCCGCGACTGGGCCGAATCGCCATGGTTCTGTTGGAGAACCTTTTACAATTTCACCTGCACCGTGGGCGCGCGTGATGGGGCAGAATGTTCCGTATTCCATCCAGCGAATATACAGCTCCGGCGTAGTCGGAATGCGGGAATATCCGCCGATATCCGAGTTGTGATACGCGAGTCCTGACATGCCCATGTTTAATAGCATCGGCAGTTGAACAGCCAGCCCGCCAAAATTTCGCGCAACGTCGCCGGACCAGGGTATTGCCCCGTACCGTTGAATGCCTGCAAAGCCCGAACGAGTAAGATTGAAAACTCGATCTCCCGGACGATACTGTGCAAATCCCTCAAAGATTGTTTTCGCCCAGAGCAAATCATAGATATTGTGTACTTTCGCCGTGCCCCCGAGAAAATGATTCATATCGGCGGGATGTCGCTCGGGTTCTCCAAGGTCTGTCCAGAGGCCCGCCACCTGCGTTCCAAGAAAAGATGGGTATTTGCTCCACCACCATTCACGTGCTGCGGGGTTTGTCATATCAAGGAGTGTTGCATCGCACCCTCCGCATGACCACCATTGGGTCAGAAAGTATGGATGTCCGGCAGAGTCTTTCGCTACATAACCGTTGCTTATGGCATCGTGGAAATTTATCGAAGAATCGACAATGTAAGGTTCGGTAATGAGGATGGTCTTAATTCCCCGAGCGAGAAAATCGGCTACCATTTTTTCCGGATGAGGCCAGGAAGTCCTGTTCCACTGGAGATCGCCCATTTTATCGAACCAGTGAAGATCGAGAACTAAGGCGTCGGAAGGGATTTTTTTCCCGCGGAGAGTGTCCACAATGCCGCGAGCCTCAGTTTCATTTTGATAATGGTTCTTCGATTGGATGAAACCGAATGCCCAGCGAGGCGGAAGGGGTTGTCTTCCGGTGAGCCATGTATATTTTTCAAGTTGCTGCGGAATTGTCCGCCCTGCAATAAAGTAGTACGATAATTCTCCGCCGCTTGCGGTGTATGAAAGAATCGTACTGTCGGAGGCACCTACATCAAACCGGCCTTTAAACGTATTGTCGAAGTACAAGGCGTACCCGCCCGTTGACGCAATGAAGGGGACGTTGAGGTTCATTGTTGAAAGGGGGGATGAGTATCCGCCATTCTGGGTGTTGTAACTCTCAAACATTTGCCCCCGTTTGTCTAAACCTGTTCCCCGCTCGCCGGTGCCGTAAAAATGCTCGTCCGGACGTAGTAAAAATTTTACCTTGCGCTCGGATTGATGCGCTTCAAGTCCCCCGAAAGGAGGTTCTGCCAGGAGCAAAGCTCCCGATGAGTCAAAAAATGACAGCCGAACAGGAAATTTTTGGCAGACAAAAGTGAGGGAGCGAGACGATATTCTCAAGGATGAATCCGCATCAGAGATAGAGACAAATTCGGCATCACCTGCGTCGCGAATAACTACAAACGATGAATCGGGCTGGGTCTTTGGTGATGGAAGGAAATCAACACGAATGATATCGGGCTTATAGAAGGTAACCCGAAGTGATGAAGATTCTGCTTTAATAAAGATTGAACCTTCTACTCGTGAATATCCTTTGTATATCCCGAAGGATGATTCGGCTTTAGCAAGCATCGAGAAAAGCAGCAAAGATAAAAGCAACCTCAGTTTCATTCCGCTCCATCTCCCGGGCAATCTTTTACACCTTGTACCAGAAGAGTGCGGTCAATCGGCGTCTTCTTGATAAAAACCGAGAGGCATCTTTTTTCCTTGTCCCATAACAATCCTTCCCCCGAAGCAACTGCTTCCTGTTCCGATTTTACAAAATTGAGCTGCCTGCCGTTCACGTTGAAACAGATCGGGTGAGAGAGCCCGTGGAATACGACGCGGTATGCCCGGTAGGCTGGCGCATGCTCGTACATCCCCGAACCAGCACCGATGCTAAGCGACATGATCGACTGGATGAAAACAAACTTGGTTGTTCTCAATTCTCCCCTTGTTCGGTACATCTCGGTGATTCCGTCGTCTTCGGTGAGAGTGAAATCTCCGTCCCGGCCCACATAGACATGGACACAAAGCTGATCCTTTTGAATAAACGCGGTACTGAGGGCAAAAGGAGCCATCGGAATAATTGAGCCGGTTCTCACGAAGAGCGGGAGTACGCCGACTGGCGATGCGTACGTGATCTGCCGATTTCCAGTCCATAAGGAATCATCCCAGAAATCATACCATGTTCCTGTCGGTAGCCACAGTGCGACGCTGCTGTCGTCAAAACAATTTGGTGCTACGAGAAACTCCCGCCCCCACATGTACTGAAGGTCGTACTTCCACGCAAGCGAGTCGTGCTGATGTTCGAACACCATCGCTCGGGCAATCGGCATTCCGGTTCTGGAGGCTTCATGAGCGTATGAGTAGGTGTAAGGCATAAGTTTGTACCGGAGCTCTGAGTACGTTTTGGCATCCTTTTGTACATCTGCAGGCCTGTCGAGCGGCCATCGCGATTGTCCCATGCCGTGCGGTTTCCAGAAGGGCGAGAAACTTCCGAACGCCATAGACCATTTCCGGTACATGACGTCGTCCGGTCCCTTTTTATTTTCCCAATCGTAGAATCCCCCGGCATCATGTCCCCAAAACGGAAAACCTGAAAGCCCGGCCAATTGCATACTTCGTATCTGAGATCTCATATCATCATACGTCGGTTTAATGTCTCCGCTCCACAACGTTGCATAGCGTTGAGCGCCAGCGGTCATTCCCCGCACCCAGACAAACGGCCTTTTTGCCGGTCCGATCTTTTCGTCCCATCCCTCTTGCACAAGTGCCTTCGCGATAAGGAAGAACCAGTAATTTTTCATTTCCATCCAAGTTCTTCCATTGCCGAGAGTCATCGAAGCCGGAGCTTTCCCCAGCTCGTCAAACTCGTCAATCCACAACGCGTCGCCCGGATATTTTAATTTCGGGCTGAGAGCCTTTCTCCAATGAAGATTCCAGAACCATTCTCTCACTTCCTTTCGCGTGAAGTCCGGCGCGCTGTCGCCGAAATCGATGCTATCCGAAACCGGAATATTAAAGGAAGGGTTCCATCGCTCGCTTGCTTTTGCAATGCATCGGTTAAAATCGATCGTCACGACAAGACCATTTGCCTTGACCCATTGTTCGTATTCGCGCGGGTCCGGAAAGCGGGTAGTGTCCCATTCAAAATACGATTCGCATCGTTTTCCCCCGCCTGCTCTCCATCGATTGTCGTTAATCAAATGGTCGATGGGGAAGCCGGCGGCTCGATGCTCTATGACTTTTCGTTTCCACCATCGCTCATCGGACGGGTCCGATGAGTTTTCGTCATTCCCTTTGTCGGAAAGGCCGAGCCCAAACATTGCGATCGGGGGCAAACGAGGTCTTCCGGTGAGCTGAGTGTAACGGTCTAGGATGCCGGCGAAGTCTGGTCCAAGGATAAAAAAATAATCCATCCGTCCGTTCCCTGCGATGGAGAATTCATAGATGCCGTCTTTGCCGAAGTTGAACGAATTCGGGAAAGTGCTGTTGAGAAAAATGCCGTACCCGTTACTTGAGAGATAGAAGGGAACAATCAAAGGAGCCTGCTGGCCGTGCTCCGTGCCGTAGTTTCGTTGGAGGGTTTGCCCTTTGAGGTCGAGTCGATCTGACCTTCCAAAATACCCATGGCCCAACCCGGTGAAATGTTCCTCGGTATCGCAGGCAAACGTTGCATGTATCGAATTCTCCTCCCAGTGTACGCCTTCATTTTCTCTCAACACTGGTTTGTTCCACCCGGGAGAAGAAAACGAAATGCGCATAGGGTTTTTGCTGATGTTTAAAACTACTCCGTTATCCGCATGGGTCTGAAGGAGGAAAAACGATTCGTGCTCGGACAAGCGGAGGCTTCCGTCCCAATCATGAGACTCGACCATTTCATACCGATCGTCGGAAAAGAAATCTTCATCCTTGCGTACCCATTGAACACGAACGATGTAGTCGCCGTACGGAGTAACCCGGAGCCTTTGACCAGTCGACGATGTGAAGACGATACTCCGCCCTTCCGAATGATGGTCCGAATAATTTGCAAAAGCTTCTATTTCGGCAGCCTCCAATCGAAAAACGGAAGCGAGGAGGGGCACCGTCAAAACAAGGGAGCGTATGGAGCGAAAGCGGATTCTCGTCATTGGCGTTTTTATGATGCAGGAAACGATCGCTGGTAATGGTCTGTAAATACTGTAAGAATAATTTTCATGATTCCTTTTTTGTTTGGCACAAAAAAAATGAGAACGTGACCGGTCCTCAAATCATCAATTCCGACCCGTTTTCCGCTTGGTTAGCAACGGACCGCCGCCGTTCTTGGAAGTTGGGGTGAAATTTTTCGTACAAAGCTACTTCTTTGAACGTTGAAGGTCAAGAACAACTTCATTTTTCGCCGGTTTCAGGTTACTTATTGGAAAGATCTTGATAATATACCTATAAATTTTCCATCAACGAAAAGCCGCAACCCCCGACAGGAATGAACATTGCGTGCCATTAAAATAAGTACGCGAAACAAATTTCCTTCCGGTAAATTGCTACCTCAGTACTCCAATTACTATTTGTCCTACGCATTTTTACGTATCCCGACGTTGTTTTTAGCCGAAAAAGATATCCTTCTTGAAAACCTCTTGAAAACTGCCAGCCTCCGCATTTAATTCATTTTCTGTCCTATAAGGAATTGCGCGTGCCAAAAGTGTCTTGACATTATCTATAAATTGCTGTACATACCTAAGGTACCGTGGGACCGATACGCACGATCAATCGCGTGCCGTCGATCAGTGAAGTGGGGAATAGAAGCCTCCGTTGGCGATTGCCGGCAGAGGCATTTTTTTTGCTTGGAAAAAAGTTCTCACCCTTCTTCGGATTTTATACAGGGAGATTTATGAAAACGATTGCTTCAAAAGATGTGCAGTCGAAGTATATCGTCGTATTTATCCTTGCCACTGCGATAATTGGGACTATGGGGACTCTTTATTATCAAGAGAGAAAAGAGAGCATAAAGGAGGAGAAGAAAAAAGAGCTTTCGACGATCGTTGAATTAAAGGTCCAGCAAATAGTCGATTGGCGGAAAGAACGCTATGCTGATGCACTCGCCATTAATCAAAATCGAGTCGTTGCCAACGCTGTGAATGAATGGTTGAAGAATCCGGCGGTCCTTCAACATAAAAATGATCTCATAAGCTGGCTGGAAAGTAAAATCCATGAGAACCAAGGCAAGAAGGATTTTCTCTTCGATAAAACTGGCACAGTTCGTCTGAAGGGGGGGATAGGTCCCGATGAAATAGGCGCTCACGCTGAATGGGATATTAATGAAGCCCTGAAATCAAAAAAAATTATTTTTGGTGATTTTGAAAAGGATGCATCGGATATTGGTCCCCATCTCGATATTTTCATCCCCCTCGTTACGGTTCACGGGAGAGATTCGGTTCTCGTCGCAGTTGTTTTGTTACAGATTGACCCGCAAAAAGTCTTTTTCCCATTCCTCAGAGCATTGCCGATTCCGAACATAACAAGTGAAGCCCTTCTTGTTCGGCAGGAGGGGGATTCGGTGGTTATTATTAATGAAACGAAAGACAATAAACACCCTCCGCTATCGCTTCGTCTTCCTCTGTCACAAAGCCAGCTCCCTGGCGCGAGTTTCTACAAAAGCGGGGAAGGAATCGTTGAGGGGTTAGATTACGCGGGGATTCCCGTTCTTGCCGCTTTCCGAAAAATTCCAGACTCGCCTTGGGCTGTAATTGTAAAGATCAATACAGAAGAAATCTACGCCGCCATCCATGAGCGAGAATCCTTTATCGAAATCATAACCGGACTTGTAATTATCGCCGGGGGAGCAATCGTTGGGTTGCTATGGCGTTACGAACGCTCAGTCTATTACAAGAAACAATATGAACTGGAGCTGGAACGCAAAGCTCTTGCGGAACACTATGACTATGCTGCAAAATATGCCAACGATATCATTCTAATGACTGACAGGGAAGGAAGAGTCGTCGATGTCAATGAACGCGGGGTTTCAGCATACGGATATACCCTTGACGAGCTTAGAAAACTTAACATTATGGATATTCGGGATGCGACATTCACGACACCCTTCGAAGAGATTACGCGCAGAATTCACGAGAGTGATGGATATTTGTTTGAGTCAGAACACCGGCGAAAAGACGGCACCACATTTCCGGTCGAGGTGAGTGCACGTCCTATCAAAATCGACAATGCGGTCTTTTACCAGAGCATAATCAGAGACATCACTGAACGAAAACAGGCGGAAGAAAAATTAAAAGCGCTCAACCAGCTTTATTACATGCTGAGTCAAGTTAATCAGGCAATCGTTCATGCAACCGATAAAAGCGAACTCTTTCAGAAGGTATGCGACATCAGCGTGAAAGAAGGGGGCTTTCAGATGGCCTGGATTGGAATGCTTGAAAGCGATTCCAAAGTAGTGAAACCCGTCGGTCAAAGCGGGCTTGATGAGGGCTTCCTCGATTTGATTGACAGCATGCTCAATAATTCAGCGGCTGATCACCCGATCCGCAAGGTGTTGAGGGAAGGGAGGCGGTATGTCTGTAACGATTTCGAAAAAGATCCTTACGTATCGCACCTGGGACATGAAGCAACAAAAAGAGGGTATCGGTCTTTTGCAGCGTTTCCCATTCAATTGCATTCTCAGACCGTTGGATCGTTCCTGATGAATTCTTCAAAGGTGGATTTCTTTGATCATGACGAAGTGGAACTCCTGGATGAAATTGTCATAGACATTTCTTTTGCCTTAGGAAATATTGAGAAGGAAGAAAAGCAAAAATTGGCCGAGGAAGCGCTTAGAGAAAGCACATTCTGGGTACGGGAATCCCAAAAAGCAGGCCGTATTGGTTCGTATGCTACCGATTTTACGACCGGGTATTGGCAAAGCTCGGAAGCCCTGGACGATATTTTTGGTATTGATAAGAACTTTGAACGAAGTATAAACGGATGGAGCAGTCTCATCCATCCCGACCAACAGGAGGAGATGAATCGATATCTTGAACAGATCGTCTCTCAAAAGGCCCCCTTCGATAAAGAATACCGGATTATCCGGTTCAGCGATCGGGAAGAGCGGTGGGTCTATGGGCGAGGCAAACTGGTCTTCGCCGAAAACGGCAGCCTCCTGAAAATGTTCGGAACGATCCAGGATATTACGGAGCGAAAGCTCGCGGAACAAACGCAGCGGTTGCACAGCCGCGCACTCGAAGCAGCTGCTAATGCTATCATCATAACAGATCGCGAAGGGAAGATTATTTCAGTAAATCCGGCCTTTAGCCGATTTACCGGGTACTCTGCAAGCGAGGTGATAGGGAAAAACCCGAAGATACTTAATTCCGGAACCCAGCCGGAATCATTCTATAAAAACCTTTGGGAAACAATCACTTCGGGCCAGGTTTGGAGAGGAGATGTCGTCAATAAGCGGAAAGATGGAAGCCTCTATGATGAAGAAATGATAATAACTCCGGTGCACAACGCGAAAGGACAAATCTCAAATTTCATCGCAATTAAGCAAGATGTCACGGAAAGAAAAAAACTCCATGTCGAACTCGCCCAGATGCAAAAGATGGAAAGCATCGGCACGTTGGCATCCGGGATCGCTCACGACTTCAACAACATCCTCGGGATTATTTTGGGTTATGCTTCGTTGATAGAGCGCGACCCCCAGACAGTGTCTCAGAGCATCGAATCGATTAATGCAGCAGTCAATCGCGGCGCTAATCTCGTCAGACAAATTCTTACCTTTGCGCGCAAAACCGATGCAATCTTTGGGCCTCTTGAGTTGAATGTCATGACCAAGGAAATTGTCAAGATGTTGAGGGAAACATTCCCCAAAACGATCGAGATTGTCACACAGCTTGGGAAAAATATTCCCCCGGTCAACGCCGACGCAACACAAATCCACCAAGCGATTCTGAACCTGTGTGTCAATGGAAGGGACGCGATTCCGGCATCCGGTATCCTTACGTTGAAAACTGCCATCGTAGACAGCGCAAGTCTTCGAAACACCTTTCCCGATCTCGTCGAAGCAGATTATGTCCATCTGAGCGTAACCGACACGGGTGTTGGGATGGATGAAAAGACCCAGGAGAAAATCTTTGACCCATTTTTTACAACGAAAGAAAAAGGTAAAGGAACGGGGCTCGGACTTTCTGTTGTTTACGGAGTTATGAAAGAGCACCACGGATTTGTGGATGTTCAAAGTGTTCCCGGAGAAGGCTCGACGTTTAATTTGTATTTCCCCGTTTCCCAGAAACTTCTCCCCTTGGTTTTCGAAAATCCCGAACAACGTGGAACAATTTCCGGAGGACACGAGACCCTTCTTATAGTAGAGGATGAAGAGACGCTCCTTGTAATGTTGAAAGTCGTGATCGAGGAAAAAGGGTACCGTATCATCATAGCGACGGATGGGCTTCAGGCACTGGAAGTATATCGTTCCCGCATGGATGAAATTAGCCTGGTGCTGACCGATGTTGGATTGCCAAAAATGAGCGGCGAACTCCTTTTTTGGGAGCTGAAAAAACTCAATCCTGCTGTCAAGGTTATTCTCGCCAGCGGGTATATCGATATAAACTCAAAATCTGAAATATTGAAAGCAGGGGTGAAAGAATTTATTCAAAAGCCGTATTTCCCGGACGAAGTACTCAAGAAAATCCGCGAGGTCCTCGATAGAAAATAGGCGGGAATAGTTTACACAACATTTCTTCAGATTTGTACCGCAGCATACCTACGTCGTTCAGCCCAATGTTTCAAGTGAACTCATCCTATTAATGCCGCAATTTTACGAAGAGAATGTAACGACCAGTCAAATGTGGAATTTTTCAACGATTGGCGAACATCGATTGGATACTTACTACTGCGATGCCAGAGTTAAAAAATATCCCACTTCTCGTAGGTGCTGGGTCAGTTTGTTATTCCCGTGTGCCGAAGGTCCAAAGGACCCTTCGGAACGTGGGCATCCATTCTGCAATAAAAAACACAATACTGGATTCCCGCTTTCGCGGGAATGACAAATTGAGCCAGCACTCGTTATTATGAATCCTTGACAATAGCCATTGGAAAGAGTACTTTTGAATCGAGCGTTGTAGAAGATTGCGGTGGAATGCATGCCTCGATCTGCTCATCCCATCTGAAGTGAGGCCTTTACATCTGATTAAAGAATGTTGACCGGTGTGCGAGGAATATTTTCGCGCAATGAAATTTTTATAGAATCGATCGAGTCAAGAAAGTAGTAAGTACGACGATACTTTCCTTTTGCGCTTCACCAATCACGAGAATAAACTGTCTGCGTGCTGCTGCCCCCGATAAGTCCAAAGGCACGAAGTGCCGCTTTGGAAACCCCTTTGAAAGAACGTTGTTGATCGGTGAATCTCACCCGAAAATTTTTAGCGGCAATGCTTGGAGATCGCTCGTGGTGCAATTCTCTGCCGGCTAAACTTCGGGACCGACTTGCACTGTAGCATAAAAGCATAATCGTTATCACGAAAGCCCGCACAATGGCTGAAAAAGCTATACCATCGCAATCTACGGAGGTGCTTCAGGATGAGGTTCGAAGGCTTCGTCGTGCCGTTGAAGAATTATCTATCCTGAATGACATTGCACGCGCTATCAGTGCCTCGTTGAATGCCGAAGAGATTATGCAAACACTTATCCGGAAATCGCTGCGAGCGGTCAATGCAGAACAGGGCGTCATCACGCTGGTGGAAGACGAACAAAAATCGATGAAGACATTGATTCGCACCATGGTATCTTCCGCAGGGGCGCCGGCATTCCATATGCACCAGGCGTTAATTGGATGGATGCATTTGAACAAAAAACCGCTGAGCGTTGATGAGCCTGCAAACGACGCGCGATTTA
This sequence comes from Bacteroidota bacterium, assembly GCA_049578505.1. Lineage (GTDB taxonomy): Bacteria > Bacteroidota > Ignavibacteria > UBA10030 > UBA8401 > JAGVPT01. The sequence goes on along the minus strand of JBAUMC010000056.1, from coordinate 2,681 downwards.
GGGGGGTGCAATGGGATGACAATATTAAAACGCTCTTGTGCGTTCCGTTGATTGTAAAATCCGAACTTCGAGGTGTTTTGACTGTCTATAACAAGAAAGACGGACAACTCTTCAACACCGACGACCAACGTCTTCTTGCGATCATCGCAGCCCAATCCGCTCAGGTCGTTGAAAATGCGCGGCTGATAGAGGAAGAAAAACTGTACATCAAAATGCAGCAAGAGGTCGGACTTGCAGCTAAAATTCAGAGAGATCTTCTTCCACGCAGCAATCCGGGTCTTCATGGATACGATATTTTTGCGCGCACGATCGCCGCACAATCTATCGGCGGCGATTATTTTGATTTTATTCCTAAGAGCGATGGCCGAACGGCACTCTGCCTGGGCGACGTTTCAGGAAAGGGACTACCCGCCTCTTTGCTGATGGCAAATCTGCAGGCGACGCTTCGGGGCCAAACCCTGGTATCTCAAATTCCGTCGGAATGCCTCTTTCGTTCAAACAAATTGCTTTTTCAAAGTACCAGCCCGGAAAAATTTGCAACGCTCTTTTACGGTATCATCGATATTCACCAGCATAATATTCACTACTCGAACGCAGGACACGACTGGCCGTTCCTGATCGGGAGCGACGATTCGGTTCAACGCTTAAAAACCGGCGGCCTTATGATCGGGCTTATCGAACAGGCAGAGTATGAAGATGAAAGAATCTCTATGAACGTCGGCGATCTTCTGGTCATTCAATCGGACGGGGTGAGCGAAGCCATGAACGGCAATCAGGAGCAATTCGGCGAAGAACGTTTACAAACGTTGCTTCTTGAACAAAAACATCGGACCGCCGAGGAAATTATTGATGCGGTGGTCAAAGAGGTACGGAAACATGCCGGCGCGCATCCCCAGTCTGATGATATCACCATCATGGCAATCAAAAGAGTCGAATGAAAATTTTCCCTACTTTCGTTATGCATAATCCTCTGCCCTGAGCCGATGTTTCTAAGGATGGTCACCCATATTATACGTGCTGAAGAATCGGAGCGGAATGCTGAAACTTACGCGCGTTCGGTGTTGACGGCCCTCCGATCAACGCATGGATGTGCGTTCGCATCGCTCCTTCAAAATGCCGTCAATGCACAGGAATGTATCTCTCTCACGATTTGGAACTCTCGTAAAGATTCAGAAGAGTATGAAAAGAGCGGACTTTATGTCCGGTTAGTAGATTCACTACGCCCGTTTTTTGCAGAATCCACCGAATGGAAACTGGGACTTTCGGAAGACCTGTCGCTTGAATATACTCCCATCCAAATCGAGCCGACTGTGGAACGATTTGAAGAGTCTGTTGCCGGCTCAGATAATATCAGCAAGCTGAAGGCGAAGCCGTTTGCTGCCCATATCCTCACTCTGACCATTCAGGAGGGCCAAAGCCGTGCATTCGAACCCATCTTCTCGTCGGAGATTCATCCAAAGTATACGATGCATAAAGGATTTATCGACATCATCGTTGTACGTGAACATCACAAATTCCGCATCATCTCCTTTTGGGATGAAACTGTGGATATCGAATCTTCATCCGGAGTTCATTCCATAAGCTATTTACTCGAATCGATTTACAAGATTTTACCCTCTTTTGTCAGGTGGAAGGTTTCTCACAGCGGTGCCGTACACCTGACGGCTTCCAGCGAGGACTTCAAAGCAACAGTGTATCGCTGTCTCACGGCCGAGTGGTTTTCGCAATGACAGCGACAACCTCGGCCCACACAAAGACGCAAAAATATAATATAGAAACTTGGCAACTCTGCGTGAAATAATTTTCTAATTCTAATTCTTATTCTTCTGATACTGATGATCGGACAAACGATATCGCACTATGAAATCCTCGAGAAGCTTGGCGAGGGGGGCATGGGCGTCGTCTATAAAGCGCGGGATATAAAACTCGACCGTCTCGTAGCGCTCAAATTCCTTCCGGTTCACATCTCCGAATCTGAACAGGAAAGATCCCGTTTTATTCAGGAGGCAAAATCGGCGTCGTCCCTGAATCATCCCAACGTCTGCACCATTTATGGGATCGATGAATATAAAGGACAACAATTTATCGAGATGGAACTTGTTGACGGCAGCACACTTCGCGATACGATCTCCGGTAGTGCCGGTGGAAAAACCTCGCCGCTCGCCATCAAACAGGTTATTGATTACGGGATACAGATTGCCGAAGCACTTCAGGAAGCGCATAGCAAGGGGATCATCCATCGGGACATAAAGTCTGAGAACATTATGGTCAACTCCAAGAACCAGATCAAAGTAATGGATTTTGGTTTGGCGAAGTTGAAGGGGTCGTTGAAGCTGACCAAAACATCAAGCACCGTCGGCACGCTTGCCTACATGTCTCCGGAACAAATTCAAGGGATTGAAGCCGATATCCGGTCAGATATTTTTTCGTTCGGTGTAGTGTTGTTCGAGATGGCAACCGGGAAGACACCGTTTCGGGGCGAGCATGAAGCGGCCATGATGTACTCCATCGTGAATGAGGAGCCTGAAGACGCCGCCAAACATCGGAACGACATTCCGTCGGAATTGCTCCACATTCTGAAAAAATCTCTTGAGAAAGATCCGGACGACCGGTATCAATCGATGTCCGAAATCATCGTGGATCTCCGCCGTCTGAAAAAAGAATCAACGAGAATCGTCCGG
>JBAUMC010000055.1:0-5542 GCA_049578505.1 Bacteroidota bacterium | reverse complement strand
AAAAGCTCAATCTCTTCTGTTACGATATTTCGAAAGAGAGAATTAAGGAGGACAGAACAAATGCCGGCATTGCCAATTTGAGTACAAGGTTAAGTTTTGAAGTTAGCGATGTCCACGATGTAGACCTCGGTTTGAATAAGCACGACATTGTAATTATCGAAGGGGCCCTGCACCACTTTTATTCGATCGGTACGGTGCTGGATAAAGTAAGCAGGGGGCTAAAAGAAGAAGGAATTTTTATCGTTAACGAATATGTCGGGCCTTCCCGGTTCCAATGGAGGGATGCACAGCTGGAGGGAGCGAACCGGGTGCTGCGAATGATTCCCGCAGAATACCGTCGGAAATATTTTGACGGCCGGATTAAAAAGAGGGTTCACCGGCCTGGCAAGTTGAGTATGTTTTTGAACGATCCCTCAGAGTCGGCAGAGTCAAGTCTGATAGAAGGTGCAATAGCGCGTCAGTTTAAAATTTTGGAAAGGAAAGAATACGGAGGCACCTTGTTGCAGCTGGTCTTTAAAGATATCGCGCATAACTTCACGAATGAAAGGGATGAAACAAAAGAGCTCTTGAGATCGATTTTTAGCGTTGAAGACGAACTGCTGAGAAAGGGGGAAATTAAGAGCGATTTCGTCTTTTATGTATGTAAGAATTGAGGGTAATTACTTCTCGTTCCCAACGAGACGTTGGGAACGAGGGAACCGGGTCTTCTCTTTTATTCTTATCTCGTTCCCAAACTCTGTTTGGGAACGCTGCAAGCTGCACGTATTTGGTTTCGTAATAGGGTGAAGCAGAGCTTCATAGCACGCGTTCCCAACGAGACGTTGGGAACGAGGTAGATTTTATTTTCTATTACGGAGATATTTCTTAATTTACTGAAACTCGCCGCCCCCCAAAATGGTTATATGATACATGATCAACCCGCTACGGCAATTCGTTAGTTTCGCGCTGACATTCAGCCTTTTATCTGCAAATGGTTTCTACTTTGCCCCGCTTCTGAAAAAGTTGCAGGGGAATAAAGAGTCCGCTTCCATGCAGAATTGTTGTTGCTGTTGTAATTCGGGCGGGGGGATGCCGTCGTCGTGCTGTTGTGCCTCACGTCATTCCGGGGGAAAAGACCGGACAACATGCTCTCTCTCTTCCGCTCCTTGTGCTGCTCCCGTAGCAGTTCTCTCGCCGAATGTTCTTGACCAGGGAATTGAGCCGTGCCCTGCAACCAACGATGTCGTTAGAGTCCCTGTTTGGGGGAAATTTTCTGAAGCAATCGGATCACCTCTCCCGGGCAAAGTGTATTCCCTTTTCCATCCTCCGCAATATTCCTTCTCCAATCTTTTTCTTTCGTAAATCACAGTTTTGTTTTCGGCACTCTCCGAGCGAGGGACATGCCGTACTGTACTTCAATCGAAATAGAAAAGGGAATTCTTTATGCGATGCTCCATTATCGCTGTACTTCTATGTTTATTTCTTACTGCTGCGGAGCGGGCGGAAGGCTTTGATCTCGACACGCTGAGCAATCATGTAGTTCAGCTGCCTGAAGTGACGATCACATCAAGTCCGGTGGAACGACAGGTTCCGATGAGTTCAATCGTGGTCTCTCCGGTGGAGATCCAAAAAACTGTTGCGACAGACTCGTGGGATCTCCTTCGACAAACTACCGGACTCGAAGTTCACGAACAGGGACAAGGTCCCGGTTTTGCATCGGACGCTTCTATCCGCGGTTTCAGCTCCGACCATTCGACGGATATGGCGCTCTGGATTGACGGCGTGCCGATCAACGAACCGGTCAACGGGCATGCGGAAGGGTATGATGATTTTAATCTCTTGATGCCGGAAGCAGTGAGTTCTATGAATCTCATCAAAGGGCCGACAAGCGCTCTCTACGGAAATTTTGCTATGTCCGGTGTACTGAACGTTCGGACGCTCGAGAAAATTGACGAAACGGATGTCTGGCTCTCGGGCGGATCGTACGGAAAATTCGATGGAACGATTCTTACCGGTTTTGACCAAAACGATAACAGCGGAGTATTCGGCGTTCGTGCGATTCACGAAGACGGCTGGAGGCCGAACAGTGGATACGATCTCGAGCAGGGGCACGCGCGATTCGTGCAGAATCTGTCTCCGGCCGCAACGCTTGACGCGGGAATTGAGTTGTACGCAGCCAATTGGGATTCCCCCGGATCGCTTACCGAATCTCAATTCGATCAACACGATTATGATCTTGTCGCCAATTCGACCGACGGTGGATTCAAACGCCGGGCACAGGAACGGGTAAGCCTTCGCGTTTCGCCCGACTCCGCCATGTTTTGGCGAACGACGCTCTACTCGACTCAGGGACGATGGCAGCTTTACCTCACCACCCCCCCCGAAGGCGGAATTACCGAAGGCTCGGGTAGTCAAACCGAAGAAGAAGACACGCGCTATGGCTTCGGCGGAACGAGTGCGCTCACATGGGCTTTTCCACACGCTGACGTGACGGTGGGGGTTGAAGGAAAATTCGATCATTCTCATTACGAAAACTGGATGACCACAAACAGAGTGCGCGACTCGGCTCAAATATTGTTGACGGCGCGGCAGGGTGCGGGGGCATTGTTTCTGCAATCGGAAGAACGGCTTGAAAAATTCACCTTTACCGTCGGTGCGCGGTACGATCTCCTAAACGACTTTTCCGAACCCGACGGTGCAGCTTCGTCGGGCGATACCAAAGGCATATTCTCGCCAAAGCTCGGGGCAATGTATTCGTTGGCCGACGAGGTGTCGCTCTATGCGAATGTTTCACGGGGGTTTCGCTCTACAGACGGCACGATCGAAACCCCATCGCTTCCGTTTATTACCGCATGGGCGTATGAGACGGGAAGCAAATTCGACGATGGTGCCGTCAGCGGAAGCCTTGCCCTGTTTCTGATGGAGGTGAGCAACGAGCAGACTTTCGACCCGATCACGCTTACTTCGACGAGCGGTGGGCAAAGCCGCCGGCAGGGAATAGAAGCTGAGCTGGCTGTTCAATGCACGAATGAAATACGCCTGACCACAGACTGGACGTTTAACGATGCACGGTATAAAAATCTGATTACCGATAACGGCGATACACTCTCGGGTGCTCGCGTCTACAACACCGCCAAGTACATCGGCATTGCTGCATTGGATATTACTCCGCGCGTCGACTGGAACATCAGGCTGAGTTCAAACATTGTCGGCCCGTACAGCCCGTTCGACGAACCGGGTGTGGTTCTGCCATCGTACGCTATTTTCTCGTTAACCGCGGGTGTCAATGCAGGCAATGCGCTTATTCAGGTAGGAGTAAAAAACTTGGCGGACAAAGCATATCCTGAATTGGTCGCAGGCGGGTTTGTCGACCCGGGACAGCCCCGATCGGTGTACGGAACAGTCAAATATTCTTTCTGAGTTCTGAACGCGATGCCATGATTGATTATGAAAAAATCATGGCATCACTCAGGCTTACGTAAACTGAGAGTTACCATCAAAAGTATTCACATTAACGCATAATGCACCATGAAAACACATTTATTTTGCCTGTTGTTATGTTTCGTGATGACAACAGCCTGCAATCAACAAAATAAGTCGACAATTCAGGAAACAGCTTCGGCTTCTCACGGCAAAAAAGAAGCATTTAAGGGCGTTAAGTTCGATAACTCGAATGACCTGGTTTGTGGGATGCCGCTGACAGCGGGCATTGGTGATACCGCACATTGCAACGGAAAAGTGTACGGATTTTGCTCTAAGGGATGCAAGGATAAATTTGTGAAAAGCCCGGCCGATTATGTTGAGGCACAATAGCATTTGTTCAAACATGTGGGCTGCTCTATTCAATGTTCGTGATGGCCGACCGCTTATGGAAGCGCGTGAACGGAGCCGTTACGACGGCGTTGTTTGGAAGCAGCATTGTTCCATCGCTCGTCATTGTGGGACGTGTATCGGCTTTTTTTCGTTTTCGATTGCGAGTATGGAGGGATGTGGCCCCAATAGCGATCATTGAAATTCAAGTTGCTTTTAGTGTGAATTCGTGTTACATTTATAAAAAAGGTAACACGAATGAAGACGCTCAACCGTTTCGGCGTTTCGATGGAGGACGACCTCCTCGAAAAGTTCGACCTCCTTATTACCCGCCGTGGATATACTAACCGTTCGGAAGCGATCCGTGATCTTGTCCGGGAAAAGCTTGTCGATGAAGCGGTTCATCGATCGAATACCCCGACGTTCGGAATTATTTCGTACGTCTACGATCACCACCAGCGCGAGCTTGAAGGCATGCTGACGGATTTCCAGCATCATCACTTCAAGCGGATTGTGTCGAGTACTCATATCCACATCGATCATGATACATGTCTTGAATCGGTGATCATGAAGGGAAAAGCCCTGGAGCTGCAACAAATTGCCAACAAGATCCTCAGTTTTAAAGGGGTAAAACACGGCAAACTCATTCTTACATCCTCTCTCTCGTGACGAAAGAATACACATCACGATGAAATTATTTTTTATCATTTTTACGATTCCTTTCTTTGCGGCATTCGCTGGTCCGGAAACAGACAGCGCTAAAACCTATTATTTACCTCCAACAGTGGTCACTGCAACCAAACTTAATATCGCTGAAAAGGATGTCGTTCCAACAGTTTCTGTCATCACATCGCAGCAACTGCGCGAGTCCAATGACCAGTCGGTATTCTCTGTTCTCTCCGACCGCGTTCCGGGTTTCTACCTTCAAGAGCGGGGAATTCTTGGGTATGGAATTTCGACTGCGTCCGGCGAAATCTCAATCCGCGGCATGGGAGGCGACCCGAACACAGAGGTGCTCGTCCTTCTCGACGGGCGCCCGCAATTCATGGGACTTATGGGCCATCCTCTCCCCGATGCATACCTGACGTCCGATGCTGAAAAAGTTGAAGTGATTCGGGGACCTGCCTCCGTCCTCTATGGAACGAACGCGATGGGGGGTGTTATCAATATTATCTCAAGGAAGTCCGCAGAGGAGGGGCTCTCCGCATCCGGGGATGCTTCGTACGGTTCTTATGAAACTCAAGGATACAATCTCTCTCTCGGAGAATCATCAGAGGGAGATCAAGTGCGCTTTTCGGCCGGACACGATCAAACAAACGATTTTCGTGCAAACGCCGGATTCAACAGGAACAGCGCAGCCGCTAACGGCACTGTAGCTCTTGGAGGGAATTTTGCGCTAAATGCCGACGCTTCCGTAACGAATTTCACCGACTATGACCCTGGACCTCTTTCGGCTCCTCTTGCCAATAACTGGTACGACGTCCTTCGCGGCGAGGCAGGGTTCACTCTCGATACAAAAGACCATGCGGGCGATGGCTCACTCCGTTTCCTGTACAACTGGGGAAACCACAAAATCTTCGATGGTTTTGGGTCGACCGACAATAATTTTTCGGTTCTTCTCTATCATAGCTTCACTCTTGCGCCTCAGAATGTCGTTACCGGTGGGATCGATGTTAAACAATATGGAGGAGAAGCGAATCAGGGGTCGGTTAACTACGGGTCGCATTACGAAGCGGAAAAAGCGATCTACCTT
>JBAUMC010000054.1:0-9512 GCA_049578505.1 Bacteroidota bacterium | reverse complement strand
GAATCCATGGCCGCCGATTTTCAATGTCTCAGTGATACAGAATGGAAAAACGTTGTGTCACGAAAAGATATTGATATCGTCGTGAGCTCGTCGATCAACGAAGTCTCGGAAGCCATCACAGTCTCTGCATTAAATGCCGGTAAGCATGTTTTATGTGAGAAACCCCTCGGGAGAAACGTTCAAGAGGCACGCGCGATGGTCGAAGCCTCCCGAAAAAACAATCGAATCCTCAAAACAGGATTTAACCATATTTTTCATCCTGCATTATGGAAGGCGAAGAAGCTGACCGATGACGGGGCCATAGGCAAAGTATTGACTATCCGTGCTCGGTACGGACATGGCTCACGGCCTGGCATGGAGAAGGAATGGCGGTCGTCCAAGGCCCTCTGCGGCGGGGGCGAGATGCTGGATCAGGGAGTGCATATTATTGACCTCATCCGTTGGTTCTCCGGCGAGGTTCATCAGGTATACGGCAAGGCAGAAACCAAATTCTGGAATATCGAGGTCGAAGACAATGCGTTCGCAATCCTGAAATGCCAAAATGATGTAACCGCTCTATTCCATGTGAGCTGGACAAACTGGCGAAACATCTTTTCATTTGAAATCTTCGGTGCCGACGGATATCTGCTGGTGACCGGCCTCGGCGGAAATTATGGAAACGAAACCCTCGAGTTCGGGCGTCGCAGGCCTGAAGGAGGCAAACCGGAGATAGAAATGTTTGAGTTCGATTCGGTTGACAAAAGCTGGGAATTGGAATGGCAAGAATTTCGTTCGGCGATAGAAGAAGGCCGCCAACCTCTAAAAAACGGGGTCGATGGTTTGCGCGCTAATCAGATTGTAGAGGCCATCTACGAATCAAGCCGGACAAACCTTCCTGTCACCGTTAAATACTGACATCTCAAAAGTGACTTCGGCTCTCAAGAAAAATGGCAAAAAGACGCATAGGAATTCTCACCGGCGGCGGTGACGTGCAGCCTCTCAACGCCGTACTTTATTCGGTGCAGGAGGCGTGCAGGAAATCAAACGTTGAGTTGATCGGTTTTCGATCGGGCTGGCAAGGTGTAATCGATTCGTCATATGTAGATCTGTTGAAAATGAAAATTGATCCGAACATCGGCGGCACAATACTCCGTTCGTCGCGGATTAATGTGGCGACTTATTCCGGGGGAACGCAAGAAGCGATGAGTAATTTTGAGCGCTTAGGAATGAGCGGGTTAATCGTCGTTGGAGGTGAAGATACACTTTCGAATGCTTTTTATCTTAGGGAATTTCCACAGGCATTGATATCTAAAACGATCGACAACGATGTCGGCATATTCGGGAAAAAGGAGAGTGGAAATAAATCCGGGGAAATTGTAAACTATTTCACGCTTGGATATCCGACTGCCGCATCCAAGATCACATCGATAGTGAGCATGCAGGAGGGCCTGCGAACGACAGCCTATTCTCACGAGAGGATAATTGTTGTCGAATGCATGGGAATGCATGCAGGGTGGCTGGCTCTAGCGTCATCGATGGGACATCCGGATTTCATCATTGTTCCGGAATTCCCCCTTCGTTATGAGCATTTCCTCAAGCGTGTGGCAGACCGCTATCGCTCGCAGAAACATGTGATCGTCGTTGTCGCAGAGGGATCACGCTGGGAGGATGGAAATTATCTGAGCGCCGATAATTCGGAAAAGGACAGTTTTGGTCATCCGCGGTTCAAGGGATCGGCGGACGCTCTCGCGCGAAGGCTCAAGGAAGACCTCAAATCGCAATTCGATACGAGGAACGTAAATGCGGTAAATCCTTCGTATATTTATCGGTCCGGCGCCCCCTGTGCTCTTGACCGTGCCTGTGCGATGAAGTTGGGAAGGAAGGCCGTTTCATATCTGTTGCATAAAGATGGAGCGCCTGCATTCATGACGTTGCACAGGAAAAACAAAAGCTATTCTGTTGTCGAATATTCCTCTACTGGAATGAAGTCCATCGAGGATTTTCACCGCTTTGTTGACGCGGATTTGTACGACCCTGAGAGCTATTCCGCGACCCCCGGGGCAAAGAAATATCTATCGCACTTTGTGCGCGAATTCAAACGACTTTACTAGAAGTCATTTCAAAAAAATGGAATTTAGGAAAAAAAAATTGTAACTGTTCGCTTCGCTCTGTTTAGTAGTGGCTTAATTTGAATGACAAACTGAGCCAGCACCCTCTGTTTAGAGTGACGAGCTAAGGGTTTTTGAGATGGTTTCTAAAAACAGTATAAGGAGACATGATGGGTTTCTCCCAGACCTTTCTTAGTGAAACCGCCGACATTGCAAAAAAAATAGACAGCGATGCTGTTGAGAGAGTTGTGAAATGCCTTGCGGAAGCCCGTGAACGGGGAGGGAGACTTTTTCTCATCGGATCGGGCGGCGGGGCAGGGCACGCTTCGCACGCAGCGTGCGATTTCAGAAAACTCTGCAATTTTGAAGCCTATGCCCCGTATGACAACGTCTCGGAACTCACTGCGCGGGTGAATGATGAAGGGTGGGACGTGACTATTCTCAACTGGCTCAAAGTCAGCCGAATTAATGCCAAAGATTGCGTCCTGGTTTTCTCAGTCGGTGGCGGAAACTTAGAAAAGAATATCAGCGCGAACCTGGTTAAGGTTATCGCGTACGCAAAAGAGATCGGAGCAAGCGTCGTAGGGATTGTCGGCAAAGATGGTGGCTTCACCAAAAAGCTTGGCGATGCAGTGGTTGTCATTCCGACAATTGCGGCGGAGAGGATAACTCCCCACACAGAAGGGTTTCAGGCAATTGTGTGGCATTTGATTGTCTCCCACCCGTTACTCCAAGTGAACCGGGCTAAATGGGAATCGACGAAATAGCGTTCGAAGTGGGGCATCTAATGCGGGATGTAGAACAGAGTATTAATAACCAAGAAGGAAGATTATGAAAGAGTTGCGAGTGAAGCTCTTTGCGGACGGAGCTGAGAAAAAAAGCATGATGGAGATGTATCGAAACCCGCTTATCGCCGGATTTACAACCAATCCGACTCTCATGAACAAAGCCGGCGTGGCCGATTATGAAGGGTTCGCAAAAGAAGTCCTCTCTACGATCAAGAAGAAGCCGATATCCTTCGAGGTCTTCTCGGATGAATTTGCCGAGATGGAGAAGCAGGCGAAAAAAATCGCCTCGTGGGGTGACAATGTGTATGTTAAGATCCCCATTACCAATACAAGAAAGGAATCGAGTCGTTCGCTGATCGAAAAGCTCTCGAGAGAAGGAGTAAAGGTGAACGTTACAGCGATGCTCACCGCGCGCCAGGTGCAGGAGGTGCTTCCTGCACTCGCACATGGTCCCGCATCCTATGTCTCCGTTTTTGCGGGGCGCGTCGCAGACGCCGGTATTGATCCTTTGCCGATCATGAAGGAAGTTGTCGCGATGTTGAAAGATCATCCGAAAATCGAGTTGATTTGGGCCAGTCCGCGGGAAGTGTTCAACGTCGTTCAAGCGGAAGAGATCGGATGCCACATTATTACGGCCACGAATGACATCCTGAAAAAGCTGCCGACACTCGGAAAGGACTTGACGGTCTTTTCGCTTGAGACTGTCAAGATGTTCTATGACGACGCCAAGGCGGCCGGATACAATATTCAAGTGTAAATCCCATCAATGAAAATTCCTCAGCTGTTTGGTACCTTGACGCTCGGCCTGATCATGTATACTTTCTCGTATGGTCAAACTCAAGTTGTTTATGTGCCCCTGCATCATCCGGTCTATGATTATTTAGAACGGTTGACAATCGAATCAATCGTTGATTGGGACGGCCTCGTGCAGCCTGCATCTCGTATTGAGGTGGCTCAAAGGCTCTTGCAGGCCGAAGCTCATAAGAGCAAGCTTAGCGATGTTGAGCTTGATGAGCTGCTCTACTATGAAAAGGAATTTAGGCCGGAACTATTAGCGCTCGGTCGGTCTCAATCTGATACCACAATGAGATGGCATCTTTTCTCGTACGAAGATTCCTCGTTCTCGACATATCTTGATCCGATCCTTGGAGAAACGGTGAGTAAAGGTGATTCACATCTCTTCAACGGTGCCGAGATTGAAGGGACTGCAGGAAGCAGTGTCGGGTACGGTTTCCGTTTCTATGACAACACTGAGAAGGGTTCGAACATTGACCGGGTAAAGCAATATGTGCCGGAGACAGGTATCGATATCACGAATTCGACGGGGCCTCAGGAAATCGAGTACGATGAAGTGGGGGCCTATGTTTCCTACGGTTCGAGTAAGCTGCAATTGTCTGTCGGCAAGGGTTTTGTTGAATGGGGGAGCGGAAACGGAGGGAAGCTCATCTTATCGGATAAAGCTCCCGAGTTCCCCATGATTCGGCTCGACTATTTTCCCGTCCCATGGCTGACATTTCATTATATGCATGGATGGCTCCAGTCTTTGGTCATTGATTCGCTCCTCTCGTACCAAACGTCCCTCCCCTATGCACCGCGGAATATTTATAGAGAGAAATACATCGCCGCCCATATGCTCTCGCTGCGGCCTATCACGGGGTTCGAGTTCTCTTTGGGAGAATCCATCATTTACAGCGACGGTCCTCCGAATATTTTGTTCTTGATCCCTGTCATGTTTTTCCGGGCTGCTGACCATTATTTGTCGCATACCAGCCAGAATGACGGCAACAATTCTCAATTCTTTTTTGATGCGAAATACGATTTTCTTGATCATTTTAGAACGTATGGAACGCTGTTTATCGACGAAATTGACACCTATCAAATTTTCAATCCAAGCAAAGCGCGCAACCAGCTCGGATTCACTTTGGGAACGAGAATACTCAACCCGCCGTTCAAGAATGTTGACGTTATTATTGAATATACTCGTATCTTACCCTGGGTTTATTCCAATTCCGTCGCAGCTCAAACCTACGAAAGCGATGGATATCTCTTAGGCGATTATATCGGCCAGAACGCCGACCAGATTTATACCGAAGTCAATTGGCGCCCTTTTCGCCCGTTGGGATTTTCGGCATATTATGATTACGTGCGGCGCGGGGGGATGACCGATGTTCAGAAAGAGTACGAACTCCCTTCGCTTCCGTTTCTTTATGGTCAGGTGGAGCGAGCCACAATTAAAGGGGCTGCAGTGACATACGAGCCGCTCCATGATCTCATCGCTAAATGCGATTTGTTCTGGCAGAATCCTTACACTACAAGCAACTCTTTTAACGTTCGGTTGACTCTTGAATACGGCCTTGAGCTCAGGTGAATCATTCGCCGCGGTTGTATTATTACAAAACTGGAGGAGCTCCAAGAGGCGCATGCATTTGAGAAACAGATTATATGATCGAAAGTGGGGGAGACGTATCTTAATGGTTACTGTAGCGATGGTTGATATGGGAAGCTTCGATACTATCATGTAGATGTCCATTAAAACCGGCAGCGATGCACGTCGGAGCCGACCGATGCTGAAGATCAAAGCAGGATGTCGGCAACAAGCACGCGTAAATACTTCTCACAAACTTCGAGTATACAACTATGAAAATATCAGTTATTGGCACAGGCTACGTAGGGTTGGTTGTCGGGACATGTTTTGCCGAAAGCGGTAACGATGTTTGCTGCGTCGATAACGATGCAACAAAAATCGCTCGCCTGCAAGATGGGAAATCCACAATTTTCGAGCCGGGATTAGAGGAACTTCTCATAAGGAACATCAAAGAGAATCGGCTCACATTCTCAACGAAACTTAAAGATGCCGTTGATCGATCTTCGATAATCTTTCTTGCACTTCCGACCCCCTCTCGTGAAGACGGATCGGCCGACCTGCAGCACATATTGAAAGTTTCTGAAGAGATCGCGCGAATTGTGACGGAACCCAGAATCATTGTGCTCAAGAGCACCGTTCCTGTCGGCACAAATGAGAAGGTAAAGCAATTATTCACAAGCCTGACCAAGGTTCCCATTACCGTAGTCTCAAACCCGGAATTTCAAAAACAAGGAGCGGCGGTACAGGATTTCATGTCGCCGGACAGGGTTGTCGTAGGCACGAGCGATCCCGCTGTTGCTGCCGTCATGAAAGATCTCTATTCCCCGTTCATGAGGACGTCGGAGAGAGTGATTGTAATGGATGAGCGAAGCGCGGAGCTTACAAAGTATGCCGCCAACTCGATACTTGCGATGAAAATATCCTTCATCAATGAGATTGCCAATATTTGCGAGCGGCTTGGTGCGGATATTGAAATGGTCCGCCGGGGTTTGGCTTCTGACCCCAGAATCGGCCCTCAGTTTTTGTTCCCGGGAGTCGGATACGGCGGTTCCTGTTTCCCCAAAGATGTTCAGGCCTTAATGAAAACAGCCGAGGAGGCGGGAGAACATTTCGAAATGCTTGCGGCGACCGAATCGGTAAACAGGCGGCAGAAAAGTATTCTGGTGACAAAAGTTCAACGGCACTTCTCCAATAAGCTTGATGGCAAGATTATCGCATTATGGGGATTGTCGTTCAAACCCAGAACGGATGATATGCGTGAAGCCCCCTCGATACCGATTATCAACGGTCTTTTGAAAGCCGGGGCAAAAGTACAAGCGCACGATCCCGTCGCGAACGAAAATGCGGCAAAATTTTTCAAGTCGGGTGTGAAGTTCTTTCCGGATAGTTACGATACTCTGCAGAATGCCGATGCGCTCGTGGTTGTAACAGAATGGAACGAATTCCGCCGTCCCGATTTTGAGAGAATGAAGGGCCTCATGAAACAGCCCGTGATTTTCGACGGTCGAAACATCTTCGATCCGATCATAATGCGGAAAAAAGGATTTATTTATTTTGGAATCGGGAGGATAGCCTGATGATAAAACCAGTTTCAGTTGTTACCGGAGGGGCCGGCTTCCTTGGCTCTCATCTCTGCGACAGACTACTCAAAGAAGGGCACTCGGTAGTTTGTATCGACAATTTGTTGACCGGCGATACGGTGAACATCGACCATTTGTTGGGAAACGCGTACTTTAAATTTCTTTGCCATGATGTGACTGAATATATTTTCCTGGGAGGCGCGGTCGACTACATCTTTCACTTCGCCTCTCCTGCCAGTCCCATCGACTATCTTAAATTTCCGATCCATACATTGAAGGTCGGTTCGCTCGGCACACACAAGGCGCTCGGCCTTGCGAAAGCGAAGAAGGCCCGATTCCTGCTCGCGTCGACGTCGGAAGTGTACGGCGACCCGGAAATTCATCCGCAGGTAGAAGAATACTGGGGAAATGTCAACCCGGTCGGCCCGCGCGGCGTGTACGACGAAGCGAAACGATTCGCCGAGGCGATGGTTATGGCCTATCAGCGCTACCACAATGTCGAAACGCGGATCATACGAATTTTTAATACCTACGGCGAGCGGATGAGGGTCGACGACGGGCGCGCAATCCCGGCGTTCATCTCGCAATCGCTGCGGGGGGAAGATGTTACGGTGTTCGGCGACGGGAGGCAAACGCGGAGCGTCTGTTATGTTTCCGACTTGATCGACGGCATCTATAAGTTGATGATGTCCGATTACGCTCTTCCGATGAATATCGGGAACCCGGCCGAGTTGACGATGCTTCAGCTTGCAAAAGAAATCGTTCAATTGACTAATAGTTCAAGCAAGATTGTTTTCAAAGAGCTCCCCCAGGACGATCCGAGAATCCGACAACCGAATATTGAAAAGGCAAAAAAAATTCTCGCATGGGAGCCACAGGTTCCTCGCAATGAAGGGCTGATGCGAACCATTGAGTATTTTATACAACGATTGAAGCTAAAATAAGGATAGTGCAGCAAGCCGACTCGATATTCTTTTTCCGCTTTCCCCTCCGATCATTCACTGGCATGGTAGTGACTCATTTTGAGAAAGAAAACGAGTGTATGACATTTGTTGTTGTCAGTATAAGTTACTTTCTTTCCGGGTTCCCGAAGGAATGCCTTCGGCAAAAGAAAGTAACCAAATGCCGCTTTACGGCATCCCGCATTTTTTATTTTTTTGAGCGGGAGAAATCTCTCGTCCGAAGGACCCCTTCGGGGAAATCGTAACACACGGATTCAATTCCAGTTTTACGTGCCATCAATTTCGGCGCAAGAGTAGATTGAAATAGTGGTATGAGAGTCAAGCGCCGAAATTGTCCCAAAGGGATCCCTTCGGGAAAACCCTTCGATTGAATCCTCCCACCCCCCACACCTAACGATTTCGAGTAATGTTGCAATGGCTGCATGTAATTAGATCCTCGGAATCGGTGGCAATGTGGGTGGTGGGCGATGCGCGCGTTGAGAAAACGGCTGGTATGTGGAGGTGGTTTGTGTGAGCCGTTTTCTCTTGCGTGTGCGCGGGAAAAGCATCGCCAGCGTTCCGATTCCGAGAAGCTCTCTTTGCTTCTTTCTCTGGCTCCAGAGAAAGAAGGCTAACTTTGAGGATATCATTCAAAACGAGTTAATACTCTGGATATTCAATCGTTGAAAAGCCGCGACAGATTTTGTATATTGGTCGGGAATAAATGACCGGATCTAATGATCCCCTCTGTTGATTGGGGACCTCAAAACCTATTTCTGCATCTTAAATGAAAGTACTCATCACTGGCATAGGCGGATTTGCCGGCAGCCATCTGGCAGACTACATCTTTAGCACAACCCATGCCGAGGTCTCGGGCGTTTTACGGGACGGCGAGAAGAGGGACAACATTTCCTCTCATGAGAGCAAGATCCATCTGTATGAATGCGATATTGTGGATTTTCAATCCATCTTTACGATCCTGAAGGAAGCCAAACCCGACATTATTTTTCACCTTGCAGGACAACCGTTCGTCCCGAGTTCGTTCGAGCATACGGCCGAAACTTTCAGAGTCAATGTCATCGGTTCGATCAATATTTTTGAGGCGATAAAAGCAGTCGGTATTTCGCCGAGAATAGTTGTTGTCACCTCCGGCGAGGTGTACGGCGAAACCGCCGGCCTGCCGAATGTCCATACGGAGAGTTCAATCCCGCACCCGGTAAATCCTTATGCCGCCAGCAAGACGAGCATTGATTACATTGCGCAGACGTACAAAACCTATGAGGGGTTGAACATTGTCGTCGCTCGGCCGTTCAATCATACCGGCCCTCGGCAGAGTGGGTCGTTCATCTGCCCTTCCCTCGCGCGTCAAATCTCCGTCATCCAAAAAGACCACACCGCGCCGATTCTAAACGTTGGCGCCGTTAAGCCGCGGCGGGATTTTACCGACGTGCGAGATGTCGCCCGGGCATACTGGCTCCTTGGGACTATTTCCAACAAGGATAATTTCATCTACAATGTTTGCTCAGGCAGAATTTTTTCGATCGAAGAGATTATAGGTATGTACGAAAAGATCACCGGCATGAAATTTCAGCTCCAGGTAGAACAAAAGAGATTGCGGGGTTACGATATTCAACTCCTCGCAGGAAGCAGTGAGCTGCTGCAGAAAACTACAGGCTGGAAGCCGGAAATTCCAATGGAGCAAACCCTCACCGACCTGCTTGTTGATTGGATGGGGAAATAAAAAATTAAAA
>JBAUMC010000053.1:0-10986 GCA_049578505.1 Bacteroidota bacterium | reverse complement strand
GTCGAGCCGTGCGGGTTCGGGAACGCCACTATGTACCCGCTTCCCGGATAGACCTGCCAGTCGCCGCGAAATGCATCTGCCCACTGCGATTGCGGTCCTCCATGAACATTGAGAATGAGGGGATACTTTTTTGCCGGGTCGAAGTTGTGGGGCTTTACGATAAACGTATGAATTTTTTTCCCGGCAGGCGAGGAGATCCACATTTCTTCCGCCGGGCGAATATCAACGGAATCCTCTATCGGTTTGTTAAAAAAGGTAAGCCGCCTGAGATCTTTTCCCCGAGTTGTCGCGCGCCACATCTCAACCGGTTCCCCAATTGCCCGCCGGACAATGGCGAGCGATTTTCCGTCCGGAAAAATATCGATCGCGTCGATATACTTCACATCAATGACCGGTGTGATTTCCTTAGATTTAAGGTCGACATTATAGAGTGGGGTGTGCCCCTGGACGTCGGCTGTAAAATAAATGCTCTTCGAATCGGGTGCCCATGTGAAATCGTCAACCCAATTATTGAACTTTTCGGTCAACACAGTTTTCTCGCCAGTTTTTCTGTCGAACAACGCGATGCGGAAAAGGTCAGATTCATACGCCGGAATAGTCTGCATTCGATACGCGATATATTTTCCGTCGGGAGAATAACTCGGGTCGCCGTCGTACGCTTTGTTCTCTGAAGTAATATTTTTCGTCTCGCCGTTCACTGTCGAAACGATAAAAAGGTCGGCGTTTGTTGTTTCGGCTTCATTTGCATCATGGTTCGAAGCGTAGCAGACTTCTTTCCCGTCAGGCGACACCGCGACTCCGCCTCCTCCGAGCGAGAAGACCGGCGCGTCAAAATCCCCCGGAGAAAGGTCGGTGTATTTTTTTGAATCGACGTCAAACAGTAACACGTGCGAGCGTTTCCCGTCCTTCCAGGAGGTCCAGTGACGGTACAGAAGGTGATCTGCCATGTGGGCTTGGATCGGGCCGCTGCTCATGCTTTCGTCATTTTTTTTGTTGCAGTCGCCGTCTGCGCCGCATTCCGGAAAAACATCGCTCGTAAAAACAATATGTTTGCCGTCGGAGGTCCACACGGCATCGGAAACGCCCGGCGCGAAATGTGTAAGCTGAACCGGTTCTCCGCCGTCGAGCGGAAGGAGCCACGCCTGTATACCTTCGTGTCTGGTCGAAAGATAAAGGAGCGATTTTCCGTCCGGCGACCAACGGGGATGATTATCGGCCGACGGATTGTTCGTCAATTTCCGAATATTGCTCCCGTCGGCTTCCATCAGATAAATTTCAGAATTGGCCTTACCTTCGGCGAGATTATTTTCAGTAACGGTAAACGCAATCTTTTTTCCGTCCGGCGAGATTTGCGGGTCGGCAACTCCCTTGATCTTATACAAGTCCTCGATCGCAAAGGGCCTTTTTTGCGCAAACGCCGTCGCTATCATCGCGACCGACAGAAGAAGAAGAAATGTTTTTTTCATCGGATGAGATTCCTCGATTGGTGAGTGGGGTTCTCTGAGAGAAAACAGTATTGAAAAATTCGAAGGAGTAAAGCCTGTGGAAGACTGGATGCTATAACGCAATCATTTCTTCAGCACGCCTTCAATCGCTGCAATCAACTGTTGCGTTGAAAATCCTTTATCGAGATATGTGATGTTTGCTTCCGACTGCCATGCCCCGGCTCCCTGGGCCTGCGCAGTCATCATGATGACAGGGATACGGGCCGTCATAGGTTCCTGCTGTAAATTCTCGACCATCATGAACCCGTTCATGTTGTCCATATGGACGTCACTGAGAATAACGTCGGGTCTGTATTTTGCGGCAAAGTCGAGCCCCACCATCCCGTCTTCGGCCTCAAGGGTGTTATATCCTCGCACTTTCAACGAAGCTGCGAGGGCTTTGCGATATGCCGGTTCATCGTCGACGATAAGGACGGTTTTCATTCAACATCTCCTGTAAATGGATTGCTGAAAGTAATAAAAGCTCCAGAGAAAATCAACAGAGTTTTAGGACTGGCTCAATTTGTCATTCCCCCGAAAGCGGGAATCCAGTATTGTGTTTATTATTGCAGAATGGATGCCCATTTTTCCCGAAGGGATTCCTTCGGAACGTGGGCATGACAGGACTTGTAGCTAAAAGATATTTCCAATTTCAGGCACTACCTTTAAGAAATTACTGCTGGATATCGTGTGGCATGGCGTCCTCCGCGTTCTTGGCGGTTTTCTTTCAACCGCAAAGGACCCGAGGGAGGGAACGGAGATTGGAAACGAAGTAAAACGAGGAGATATCTAATAAACAAATGGTAACGTACAACTCTTATCGCGCCACGGTCACCAAAATTTCGTTTTCAAATTCGGCAAAAATTGAATTGAGCCGCGCCTTCTCTTTTTCAACGCAGGGCGGTATGGACGCAAGATTCTCGCCTTCATACGGCGTTTTCGCCGCGAAGTGAAGGCACAAATCCATTCCGTTCTCAAGGTTGGCCTTAAATTCACGAAGTTTCTTTACTTCCATGTCTGTGTAGCCGCAATGCTGAACCAATTTTTCAAAATAATCGACGTACATTTGTATTTCTTTCGCGAACATGTGGGGACGTTTGGATGGAACCAGCGATTCGCCTCGTCCGTAAATGTGATCGACCATCTCTTTCAACGTGTACAGTTTTTTGAACCACGCAATGTTCGGGCCAGGGCAAATTGCCTGAGGTGAGTTCGATGGTTTTACAATGCCGAGCGCGATAAGTGCGCCGTTGCCGAGATGTTCGCAGAGGCATGCCTTGTCAATCACAGCACCGCGGGCACTTTCTTTTTCTGCCTCCGGCATTCCGGCAGCGTCGATCTCTTCAAGTTTCTGCTTTTGATACTCTCTCGATGCAACGCAAATTGGAATCGATGTGTACTCCGTGTTCGAGATAAGAAATCCTTTGGGACACGGCGAACCGGGCTCCCCTCCTTCGGCCTTTTTGTGGATCGCAATTTCAGAGCCGCTCCGTCGTACGTTATTAAACGGGACACCGAGCGGCGAGAAATCGCTCACATAGAGATCGTCTTCTCCGGCCTGCCGTAACAACTCGCGCGTTGTATCGTCCACACATGTAGCTTCAGGCACGAGAAGAAACGGGCTCGCCCATCCTGTGCGGTCCATCCCGAAATCCTCCATCATTCTCCGTGCTTCACCGTTCGTGCCGATTCCCCCTTGCACCGTAATCAACGGTCGGACACTCGACGCGGCTTTTGGATATTCCCAGCCCATCGTTTCGTAATATTTTTGAATAAGGGGCTGGAATTCCGCGGCAAGTTCATCGCGCTTTTCCCGGAACTCTTTCAGAAGGCTGGGAAGCAGGTGGCCGTTCGAAGCAAACGCATGACCGCCGCAGTTCAATCCGGATTCAATTCGGAACTCGAATACCTCAAGTCCCTTTTTGGCTAAAAGCCTCCCTTGAATAAGGGTTGAACGAAAATCAGTCACCTTCAAAATAATTTTCTTTTTCATCTCGCCGGTTGCATCCCTGTAAAAATCGCGGAAGCGTGTAATATACCCGAACAGACTCTGGTTGATGCCGGCAGAAAGTATGATGCTCGATCTCAGCGTGCTGTTTGCATATCCACGGAAAGCGGCTTTGGCGTCGCTGAATTCTTCACTCAGCGGCTTGCCGTGCTTATCGAGATTGATCCGGTCGAGTTTTACCATGATATTCACGTCGATCGATCCGGGCACCATAGCATTGGTCAATTCTCTTTCCATGGCTTCCCGTTCGGGTCCCGGTATCATACCCACGAGTTTTGCATACTCTTTTTTAGGACTGGATTGGTCGGGTAGAAGCTCGAAATATTTTTTCTTGTCGTTATCGGCAAAAAATGGGAGCTGTTTTATAGCATCCATTTTCCTCTCGACTATTTCGCTGACCGTCTCGAGGTATGCGGTGATTCTTCGCGCCCTGCCGTCTTGAGCATAGCGCGGTATTTTCTCATACGCAATGTTGAATTTTTCGTTATAGTGTTTGCGGATCCGCTCCAACAATAAATCATCGACGATTGAGATAACAGAGGTGATGCCCAACGGAGCAACGCGGATCGGAGTGTCGACTGAATGCCCCGTGCCCATGACCGGGATATGAAAGGTATGATAATAGCTGTTCATCAAACTCCTAAGAGATTATAGATAGTGATTTCTCCGATTGCACAGATTTTACTCAGATTACAGATTACTCGGATTGCGCAGATGAAGAAAATACCAGACGATGATTTTTTATCGAATGGAGACGTACGGCGATAGCGTGCGTTTTCCAGTGGGGTGAGTGATCAGGAGAGATCCAACTAGTCCGAAGACTGGAAGCCGGCAAAGCTACGAGACATGAGCCATGACTTTAATATACAGATTTTATTTTTCATATCAACTACTATTAAAATAATTAGCGGAATGAACATCAGTCCGCTCGATTTTATCCTCGCAACGACCGCGCCCGAATGTCAGAGAAGAACTTCGAAAGCTTTTCTTCGTCCAATTTTCCCTCTGTTCGGACACCGCTGCAAACATCGAGACCGAAGGGGGCAACTTCAAAGATTGCCCTTCCAACATTGTCCGGCCTCAAACCGCCCGCGAGAAAAACGGGAATGGAGAGAGCCTCACGAATGATTTTGCTGATGCTCCAGTCGTGTGCGCGCCCCGTTCCGCCAAGTTCTTTGAGTGATGATCTTGGATTGCCTGAATCGAGCAAAACCGCGTCAACGAACTGGGCAACGCCGATTGCCTCCTCAACCGATTCTTTTCCAGTAACGTGAACAACTTGAATCAGTGCGATCCCCGGCATAGCCTCACGAAGCTGACGGTACACTGTCCGTTCGATTCTGTCGCACAGCTGGACCGCATTCGTGCGGCATTTTTTTTGCTGACCAATAATTGACGGAGCATCTTGTTTGCTTGTTAGCAAGAACTTCGCAATCGGGGGGGAATCGATGCGGCGATATTAGCGATTGTTTCTTCGTCGATGATACCGGGCCCGCTCGGCATAGAAGAAACCAGCCCTATTGCAGATGCACCTTGAGCAACAGCAAGATGCGCCTCCTCAACGGATGAAATACAGCAGATTTTGACTCTCGGATTTTGTGTCGGTTGCATCGGGACTCAGCTGACGGGTGATAATTTGACTCTTCCGAGCAGAACCTCTCATTACCCTTGCGTCCCGGCAAACATCGATTGAAGGTTGAGCGACGGAGCTTTCGTCTTACTTGCCAGAGTCACGTAGGTTCTTGCAAGCGTATCTTTGCCTGCACCAAGGACCGTACTTATCAAACCGAGCGCTTCAGCAAGCTCGCCCGGTCCAAGATTCTTGAGAATTCGCAACCAGATTGCTTCCTCGAGAACATTAAAAGCGGTTTGGACCTCTGAGAGGTCGAACCCGGCTTCGAACCGTTCTCGTCCGATCGTGTCCGCGTGTGCAATCATTGGCCCAAGATTTTTTTCTTTCACGGCTCGAGCAGTCAAGGTGTACAACGCCTTCAGGCGTTGATGGATATGTTCGCTCCCAGATTTTTCGTAATGTGCCAGGCGGGCGCGGGAGATGGCTGCCTCTGCATCCGAAAGAACATCACTTGCTTGGTCGTGGAGAAGTTGATCGAGGTTCATAATGACGGTCACTATTATTCTATGAATTTCGTTTAACGTTTTTAATTTTCGTCTGTCACACAGCCTTCGGATGCAGACGAAACGTTCTTGATATATTTAAAAAGCATGCCGCTTTTAGCCTTGAAAGGAGGGGCTTTCCATTTCTTCAAACGCTGCACAATCATTTTCTTTGGGATGTCGAGCGTAAGGGTGTTATTCTCCCCGTCAATCGTGATGGCGTCACCGTTCTTCACTATAGCGAGAACTCCTCCTACCTGGGCTTCCGGCGTAATGTGTCCAACGACAAATCCATGCGTGCCCCCCGAAAATCGACCGTCGGTAATGAGGGCTATACTTTTGCCGAGCCCGGCCCCCATGATCGCCGATGTCACGGTGAGCATTTCCCTCATTCCCGGCCCCCCCTTCGGCCCTTCGTAACGGATCACAACAACGTCGCCCGGCTTGATTTTATTCTTCTCAAGTGCGGTAAGAGTTTCTTCTTCTGAGTTGAAGACTTTTGCCGGGCCGGAAAAATGAACTCCCTCCTTCCCCGTTATTTTTGCCACCGCCCCATCCTTTGCCAGATTCCCATAGAGAATCTGGATGTGTCCTGTTTTCTTGATGGGGTGTGAAAGCGGGAAAATTATTTTCTGCCCCTCTTTAAGCCCTGGGAGGCTTTCCAAATTCTCGGCGAGGGTTTTGCCGGTCACCGTAAGAGAATTTCCGTCGAGAAGTTTTTCTTTGAGGAGCATTTTTTGAAGTCCCGGGACTCCGCCGATTGCCTGGACATCCTCCATCACGTATTTTCCGCTTGGCTTCAGGTCCGCGATAAATGGCACCCGGTTGCTGATAGTTTGAAAATCATCGATGGTTAATTTCACTCCGACAGACTTTGCCATCGCAATGAGATGCAGCACCGCATTTGTCGAGCCACCAAGCGCAATAGCAACAGTAATGGCATTGAGAAACGCCTTACGGGTCATGATGTCGCGCGGCTTAATATCTTTCTCCAATAAATTCAAAATTGCTTTGCCGGCGTCTTTGCATTCGCGGATCTTTTCTTCACTCGCCGCCGGGGTCGATGAACTGTACGGCAGGGTCATTCCGAGCGATTCAATCGCCGATGCCATTGTGTTGGCGGTGTACATTCCCCCACATGCCCCCTGCCCTGGACACGCGTGGTGAAGAACATCGCTCAATTCTTTTTCGCTGACTTTTCCCGCAATAAATTGTCCGTAACACTCAAACGCTGAAACAATGTCGAGCGATTTGCCGTTATGATGCCCAGCACGGATCGTTCCGCCGTAGATCATGATACTCGGCCGGTTCAACCGTCCCATTGCGATCACGGAGCCGGGCAAATTTTTATCACAGCCGGGAAGAGAAATATTCGCATCATACCATTGGGCGCGCATCACAGCTTCGATGGAATCGGCGATAATTTCTCGCGAAGGGAGCGATGATTTCATTCCTTCAGTTCCCATCGACATGCCGTCGCTGACGCCGATCGTATGGAAAATAAGACCGACAAGCCCGGCCTCTTGTACCCCTTGCTTGACAATTTTGGCAAGTTCATTCAAGTGCATGTTGCAGTTATTTCCTTCCCAACCCATGCTGGCAATTCCAACCTGTGCTTTCGTCATGTCCTCATCGGTCAAGCCGATACCGTACAGCATTGCCTGCGAGCCGACCTGCGAACGTTTCTGCGTCAATTGCGAACTGTATCTATTTAGACCGTTTACCATTCTACATTTACTCCTGTTCGATTTTATCTTCGAGTGCTTTAGCGGTACGCATACAAAGTATTGAAACTCAGCTTCAGCATCAAGTAGATTTATTAATAACGATGGTAAAATTACTAACCTGCAGATTCATCTGCGGGAGTTTGTGTCGAGAAAATCCTTCCCCCCACGGAAGTCAACCACTTCAGCGGTTTCGGCGTGAAAGCTCAGTCCATGCTTTTTTATGAACTCTTCATATTCTTCAACGAATGTCTTTCTTTTGTGATGCTGCTTTTGATTACGAATATAACTTTCAACTACCTCTATCTTCGATTCGCTGACGGAAAAAGCACCATACCCAGTCTGCCAAACAAAGTTGGACATGGTCAGGTTCTTTTGATTCACCCAATGGGAAGATTCTCCCTTGATATTTTTTACGATATCCTTTACGGCAAAGTTTGGATTGAGTTGGAACAGAATGTGCACATGATCTGCCATACCCCCCAGAGATCTCACTGTACACCCAAAATCTTGTTCAAGCTGATCCCTCAAATGTACATAGAGCTTTTCTTCCAAGTTCTCGTCAATAAACGGTCTTCTCAGCTTGGTTCCGAAAACAACGTGAAGCCAAATCTTTGTCAGTGAGTGAGACATGCTACCCCCCTTTCTTTGAATAGCGTGAAAACCGTTAAAAACGGTTTTCTGATCCTGGATTGGTATTCTCCCCTTTCGCCATAGCTGAAGCTATGGTATCAAGCGGTAAAAAAGGTCATCGGTCGACCATCGCGACAGCTTTCCGGACAATCTCCAGATCACTCTTACTTGTGAACCCGCTGAACCCGGCGAAAATTGCCCTCCCGTTCTTTAACGTGACCGGTTGCCCTCCTTCCCATCCGATCAGATCGGGAAGGATAATTCCGTAAAGGTCGGCGTTCACTTCGTTGTTGAAGACCTTCTTTTCATACTCGCCGGTCTTCATACCGGTGATCCACGCCTGACTTGCCTTCATCCATGCAACCCTGTAAAGATTCCGTAAACGGTTCTTGTCCTCGCCGAACATTTTTCCATGGATCGTCCCATCCTCTTGAATAATGCATACTGCACAATGGCCAGCGCTTTTTGCTTGATCGACCGGATTCTTCCGGTATTCGGGCACAAGTCCGTTAATAGCTGTTAGGATATTCTCGATAGTGTCCGTCAATAGTTTAGCCGGCATAAATAGATCGCTCCTTTATTTGTTGAAGTGTCTGGTCTCTTTTTCTTAGCCGAATTTGCTAAGCCTGTCTGTCCTATACCAACATTAAGACATTTCATCCAATCTTTTCTGTAACGACTTTTGCATCTTTCAACAACTCGTTGGTATGCACCATACCGAAGCCCGGCGCCGACGGTACGTTCAGACATCCATCCCGTACTTCCACTGCAGGTTCGAACAGATGGCCGGTGACTTCAACGCCGCTCTTTAATTCCTGAAATCGTCCCATGTTCGGAATGAAGCTGAAGAAATTTGCCATATCCGCGAAACCGGTGTTTCCGCTCGAGATATGGTTTGTGATCGGTAGACCAGCCACGGCAGCCATGCGTGCGACTCTCGTTGCGCAGATAAATCCGCCGTAGTAATGCAAATCGGGTTGGACGATCTGCAGCACATCGTTTTTGATCATCCACGCAAAGCGGTATTCGCTCGATTCCTGTTCGCCGCCGGAGATTGGTATAGTCAACGCGTCGGCGACTTTTTTCGTCGCATCGAAATCATCGAATGGACACGGTTCCTCAAACAGATAGGCGTTGATCGCTTCGAGACGTTTGCCAACCTCGACCGCTTTTTTTGCATCGTACGATCCATTCGCGTCTGCTTGAATGGTGATGCCATCTCCCAAGGTTTTTCTTGACAGTTCGATGAGGCACTCAGACCGGTTCGGCAACGAATCTCTGTTGCGGCTCATTCTTCCTCCCACCTTAAATTTTATCGCTTTTGCCCCTGTCTCCCCGATGCGTTTCTGCAAAATTTCCACTTCCTCCTCGGGAGTCGTCTCGCGGTTTCCGCTCGCGACATAGATCGGAATTTTATCGCGCAATTTGGTACCAAAGAGCTCGCTGACATGCTTCCCTGCTGTTTTGCCGAGCATGTCGAGAATACTGAATTCGACCCATGCAACGCAGCACCAGAACGCAAGTCCCTGCATTTTGTAATTGTTGTCGTGAACGTAGACCTCGTCCAACAGCGATTCGAGATCGCGCGCATCTTTGCCGATGAATAGAGGAATGACTTGTTGTAGCAGCAACGGATAGAGGAAACCTACCTTTTCATTCGGCATGGAAAGCCCAACTGCTCCATCCCTCGAGCGTGTGCGAACCAAAAAGAATTTGTCACTTTTCAACAACTCGATCGATTGGATGAAAACCGGACTTGTCATTGATTCAAGCTGAAGAACGGGAGCGAAGGCTGCCTGCAAGATAGCGTCATCATCTGCGTTGCTTTCTGTGGAAGCATATTCTCGCCCGAATGCCGTAGAATGGACAAGCGATCCGACCGCACCGGCAACAAGAGAGGTCTTTAGGAAAGAGCGCCGATCATGCGACATGAGGTTGATCCAGAATTGTTCGTCTCTCGTTGGGTATCGGAAGAAAATGTAGCTAAAAAGCGGTCCAATTACAAAAAACCCCCAAAGCAGGGTGCTGGCTCAGTTTGTCATTCCCTCGAAAGCGGGTCGAAGACTCGTCAACGACCCTTCGGGTCGATAGACCCGTAGGGACTTGGCGAGAATCCAAATTTTCCCTTTTTGCTCCACAATGGATGCCCACTTTTCCCAACGGGATGCCTTCGGCACGTGGGCATGACAATTTTTTATTCAAATTAAGCCACTACTCGAAGCTGTGAAGGCTTCGGGGCAGTATTATCTTTCTCGTTGCTCGCTTTTTTATTTTCTTCCGGAGAGTGAGGTTCAGCTCAAAAATATTTTTTCAAAAAGCTCAGCATTCTTGGCCAGGCTTTTTCTGTCGCGCGAAGGTTTGCGCCGTCACGGTCGCTTTGTGCACGCAGAAATCCATGTCCTGCCCCTTCGTACATTTCAAACTCAAAAGTCTTTCCGAGTTTATTAATTTGGACCGACGCAGGACCAACCGTTGCCCCGACACGTGCGTCATCGCCGCCGTATAGTCCGAGCACCGGTACATTCAGGGTTAACAATTCCATTGAATCGGGAGATGTTCCATAATAGACGACTGCGGCCTTGAGTTCGGGGCGAATGCAGGCGTACCCGAAGCTCCGTCCACCTCCCCAGCAAAAGCCGACAACACCACACTCCCCGTTCGCCGAAGGAAGCCGAAGTGCATACGCGCGGACGGAGTCCAACCGTCTGTATGTTTCTTCGGCTGAGAGGTTGCGAATCAACATTACGACAGAGTCGCGGCTTGATACAGATGCAGTGCCTCCGCCGTTCGGTCCGAACCCCGAAATAAGGTCCGGAGCCACAGCAATAAATCCCTCTTTAGCAAACTGGTCGGCAACCGAGCGCATCCAATCCGAGAGGCCGAAGATCTCATGGATCATCAGTATTACAGGAGCTTTGTCCTTCCGTTCGGGATAAACGATCCAGGTACGAATTGGTGTTTTGCCGTCGTAGGAAATGTCTATCCACTCACCATGCCTTGGGGATTTGTCGAGGGCGGCCCG
>JBAUMC010000052.1:0-2364 GCA_049578505.1 Bacteroidota bacterium | reverse complement strand
TTCCTCATCGTCGATCGGTTCTGGATTGTTGATCACACGAAGCTTGCAATTCCGCCCGGTCGTGAAGGGTGTGAAAAACGGAGTTATGACGTTGAGGTGCAATGACCCGAAAGATTCCGTGAAGCTGATCACGCTGCATGGATTTGCATACGCCGTAAATGAGGTACACGTTGGCTCGGTTTCTGCGCGCTCCGGCCATCAGGCGTGGCTCACGCTGAGTGTTAATAATATGGAGCAGTTCTCCGCGCTTCAATGCGAAATTCACCTCCCATCGACAATGAAGTATGTGTACGGCTCGGCCGCATTCGTCGGCCGCAACGTCGATCACTCCATTTCTGTTGATACAATCTCAGGAAATATCTTGGAGGTCGTTTGTTTCTCACCGACAAACGCCCCGTTCCAGGGAAGCAGCGGTGATATTGCCACCATGGAATTTGAAGTCGATGGACAAGGAGGAACATATGCATTGCCCGTTAGTCAAGCGATCATCGCCGACAGCACGGGAAAAAATATTCTTTCGGCGTCATACGAAGGACAATTGCGAATCGCCGCACCGCAAATTCAATTGACAACTTCAACGCTTAGCTTGGGATCGGTGTCTATTTTTGACACCGCTCGCGCTGCGCTTCAGATAGGCAATGTCGGAGATGACACACTCAAAGTTTCGACGGCGACATTGCCAGACCCAAGCTACGCTATAGAAACTGCATTGCCCCTCTGTGTCCCCCCCGCTTCGAGTGAGCTCCTTAATATCCGATTTCATAACGGTACACGAGGAACCTTCTCAACTCCAATGACGCTCGTCCATAATGACGTTTCCTGCAACCCTTCGCACGTCACAACGACCGCTCTAACATTCATACCGAACACTCTTAGAATCGTTTCAACAGTTGGAAGTCCGCTGGATACAGTTTCAGTTTCGCTCTCGCTTGACAACGGAGAACCGATCACTGCCCTTCAATGCGATCTGCATCTCCCGGCGGGCGCAGTATTCATTCCGGGAAGCCTTGTCACATCGAGCCGGTCGTCCACTCATTCCTTGTCATCATCAGTCCTGTCAAATGGCGCGCTTCGGGTTATCATGTTTTCGTTGACTCAAGCGACGTTCACGGGCTCGACGGGTGAGGTTGCACGGTTTCAGATGGTGTTGCCTGCAACAGAAGGATCGACAGTAATCAGCACTGACAATGTCATCATCAGCAATACTTCAAACCAAAACGTTGTATCTTCGACAACCAACGGAAATGTCGACACCTATTTTGCCACTGCGAAAGGGAGTTGTTGTCTTTCCGTCGGCAATGCGTCCGGATCCTTCCTTGCACCAACTGACCTCCACCTGGTTGCCGACGTTACGACAAGCGCTGAAGTAGATGCGAGTTACTTCCTCAGAAGCCCACGTTCAAGTTCACTCCCGTCCGGGATTCAGGCTGTAAGCGCATATTTCTGGAACTTTACCGACAAAGGCGTGGCGTTTACCAACGGAAAGCTGGACGTTTCATTATCAGGCCTTGCAGGTGTATCCAATTCAAGCTCCCTCGTCTGGCTTAAAAGGGAAAACCCTGACGAGGCCTGGACAAATTTGGGTGGAACGGTTATCGGTGGGAGACTTGAAAGCGTTGAGCCCTTTTCATCGTTCTCCGAATTCGCGATAGGGTCGACAACTTCCGATAACCCGCTGCCCGTTGAAATATCTAACCTCACTGTCGCGCATGAAAAAGGAATTGTTGTTTTGTCCTGGACGACCTCCACCGAATTGGAGAATAGCGGTTTTGAGATAGACAGGAAGCTCGTTGCCGGACAGCAAGTTCTTGGCGCATCGGGTTCCGTCGACGAGAATTCAGAATGGCGCCAAGTGGGCTTCCTGCAAGGAAATGGAACGAGCAATAGTCCACACAATTATCTTTTCAAAGATGCCGTTTCTCCGGGAGAGTATTCCTATCGCTTGAAACAGATTGACCGGGACGGCACGATCGGGTATGAGAACCAAGTAGAAGCAACGGTTCTGCTTGAAGAAGGAGATTACGGACTCAAACAGAATTATCCTAATCCATTCAACCCTGCGACGACGTTCGAATTCGCACTTAAATCAGCCGGCCAGGTTGACCTGAGTATCTATAATTCATTAGGACAGAAAGTACGTACTCTTTTCAATGGTGCTGCAAAGGGAGAAATAGTGTATTCTCTTTCGTTCGACGCAAAAGAGCTGGCGAGCGGAACATATTTCTATGTCTTGAGAGCTAATGACACGTACGAAGTGAAAAAATTTTTACTTCTAAAGTGAACCGCCGTTAGGCCGGGACGCCGTATTGCAGTGAGTCATTATACATTAATTGCCCCTATGAGAAGGTCTGATCCTACCTGTAT
>JBAUMC010000051.1:0-10845 GCA_049578505.1 Bacteroidota bacterium | reverse complement strand
AATTTTATGTAATTGCTGTGTAATGATAGTCGGCAGGCTTAATTCGGATTCTTTTCCTCAAGCGAGAATGAACTAATCATTTCACGGGTTTGAATATGCCTCTATTAGCTCTAATGCTCATTCTGGCGATGTTCCCCACTGGGAACTTCCCATTGTCTTCCGGAGAGGAAGAGTCTATGATTTCCCCTCCTGCAGTTTCCGATTCGTCAACGTCGGCGGGAGAAGGGGGTGTTGTCGATTATACCTTCGGGTCATTTTCAAACGGAGTATCAATTTCCGCCGCCTCCGACGGCAATCTTTTTGTCCTCGACGAAGGAAATAATCAACTGCTGGAATTTACACCTAAAGGTTCGCTCGTGAAAAGTATCGGCGGACGCGGATGGGGCGACCTGGAGTTTGATTCACCGACCGATGTTTCCGTGAATTTCGCGCTCGATGTCTATGTCGCCGACTACAACAACCGCCGCATTCAGCGCTTTGACAGGAGAATGAACCTGGTTCAATCTATCAACGCTGACAATATTTTGCCGGCCTTGAGCGGTGTATTCTATCCCCGCGCAATGGCAATGTCCTCTCAAGGAGAGCTTTTTGTCGTAGAATCGGATGGCCGCCGCATTCTCAAGTTCAATCCTTCCCAAGAACTGGAGCGCGAGTTTGGCGAGTTTAACGCGGGCGCCGGGGCACTTGTTAACCCGCGCGACATCGCCGTCACGCCGGACGACAAAGTAATTGTCTTAGATGAGCATAGGATCGTCGAGTTTGACACATACGCTAATTATCTTTCTTCATTTCAACTCGACTCTCTTGTTGTTCCGTTGAGTATCAGTGTTGCTGTTAACGGATTGCTCGTGGTGGATACCAATCGGGTGGTTCTGTATTCACTTGATGGTGTAAAAAAATTGGGCGTTGCCCGCCAGATGATTATAGGGAATGAGCCCATAGGGGAGTTTCGAGATGCGGTAGCGATCGGCTCAAGGCTCTATATTCTCACATCGCATACGCTCGTCGTTGTAAGGGTTAACCCTGAATAGATATTTTGATAAAGAATAGTGATGCATTTCGGAGCTACGTAGATTATCTGCATTCCGTTAACGAGCTAGCCATGACCTTTGCGCCTTGGCGTCCTTTGCGGTTTTCTTTTAACCGCCAAGGATTCGAGGGACGCCAAGTGATGCAAAATGCATCGGTACCTGATAAAGCACTTGATTCTTTTTTTGATTTCTTGTATGTTCTAAATGCGGTATAATTCACGTTCTTATCACAATTTATGAACAGGGGGCATTATGTCAAAAAGTCTAAACAAGGTGCAGCTCATCGGGAATTTGGGGAAAGATCCTGAGCTGAAATACACCAGCGCCGGCGTTGCAGTGGCAACGTTCTCAATTGCGACAAGCGACTCGTGGAAAGACCAGGAGGGGAACACACAGGAACGGACCGAATGGCACAACATTGTCGCTTGGAGAAAGCTTGCCGAGATTTGCGGCGAATGGTTAAAAAAAGGAAAACGCGTTTATATTGAGGGAAGAATACAAACGCGCAGTTATGAAAAAGATGGGGTGAAAAAGTATATGACGGAAATTATTGCCGACCAGTTGATCATGCTGGATGGCGGAGGTCAAAGGTCGACGAACGGCGGTGAGACTGAGGCGCCTGCCTCCGATGCCGTCCCGGCTAAAGAGGACGACCTTCCGTTTTGATTGATGGAAAAAGTTCTTTCTCCTTAGTACATTACAATAGCCCCGCTGCGGCGGGGCTATTGTGTTCATAGTCTCTTCTCACGGTTGGATTTAACGAAATTGACCACGAATGTTTTCTGAATTAGTCGTCGACGGCTCGATGTTTCTTTGCTCGCTTGTGCTCTCCGCTTTTTTTTCAGCAGCAGAGGTCGCACTATTCTCGTTGCAACCGTCTACGCTCGAGGAGATTTCTTCCCAGAGTTCGGGAAAATGGAAGTATGTCGTTGCGCTTCTCCGGAAGCCGCGGTACCTGTTGGTTACTATTCTCATCGGAAATACGATTGTGACAACGGCCGCCGCGGTCATCGTTGCCCTTCTGACCGTCGACACTGCCGTAGCGTTTGGCTGGAATAAAGAGCTGGCGTTGGGAATCGAGGTAGTCGTTGTGACGTTTGTCGTGATTGTGTTGAGCGAGGTCACACCGAAAGTTATTGCTGCCCGGGTGCCCGCCACTTTTTCCCGCCGCATCGCGTTTCCGCTCTACCTTGTTTCGATCCTCTTTTACCCGCTGACGGCGGTCCTTGTGGCTCTGGTGGAAGCATTGGAATCGCGTCTCGGCCTTCACCAACGCCAAACCGCTTTGAAGAGCGACGAAATTAAGACCCTTGCCGATGTTGTGAGCGAACACGGAGCCATTGACCAGGAAGAGCGAAGCATTATCCACAGCATCATGGACGCGAAGGAAATGATTGTGCGAGAAGTGATGACGCCCCGGACTGATATGGTGGCGCTCGATAGTGCAGCGCAGTCATTCGATGGAATTGTCGATATCTTCGTCACGAAGAAGCATTCGCGGATCCCGGTTTTTTCCGACACCATCGATAACATCAAGGGCATTTTGTATGCAAAAGACGTTTTGCCGCTTCTCTACGAAAAGCAAGCAAGGAAAACACTCGACATCTTAAAGATTTCCCGCGAACCCCTTTTCGTCCCAGAAAGTAAAAAAGTGGAAGACCTTCTTAAAGAATTCCAGGAGAAGAAAACCCGTATCGCCGTCGTCGTCGACGAGTACGGCGGCACAGCCGGGCTTGTCACCTTCCAAAACGTTGTGAAGACGATTGTCGGTGATATTTCGGACGAGCTTGCAGTTTCAGAAGCGAAAGCGCTCAAGCTGAGCGAGCATTCGTACCGGTTCAGCGCAAACATCGGAATTGCGGAGGCATCCGAGAAACTCGGCGTCGCTCTCTTTACTGAAGACTCGGGCTACGATACGCTCGGAGGCTTTTTATTTCATTTATTCGGAAGAGTTCCGAAGGAACGCGAATCGATGCAGTTTGAGAATATCGTCTTTACGGTTCAGCGTGTGGCGAGAAATAGGATTCTCTATGTTCTTG
Source organism: Bacteroidota bacterium (assembly GCA_049578505.1). Classification (GTDB taxonomy): domain Bacteria; phylum Bacteroidota; class Ignavibacteria; order UBA10030; family UBA8401; genus JAGVPT01. The sequence continues at coordinate 7,775 of JBAUMC010000051.1, read as the reverse complement.
CCGATATTCACCGTCCGGTCGAAAGGAAAGAAGCGAAATGAAGAGACTGTGCACATTCGTGATTCTCTCTTTTTTAAGCATAGTATTTTTCTTTCAATCGTACTCGGCCTCTCGCGATCCTGTCCGGGCAAAGAAGGGAATGGTTGTTGCTGCAGACCCTATCGCTGCAAACGTTGGGTTAAAAATTTTGAAGGAAGGGGGGAACGCCGTTGATGCTGCAGTGGCTGTCGGTTTCGCGCTGGCGGTGACGTATCCGGGGGCGGGCAATATCGGGGGGGGCGGATTTATGGTGATGCGTTTTGCGGACGGCACGGTGAAATCGCTCGATTACAGGGAAACGGCGCCTGCGGCGGCGACGCGCGATATGTTTCTCGATAAAAACGGAAATTTTCTTGAACAGAAAAGCACGCGCGGGCACTTGTCATGCGGCGTACCGGGCTCGGTTGCAGGAATGATGTATGCCCAACGAAGATACGGAAGACTTACCCGCACTCAAGTGATGAAGCCGGCAATCGAGCTGGCCGAAAAAGGCTTTCATCTTCACTACCGGCTCGCTGAGGATTTGGAGAGAATGCTGCCGGAATTCTCCTCCTACCGAAGCTCGAAAAAAGCATTTACCAAAAACGGCAAACCGTATTCGGAAGGGGATTTATTCCGTCAGCCGGACCTGGCAGCCACACTAAAACGGATACGGGATAAAGGGCGCGACGGGTTTTACACCGGCAAGACTGCCGAGTTGATTGTCGCAGAGATGAAGCGTGGCGGCGGACTCATCTCGCTGCATGACCTTGAAGAGTACGCATCGGTCATCAGAGACCCGGTCCGCGGAACGTACCGCGGTTACGAAATTATTTCCTCCGGACCGCCGAGCAGCGGCGGCATTTCCCTCGTCCAGCTCCTGAACATTCTCGAGGGATACAACCTAGAACGCTACGGCTGGAATTCATCGAAAGCGGTGCATCGGATGGTGGAGGCAATGCGGCGGGTCTATGCCGACCGTGCTGAGTTTCTCGGCGATCCCGATTTCGTGAAAATTCCTGCGGCGTGGTTAACCTCAAAAAAATATGCGGAGGATCGCCGCGCCACCATTGATACGGCAAAGGCGACTCCGAGCGGCCAGATTTCCCACGGTATCCAGCCGCCTCCCGAAAAAGACCATACCACTCATTACTCGATAGTCGACAGGTTTGGAAACTGCGTGAGCGTAACGACAACATTAAACGATGCCTACGGTTCAAAAGTTGTGGTTGCGGGTGCAGGATTTTTGTTGAATGACGAGATGGATGATTTCAGCGCAAAAGAAGGGGCCCCGAACGAGTACGGTCTTGTAGGAAGCAGCGCGAATGCGATCGCCCCGAACAAACGAATGCTGAGTTCTATGACGCCGACGATCGTCCTTAAAGACAAAAAGCCGTTCATGGTAATCGGAACGCCGGGGGGGTCGACGATAATGACGACAGTCATGCAGGTGATTGTCAATGTTGTCGATTTCAAGATGACCATTCAAGAAGCCATCGACGCCCCGCGTATCCATCATCAATGGCTGCCGGACAAGATCATGTACGAAGAACGGGCGCTTTCGCAAGATGCCATCGACAACCTTCGCGCTATGGGGCATACACTGCATCAGCGCGAGAGTACGACGGGTCTGGCGGAAGGAATTATGTTCGACCGCAAGAGAGGACTCTTGCTCGGTGCCACCGACCCGCGCGGTTACGGTGAAGCGGTAGGGTATTGAGCTATGAACGCATTTATTTTCGTATATTAATCATCAATCATCACTAAAGAAATTGAGAATGAAGGCAGAAGAAGCGACAAAAGCTTGGACGCCGAGCAATCCGGCGTTCAACCCGGATGAGCCGATGCAGGTCGGAGGTCAGGCGGTGATTGAAGGAGTCATGATGCGGGCGAAGGGAATGATCGCGACTGCCGTCCGTCGGCCCGACGGCAAGATCGTTGTAAGGAAAGAAGAATTTCATTCGCTTGGAGAGCGGTATCGTCTACTCCGGATTCCGGTCATTCGCGGCGCCGTCGGATTGCTTGAAATGATGTATATCGGCATCAAGACGCTCAATTACTCGGCAGAAGTGGCGCTCGATGAGTCTTCCGGCGAGGAAACGGCATCGAAGAAAGATCAGTCGTCTCTCTCCCTGACATTAACGCTCGTTGCCGCTCTTGCCATCGGCATCGGGATTTTCTTTTTTATTCCGTTATTTATCGCAACCTTATTTTTCAGAGTTGAACAACAACCGTTACTATTTAACCTCGTTGCAGGCACGATCCGAATCGCGATCCTTCTTGGGTATTTATATTCCATTTCGTTGATGAAGGACATTCACCGGCTTTTTCAGTATCACGGTGCGGAACACAAAGCGGTCTTCACATTCGAACAAAACGCACCGCTTGATATTTCTTCCGCGATGCGTTTCACGCGTTTTCATCCGCGGTGCGGCACAAGCTTCGTATTGCTTGTCATGCTTGTGTCGGTTCTTCTTTTCAGCCTCCTCGATACGGCGGTCTTGCTCGCAGCCGGTTCTCTCACGCTTCCGATCAGGCTTGCGACGCACATTCCGTTTATCCCGGTCGTCGGCGGCATCTCGTACGAAGTATTGAAATATTCTGCGAAACACGCTGCGACTCCCATCGGCAGAATATTGGTTGCGCCGGGGTTATGGCTGCAAAAAATAACCACACAAGAGCCTGACGAGACTCAGATGGAGGTGTCGCTTTGTGCAATAAAGGCGGCTCTCCATATGGATGAAACTCAGGCCGGAGCATACGTTTCTTCTCTCGCTGCGGGATAATTCCGGCCTCATTATTCTCTACCGTAATCCGATACCATGATAGAAAAGTTAGAAAAAATTAAAGAACGGTACCTCGAGGTCACCCGGTTGCTAAGCGACCCCGCTGTTATTTCGAATCAGGAGCGTAATAAAGAACTCGGCAAGGAATACCGGGAACTTGCAGAAATTGTAAAGGCATACGAAGAATACCGAACACTGCTTACGAACATGCAGGGGAGCCGGGAAATTCTCGAACAAGGCGGCGACGCCGAGATGAAATCGCTCGCCGAACTCGAAGTGGCCGAGCTTCAACCGAAGCTTCTTGCGGTGGAAGATCATCTGAAACAATTACTCGTTCCGAAGGACCCGAACGATAATAAGGATACGATCGTGGAAATTCGAGGCGGCACAGGGGGTGAAGAAGCGGCTTTGTTTGCCTCGGACTTATACCGGATGTACACTCGGTTTGCCGAACGGAAAAGATGGAAAGTAGAAACGCTCGACTGGAATGAAACGGAAAAAGGGGGATTCAAAGAGGTTGTGTTGAGCATTGAAGGGGAGGATGCATACGGAATGATGAAATTCGAAAGCGGCGTCCATCGTGTTCAGCGGGTGCCGGAGACCGAGGCTCAGGGGAGGGTTCACACATCGGCAGCCTCTGTTGTAGTGCTGCCGACAGTTGAGGACGTGGAGGTTGATATAAACCCCGCAGACCTCCAGTTTGACACCTACCGCGCCGGTGGAAAAGGGGGGCAGAACGTGAACAAAGTTGAAACTGCGGTCCGCATCACGCACAAACCGACGGGCGTTATCGTTGCCTGCCAGCAGGAACGCTCGCAATTCCAGAATCGGGAGCGGGCGATGAAAATGCTTCGGGCAAAGTTGTACGAGATTAAGTTGAACGAACAAACTGCGGGGACAGCCGCGCAGAGAAAATCGATGATCAAAAGCGGCGACCGGAGCGATAAGATCCGCACGTACAATTACCCTCAAAACAGAGTGACGGACCACCGTATCGGATTAACGCTCTATAACCTTTCTGAAATTATTGACGGGAAACTCGACGAAATCATCGAGCAGCTCCGGCTGGCGGACCGAGCCGAGAAACTTAAAAGCGGATCCGGGGTGGGCGTTTCTTCATAACGAGGCGGCGGTTCTCTTCTTCTTAAAAAACTCCTTCAACAATTCCCCGCATTGAGCGTCGAGCACCCCGCCGACGGAGTGAACCCGATGATTCAATCGTTTATCATCCGTAATGGAATAGAGCGTACCGCATGCCCCCATCTTTGCGTCATAACTCCCGAACACAATGGAAGATATCCGCGAGAGGACGATCGCGCCAGCGCACATCGGGCACGGCTCAAGCGTGACGTACAGTGTGCAGCCTTTAAGCCATTTTGAATTCAGGGTTGCCGCCGCTGCCGTGAGTGCAATCATTTCCGCATGTGCGGTTGGGTCGTTCATCATCTCAACTTGATTAAAACCCTTCCCAACGACCGTGCCCCCATGAACGACAACTGCACCGACGGGTACTTCGTTTTTTGAAAAAGCGGCCCGCGCTTCTTTCAGCGCAAACTCCATCCACCGTTCGTGAGTTGTCATTGATAGCGTCGAAGGGATTATTTCTTTTCGTCGGCGGGGGGTTCGTCGGTGACAACGATATTTCCGACGGGCGAATCCACTGTTTGATACATGCGAACGAGGGAAAATTCTTTCATCGTCGAGTTGATGCGTTGAGCGGCGATTTCTATCTCGGAGAGTTTTTTCGTTACATCCTGGTCCGTGGATTTCTTTTTCGCGAGGCGAACATAGCCTAAAATGATGGCAAGCGGGTTATTAATGCGGTGCTTCAGCGTTGTGACGACTTCGTTGAGGGTTTTTAACTGTGTTTCTTTTAGTTGGATTGTGTGTTGGTGGGCAAGGTTTTCTTTTTCCTTCGTGTTCAGCTTTTCTCGCAGCTCGATGACCCTGACCAATGCCCAAGCGAGCAGCCACATCCAGAGGAGCGTATCGAAGTGGGACAGCGTTTCAGAAGTTCCGAGATGTTTCTTTTTAAAGGCGACATAGAAATCGAGAGTTGAGATAAAATAGTATCCATAAATAAAATATGACGCCAGAACAGCGGGATAGCGTGTGATGAAATCCTTGGTGAAGGCGTATATCTTTTTCATCGGAACCGTGATGCGAATGGTTATGCCGGGAAGAAAAGATAGTTCGTTAGAAGACATGTGGTGATTACTGCGTTAAGGTTAAGTATCATGTGCGCCAGAAGGGAGTCGAACCCCTAACCCCCAGCTTCGTAGGCTGGTGCTCTATCCAGTTGAGCTACTGGCGCATTTGAGTTTCTGCACGCTTCGTTCGGCGAAATCCCGCAGCACTATTGCGGGGATTGAGCTACTGGCGCATTAATATCCGCATCTAATATAGTGAAAAAGAGTTTCGCGCTCAACAGGATAAATTTTTTGTTAGTGGCGCATTTTGATGAAAAAATCCAATGTTTGACTATTGTTGCTAGTGCAAGTTACTTTCTCTCCGACAAAGAATGTAACCTAAGAAATCTCTCGAAATCGGCGGCAGTTGTGGGTGGTGGGCGATGCGCGCGTTGAGAAGACGGCTGGCATGTGCAAATGGCTTTGCGCGTCCAGTTTTCTCTTGTTTGTGTGTTGGAGAGCATCGCCAGCGTTCCATTTTCCCCCCGAAGGGGGGCCTTCTGACGAGAAGCTCTTCCCGCTTTCCAAAATCACGAAAGGCGGGATCCCGCACGGCGGGACATTGCTTCTTTCTCTGCTACCAGAGAAAGAAGAGCAATCTCGACGCTATCATTCAAAATGAGTCACTACTAAATTCTTTCACGAATTGAACCGCCACAAATTTTTTCACAGTACCATCGAACAAGAAAACCGTTTATTTTAATGGGTCTTCTTACCAGATCTGAAAGCTGGAGAGTTACTCCGCCGTATGCTTTTGTTTGCCCATTACTTTCTCCTTTGATCCACAATGTAAAATTGGCCAATTTTATCTCGGGTCACTTTTTTTGGGGCAGGTCACAAAATGTGTTCTCCTGCTCGATCGTAAATTAGAACTCGACGTAGTTGTCCCTATTCTTCACGACATAAATTAACCCTGTTATCAAAATCGCAATCCCCCACCATAGATTTGCGTGCAGCTGTGAAAGTCTGACATGTTGGGAGGAAGGGAAGCAGAGGTCAGAAATTCCGGCGGCGATTTCTATCACGCCGATAGCAGACAGTATCAATCCAACAAAGTACCAGATGCTTCTCATTCCTTTTTTGTCGTTTTCCATGTTTTCCTTACCATAGGACAACGTTAATAAGTATGAAAATGACCATTGTCACGACCGCCCAAAATTCCGGTCTCTTATACAACACGACCTTTTCTTCAACCGATTCATTTTTGTCAACCAGGCCGTAGACGAACCCTTTTAATTCATCCTCGGTTCTGTGTTTTGTGAAGGAGCTGACAGCTATTGCGGTGCCGGAAGAAAGTAACCATGCCCAGACGGCGCGCCAAAAGTTTGCCGCCATGTATGATTGAGCGTCCGCGCCGCTGAAATCAGGAATGACAAAATTGGCCGGTATCAATTTTACCTCTTGAGCGATAAATAATGCGACGGCAACAAACGTCCCGACAAGCATTCCCCACAATCCGCCTTTGGGAGTAATAAATTTCCAGAACATTCCAAGCAATATGACGGCTACCGAGGGGGCGAGAAACATGGAACTGATCGCCTGGAGATAATCGATGACCGAGGGCATGCTCCGCGCTATATATGCCCCTGCAACACTGAGGAGGATACCGCTGACGGTAGCCATTCTTCCGATGGTCAAGAGTTTTTGCGGCGATGCATTTTTGTTCAGCACCGAATGATAAATGTCGTACGTCCACACCGCGTTGAACGAGCTCATGTTTCCTGCCATGCCTGCCATAAACATTGCGACCATCGATGTAACACCGACGCCGATGAGGCCGGGAGTGAAATATCTGCACATCAGCAGCGGTATGACGGAATCATAATTCGTCTTCCCGTTTTCGACGAGCAAAGTAAATCCGCTCGAAGGATTATTCATCAGCACAAGGGCAATTAGTCCGGTTCCGACGACAACGGCGCCGAGTAAAAGTTTGAAGTAGGAACCGATGATCGGAGTCATTCTCGCGGAGCGAAGATCCTTTGCGGAAAACGCACGTTGAATGATCAAGAAGTCTGTCGTCCAATATCCGAAAGCAATTGCAAAGCCCAAACCGAGCACCAACCCGCCCCATGTCACATACATCGGATTATTCTGCGGACTTCCCGACGTTGACCATAGGGTTTTGAATCCTTCCGAAAGCGTTTGCGAAATTGCGGCCGGCCCGCCGATATCCACCAATCCCAGTATCGGAAGAATTAAAATGCCCGCCCAGATTAAAAAAAATTGAAGGATTTCTGTAAACATCGCTGAGAGCAAGCCGCCGAGCGTAACATACAAGGCGACGAAAGCCGCCGAAAGCCAAATACTCAAATCCCAATTCCAGCCCAGGAAAGTGTGGAAGATCAATGCTTGTAAGTAGAGTGCGATACCGGACACCAAAATCATGTTGACGACAAACATTGCGGCGTTAAAGACGCGCGAGCTTTCGTTGAAGCGCGCTTTCAGGTAACCCGGGATCGACGTTATCTTGCTATGGTAGTAGAAGGGCATCATGAAAACGCCGAGGAACAACATGGCGGGAACCGCTCCGATAAGATAAAAGTGAGCCGCATACAACCCGTACTTCACGCTTTGTCCGGCATAGCCGATCACTTCCATCGAACCCATATTCGCGGACATGAAGGCTATGCCGCACACCCACATGCTGTTTCTTCTGCCGGCAAGGAAAAAATCCACGTCGGTTCTTGTGAATTTTTTTAGATAGAAACCAATCCAGAGAATAAACGCGAAATAGACAAACAGAACAGCCCAGTCGTACAGAGTAAGAGAAATTGAGACCATT
>JBAUMC010000050.1:0-21189 GCA_049578505.1 Bacteroidota bacterium | reverse complement strand
TATCCTTTCGAATGACCCGACGAAAGCCAATATCGTCGTCGGAAATCCTCCGTGGCGAAATTTCAACGATTTACCACCGGGCTATAAGGAAACGCTGAAGCCGTATTATTTCCGGTACCATCTTATTGCAAACTCCCGAGAACTGTTGCTTGGGAGTTCGCGCATCGATATTGCCGCACTCGTTGTAGCAAAATGTCTGATCGAAAACCTCAAAGAGAACGGCGTCGCATATTTCTTCATGCCTCTCTCAATTTTGTTGAATGACTCGGCCCACCGACCGTTTCGTGCGTATAGGCTCGGAGAAATCGATTTTGCCGTCAACCGGGTGTACGACTTCAAAAATAATTCAATTTTCGAAGGAGTCGCAACGCGGTATGGATTGGTCGAATTCCAAAGGAATAAAAAACCGGTCTTCCCGATTCCTTACCATGTTTTTGAATCGGGCCAATGGGCCAAAAAACTTGCGAAGCCTGCTTTTCATTCGGATGATCCGTTTAGCATAGAAGAGTCATGCTCATTTGACGCCTTCGAAGCTTTCTCAAAGATTGAAGTTCCTTCGGAATCGAAACCGCGACAAGGCGTAAATACTTGCGGGGCGAATCAAGTATTTATCTTCGATTCAGTTGTTAGACTCGACGCCAAAACCGCCCGCGTGAGCAATAAAATAAATAAGGGCATCAACCTCCCGTTGAAATATCTCTTTCCCCTGGTGACGAAAAATAATTTCGGCCCGGCTGGGCTTGTTGCTCAGCGTTTCGTACTTCTTCCTTACGATGCTGCGACGGGCAAGCCGCTCGAGGAAGAAGAAATTAAAAAAGAAGATTCACTCCACAAGTATTTGCTTTCTCAAAAACCATTGCTCGAAAATAGAAGGGGAACGCTTCTCAAAGGGTGGATTTCAAAAGGCTATTGGTGGGCGCTGTTGGGGGTCGGAAAATATTCATTTTCACCCTACAAAATTATTTGGGAAGCTTTCGGCAAAGGGACATACGCGCCCAAAATTTTTTCCGGAAAAGAAAGAATGTGCTGGCAGGGGAATCAAGCTCTTCACGCGTACATACCGACTGTTGACCGCAAATCTGCGGTCGCGATTTTGAAGCAGCTCAAAAATCCGGTGATCCAACTCTATTTATCGTCTCAACGTATGGAAGGGACTTGCAACTGGGCGCAGCCGGGAAGAATATGCAAGCTTCTCAACATAAAAGAAGCAGCCCGTTCCCCGCGCACTCCAGTCAATCTCGTATTAATACATTAACACTCCCTCTTGGATTAGAACGAAGACGACATGGAGTCACTTTTCAATATGGAAATAACGAAGTGAATTCTGTCAATTACAAGCGTCTCGAAAACATTCTGCTGCTGGGGAATCTTGCAGTCAATCAATATCAGTTAGCAAACGGTCTGCTGGTTGCGATTGTCCCTGACCCGACGACTCCCATCTTTACCTATCAAACGTGGTTCAATGTCGGTTCAGCGGACGAACCTGCGGGTCGCCAGGGACTTGCGCATTTGTTCGAACATATGATGTTTCGGAAAACTGCCGCGCGGGAAATGGGAGAATTTGAGCGCATCGTAAACAATAATGGGGGAACGGGAATCAATGCGTACACTTCGCGAGACCAGACAGTCTATTTTTTTACATTCCCGAACGACAAAGTAGAACTGGCCGCTGACCTCGAATCCGACAGGATGGCAAATCTTGTTATCGATAGCGAAATGTTTGAAACTGAGAAAGGGGCAGTTCTCACCGAAAAAAATCGAGGGCTTGACGACCCGAACAGGCTCTTGTGGGAAACGATGTATGCGCAGGCGTATACTGAACATGCCTACCGGTACTCGACGATCGGCGAAGTACCGTCGATTCAAGGTTTTACCGTCGAGGAGGCACGGAACTTCTACAATGATTATTATGCTCCGAATAACTCTCTCATTATCGTGGCGGGCGACGTTGTCCCGGAATCGGTCATCAGATCGATTGATGCGAAGTACGGCATGCTGAAACCGTCCCGCCCACACAAGCGAACAGTGACGAGTGAACCGATCCAGCGGGAAAAACGGGAGGCAACAATTGCTCATCCGAAAGCCACTCGGCGAATGCTTGCCAAGGCATGGCATATTCCGAATATGCTTCATCCGGATTTTCCGGCACTTTCCGCAGTAGGGAAGTTGTTGACCTCCGGGAAATCAGCAGTGTTGAACGAACGCCTCCTTAACAGTGCGAAAGCGACAGAGGTGTTTTCAGACGCATTCATATCGCGCGACATGGGAACATTTGAACTCTTTGTTCAGTGTGCGGTGGGGGAATCGTTTGAATCGATTGAGGACATTTTCTATTCGACCGTCGAAGAACTCGCGCGGGGGAAAATCAAGGACGAGCAAATGCAGATTGTAAAGAATCATCTGCAGCGTGAATTGTACCGGGCAGTCACGGTTCCGGCGCAGCTAGGGAGGCTTCTCGGGGATAGTTTCATCTATACAGGTGATCTTTCGTTTCAGATAAAAGCAATGAGAGAAGTCGAGGGAGTACAGAGAACTGATATTCAACGGGTGGTGAAACAATACCTTCTGGACGGGAAGGAAACTACAGTGAAATTGATTCCTCCAAAGGAAGCGTAGCGGGCGCATGTCGACAATGAACCATCAACTCTACTATGAGCAGGATTTGCGCGTCCCGATGACTCATCTTACCATGGTCTTTAACGGCGCGGGGGTGCAGCAAGAGCCCGAGGAAAAAACAGGTCTTGCGCGATTCACGGCAAAGATGCTTTTCCGGGGAACGCCGGCGCTCAGCAGGGAGGCGATCTCTCAAAAGTTTGAATTGCTGGGAGCGGAAGTCAACGCCAGCGTTTCGGAGACAGATTTTGTCGTATCAATTTCCTGCTTCACAAAGAACCTTGTTTATGTGCTGGATCTTGTGTTGTCGGTCGTTCATGAAGCGGGTTTCCCACAGCAGGAACTGGACCTGCTGAAAAAAACGGAATTGAATCAACTTGAAGCGGCTCTGCAAAATCCCGAACGCGTCCTTTCGGCGGCCAATCAATATTTCTTGTACGACGGGACAAGGTTCGGAAGGATCGGATCGAAAAATGGTATTGCCGATATATCGCGTCAGGATATTGTCGATTTCTTCTTGAAAGTCCGCGGTGCATCTGTGTTGTACTTTACCTCGATTTCAGATTTGAGCCAGCACGAAGTCGAAGGACGTATCGAACGCTTCATGGTGGGAAGGAGCGTGGATGGTTTTGAGTTGAAGCCTGAAACTCCCTTCAAAGAAGCAGACGGCCGCAATGCCTTCATCGTACAATCGACAGATGCAAAAAACGACCGGCTTATCTGGACCCAGAAAGGAATCGGCGCCACGGATGACCGGCGTTTTGAGCTCAGCCTTGTCATCGACGCGCTCGGAAGTTTCGAAGGATTCTTATTCGACGAACTTCGCAACAAGAAAGGCTGGTGTTACGGCGCGTATGCATTTATCGTTCCCGCCACAACGCGTCCAGGCCGGATCGGATTCTATGCCGACCCGTCGCTTGAAACTTCAAATCAACTGATTCCTGAATTGCTCCGTCTGATCCGCGTCTTTTCGGAAGAAAAAGACTTTCAGGAGAGGTTACTCCAGCGGAACACAACGTTCAAGAACCGTTACCCTTACCAGTTAGACTTGAAATTTAAGCTTTCCAGCCGGGTGAGCAAGGACCGCTACGGGATTCCTATTCTAGGGAAAGAAGCCTATAATAGCCGCATCGATGCTGTTACGGAGATCACTGCCGGTCGGGCTATCGATGAACTTTTCGATGACCGTAATCTCACCATGGTTTTTTACGGGGACGCGGACCGGATTCAACGAATCCTTGCAGGTTGCGATTCATCCGTTCGCTGTGCAGTGATTGAAAAAGGGGATTTGATAGCATAGAGAAATATTTTACAAAAAAGTACTTGACAAGAAAAGAAAAATGTATTAAATTTAAATAGTTTAAATTTGAAGCAAATATTCTTGAAAACGACTAAACGCTACGGAAAAAAAGCCGACCTCGCCTTGAGTCTATGGGTTAAGCTGGCTCGGGCTAGTTCAACCTTCAGCAGGCTAACGAATATGGATATCCAGCGCTACGGGCTGACCCAGCCGCAATTTTCGGTCGTTGAAGCGCTGGGTCATCTCGGACCGATGAAAATGGGAAGTTTTTGCTCGAAGATGTTGACGAGCGGAGGGAATATCACCGTCGTGATCGATAATTTGGAGAAGGATGGACTGGTCGAGCGCGTCCCCTTTCCGAAAGACCGCCGGGCGATCACGGTCCGGTTAACTTCCAAAGGAGAGAAGCTTTTCACCGACATCTTTTCCAAGCATGCGCAGTTCGTCACGAAGGTTGCCTCTGTGCTCAGCGAGGGAGAACAGATACAGCTCTCCGCTCTCCTGAAAAAACTCGGCGTGGCCTTGCAGGAAAAGTTTTAATTTTTTTGCACCAATAGTTTAAATTTGAATATTTTAGGTTAAACATATTCAAGGGTGAGGATCTCAATGAACGCAGAAATCGAAAACAACGATGGCCAAGGAACAACGACGGTAGCCAAGACTTACCCGCTTCATCCTCTCATTAGCTCCCGGAAAAGTACGAGGGCGTTTTCTGAAAAGCCCGTCGAACCCGAGAAATTGAGGAGCCTTCTTGAAGCTGCACGATGGGCTCCATCGGCGAGCAACAAGCAGCCGTGGAGATTTATTGTTGCCGTGAAGGAACGGCAGGAAGATCACGACCGGATGGTGAATCTCTTGGTTGAAGGAAATAGAGCCTGGGCGGAGAAGGCTCCTGTCCTGATTCTTTCCGTTGCTCAAGTGACCGACAACAGTACCCGAAAGGCTAACAAGTTTGCATTTCATGACATCGGCCTCGCGACGGAGAATCTGGCTATTCAAGCGACATCGCTCGGATTAGCTGTGCATCTAATGGGGGGATTTTATGCCGATAGGGCGAGAGCTACATTCAATATTCCCGTCGAATATGAACCGGTTGCGGTCATTGCATTGGGGTATGAAGGAAGGACAGAATCTTTGCCGCAAACTTTGATTGACAGGGAATTAGCTCCCAGAGTCAGAAAACCACTTTCAGAATTTGTTTTCGATAACATCTGGGAAGCCCCCTCATCGCTCCTTTCAAATGAACAAACAAGTGCTTTAACAATTCAATCAACAATCAACAATTAACATAGTAAGGAGAAAAGCTATGAACTTTACATTTGATCAACTGTCGGTTGCCCTATTTTTATTACGCATCATTCTTGGCGTGGTCTTTTTTGCGCACGGGGCTCAAAAGGTTTTCGGATGGTTCGGAGGCTACGGATTATCGGGCACAGTCGGCTATTTCAAAAACGTCGTCCATATCCCGGCGTTGCTGGCATACCTCGGTCCGTTTGTTGAATTCCTCGGCGGCATCGCATTGCTCGTCGGCGTATTCACTAAGGTTGCTGCGCTCGGAATATTTATTATGATGCTCGTTGCCACGTTGAAAGTGCATTTCCCGATGGGGTTCTTTATGAGCGGTAAGGGTGACGGGAAAGGAGCGGGGTACGAATTTACCTTGACGCTGGCAGTAATATCGCTTGTTCTCGTTCTCCTCGGCGGCGGATTCTACAGTGTGGATCATTTGATTTACTAATTGTCGTTCTTAAAAAACTTATTGTGCCCGCAAAGTGGTTTATTTTATTAAGCCATCTCGGCGAAATTGGCGGTACAAAAACTCAAGGCCGTTTTTAAGAAATGACGATAGCGACAAACGGTCAAGAATTTGCGGAACTTTTGGTAAAATTTGGATGTCAGAAATAGAGGAAAAACAGTTAGAATGGCCACTCAAAGTACATATTCAAAACCTATTGAAGGTGATACCGTGAACGACTTTCGTCTTCCCGACGAGACTCATATTGGCTATGTTCACCTGCAAGTTTCTGATCTCAAGCGTTCTCTTCTATTTTACGAGACCCTTTTGGGAATGAAGAGAACGATTGAAGTCACAGGCACGGTTGTTCTTTCTGCATCCGGTAAAAGTCCCTACCATATTTTGTTGACAGAGCATCCCGGCGCCCGTCCGAAACCCGCGCGGTCAACCGGTTTGTATCACGTTGCAATCCGATTTCCAAGCAGGCGTGAGCTGGCCAAAGCTTTCCATCGGCTGTATGTAAACAATACAGCATTTCAGGGATTCTCCGACCACCTGGTCAGTGAAGCGATTTACATGGCCGATCCCGACGGAAACGGCATTGAGCTATACGCCGACCGGCCGCGAGCGAAATGGATCATGCAAGAGAATCAAGTACAAATGGCGACGATTCCTCTCGACATCGATAATCTCCTCAGCGAGTTAACCGAGGAGAGTTCTCTAACCGGGTCATTGGATCCGAGCACCGATATCGGACATGTCCATTTGCACGTTTCTGATTTACAAAGTGCGGACGAATTCTACCACAACTTGCTTGGCTTTGACGTAACACAACGATCCTACCCCGGGGCGCTCTTTTTATCAGCCGGCGGTTATCATCATCATATCGGAGTGAACACATGGGCCGGGAAAGGCGCGCCTCCCCCTCCATCCGATGCGGCTGGATTGTTGAGCTTTGGAATTTTCATTCCCACTCCACAATCAATGCAAACAATTGCCAGGCGGTTTGAAGAATATGATATTGGGTTTGAATTACAACAACACGAAATCCTGCCTGTCGAGGTTCTGCGTGTGAAGAGTCCGGATGATTTGAGGATTGAATTCTTCAGCAATTAAGCATAACAATTTTGCCATATATTATACAAGAAAGGAAGTAATTTTGAAAAAGATTTTTTTCATTCTCGGCGCGACGCTCATTGCAGCAGCCGCTGCGTTTGCAGATTCGGCGAACTGGTCCCTCGATCAGGCTCACTCAAGCATTACATTCAGCGTTCAGCACATGGTCATTTCCGAGGTGACCGGCACATTCAAAGATTTTAACGTTACTTTTGTCTCTTCAAAAGCTGATTTTACCGACGCAGCGATCTCTGCGACAATTGCAGTGAAAAGCATCGATACAGGAAATGAGCGGAGGGATGGTCATTTGAAAACGGACGATTTTTTCAACGCAGAGAAATTTCCTGAAATTAAATTTCGAAGCACCTCTTTCGAAAAAGTCAGCGACCATCAATACAAGATTAGAGGAAATCTCACCATCCGCGATACAACAAAGGAAGTGACTATTGATGCCGTGCTCAACGGGATAATTCCGTCTGGAAAAGGGACACGGGCAGGATGGAAGGCAACTCTCGCGATTAATCGCTTCGACTATGGTCTGAAATGGGATCGGACAATTGAGACCGGCGGGCTAGTGGCTGGGGCAACAGTGAACCTCGTCTTCAATTTGGAATTTGTAAAACAATAAAGGGAGCCGCGAGACACGAGTATATCAAGTAATGGTGCATTTCGAATGCAAGGTAGATTATCTGCATTCCGTTAAAGAGTTAGCCGCGCCCCTTTGCGTTCTTTGCGGTTTTTCTTTCAACCGCCAGGGATGGGATGGACGCCAAGCTATGCAAAATACACCAGTATCGTATGTCAACACCCTGTTGTAACTTGGAAAAATGAAGAAACGGTCTTGACTTTTGACTGTGCGGTATTGGTTCAGGAAGAAAATCCAATTTCAATCCTTGGGGACATGCTGAATTTACCTTTTCGATACCCCTCCTGCCGGATTCGATTAATCTGATGGGAGGGATATCGTGCTTGACTGGTCTTTTATCGATTTTGGTACACGGCTCTATTGGTCAGAATTCAATTTAAGCTCCCCTCCGCCATACTCTTCTCTGGTTTCCTTTATTATCAGTTTCGCGAACACCAGTCTGGCCCCCGACCCGATGATTATTTTCCGAAATATCGGAAAATTGTTGTCTTATTGTGCTAAAAAGTGTTACTATTTAAGATGGGAATCTGTCTTACGCCAACCAACGAGGATAGTTTGTAGTGCGAGGTTAACAAGTTCAATTAAGCCCAACGTAAATTAATGGACGGAGCATACACAAAATATGGCCGGGTGTTCGACCTTCTGCCGGAACTAATATTTATTCTGGACAAGAAAGGAACCATTCTCGACTACAATGCCAGCGTTTCCAATCAGTTCTTCAATGACCATAATAGAAAACCTGCGCAATCGGTCTTTGAATTGGTCCGGGGGAGTCAAAGAGAGGATTTGGCCAACGCTCTTGGGACAATTCGGACCGATCTTTATCTTCGCTCTCAATTCCATAACGACGGTAGACGTCCTATGGATGTCGAGTTGACGATCAAGAAGCTCGACCCCGATTCACCTGAAGTGTTGGTACTTATCGCCAACGATATTACCGAGAAGGAAAAAAAGGAGCTTGACCTCCTCAGGTTTTCGGAAGTCATGCAGCATACGATGAGCCCGATTCAGATCACGGACGCACAAGGGAAAATAATTTTTGTCAATCCGGCATTTGAACGGGTGAGCGGCTACAGTAAGGAGGAATTACTCGGAAAAAACCCGAGCATCCTCAACAGCGGCAAGCAGGATGAGCAATATTGGCAGCAAGTATGGAACAACATCCTGAAAGGAAAAGAATGGGTCGGCCAAATTCAGAACCGTAGAAAGAACGGTGAGCTGTTTCAAACGGAACTAGTGATTTCTCCTATCGTCAATCCGGGGGGAGCAGTCGTTGGATTCTTGGGATCGCACCGGGATATTACAGAGCAGAAACTTTTGGAACAGCAGCTCGTCCGGTCGCAGAAAATGGAAACGTTCGGAACGCTGGCGGCGGGAATTGCGCACGAAGTTGGGAATCCTCTGACGTCGATCTCATCCATCGTGCAGGTTATTCAACGAACTACGAAAGATCACTTTGCACAGGAAAAGCTCGAGCTGGTGAAGAACCAGGTAAACCGCATCGCAAAGATTATCCGGGAACTCGTCGATTTTTCCAGGCCGTCGGCTTACGAAGTGAAGCAGGCGGACGTCAACACAATTGTCCGCGACGCAATCAATATTGTCCAGTACGGCAAGAAGGTGCACGACATCACGTTTGCCATCGAGCTGGATGAGGACTTGCCGCCGGTATCCGTCGTTCACGACCAGCTTGTGCAGGTCTTCCTCAACATCGCGATGAACGCCGTCGATGCGTGCGAAGGGAGGCCGGGAACGATCAGAATTGCGAGCCGGGTTATGCCGGAGAGCATTGAAGTCACAATCCAAGATACCGGTAAGGGGATACCGGAAACGGATTTTGCAAAAATATTCGACCCGTTCTATACGACGAAGGAAGTCGGAAAGGGGACGGGGCTCGGTCTATGGGTCAGCTACGGAATTGTAAAAAATTTTGGCGGTGATATCCTCGTTGAAAGCAAAGAAGGAAAAGGAAGCACATTCACCGTTATCTTGCCCTTGAAAGGAACAACCAATGTCTGAAAAAATATTAATTGTCGATGACGAAGAAATCATCCGCGATTCGCTCACATTTATTCTTCGCAAGGAAGGATACGAGGTCGACGAGGCGCAAAACGGCGTCAAGGCGCTGGAAAAAGTCATGAGTACTTCGTACGACATCGTCATCACCGACATTGAGATGCCGGAAATGCGGGGAACGGAGTTGCTGGAAAAAATATCACTGCGGTCCCCCCACACATTCGTGATCATCATTACGGCTTACGGTTCAATTGAAACGGCAATCGAAGCTCTCCGCAAAGGGGCGTACGACTACGTGTTGAAGCCGATTGAGTTTGATGATCTGATTTTCCGGGTACGCAAGCTCCTTGAGCACAGGAGCCTCTCGTTGGAAAATACCTTGCTCCGCAAGGAATTGAACCGCCAGTACGATTTTCATCATATCATCGGCCAGAGCCCGGCGATGAAGAAAGTATTTCAAACCATTGAAAAAGTTGCCGCGAGCGAAGGCACCGTGCTGATCACAGGCAAGAGCGGCACAGGAAAAGAGCTCGTGGCGCGGGCGATTCACTTCAACAGCAAGCGGGCGGGGAAACGCTTTGCCGCGATCAACTGCGGGGCAATTGTCGAAACCCTCGTCGAAAGCGAACTCTTCGGACACAAGAAAGGCTCGTTTACCGGGGCAGTGGCGGATAAAGACGGCGTGTTCAAGGTCGCAGACGGCGGAACGCTGCTCTTGGATGAAATAAGCGAGATGCCGCTCCATTTGCAGGTGAAACTTCTTCGCGCAATCGAACAGCGGGAAATTTTCCCCGTCGGTTCCAACGATGCGTTTAAATTCAACGTTCGTTTAATCGCATCAACGAACAGGAACCTTCGCGAGGAAGTGGCAAACAATAAGTTTCGGGAGGATCTCTTCTATCGATTGAACGTTGTCGAAATTCACTTGCCGTCGCTCGTCGAACGCGTTGACGACATTCCCCTTCTGGTCGGCCATTTTGTGAATACCTACCGGGGTCAGATGGGTAAGAACATCAAAGGCGTAACGAACCAGGCAATGAATGTCTTGATCCATTATCAATGGAAAGGAGAAGTGAGGGAGCTGCAGAACGTGATCGAACGTGCCATGATCTTTTGTGAGGGCGAATATGTCGATGTTGTTCATCTGCCCGACAACATGCAGAAGCTCTCCACCGCAGGGGACGCAGGCATCGCAGGAGATAGTTCAACTCTTAAGGACGCGACACGCGGGTTCGAACGGCGGTTCATCGAAGAGACGCTGCAGCATCACGAGTTTAACAAGGAGCTCGCAGCGCATGAACTCGGTATCAGCCTTTCATCGCTTTACCGAAAAATGGAGGAATTGAAGCTCCCCGTAAAACACTCATCATTGGCGAAGGACGAATAGGATGAAGAGCATCGCCTTTTTTGAGACGACAAAGTCAGAAGAGCATTTTTTGCGGAAACGGATCGGTAAAAATTTTTCCCTCCAGTTTTTTTCGGAAACCATTCAGGAAGTCCCGCTCGGAAAATTTGCGAAATCGGATGTGCTTTCCGTTTTCATCTACTCCCTTGTGAAAAAAGACCTTCTGAAAAGCCTGAAGAACCTGAAGCTCATCGCGACGCGAAGCACCGGATTTAATCATATCGACATTCGTGGAGCGAAGAAGCGGGGAGTTGCCGTGTGCAACGTTCCGTACTACGGCGAGAATACCGTAGCAGAGCATACCTTCGCGCTCATCCTCTCTCTGTCGCGCAATATTCATAAAGCATACATACGCACGCTTCGTAACGATTTTTCGCTCCAGGGGTTGCAAGGGTTCGACTTGAAGGGGAGAACGCTCGGCGTCATAGGTGCAGGGAGCATTGGCCAGCACGTGATCAGGATGGCGAAAGGTTTCGGGCTGAATGTGATCGCTTACGATTTGAAGAAGAATCATTTTCTTGCAGAAACGCTCGACTATACGTACGCATCGCTCGACGACCTTCTTTCACAATCGGACATTATCTCGTTGCATTGCCCTTCCAATGAGCACACTCACCATTTGTTGAACATGAAAAATATTGGGAAGGTGAAAAAGGGAGCGCTCTTCATCAATACGGCACGCGGTGACCTGATTGAAACGCAGGCTCTTCATTACGCGCTCAATTCAGGAATTTTCGCCGGTGCAGGGCTCGATGTCTTCGAGGGGGAAGAGCTTGTGAAGGATGAAAACCAGATGTTGACCAAAAACGTCCCGGTCGAAAAACTCCACGCCCTGCTTCAAAAAAATATTCTGCTCAAAATGGAGAATGTCATTCTTACTCCTCACATGGCGTTCGACAGCGTCGAAGCGGTCGAGCGTATTCTGCAGACGACGGTCGACAACATCGTTGCTTTCGAAAATAACACACCTCAGTTTGTCGTCAATCCGGGATAAAGCCTGGCGGTGTCGATGTCCTGACAATTGCAATTTCTTCGATCATCACCGTCGTGTTCCATCGGGTGATTTTCTACTCTCTTCAGACTACAGTGAATAAATTCTCTTCTCTCAAAAAAATCTCGCTTATACTTCTCGTCATTGTTCTCCTCCCCGCATTGTTCTATTCAGGCTACGAACTCAGCTCACTCAGCAGGAGCGAAGCGATGTTTGGGAACATGTACCGGCAGCAGCTTGACGTTGTGCTGTTTTCAGTGAATCAATACGCATGGGATGCGGTCTCTGCATGGGCCGGAAATCTTCAGAATATACTTTCCGACCGGAAGTCGGGCACCATCAGCGATCTCACTGCTTCCGTGCATGCCTTCATGGGACAACGGGGAACGGTGCAGAGTGTTTTCGTTTGCGACACATCATTGAAAAATATCATTCTCGTGAAATCGATTCGGCCCAATTCCCGTCTCGCCCGGTTCGGCGAAAACGATGTCCTTTTACATTTAAAGAAGGATAGAGACATGCTCGACCGGCTTGTCGACCTTCAGCGTGTCGAATACAGAAAGATCGAGCCCCTTGCGTTCGCCGATTCTTCGGACAAGGAAATTCCGGTTGTGCTGGTGTTTGTTGTGAAGGATTACCTTTCCGTGCCGCGCATCGTCGGGGTGGTGCTGGACGCTCGCAGCTTTGTCCATGACATCCTTCTCCGTAAACTCGGCGAAGCAGCGGGGGACGAATTTATTCTTGCTGCTATCAATAAAAAGACCGGTGAGATTGTGGAAACCACCTCACCCGTCCACAGGGAGGAGATAAAGCAGGACAAAGCACTCTGGTTATTTCCCGACTATGTGCTTGGCATTCGCCTGAAAGGGAGGACGATCGATGAACTCGTGCAGTCCCGCTTTTACCGCAACCTAACGATCATCACACTGCTCGACATTGTCCTGCTCGTAGGGGCGTGGTTGATTTATCGCACCATCCGCCGCGAAATGCAGCTCATCCAATTGAAATCCGATTTTGTCTCGAATGTTTCACACGAGCTGCGGACCCCTCTCTCGTTAATCCGAATGTTTGCCGAAACGCTTGAAATGAAACGGGTCAAGACCGAAAAGAAGAAACAGGAGTACTACCGCACGATTATTCGCGAATCCGAACGGTTGACCCGGCTCGTGAATAATCTCCTTAACTTTTCCCGGATGGAAGCGGGCAAGAGGAATTACCAGCTCCGCGATTTAGACCTGAACACAGTGGTTTCAAAAGTGCTTGAGTTCTACACGCTTCAGCTGCGGTTGCAGAGTTTTGAGCTTGTCGTAGACCTGGCAAAGAAAATTCCTTTGGTTCTTGGGGATGAGGAGGCTGTTGCGGAAGCGCTTCATAACATCATGGACAATGCAATGAAGTACAGCGATAAGACCAAATTCATACGGGTCGCTACCGGGAGTACGGCAGGAGCAGTATTCGTCGAAATTCAGGACCACGGTATCGGCATTGCGCCGGAGTTTCATGCAAAAATTTTTGAAACATTTTATCGAGTCTCCACAGGGCTGGTGCATACGACAAAAGGGAGCGGATTGGGATTGGCCCTAGTAGATCATATTGTAAAAGCCCACGGGGGAACAATCGAAGTCAGCAGCTCGCCCGGGGAAGGGAGCACCTTCCGGTTATTGCTGCCGGCAAAAATATTGTAACAGTCGTCGACCGTGTGGGATATGAGTCAGCTACGGGTTCTGGATAAATGAAGAAGTTTGGCCCCGACAATTCGAACGGTGCGGTTTCGTCCGAGGCGAAGGCGCAATATGATTGAACCCAGGGTTTTTGCGTCTTGGCGAGAAGTGAATTCAGATTTATTGGAGGTAACCAATGAAAGAAGGCGTTAATAAAATGTTGACGATCTTGCTTATTGAAGATGAACCTGAGATGCAAACGGGATTACGAGACAACCTCGAATTTGAAGGGTATAAGGTTGAAGTAACAGGCACCGGTAAAGACGGGTTGAAGAAAATACTCAATCACACGTATGACCTGGTTATTCTGGACGTCATGCTTCCCGAAATGTCGGGTTTTGACGTGTGCAAGCGCGCAAGGGAAAAAGGTTCGCGTGTCCCAATTGTCATGCTGACGGCAAAAGGAGAAGAAGTCGACAAGGTGCTCGGTCTGGAATTAGGCGCTGACGACTATATTACGAAACCGTTCAGCCTTCGCGAACTATTGGCTCGCATTAAAGCGGTGTTGCGCAGAAAAGAGGGGGGAACATCTCAATTGTCCGGTAAAATGAAGATCGGAAACATTGATATAGATTTTTCAACATATGAGGTTTCAAGAAAAGGCAAAGCGATTGATATGACTCCAAAGGAGTGCGAAATTCTTCGCTTTCTATGGCAGCATAAAAATCAAGCAGTGAGCAGGGATGCTCTGCTGACAAATGTCTGGGGGTATGATGAGTCGATCAGTTCCCGCACAGTCGATAATTTTATCGCAAAGCTTCGTCAAAGAGTTGAAAAAATTCCCTCGAAACCCCGGCACATCATTACGATCCATGGAACGGGGTATAAGTTGATACTATAGAAATGTCTGGCTCACGCTTGCAATAAAAACAGATAAAGGCCGACAGCTGGTCCCGCTCTTTTTGACTTTCCTCTCTCTCACCAGAAATAGCCTCCCCATCCCACCGCCGATATCCTCCGAACTTTTCTGCTGTGACATTTTTTTACATCTCTTTACCCTGTAAACACACAACTTGAATCCCCCTGTAGTAGATTGCATACATAACATGGAGGAATTATGCGATATAAAATATTTTTATTGTTTCTGTTACTTTCATTTCAACAGGGCGTTGCTCAGGAATGGAAAATGCTTGTCGATTTGCGCGGACAATGGAAATTCAAATTAGGCGACGATGAAAATTGGGCAAAGCAAAATTTCGGTGATAGCAAGTGGGATGAAATTTTTGTCCCGGCGAATTGGGAAGATGAGGGATACCCCGGGTACGACGGCTACGCATGGTACCGGAAACATTTTCGCGTTTCTCCCGACCTGCGCGGCAAGGCAATCTACATCCATCTTGGGTGTACCGATGACGTCAGCGAGGTTTATCTCAATGGACATTTTGTGAGTTTAACGGGCTCTTTTCCTCCTCATTATATTACGGCATACGACGTCGATCAAAAATTTATCGTCCCGAAACAATATTTGAATTTTTCGGGTGATAATGTTATCGCTGTCCGCGTATACGACGACCAGCTTGCGGGAGGCATCAATAAGGGAAAACAGGGTATTTTTGAAATGGTAGACTATTTCTATCCGGATTATCCAATCGACGGGACATGGAAGCTTAACCGAGGCGACGATGATGCTTGGGCGAAACCCGCGTTCGACGACTCGAAGTGGCCTGAAGTTGTTGTTCCCGCCTATTGGGAAACGCAGGGGTTGAAAAATTACGACGGCGTTGGATGGTACCGTATTCGTTTCACCGTTCCGGAAAAATTCCGCGACCAGGATCTTGTCTTGTTGCTGGGGAAAATCGACGACGTCGATGAAACGTATTTGAACGGTGAGCGTGTTGGCCGGACCGGTGGAAGACATGTTGAAGGTTGGGAATATCAGAAGTTCCGGGCATATACGGTACGGTCGGGAATAATAAAATTCGGAGAGGAAAACGTTCTTGCAGTCCGCGTCTACGATAATTATTTGAATGGCGGGATTTATGACGGGCCGATCGGGTTTGTTACCCGGGAACATTACCGTCAATGGGAGCGGACGCATAGGGTGAAAGAAAACAATGAGGACTCGCAGTGGCATATCTTCGACATATTCCGATAGTACCTGTGCGTTTCTATTCTCCTCGAGTGCGGCCTGCGAAACAGATGCGAGCCGCACTTTTCGTTCTACCGGTCACGTGACAATTCGTGACAACTCTTTACGAAGATAAGACATCTTCTCTGGACCCTATCCGTACACATAAGTGAAAAAAGAAATTGATCCACAACGAAGAACTTACTCACACAACGGAGGCAATCATGAAAAAGCACAGAATGGTCATAGCAGCGTTAATGGCGGTCGTCGTATACACCGGAGCAATGGCTCAAACTCTGAAGATCCGCGTGGACGACCGCAAGACGGAGAAAGCAACAGTGAATTTGATGGTAGCCTTACGGTCTGACAACGAAGGGTTGATGGAATCTGCAATGATGAGAGTGGCAGAAATGAAAGCCATGTATCCGGAAGTTAATGTTGCAGCGGCAAAAGAGATTGTCGACAGCCTCGCTATCCATGCCAATGTTCCTTCGATTCGATACAAAGCATACCTTGCATCGAGCGCATGTGATAATCCGGAGCTGTTTGCAAAGGCAGGGATTGCAAATTCTGAAGATGAATTCTTCAAATCTGTGGATGCTCAATTGCACGAAACAGTACTCGGCTCGCGGACGAACTAATCAACCGACCTCCGAGTTCGCCCCGAAAGCGGAGCGCCCAAATACATCCGGGCGCTCCGCTTTTTCATTGCACTCCATGGAAATTGTCTGTACATTTTCCGGCACGCAGAAAGGAAACGACAGTGGAAAATCAGCGCAAGAGAACCCCAATCTTATTACTTCCGTTTGTCTTCGTCTGGGCAGTGTTCAGCTTCTTCATGAAATTGACCGGACGCGTTGTGGCGGGCATTTGCGGACTTATTTTTATGATCATCGGAGTAGCGCTTACCGTAACGTTGGTCGCCGCTCCGATCGGCATTCCGTTGGCCATTTTTGGATTTTTGCTCATGCTTCGCAGCATTTTTTAGCGTCCCCCGGCATCCCCCCAACTAATTTTCCATTACCAAGTCTAAGTTCATAAGCACGGTAACTTATGGCGCCAGACGATACCGAACTTATTCAAAAAGCCCAGAGGGGTGATTTTTCATCCTTTGAGCAGCTGGTTTATCGCTACGACAAAGAGGTGTTGACAATTGCTGCTCGATTCGTCCGGAATTCGGATGATGCGAAAGATATCTACCAGGAAGTGTTTCTTCGTGTTTACCAAGGGCTTCGACGGTTCAAGATGCAAAGCGAATTTGCGACGTGGCTCTACCGGATTACAACGAACGTGTGTCTCACACACCGATCTCGTCGAAAAAAACAGAGGCATGTTTCGCTGGACGACGATCATGACGAAAACGAGGGAGAGGCGCACCCGTCGCATGTTGCAGCCTCGGAAGATCCGCTGCCGGACCAGCATGTGATCTCTCAAGAAATTTCGGCATACATCAGTGAGGCGATGGAATTCTTATCGCCACAGCAAAAAATGGTCTTTACCTTAAAACATTATCAAGGATTGAAATTGAGGGAGATCGCCGAGGCGATGGAATGCACTGAAGGAACGGTGAAGAAACATCTCTTCACCGCGACACAACGGATGCGAGAGCGGCTTAGGGGAGTTTTTGATTGAAGGAGTAATGAGATGAAACACGCACAATACAAAGAATGGCTTCACCTTTCTGTGATCGACGAGTTGAATGACGAGGCACAACAATTGCTCGACGTCCATCTTAGCAGTTGTGCTGATTGCCGGGATGAGTTAATCGATCTGCAAAAATTCCAATCGGTGATCATTGAGAACCCACCGATTGAGATAACAGACCGGCTGCTTCAAGAGGCGCGACGGCAATTGCGTTCATCACTCCTGGAACATCGGTTGAGGAAATCGTTATGGGAACGGGGAGTTGATTTGGCGCGAGAAATTATTATTCAAGGCTATAGGACGGCGTTTGGCGGAATCGCAACGGCGGCCCTCGGCCTGTTCGTCGGATTTCTGATCTTTTATCAACCACAAAAGAGTGACGACAAAGCAGTTCGTGTCCAACTTCCTCTTGTTGAACAAGCTATGCAGTCGAGCAACGGGGCCGAATCGTTTACACAAGGCAGCACGAGAACGTCGGACCTTCACCTTATCACTGCGGGAGGAACAGATGGTACAGTCGAGTTTACATTTGAAGCCGTAACGCCGATGCACGTGCGGGGAAATATTAACGACGACAAAGTGCAGAAAATTCTGGCTCGCGCTCTGGTTAATGAAGAGAACGCAGGTGTTCGCCTTCAGACGGTGAATGCCATTGCGTCACAGGTTCCCGACAAAAAAAATCCCGACCCGCAGGTGAAAACGGCTCTCATCTCCGCGCTGAAAAGCGACCAAAATCCGGGAGTCAGGCAGGAAGCGCTGCGGGTGCTATTGCGGTACTCGCTCGACGATGAGATCAAGCAAGCCCTAGTCTATACCCTGACACACGATAAGAATTCGGGGATGCGCATCGCTGCGATCAACGGATTGGCGGCTGCAAGTGTGGAGGGGCATCATTTCGATCAGGATATCCTTACGATTATCAAACAAAAAATGGATTCAGACAAAAACAACTACGTTCGCCGTCAGGCGCGAACCGTCATGGAGGAGGTAGCACACCGATGAAAACATTATTCAGCTTAGCACTTTCTGCTCTCTTTGTATTATCGATGAACACTTATGCCGCTCTGCGCGACAGCGAGGAAGGAAAAGATTCAAAAACGTTCAACGTCGCAAAAGGTGTCCAGCTCGAGGTCAACGTCAGCGGCGGAGATATCCAGCTTAATACATGGGAAAAGGATGAAGTGAATGTCGTTGTTGACGGCATCGATGAAGAGGACATGCAGTACGTGAAAATTACCCAATCCGGAAATACCGTTCGTGTTGAATACCGACCACGCTGGAATTCATCGGGCGACGTGTTGTTCAAGATCAGCCTTCCGGCACAATTTGATGGTGATGTTCACACCTCGGGGGGCAACATCGAAGTCCGTGGAACAATGAAAGGAAAACTCTCCGGTTCGACGTCCGGCGGGGATATCCGGACGGGGGATATTGAAGGCACAATGGAAATGAAAACCTCCGGGGGAAACATTGACCTGGGCAGTGTGAGCGGTGAGGCGGAAGTGAAAACCTCCGGCGGGGATATCAAGGTTGAAAAAGTCGGCAAATCACTGAAGGCTTCGACATCCGGAGGGGACGTTGAAGTGGGCGATGTCGGCGGCGATGCCGTACTCTCATCTTCGGGAGGAGAAGTGAAGGTGGGAAAAGTCTCCGGCAGCGCCACGCTTAAAACTGCAGGGGGGGATATTGAACTCCGCAGTGCCAGCGGTACAGTCGAGGCGAAGACGGCCGGTGGAAATATCCGCCTCGAAAACATCACAGGATCGATCGATGCCAAAACAGCAGGGGGCGACGTTAAGGCGGAATTAATTCCGAGCGGCAAGGGGCCGAGCGAATTACGATCGTCGGGAGGGAACGTGATACTTTCAATCCCATCGACTGCCAAAGCAACCATTGAAGCTACAATAGAGCTTCGTGATGGATGGGGGCACCGGCAGGATAAGTACGATATCCATTCCGACTTCAAAGAGGAATTGAAGACCATTGACAAAGGTGAGCAGGAGATCCACGCTGTCTATCAGTTAAACGGAGGCGGCGATAGCATTACGCTCGAAACGACCAACGGTAACATCGAGATTAGGAAGCTGGGGAGTAAATAAGAGACTTACTCAGGGCAATAGAATCCTGCCCGACGATGTTCCTTTCTTTCGAGAATGAAAGGAACCAAAGAAATCTGTCGAAATCGTAACGCACGGATTCAATCCCAACCGCACATGCCGACAATTTCGGTGCCCGAAAGTTTTGGATCATACTAAAATGGTGTTCTGGCACCGAAATTGTCCCAAAGGGATCCCTTCGGGAAAAACCCTTCGATTAAATCCTTCCTTGGCGCGCACCTGACGATTTCGACGTGACCCGACATATGCTGAGATGATAATCTCGGAATCGGGGGCGCTGTGCGAAGGGAGCGATGCGTGCGTTGAGAAAACTGCTAGCATGTGATCGAGACCTGTGTAAGCAGTTTTCTCCGGCTTGTGCGTGAGGAGCATCGCATGGGTTCCGATTCCCCCGTAGGGGTCCTTCGGACGAGAAGCTCTTCCCGCTTTCCAAAATCATGAAAGGCGGGGTCCCGTACAGCGGGACTTTGCTTGTTTTCCCGAAGGGATTCCTTTGGAACTTTCGCATCAGAGAAAGAAGAGAGGATAAGTCTACTCAACCTGAAACACTATTCGGGGGGGGCTTTTTTCCTCTTCTTCCATCCTGTTTTTTTCGTTGCTAAGTCAAACTCCCTGAAACAATTCTCTCAGCGCTACGTTTATTTCTTCAAGGGTAATCGCCTTTTCTCAACAAACTCCTTGGAACCTGCCCGTCTGTGTTCGTTTGATTTCTTAGTGTACAAAACCGGCTCATCGACACTACCTGAAACCAAGGCAGCGGACGGGCAGGATTTTATTCTGCAAAACCTGCCCCCCCTTCTGTAGCCCGTACGTTGCTTCCAGTTTCATTTCTCGGTACCTTGCCGATGAGTTCATATAACTCCTCTTCCATGCGATGATCGAACGCGACTATATCATGCGAATGATCCGAGTGCTTGTGCAGGCATTGGAGAGGATATTGTTTCTTAAAAATGCACGCGAATATCCCAACGCGCTGGATGAGATCCAAAAAACGTCGAAACAGTTGTTAGGTGTCCAACTTGACATCTTCCTACGGCTTTCCGACATTCAAATTATCGACCTCCTTTCGCTCGATATAGGTCTCGGGATCCCGAAATGTTATGCGGCGGGAATTCTCTTGAAGGAATAAGCAGAAATTCTTGAGGTTCAAAAGAAGGGGAAGGAAAGTATCGGCGCATACGCCAAAGCAGTAAGCCTGTCAACAGAAGCGGTACATCATAATAAAGAGTTGCTCGACAAAAGATCTGACGAGGCCATCGATTTCGCAGCCGGTAAACTGAAGGGGGCCGACATTCCAGTTCATCTCAATAAAAAACTCTTTCACTTTTATGAAAGTACCGGCGAGTACGCAAAGGCTGAAGACGTTTTATTCGAAATCATCCGAAAAGAGCCAAGCTTTTCCGAAAATGCAATACGCTATTATGAGAGGCTTAAAGAAAAATCGGATGAAGAGTTAAGCCGAGGGAATATTTCACGAAAAGAAATCGAGAAAGGTCTCATTGAACTGCGGGAGAACAATTAGCGTGCCTCCGGGGATAACGATCGAATGAACTAATCGAAAGGCTGCACTATGCGGATTTCCGACAAGTTGTTCATCTCTCTTTTTATAGTTGTCTTTTCATCGGTGCTTCTTGGCCAGGAGAAGCAATCATCCGTAAATTCGCATTTCCCACCGGGCGAAGAGAATGCTCGGGCCGCCCTCGACAAATCCCCAAGGCATGGTGAGTGGATAGACATTTCCTACGACGGCAAAACACCAATTCGTACCTGGATCGTTTATCCCGAACGGAAGGACAAAGCTCCTGTAATACTGATGA
>JBAUMC010000049.1:0-91939 GCA_049578505.1 Bacteroidota bacterium | reverse complement strand
CCAAATTTCATGAAAGTTGCTCCCTTGCATAAAGCGTTTCAAAAGTATTCGTCCATTTCGCATCGCATAGTCCATACCGGCCAGCATTACGATGCCAATATGTCGAAAGTGTTTTTTGACGACCTGGAATTACCGCGTCCGGATGTATATCTAGGCGTCGGCTCCGGGTCGCATGCAGTGCAGACTGCAAAAATTATGTTTGAATTTGAGAAAGTTGTACTTGCGGATAAGCCGGACTTGGTGATCGTCGTTGGCGACGTGAATTCTACGGTTGCATGCTCACTTGTTTGTTCAAAGCTCCTCATTCCGGTCGCGCATGTCGAAGCCGGACTTCGTAGCTTCGACCGCACGATGCCCGAAGAAATCAACCGTGTGCTCACAGATTCCATTGCAGATTTCCTTTTTGTTTCAGAAAGCAGCGGCCTGAAAAATTTGCACGCGGAGGGGATTCCCGATTCAAAAATATTTTTTGTCGGCAACATTATGATTGATTCCCTTGTTCAGTTTCGGGAAAAAGCGCGCCGTTCGTCGATAAAACATAGCCTTGGTATGGATGGAAAGAAATATGTTCTCGTGACCCTGCACCGGCCGAGCAATGTCGACGTCAAGGAGAACCTCGCGAACCTTCTCTCAGCGTTAGAGAGTATTTCAAGATCGCATACGGTGATTTTTCCCGTACATCCGCGGACTCGGAAGATGATTGATGAATACAAGTTAAGCGAAAGATTCAAATTGAACACGAATATGGTGTTCTGCGACCCGCTAGGTTACTTAGACTTCCTTTGCTTGCTGGAATCGGCAGCTCTTGCGATTACGGATTCCGGCGGAATTCAGGAAGAGAGCACCTACCTTGGAATTCCATGTCTTACAATGCGTGAAAACACCGAGCGTCCGGTGACCGTGAGCGAAGGGACAAACACGTTGATGGGGTTCGATTACAAGAAGACTGCGGTTGAAGCTGAAACCGTCTTTCAAGGAAAATACAAAAAAGGTCAAATCCCAGAGTTGTGGGATGGGAAAACGGCGGAGCGGATCGCGGAAATTACCTGCAAACATATTTTGAGGAACTGAGTTTATTATCATGACTACAAAAACACTGCAATTCATACTCCTGTGCACGTTAGTGGCGGCGGAATTTGCCATTGCGCAGAGTCTAGATAATAAGGATGACCTTCAAGTCAATAAGAACGGGACTTATCAGGTTCCGGGGCAGCAAAAAATATCTCCCAAAAGCTTCGTCCCCGAGGAGATCAAAGAGCAAACGCCAACCATTCCCATCATGGATGGGCCTGTCGATCCCAAAGAGTATGTTGTGGGTCCCGGAGACATTTTCAGCGTGAATGTATGGATAACTCCTCCCCTGAATCTTCAACTTCCTGTTACCCCGGAAGGTACTATTATAATTCCGACTGTCGGTGAAATTTATGTGGCCGGTCTTAGGTTAGAGGACGCAAAGAAAAAGGTTGTGTCAGAAATTAAAAAAAGATATATCTCCAGCGAAGCAAGCTTTACCTTGTTCACGCCGAGGCTTGTCATGGTTGCTGTCAAAGGGGTTGTTTGGAACGAAGGTTCCGTTTTCCTTCAATCGACTGAGAGGGTGGAAGCCGCGATTGTCATGGCGAACCGGCATGAGAAGATCTCCCCTCCTCCTTATCCACAGATTGATGAGCAGCCGCGACGTTTGACGTCTAATATCAACTTGATCCCTGGTCAGGATACAATTGGGTCACGAAGAAAGATTCTCGTGCGACACCGGGATGGAACGACCTCGCATGTAGACCTCGAAAAGTATTTCCTCCAAAGAGATCCAAAACTCAATCCCTACCTCCGTGATGGAGACGTCGTGGTTGTTCCTAAGCGAGAAATTGTGAGGGACTTCATCGGAATCTATGGCGGTGTGAATAAAGAAGGAGTAGTCGAATTTGTTGAAGGTGACAGCCTCTTTGAGATGACGAAAATCGCACGGGGGTTGACGGTGTTCGCAGATAGCGAACACGTAGAAATCGAAAGGAGTGATGACGAAGGCCGATTTACTCAAACTATCACGGCGAACCTCTCGGCTATCGCTTCAGGAGCGTCAAGTGACATTCCGCTCCAAAGGGGCGATAGAATTATTGTCAGGGAGAAGCCGTCGTTGCGCCGCGACTATAAGATATACGTAGAAGGAGAAGTCCTGTATCCAGGGTTCTATCCAATTACGCGCGATTCTACTTTGATCTCCGAGATCGTGCATGAGGCGGGGGGATTTACACCCGAAGCTTCGATGGAATCATCCAGCCTGTTCCGTACATCTCTTTCCGAAAAGGACATTTATACTGAGCGCATTGCCATTGAAGCAGGTCTGCCCAGTCAGGAGGACACCGCCTATTTCAAAGCGGAGAACGAAATGCGTTTGGCAAGGGAACAAGTGCCGGTCGATTTTGTCAACCTTTTCGTTTCGCAGGACAAAGCAAAGGACGTATTTCTTCGCGATGGTGACCATCTCATTATCGGGTCGAAAACGAAAACTGTTTATGTCTTCGGCCAGGTGGTGCATCCTGGACACATATCGTTTGTCAAGGACCAGGGTTACTCTTACTACACTGAGAAAGCCGGTGGTTTGACCGATCACGCAGTAAGGGGAGATATTCGTGTTTTGAAAGCAAACACCAGGGAATGGTTATCGCCCGGCGAGACGACGATAGAGGAAGGCGACTATATATGGGTGCCATCGGTACCTTACCGCCCCTTGGAGTACTATCTCTTATCCTACAGTCAAGTATTCAGCATTGTGGGAACAGTCGGTACCCTCACGCTATTGTTTCTCCAACTTAAGAAATGACGAAGAACCCAAAAAACCCATGAGCACATTAGAGCAAGAGAATACCCCCGCAGGAGCTTCACCATCCAAAGTCACGGTGAAGCCTACTTCCGAAATGTTCGTCGAATTTCTTTCCGTGATCGCGAAAAGGAAGAGGCCTTTTGTCATTTTCGTCATTGGCATTACATTTTTGACGGGCGTCGTTACTTTTTTCATGCCGAAATGGTATAAGTCAACCGCTTCGGTTTTTCCCGCGGAGAACACCGACCTTTTTTCTGGCCTAGGCGGCATTTCCTCCCTCGTGAATTCTATCTCCCCGGCGAAAAAGCTTTCTGCCTTGACGGGCAATTCCGACCTGGATCGCTATGTTGCAATCCTGAAAAGCGAGCGCGCGTTGACCTCAGTAATCGAGAAGTTCGATCTCGTCAAGGTCTACGAAATAACACAGTATCCGCGCGAAAAGACGATGAAGGAACTCCTCTCCAACGTTAACTTTGAAGAGTCGGAAGAAGGGAGTCTTGAAATATCTGTCTACGACAAAGACCCGCAACGCGCGGCGGACATGGCCAACTATTTTGTCAAAGTGTTGAACGATATTAATTCGGAAATGCATGTTCAAAATGCAAAGGCCAACCGCGAATTCATTGAGCAGCGCTACTTTAAAAATCTCGACGATATTAAGGCTGCCCAAGATTCTTTTACGACGTTCCAGCTTCGGACAGGTGTGATTTCCGTGCCCGAACAGGTCGATGCCTCAATCAAAGTTGCTGCCGATCTCTATGGTCAACTTAACGTAAAGGAAATAGAGCTCGCCATTCTGGAAAAAACAGTAAGTACGAGCCATCCCTCTTATTCCGAAAAACTGTTGGAAGTTCAGGAGCTGCAAAAGAGAATCCGTTCATTGAGCGAAGGATCAATGTCGCCCTCAAGCGATATGAAAATTCTCATTCCTTTCAAGCAAACGCCAGAGCTCGGGGCCGAATATTTGCGCAGATACCGAGACGTTGAAATACAATATAAGATCCTTCAGTTCATCGCTCCTCTCTATGAGCAGGCAAAAGTAGAAGAAAACCGGAGCACGCCCTCAGTCGTGGTCTTGGATCACGCATCGGTGGCAGAAATGAAAGCGAAGCCGAAGATCTTACTCTTCGCCCTTATTGCTTTTGTTTCTTCCTCGTTGCTCGGCTTGTTGGCGGTATTCCTCCTTGAAGCGCGTGACCGGGTGCAGCGGTCGATCCCTGAACAGTATATTGCCTTGACATCCCTTTTGCGAACGGATTGGTTTAAGAACCCGAGGAGTCGACGATGACACAAGACTCCAATAATCCGACCCTCTGAAATGCCAAGAGTAAAGCGAATCTTGTTTCGCCCTGACATGTTGCCGCGGTTCTTACAGGAGCCTTTCCGAAAAATTCAAGATTCACCGCTGGGGTCCAGATTAGCGAGCGGAGTTCTTTGGTCGATTTCCGGCGGAGCGGCTTCCCGCCTTTTTGCATTATTTGTAGCTATTATCGTCGCTCGAATCATTGGTAAAAGGGAGTTCGGCGAATTGGGAATTATCCAGAGCACGGTTGGCGTGTTCGGACTGGTTGCAGCATTCGGCATGGATACAACCACGATGAAGTATGTCGCGGAATTTCGGACTAAAGATCCATCGAAAACAGGACGCATTATAAAGTTGGCGGAAGTGGTTTCTGCGAGTGTGGGACTCTTCATATGCCTGACGTTTATCATCGTCTCCCCGTGGGTTGCCGCGAGCGTTTTGGCGGCCCCGCATCTGACGCCACTTTTACGGGCTGGGTCGATACTCCTTTTTTGCGGCGCTGTCAATAGTTCTCAGACTGGTTCTCTTGCAGGCTTTGAAGCGTTCAAAGACATTATGGTGATTAACGTCATTACAGCAATTTTTTCTTTTTGCGCTTCTCTTCTCGGTGTCTTTCTGCTTGGACTGCAAGGCGTAGTATATGCAATGATCGGCACAATGATTGTGACATTGGCAATCAACCAGTTCGCACTAAAAAAGGTCGCAAGGAGATCGAACGTTCGGCTATCGTACGCTCACTGTCTTCAGGAAAGGGGCATCATTACAGGATTCAGTGTTCCGGCAATGCTCAGCGGAATTATTGTGATGTCTGCCACGTGGCTTTGCTCAGCGCTGCTAGTGAACACTCCTCATGGATATGAAGAAATGGGAGTTTATAATGCAGCGAGCGTATGGAAAGCGCCTATCCTTTTTTTCCCGTCGGCCTTTGCAACGATATTTCTTTCTATACTTTCAAACCTCCTCGGTGAAAAAAGACAGGGTTCTTATAACAAAGTACTTCGCACCTATTTGATTTTGAATACCGGCATCGCCGTTGTTGTTGCGTGCATCATCGCAGCTTTCTCCAATACCATCATGTCGGTCTATGGAAACGGGTTTTCAAGCGGAGGAGGCGTGTTGATGATCTTTGCGTTTGCTTCTATCCCTCTGGCTATGGGTAACGTGTTAGATAACGCCATTTCGAGCCATGGAAAAGCCTGGGGATCATTTGTCATAAACTTCTTCTGGGCTGCTTTGTGTATTGGACTAACCTGGTTTTTACTGGACATGGGAGCGAGGGGATTGGTATTAGCACTTCTCGGTTCTTACATCGTGCTCGTTATAGCGAGGGGGGTCTATTTGTACGGCAGCTTGATGAGAAAAGTGGAAAAAGCCATTCCATAAGAGATTCAAAGATCCATACCTTGATATGAATGACTTCGAACTCCGCCGATGAGAAGAGGAAGTTTATCAAATCGCTGAGCTCATATTCGCCTTGCCAGGTTTAATAAACAAGAGTTGAGATAGGGAAACATTCTAAGTACGGGCCAGGGCGCCGATGTTTGAGGAAGTCATTATAGTCTTTCAATCGCTATCAGAGTAATACATATATGCAAGAGCCGGAAGTCATTGCCGTAATCCTCAACTATAAGCGTTCCAAAGACACCATTGAATGCGTGAAGGCGTTACAGCACTCGGTGTATTCACCTTTGAGAATATTAGTAGTCAACAATGCGCCGGCCGACACTACAACAGATGAAATACAATCGACATTTCCAACTCTCGAGATTATTAGCACTGGACATAATTACGGCTACGCTGGGGGTATGAACTTTGGGATCAGACGAGCCCTGCAATTGAAATCGGAGTATCTTTTTCTAGCAAATAGCGATACGGTTGTTGAGCCAGACGCGATATCAATTTTGGTCAAAGCTCTGGCTTCACGGCCGACTATTGCTGCTGCGACTGGTACGATTTGCTATTATGAAAACCCAAAGAGGATTTGGTGCGCTGATGGGAAAATAAATTTCTGGCGCGCTTCTGCCTTTTGTCGCACCGAGCTCCCCCAAAAACGCCGAATCCGTGAAGGAGGAATTGTGCCCGTGACATTCATTTCCGGGTGCGCGTTTCTGGTAAGATCTTCTGCAATTGAAGACGCGGGTATGTTCGACGAACGTTTTTTTATGTATCTCGAGGACAGTGAATTGTGCTCAAGATTTCTTCGAAAAGGATTTGATTTAATCTACGTCCCTAAGGTGATGATTCGACACAAAGCCCACAAAGATACGATTGAGCCCTTTCCATTGTATTATTCAATCAGAAATAGATTTCTGTTTCTCAAGCTTGCAGCGCCGCCGTTCGCTCGGTTCGCGGGGTTCATCTATTTATCTCTTGTGGTGGCGATCAAAATAA
Source organism: Bacteroidota bacterium (assembly GCA_049578505.1). Lineage (GTDB taxonomy): Bacteria > Bacteroidota > Ignavibacteria > UBA10030 > UBA8401 > JAGVPT01. Next base: position 85,424 of record JBAUMC010000049.1, on the reverse strand, counting down.
CATTTTGGAGTGTAGCGCGAAGGGATTTAAGCAAGTCGGCGATTCTGGCGATACGTGACTACAGGGATGAGGCATTTGTCGAGGGTCATGGCCTCGTCCTCCATGAAATGTTAAAATTGAAGCGAACTTAAATAATGACACTTGTCTCTTTTTTTTGTTTTTTGATCGCTTCGCTGATCGCCTTGAGTTGCCTCCCTAAGGGCTCCGATCTGTTCTCTCCCGCCAGGGTTTTCGGTTTCATATGGTCTATTGCGATCGGCCTGGCAGATTTGAAGCTCAGTGGATTTCAACACACGTGGGGGGTGTTTGCATGGATTACACTCCTCCTGGGCATTCTGTCTTTTCTTTCCGGTGTCTTTATTGTGCAGGTACTATGCTTGGACAAAAACTTATATTCAATTGACAACGTTCGAGATTCCATTAGGCGAGAGGTTTTTCGGGATGATGTTCTTTTTATCATTATTATTATGTTGTTTATCTGCTACGTGTCAGCGTACGTCGCAGAGTGGCAAGTGTACGGCGCTTTGCCGATCTTCTCGGCCTATCCGGACAAAGCGCGCGTTGAAATAGGCATTTTCGGGGTTCATTTATTCGTGCTGGTTTTCCCAATCATTCTATTTTTGATTTTCGAGTATTTCATTCTTGCAAGAAGAGGTTTATTCCGCAGACTTTTCCTTCTTTCCCTGTTTGTCACTGTCTTCTTTTCATACTTCCTCTTGTTGAACAGGTTTCTCTATGTCATGTTTTTTTTCATGGCTGTAGGCTTTGCGTACTATTCAAGCCGGGTTGTAAAACTGCGGTACGTGGTGGGCTTTGTAGCTTTCCTTCTTGTGTCGCTCTGGTATATCCAATCGTTCCGCGAGTCGCGGTATGCAGAGAACTATTTGTATGTTGTATCGAAGATGAGGTTTGCGAGCACCTATGCGGCTTTGACGACTCCGTATATGTATATTGTGATGAACCTAGAAAATTTTGCTCGAGCCGTGGAACGATTAGAGCAGCATACGTTCGGTTACTTCAGCCTTGATGCGCTGATGGCGCTCATAGGAATTAAACATTGGATAGGAGACTATTTTGGAATCAAAGAGAGGGTCTTCCTTAACAGTGGGTACAATACGTTTCCGTTTTTTTGGGACTATTACTATGACTACGGGCTTTTAGGATTAACGGTTTTACCGGGTCTATTAGGATCGTTTATTGCATTACTTCACAAGCAAATGAGGACAAGGCCAAGTGTGAGATCTGCAGCGTTTTATTCGATGGCGATTTTTGTTATGGTGATATCTTTTTTCACGAACGTCATATCGTCGTTAAATTTTGTTTTTGCCCTCATAACACTCGTCACAGTTCAGACATTACTGGAAAGGGCGGCTCATTCTGAGGGCTCTCCCAGCCGGGAGGGTCAGGCGATAAGCCGAGCGGACACTGCTCAAGGAGTAATCGACGGATGAATGAACTCCCATAGAGCAAATAAATAAAATTGTTTCGGAAGTATCCGGAGGATTTGATTCGAAATGAACATTGGGATCGATGCAAGGGTATTGGAAAGAAAGATGACCGGGATCGGAAGATACTTGCAGGATTTGTTGAGACACATCCCCGATGTCGATGGTGAGAATACCTATTACCTTTTCGGCTACGGGGAGGTGAAAGTTGGTATGGATCGTGCCTGCGCTATTTCTACTGCACCGCGCTTCATCTCTTCGAAACTGTACTCTCCTTTCTGGTTATTTAAGGTGCTGCCGAATGAACTTAGAAAATATGATATCGATGTGCTGTTCTCGCCGAATTTCCTGGCTCCCCCCAAAAAAAGAAGCGACGGATGGAAAAGCATTCCTGTCATCTGCGATACTTTTTTAAAAATTGGAAAAAAATATTTCTCTGCGGCCTACAGTATCTATGTTGATTCGATCTTAAAACGCTCAATCACAAAGAGCGATGCGATCGTCACTATCTCTCAACATTCAAAAAAAGATATTATACGCTACTATGGAGTCCCTGAGCAGAAGATTCACGTTATTTATCCATCGGCAGATGAACGCTTCAATCCTCGTCAGATGGACCCATCGCATCGAAATGAAGTTGCTGAGCGGTTCAAACTCCCTGCGGAGTTCATTCTGTGTGTTGGAGTGGTTGAGGTTCGAAAAAATATCATCGGGCTCACTCGGGTCGCCGATATTCTTAGGAAGCGGGGAGTGCATATTCCGGTTGTGCTTATTGGTCGCCCGGGTTTCGGGTTTAAGAAAATTATGAGGGAAGTGACGGCTCGGGAAAATTTTCTTTACCTCAGTCACGTTGAAGAAAGAGACTTGCCCGACATCTACCGAATGGCCTCCGTGTTTGTGTTCCCCTCATATTACGAGGGATTCGGTATTCCACCACTGGAAGCAATGCAATCCGGGACGCCTGTTGTCGCCTCGAATACATCTTCGCTGCCTGAAGTTCTCGGAGAGGCCGGTAGAATGTTTCATCCCGATGACGCTGCCGGTTTTGCTGAAGAAATCGTGCGCCTGTTGGAAGACCGAGCGTATCATCAAGCGAGGAGCGAAAGTGGAATTGCGCAAGCGCGCAGGTTCAGCCCCCATGATTCTGCCTCGGCGCTCGTTCAATTATTTTCATTGGTGAATCCTTAGATAGAAAATGATAATGATTCTCGCATATATTCTCTTTTGGGCTTCAATATTTCTTGTAGTCTATTCTTATGTTCTTTATCCGGTCATCGTGCTGGTTTGGGCGGCGCTGAAGAAGGAGAGAGCGCTTCCTCTGCAGCCGGAGCTTCCTTCGGTTTCCCTGATCATGTCGGTCTATAACGAAGAAAGAGTCATTGTAGAGAAAATGAAGAACATTGCGAGTATAGAATATCCCAGAGAAAAGATTGAAGTGATCATTGGTTCGGATTGTTCGACAGATGCAACGTTGGAACGTGCGAACTCAGCCTCATCGGCACGTACTCGAATTGTGAACTTTGAAAAACGCCGGGGAAAAGCTGCCGTGCTCAATGACCTTGCCGCAGCAGCAAAAAACGAAATTCTCGTTTTTTCGGACGGCGATACCTTTTATCAACCCGATGCATTGACAAAAATGGCGCGCCACTTTTCGGATCCGAGTGTTGGGGGAGTTTGTGGCAGCCTTCATCTGGAAGCTTCAAGGACAAATTCCGGCGGGACGGCTGAAGCATTATACTGGCGTTATGAAAACGCAATCAAAGAAAGCGAAGGCAAAATTAAGACGACATTTGGGGCAACAGGTGCTATTTATGCCATCAGGCGGGCTCTTTTTTCTCCGTTATCGACGGAAATGCTGATGGCAGACGATTTTCTGATCCCGCTTCATGCGGTACGCAATGGATTCAACATACGGTATGAACCCTCGGCGGAATGCTGGGAGGAAACTGCTGATTCGACCTCGAATGAATTTCACAGGAAAATCAGAATTGGTGCTGCCAGTTTTAACGGACTACCGATTATTGCCCCCCTCTTGAACCCGCGATACGGCTTTATCGCTTTCGGGCTCATCTCTCACAAACTCATTCGCTGGATTGTCCCTTTTCTTCTTATGATCATCTTCGTTGCAAGTGTTTGCCTGTCGACACAAGGGGGGATTTATCTCTATGTTCTGATCGCCGAATTTCTTTTTGTCTGTTTGGCCGGTATTGGCTATATTCTAGATACAAAATCGAAACCAATCATGCTTTTCACGATGCCGTATTATTTCATAATCGCAAACGCAGGGCTTTTTGTAGGTTTCGTGCGATTTCTGAGAGGGACACAGAGAACCGTCTGGAACGTTTGACCTTGGAAATTTAAAATGCGACACCACTTCGAAGCAAAAATACAGATCCTTGATTTTTTTACCGTTAACCTTGCCTGGATTATTTATTATTTCTTCAGAGTTCACAGCGGTGTCGTGGCGTCGGGTCTCGAGCCGGATTTTTGGATGCCGATGGTGCTCATCTGGCTTTACTGGTCGTTCATTTTTTTATTCTTTGGACTATACCGTCCATGGCACGCTGCATCGCGTACCGACGAGGTGACCGCACTAATGAAGGCTATTGGTTTTGGCTGTCTCATTCTATTTTTTGTCATCTTTGTCGATGATGCCGGCACGGTGAGGACTAGAATGAGTTCGCGAATGCTTATTGTTGTCTACTGGGGAGTCATGGTTTTTACAACAGGCACGGGGAGAGTGCTCTATCGTACTGCCCGACGGCGATTATTAGCCGCCGGCGTCGGTCTGCACAATGCACTCATCGTGGGATGGAATGAAAAAGCAAAGGACCTTTACGACCTTGTGTTGCAGCACCCGGCATTAGGCTATCGCGTAGTTGGTTTTGTCAAGCTTGATAAAAGGAAGAGCGGCGTTGAATATAAAAAAACTCGCCTGCTCGGAAGCACCGACGACCTTCCGTCGCTCATAGAGCGGCATTCCGTAAAAGACATATTTATCGCCCTCGAATCGGCGGATCATGATAAACTGCTGGACGTCATTTCTCATTGCAACGGCCACGATGTCAGCATGAAAATTTTGCCCGACATGTACGATATCATCAGCGGTCAAGCGCGCACAAATCAGATTTACGGGTTCCCGCTTATCGAAATCATGCCGGAGATTATGCAGCCGTGGGAACAAAGCATGAAACGGCTGACAGATATTTTTGTTTCGCTCGTTGTTCTTTTCTTCTCTTCGCCGCTTTGGGTTCTGATTTCGATTGCGATAAAAATAGACACTCCCGGTCCGGTGGTTTATAGTCAGGAACGCGTTGGCAAAGATGGAAAGATATTTAAGATGCACAAGTTCCGATCGATGCGTGCCGATGCTGAAAAAGAGTCGGGCCCGGTTTGGGCGCCGCAGAATGATAATCGGGTAACATACGTTGGGAGGTTTTTAAGAAATACGCGCCTCGATGAAATCCCTCAATTTGTTAACGTATTGGACGGCGATATGAGCCTCGTAGGACCCCGCCCCGAGCGCCCTTTTTTTGTCGATAAGCTCTCAAAGGAAATACCCCTTTATCATCGTAGACTCAAGGTCCGTCCCGGGATTACCGGCTGGGCACAGATTAAGCAGGGATACGATCGGTCGATCGATGACGTGAAGTCGAAGGTACGGTACGATTTATTTTATATCGAAAATATGTCCTTTCGGATGGACATCAAGATTCTCTTGTATACATTCTATGTTATGCTGATGGGGAGAGGCCATTAATCGGCATTTATTATCTATGCCCAAAGCACTCGTTATAACGCCCACATACAACGAAGCGGTCAATCTTCCGGAGCTGATTCCTAAGGTGCTCCACCAATCGACCGATATTGAGATCCTCATTATCGACGACAGTTCCCCCGACGGAACGGCGGCGATTGTAAAGGAATTTCAGCAAAAGAATCCGCGCGTTCATCTCATTGAACGTTCCCGCAAAATGGGACTGGGGACGGCCTATGTCACGGGTTTCAGGTACGCCATTGAGCGCAAGTATGATTATGTATTTGAAATGGACGCAGATTTTTCGCACAACCCGAAAGAGCTCCTCAATTTTCTTCTGAAAATTCAAGACTACGATTTGGTCATCGGTTCGCGGTACATCCGTGGAGTCAGCGTTGTGTACTGGCCGTTTCGCCGGCTGATTCTGAGTTATTTTGCAAATTTATACACCCGGATCGTTACCGGTATGCCGGTGAAAGATGCGACCGGAGGGTTTAAATGTTACCGTCGCGCCGTTCTGGAAAGCATCAACCTTGACGATATCCGGTCCAACGGTTACGCGTTTCAAATCGAAATGAATTACAAAGCTTGGAAAAAGGGTTTCCGTCTTTGTGAAATCCCAATTATCTTCGTCGACCGCGATCGGGGCGAGTCAAAAATGTCAAAGGATATTGTGTACGAAGCCGCTTTCATGGTCTGGAAATTGAAGCTTCGCAGTCTTTTAAACTTGCTGTAACCTCTCGCCATGGATGTCTCAGTCATCATTGTCAACTATAACGTGCGGGATTTTCTTAGCAACGCGCTCGTCTCTGTCTTTAAAGCGTTGGAGGGGATTGAAGGCGAAGTCTTTGTTGTCGATAATGCCTCGGATGACGGTAGTTGTGATCTTATCCGTCATTCTTTTCCACAAGTCCGCTTGATCGCGAACGGCGTCAACGTCGGATTCGCAAAAGCGAACAATCAGGCTCTTGCATTGTCGGCCGGAAAGTACTTGATGCTGTTGAACCCCGATACGATCGTGCAGGAGGATACGTTTCGTACGCTGATCGCCTTTTTTGAAGCGAATGACGATGTCGGGATGGCAGGATGCAAGATCTTAAATCCGGACGGAACGCTGCAACTCCCATGCCGCCGAAGCTTCCCCACACCGTGGGTTGCCTTTACAAAAGTCTCTGGATTGAGTTCATTGTTTGGATCGACGAAGCTGTTCGGGAAATATAACCTTACATACCTGAACCCCGACGAAAGTTACGAGGTCGATGCAATCAGCGGCTCGTGCATGATGGTTCGGCACGAAGTGCTCGACAAAATTGGCGGTCTCGACGAAAGTTTTTTTATGTACGGCGAAGACCTCGACTGGTGCTATCGTGTTCAAAGGGGCGGGTGGAAAGTATTTTATGTCGCTGACACGAAAATTATTCACTACAAGGGAGAGAGCACGCGCAGGAGCGATATTGATGAGCTGAAAATTTTCTATAAAGCGATGCGGCTTTTTGTTCGCAAACATCATCAAGGCTCGGTGGTGTTTGAATCGATCATTGAACTTGCAATCGATGCTCGAAGGATCATTGCCGCGCTGATGAGGTACGGCAAGCCGTTCCTTGTGTCACTCTTCGATTTTTGCATAGTTGTCGGGACAATCCTCTTTGCGGCGTACGTCCGTTCCGACAGATTTTTCTCATTTCCTTCGTACGCTTACCCGTGGGCTTTGATAGTCCCTTCATGTATTGTCGTCCTTTCGTTGTTTGTCGCCGGAGCGTATTCCAGCCGAAAGCTTTCGATATCACATTCTTTCAGCGCTGTGTTTTTTGCGTTTATTGTCATCTCTGCGTTGACGGCATTTATCAAGAATTTCGCGTTCAGTCGTGTGATCATGGTTATTTCGGGGGCCCTGGCGGTGTTTTTGATCCCTGGGTGGCGGCTGATGATCCGGTTGACAGGCGCCCGCAGCCCGATTTCTCGAAAAACACTTTTCGGAAGAAAAACGTTGATTGTCGGTACCGGTCAAGCCGGCCAGGAGCTGCTGAAGAAATTGCGCAATAAACCGGGCGAAGGATACGACGTGGTCGGATTTATCGACGTGAACCGCCAGCGGCTCAATCAAAAAATACTCGGGATCGAAATTCTCGGAAGCGTTGATACGATCGGCAAAGTGATCAACGATTACAGGATCGACGACGTGATTTTTTCAACAGATGCGATTCCGTATTCGACAATTCTCTCGGTAATAAGCAAGAGCAGAAACCGGATGGTGGATTTCAAACTGGTGCCGAATTCCCTTGAAGTGATCATAGGTAAATCTCGCATCGATCAGTTGGACGAAATCCCGTTCATCGAAATCCAATATAATATAGACAGGCTGATGCATCGGTTAATAAAACGCACTGTCGACATCCTCGGATCTCTTTTCCTTTTGATTTCTTGCGCTCCTTTCGTATCTTTCAGCCGTTTACTTTTACGCACTCAGCCGTCCGCCTTTTCATCAGCAATACTGGCAATGCCGAAGGTGCTGCGGGGATCGATGTCCCTTATCGGACGTCCGCCCGCCGACCCTCTTTCTCGTGTTTTGGTCACTCACAATGGGATCTATCTGGGGAAACCCGGAATTACGGGAATCGTCCAAATCAATTCCGATCGGCCGATGACGGATGTAGAACGCGAACAGTACGAGTTGTATTATGCGAAGAACCAATCGTTGATGCTGGACATTGAAATTATTGTAAAGGCGGTCGCCAACTCGATCCGGCGCAGCGGTTAAATTTTTGGAGCGTGTATGGGAAAAGTTGTTTTAGATTTTGAAAAGCCGGTTGTTGAGCTGGAGCAGAAGATCGAAGAGATGAAGAAATTATCCGACAACCTCGATATCGCAGATGAAATTACAACCTTGGAGAAAAAAGTGAGCCAGCTTCGCGAAAACATTTTTTCCAGTCTCACACGCTGGCAGAGGGTCCAGCTAGCCCGTCATCCGGAACGCCCCTATACCCTTGATTACATCGGCATGATGACCACCGGATTTATTGAACTTCATGGAGACAGGTTCTTCGGCGATGATAAATCTATTGTCGGCGGATTTGCAAAGCTGGAAGATGAGACTGTCATGGTCATCGGCCATCAAAAGGGAAGAGACACGAAATCTAATTTGTTCAGAAATTTTGGGATGCCTCAGCCCGAAGGATACCGTAAAGCGCTCCGCTTGATGAAGCTCGCTGCGAAATTCGGCAAGCCGATTATTACGATGCTCGACACCCCCGGCGCCTACCCTGGAATTGAAGCCGAGGAGAGAGGACAGGCGGAAGCAATCGCGCGCAACCTTTTTGAAATGTCGCATCTTCCCGTGCCGATTATCGTCGTCATTATCGGGGAGGGGGCTTCCGGGGGTGCATTAGGACTCGGCCTCGGAGACAGGATATTGATGCTCGAGAACACGTGGTACTCGGTTATTGCTCCTGAATCGTGTTCCAGTATCCTTTGGAGAAGCTGGGAATATAAAGAGCAGGCGGCTGAAGCGTTGCGCCTGACAGCCCGCGACCTCCTCGAACAAAAAATTATCGATCGAATTGTCCCCGAACCGCCCGGCGGCGCGCATCGCAATCCTCAACAAGCAGCCGTCGTCCTGAAAGACACCCTGCTCGAAGAACTGCGGCCTCTAAAAAAAATGAAGCCTGATAAACTCATTGAGAAAAGAATAGACAAGTTCAGTGTCATGGGTGCTTGGAATGAATAACGCGCCGATTACATTTGTTTCGGATGTACGCGTTCGCTATGCCGATACTGATCAAATGAAGTTCGTCTACTACGGCAAGTTCTTCGAGTACTTTGAACAAGGGAGGTCGGACCTCCTTCGACATATAGGAATGCCGTATCCTGAAATCGAAGCGATGGGCATTTATCTCCCCGTTATCGAGGCCGGTTCAAAATATAAACGCTCCGCGCGCTACGATGACCTTCTTCACATCGAGACGTCCTTGAACGAAATCCCAATTGCAAGAGTCCGGATCGAATACCGTGTATTGCGGGACGGCGATAACGAGCCGATCGCGGAGGGATTTACCGTGCACAGCTTCATCAATGCGCAAACCGGCAAGCCGACTCGCGCGCCGATGAAATTTGTAGAGGTGCTCGAAGAAGCTTTTAAAAAGAGTAAATCAAAAGGAGCAACGAATGGTAAAACAGGAATTGCTTGAAATCCTTTGTTGTCCAAAATGCAAAGGCGCGCTCGACTATAAGCCGGCGCATCAAACATTGACCTGCAAAAAGTGCGGCAAGGTGTATGAAGTAAAAGACGATATTCCCATCATGCTGGTCAACGAAAATGAGCAATGACCTTCTTCACGACAGCAAGATCGGTAGATTGATCGAGCAGGCGCTTCATGAGGATATCGGGTTTGGAGACATCACGAGCGAGTCGTTGATTCCCGAAGAACGGCTCGGCAGTGCGATTCTTCAGGTGAAAGAGAACGGCGTCATTTCCGGATTGGAACTTGCCGGCATCGTCTTTAAGTATACAGAGAGCCAGACGACAGTCACGCCGCACGTGAGGGATGGGGATTTTGTCCAAGCGGGACAAACAGTTGCTGATGTTCAGGGTACGGTACGAGGGATTCTCCTCGGCGAAAGGGTTGCGCTAAATTTTTTACAGCGCATGTCGGGTATTGCCACCCTCACTCACAAATATGTCCACGCTGTTGCTGGAACAAAGGCAAAAATCATCGATACTCGCAAGACAGCTCCCGGCCTCCGGATGCTCGACAAAAAAGCCGTCCGCGACGGCGGGGGCGAGAATCATAGATTTGGGCTGGACCAGATGGTATTGATTAAAGACAATCATATCGTGGCCGCGGGAAGCATTGCCGGCGCGCTTACAAAATGCAACTACTACCTTAGTGAACAAAATCTGCAATTGAAAATTGAACTCGAAGTAACTTCGCTCGGCCAGGTTGAAGAGGCTCTTGCTTGCGGAGGTCTTGACAGAATATTGCTCGATAATTTTGAACTTGAGCCGATGGGAAAGGCGGTTCAGTTGATCAATCATGTCGTCGAGGTTGAAGCCTCGGGCGGTGTGACCCTTCAAAAAGTCAAAGCGATTGCAGAAACCGGCGTAGATTTTATATCGGTCGGGGCGCTCACGCATTCTCCAAAGTCGCTCGACATCTCCCTCGAACTGGTCTCCTAAATATGTTCTCCCAAATAAAGCGGCTTGGTGCGGATACAGCCATCTACGGCATCAGCACCATCGTCGGCCGCTTCCTCACGTTTCTGCTTGTTCCGTTTTACACCAACGTTCTGACGACTTCGCAATATGGCATCGTCGCAAATATCTATTCCTACCTGGCATTTCTCAATGTCGTCTATAATTATGGAATGGAGTCGGCGTATTTCCGATATGCCTCTGGACTTGAAGGGGGCGATGCAAAGGAGAATTTTAGCACCCCGTTCTTCTCGATTGCCGTAACCTCCGCGCTATTTTCAGGGTTGATTATTACTTTCGCCGTCCCCCTGACTCACGTTTTCTTGATCGGCGAAAGCCTCTATCGAATTCTCTACTACAGCGCCGGAATTCTTTTTTTTGACGCGCTGGTAATTGTGCCGTTTGCTTCACTCCGTTTGGCGCACCGGCCCAAATTATTTGCGACGTTGAAGATCGTCAACATCGGCTCAAATGTTGCCTTCAATATCATCTCGCTCCTTTGGCTGAAATGGGGGGTCGAAGGAATATTTATCAGCGGGCTCGCTTCATCGTTGTTGACCTTCGCCCTATTGATTCCTCACATTGTCAAAAGCTCTACCTGGAGCTTTTCGACGTCTCTCTATTCCGCTCTGCTCAAATTCGGATTACCGTATGTTCCGGTTGGACTTTCGGGCATGGTGCTCCAGGTGATCGACCGTCCGATGCTCAAGGCGTTTACGAACGATAGCAACGTCGGTATTTACCAGGCGAACTACCGGCTGGGAATTTTCATGAATCTCGTCACCTCGATGTTCGATTATGCATGGAAACCGTTCTTTCTTTCACATGCCAACGATGAGAATGCGAAAGTCCTTTTTGCCAGAGTGCTGACCTATTTTCTGTTGTTGATGAGCGCGATTTTTTTGGTTCTCTCGTTTTTCATCTCAGATGTTGTCCAGATAAAGATCTTCGGCCGCCACATCATCCACCCTGATTATTGGAGCGGGTTGAGCGTTGTTCCCGTCGTGCTGCTCGCATACATCTTTGGCGGTGTTTCGATCCATTTAAATGCCGGGATCTTCATTGAAAAGAAAACGGCATACCTTCTTCCCACTTCGATTCTTGCTGCTGTCTCAAATATTGTAGCGAATTTCTTTCTCATCCCGAAATATGGCATCATGGGCGCAGCATACGCCACGCTGATCGCTTATGCTATTTCGGCGTTCGCGTTGTATTTCATCGTGCAAAGATTTTACCGTATAGAGTATGAATTTGGGAGGATAGGCAAATTGGCGCTTTCAGTCGGGCTTATTTATGGTCTTGAAATCGGCGCGGCGAGGAGCGGTTTCGATTCTCTTGCCACACGGTTGGGATTGATTTGCCTTTGGCCTATCGTTCTTTATTTTATTAGGTTCTTTTCTTCGGGGGAATTGTCGCGGGCAGCCGGATTCTTGTCGCGAAGCTATCGCACGCTTGGATAATTCCCGACAGGAGTCGCTATCCGCTAATTGCGACGGGTGAAGATGAGACCATTATTCCACTTTTCTTCGGATGGACGCATGAAACAAACTTTCTTGTTCATATACGCTTTTCCCGTTATTTTGCTCGCTTTATTTTCCGTTCCTGACATTGCATTTCCCGACGATGGCTATACCCTGTGGATGAAGTACAAAAAGCTCGATAACGAGGAGCGGTTAACGGAGTATCAACATGCGATCTCCACGGTTATCGTTTCGGATACATCGGCAACATGCAATATAATTAGAGATGAACTCAAGAATGGTTTAGGGGGCTTGCTTGCAAAAGAGATTTCTTTTGCAGCCTCCATGAACGGGAAGGCCACGCTTCTTGTAGGCACGCCGCAAAGTTCCGGCGTCATAAAGAAATTGGGTTATGCCGCGACTCTTCAATCACTGGGAAAAGAAGGCTACATCTTGAAACGTACCGAATTTGGGGGCACCAAATTAATAGTCATTGCTGCCAATACCGACATCGGATTGTTATATGGGACGTTTCATCTACTGCGGCTCATCCAAACTCAACAATTGTTGGATACTCTGAATATTATAGCCAAACCGAAAACGCAATATCGCCTTCTCGACCACTGGGATAATCTTGATGGTTCGATCGAGCGTGGATACGCAGGCAAATCTTTGTGGAAATGGGCTGACCTCCCGCAGAAGATCGACCCGCGCTACCGTGATTATGCACGGGCGAACGCTTCGATCGGAATTAACGGTGCAGTCCTTAATAACGTCAACGCCGACCCAAGGATTATCGACGATAAATACCTTGTAAAGGTCGCGGCTTTGGCAGGCGTTTTTCGTCCTTACGGCATTCGGGTTTTTCTGTCGGTCAACTTTGCTTCGCCCATGTCGGGAAAATTTGAACTGGATGGAAACCGAAAAGGAGGAATCGGGAATATTTCAACATCGGACCCCCTCGATCCGGGTGTTCGCTTATGGTGGAAAAATAAGGTTAGGGAAATTTATGAGCAAATTCCCGATTTTGGAGGTTTCTTGGTCAAGGCGAATTCAGAAGGGATGCCCGGCCCGCAGGATTACAAGAGAACACATGCCGATGGAGCAAACATGCTTGCAGAAGCGTTGAAGCCCTACGGGGGCATAGTAATGTGGCGGGCCTTCGTATATGATCCGGATGTCGACTATGACAGAGTGAAGCGGTCTTACAAAGAGTTCGTCCCTCTCGATGGGAAATTCTTCTCGAACGTTTTTGTCCAAGCGAAGAACGGTCCGCTCGACTTCCAACCGCGCGAACCGGTGCAGCCTCTTTTCGGCGCAATGCCGAAAACTCCGTTGATGCTCGAGCTTCAAATCACGCAGGAATATCTCGGTCACTCGACTCACCTGGTATACCTCGCGCCGATGTGGAAGGAGTATCTTCAATTTGATACATACGCGAAGGGTCGCGGCTCTACGCTGGCATCGATCGTCGATGGAACTCTAGAACAGTACCGGATGACAGGGATGGCTGGCGTTGCAAACATTGGAGATGACCGGAATTGGTGCGGACACCCCTTCGCTCAATCCAATTGGTACGCCTTCGGCCGTCTCGCGTGGGATCAGGAACTTTCGGCAGAGCAAATCGCAGACGAATGGATTAGGATGACTTTGAGCAACGACTCGAACGTCGTTGCATCAGTTCGTAGTATGATGATGGGTTCCCGTGAGGCATGTGTGGATTACATGGAACCTCTCGGCCTGCATCATATTATGCAAACAGATTTTCACTACGGTCCCGAACCGTCGTACGATAAAGGCCGGCCTGACTGGACGCCCGTCTATTACCATCGCGCCGACAGCATCGGCATCGGGTTCGACCGAAGCTCGACCGGTAGCAATGCAGTCGGCCAATATTTTTCCCCGCTCAAGGAAACCTATGACGACATCAACACCTGTCCCGAAAAATATTTACTCTGGTTCCATCATGTCCCATGGGATTACAAAATGAGGTCGGGCAAAACACTCTGGGAAGAACTGTGCAGTAAATACTACGCGGGTACCGATTATGTTGATTCCATGCTGTCAACGTGGAACGCTCTGGAAAAATCCATAGACCCGGAAATATTTTTGCAGGTGAAAGCACGCTTGGAAAAACAGAGGACAGACGCGGGGATTTGGAGGGATACGTGTCTTAGTTATTTCCAGAAGTTTAGCAAGAAGCCGATAACTCATTAGCGCGCTGAAGTGATCCGATTGCTCGGAGCAATCGGATCACTTTTGAACTTCGCTCTTGACAAACGCTTTTGGGTGTTGTATATTGCTCTCAATAAATTGTTCTTTTCAATACTTTGATGCTGGTGTCCCGTTTCGTTTCAGCGAGACGGGATGAAAAGGGAATTCCGTTAAATTCGGAAGCTGACCCGCAACTGTAATCCCAGGAAAGAATTCGTCTCGAAGCCACTGTCCGCTATGTTCGGGCGGGAAGGCGAGACCGAAATCGGGAGAGCCAGGAGACCTGCCAACTTCACAAAATAAAGCCTTCGAGGAAAAAGGTTAAAGTATTCTTATTGAGTACGAAAGAGTTCAGATTTCTCAACCCCGATTTTCTCCATGAAGGTCGGGGTTTTTAAGTTTAATGAAACTGTTTCTTCACGATAAATCATTCATGAAAGGAGTCACACTCATGAGCCATAAACAATTTTTGGTGCGGAACGGCGCGGCATTTCTCTTGGTTGTTATCGCGGCTTTTTCTCGGCTGCTGCCTCATCCCGCAAACTTCACGGCAATAGCCGCTATTGCACTTTTTGGGGGCGTTTACCTTGAGAAAAGGTATGCCTTTGTCGTCCCAATTTTGGCGATGCTGGTGAGCGACTATTTTATCGGCTTTTACAGCGGGATGTATTGGGTGTACGGGAGTTTTGTTCTCATCGGCTTAATTGGTCTCTGGTTAAGAAATCACAAGAAGCCTCTCTACGTTCTTGGTGGAACCTTTGCCAGTTCCATTTTATTTTTTGTCGTTACGAACTTCGGAGTGTGGATGCCGCCGGGGACGATGTATGCGCCGACGTGGGGCGGTTTGATTGAATGCTATGTCGCAGCAATTCCTTTTTTCCGCAACACCGTCAGCGGCGATATCTTTTTTGTCGCGGTCATGTTCACAGCCTATGAGGGAGTGCTCTTCGCACTAAAGAAGGTGAAATGGACTGAGCAATCTTTGCTCAGATGAGTGTTTTTGTTTTAGTCGTTCTTTTCTATAAAGATGTTGGTGTCCCGTCTCGCTAGCAGCGACACGGGATGAAAAGGGAATTCCGTGAATTCCGTTTCGCCGATGGCGAGACGGAGAATTCGGAAGCTGACCCGCAACTGTGATCCCGAAATAAATTATATCTCAAAGCCACTGACCGTTGGATTCGGACGGGAAGGCGAGAGACAAATCGGGAGAGCCAGGAGACCTGCCAGTGTCATTTGTCATCGCCTTCGAGGGCATGAGGTATGGTGACCAAACATAATTTACGGGCAGGTGGATTGTTTGGCTTAACCTCGGCTTTTCTCTAAAGGCTGAGGTTTTTTATTGTACGGAGCATGAAGAATATATCCACGATATGGATTAGCGCGCTAATCCCGGTTCTCACGGCAGTTATTTCCTCGCGGTCATTTGCCGAAGAACTCGATTCAACACGTCAATATACTGCAAAAGAGGTGGTCGTGACGGGGAATAGAATGCCGGTGGCAGTTGAAAAGCTTCCTTCATCGGTGACCGTGATCGACAGTTTGACAATGGCCCAGAGCAATGGAATTTCGGTCGCCGATGTGGCGTCGCAAGGCGCCGGAGTTTTCTTAGAAAGTTACGGCGGGAATGGAGCTCTCCAGTCCGTTTCTATACGGGGAATGGGCGCTGACTATTCGCTTATTCTGTTAGACGGGCAACGGTATACGACGTATGAAATGAATACTGTTGATCTTGGCATTTTTTCGTTGATGGATGTTGATCGGATCGAAATCGCAAACGGAGGGATTTCCTCATTGTACGGCGCGGATGCGATGGGAGGAGTTGTAAATATTATTACGAAGAAACCGAGCGGCGGCTTCGAGGCATCTCTCGGGGGCAGATTTGGGTCGTTTGGAATGAGCGGATACCAAATTTCGGCGGGGGCTGGCAACGAGCAATTTTCATTGAGAGGCTCTGTACAAACTGACCGTGCCCGCAATGATTTTGGTTTTCATTATGATGATGGGTTATCCGATAAGTTGTTATACAGGGAAGGTGCGGATTATTCGCTGAAGAATTATTCTCTTTCGTCAAGGGCCCTCGTCAATCAGAATATTGTTGCCACTGCTTCCGTCCGATATGCCGATGCAGATCGTGGACAGCCAACGGCAGTTACAAGCGCGAGCCAGGATAATCTTGCCCGTATTCACGACAAAGACCTGTTTGCCACGCTGGCTTTTGAAATTCAGCAATCGGAGGACGTCCAATATTCGCTTCCGTTTTCCTTTCATTACAATTTTCAAACATACCAGGATCCAAACCTGCTCATCGGAAATTTGGCGACTTCGGATTTTTATCGTAATCATATTGAAGCTTTCACTCCAACCGGCACCTTTGTCATTTCAGGAGCAAACAAAATCCTTGCGGGAGTGGATGCGGCAATTGCTTCTATCGGGAGCGATGAATTGAAGAATGCAACACGGAGGCAATTGAGCGGGTTTGTTTCATCCGAAGATCAACTCAACATTCCATTTGAAACTATTTTCTATCCTTCGCTTCGATACGATTCATTCAATGACGTAAAAGGAGATATCAGCCCTAAAATCGGCATCAATGTCGGGGTTCTAGATGAGCCGTCATTAAGGCTTCGTGCAAGTTACGGAAAAAACTTTAATGTCCCTACGTTTAACGACTTGTATTGGATTCAAGGGGGGAATCCGAACCTCCAACCCGAACACTCTTTGAGTTTCGATGCAGGGATTGTGTATGGAATGGAGTTGCTCGGAAAAGTCGAAATAGAAGCAAACTATTTTTCAATCAAGGCGACAGATAAAATTGTATGGCAGCCGGGGCCGAATGGAGTATGGTCGCCCGTCAATCTGCAGTCCGTCTCCTCAACGGGAGCTGAACTTTCGGCACGCGCACAATTGTGGAATAATGCGCTGACTATCCGCTACACGGGAAATTATGTTCAGTCCATTAAAACGAGCGCCGATCTTCCCAATGATGCGACCCAAAATAAATACCTGGCGTACCTCCCCCAACAAACTTCAACCCTGCTTGCTGGAAGCAGCCTAAGAAATGTTTCGTTTGCCGTTGAGTATTCTTTTACCGGGTTTCGATTTACGTCGGCCGACAATGATCCAAGATTTATTCTTTCTTCGTTCGAAAAATGCGACGCAAATGTGTCGTACCGAATATCCGTTGAAAAAGTTGTGTGGAAGATAAAATGTGAAGTCAATAATATTTTTAACGAGCGGTATCAATTCATAACCGGCTATCCGGTGCCGATGCGGAATTTTATGCTGACGTCGGAGTTCGCGATATAGAGAATTTTTAAGAATTGGTATCTCGCCAGGTTGCAAACGCAGGATTTTTTTCGAACAATTGCGCGCCTTTGCGGGCCGTACTTTTGGAATTATTCAATGGCTTTCTTTTAGTACCTATTATCCGGAGGAGTAAAAATGTTCGTAAAGGTAATCACGCTATTGGTGTTTTCATCGATCCTGCTCAGTTGCAAAAAAGAGCCGCCGGTTGCATCATCCCAGGACGTTCCCTTATCGACCGTCGGGGTTTACATTCTGAACCAGGGTAATTTTCAAAAGTCGAACTCGTCCTTATCATTTTATATTCCGGATTCGAATAAAGTATATCCGGATGTTTTTTTTGCTGCAAACAATCGGGCTCTGGGTGATGTAGGAAACGACATGGTGATTTATGAAAACAAAGGATACATCGTCGTCAACAACTCTAACAAAATAGAAATCATTTCGCTCGACAACAACAAATCGCTGGGGACTATCGCCGTCGACGGCAATAGTCCGTACAAGGTTGCGATTCTGAGCGATACAAAAGGATACATAACAAATCTCTATAAGGGAACGGTCACCTCATTCAACCCGACAACGTATGCCATCGTTAAAGATGGGATCAATGTCGGTTCAAATCCTCAGGGTATAGCGGTGGCAAACGGCAAAGTCTATGTGTGCAATAGCGGCTTTACGGCGACAACATCAAACGAGGCCGACAGTACAGTCTCAGTAATAGACCCGGGATCTGATTCTGTTGTAGCAACGATCTATGTAGCAAAAGAACCAACCGATATTGCCGTCGACGGAGATGGAGAATTGGTCGTCGCATGTTACGGATTCACCGATTATACGAATTCCGCAAACGACACACCGGGAAACATTACCATCATCAATCCCAAAACGAACTCCGTTGCAGCTACAATACCTCTCCCCCCGGCCGCCTATGGACATCCATCCGGTTTGGCAGTTTCGACATATGGATATGGTTTAACTATTGTCGAGGACGGTGTGTTGAAGTTTGACACCAAGACGATGACAATTATTACCGATATTTTCATTGGAAGATCCGCCTATGTAATTGCTGTTGACGACGTCACCGAAAATGTGTACATCGGGGATGCAAAAGATTATCAGCAGAACGGAGAATTGTACGTGTACGATAAGAATGGTGTAGAGAAGGATTCGGCGATGGTGGGAATCATTCCGGGGACCATCGTATTTAAACGGTAAAATAGAAAAAACCACGACAAATGAAGGCGATGAGAAATCATCGCCTTTTTATTTTCACTACCTTTTTCTATATTCTTCTCAAAGTTCGAAACATAAGGATAAGAGGATCGATGGGTATTGTTATTGAAAAACTAATGAATGGAGTTATCGTTCTTTGCCACTCGGAGGGGGACGAACCATTCAATTTTCCCAATTATATCGCCGCATTTGCTCGGGCCGCAGAAATGGGAGGTGCCGTTGGCATTCGTGTGCAAGGATTCGATAACGTTAAATCGGTCCGCTCGGCCGTTGGTCTTCCTGTCGTAGGAATTTCGAGGGGAGCTTATGAGGATGGATGGGCGCTTATAACCCCCGACCTTTCCGATATTCAGAATCTTATCGACGCAGGGGCCGACATGGTGGCACTGGATGTGACACAACGAATTCGCCCCAATGGCATGGATGGATTTGAATTTCTCGAACTGGTCCGCAAAAAGTTCAGGATTCCACTTATAGCTGATGTTTCGACATATATTGAAGGTGTCCGTGCAGCGGAACTTGGAGCGGATATTGTTGCCACAACACTCTCAGGGTATACTCAGTATACGGAAGATAGAGCGGATGACTTCCCAGATTTCAACTTAGTCGAGCGCCTTACGGCGGAAATTCATATACCCGTGATCGCCGAAGGGAGAATTTGGAGCCCGAGCGAAGCCGCGCACGCACTGAAGTGCGGCGCTTATGCGGTGGTCGTCGGTTCAGCGATTACGCGACCGCGCGTGATAACGCAACGATTTGTCGAAGTGCTGAAAAATCTGCGAACCGAAACGGCTAAATAACGGTTGTTATAATGAGAAGCCTGGAACAAGCGTACATCGATCTGGTCTCAGGCGTATTTATCTTCCAACAAAAGGATAAGTAGTTTTAAGAGTAATGATTGAATCTTTGGGTGAAACCGTTTTTGGCATGTTTCAAAGAGAGCTGATGAAATGAAAGGAGGCTTGAATGCCGTTCTGTCCAAACTGTAAAGCCGAGTATGTGATTGGGACTCTCCGATGCAGCGACTGCAATCTTTCTTTGGTTGACCATTTGCCGGAAGAGCAACAAATTGAATATGAAGAATGCGGGAACTGCTTCGAGTCTGTAACAGCCGAAAGCGATTTTTGCGTTCATTGCGGGAATTTACTCTCGGAAGAGGTTTTTTTCTGCGGGAAGCATCCGGAGTCGAAGGCAATAGCAGTTTGCGTCATTTGCCGGCGTTTGATATGCAAAGTATGTGCAAAGAAAAAAGGTGTAAAGATGCTCTGCGAAGAGCACATAAAAGTGGAAATTTCTGAAGACTGGGTAGTGGCGTTTCAATCTTTCGATTATTATGAAGCCAATATAGTTCGCGGCAAATTGGAAAGTGCCGGTATTACCGTGAACCCGCGCAACAATGCCAGCATCGGATTTATTGCCGATGGCTTTATCGAGGGACCCATCGGCCGTACCATTCTCAAATACCCGGTGAAGGTTTTTGTACCTCTCGATCAATACCTTAAGGCTGTCGAAATCGTCCAGGAAGAATTTCCGCTGGAAAGCTCATGAAGAATGATATTGCGCTCAGTTCGAGTGGATGGCAGGGGGCAGTCGACGATGGTCTTACAGAAGAAAATATTCTTCAATGGGCGCAAGCGTTCATTCGTTATTTGTTTCAGTCACGCGGAATGCAGGCAACAGTGAGGGTGGCGATTGGTTATGATGGTCGAAAGAATTCACGCGGGTATGCTTCCCTTGTCGCCGAGGCGTTATCGGAGAATGGGGTAGATGTGTTATTAAGCTCAGGAGTTGTGCCGACGCCGGTGGTCTCGTTTGCAACGAAGCACAACAATTGCACCTCGGGGATCATGATAACTGGCGGTCATTATCCGCCTGAATATAATGGGATCGAATTCAAGGGAGCCTACGGCGGACCGCTCCTACCTGAAGAATTAGCTAAAGTTGAATCACTTCTTTCCAATTCTACAAAAGAGTCAGTGGGCCCTTCCAAGGCGTCCCGCAAAGAAATTACTCAATTCGATTTTCTTCCTGATTACCTTTCTCACCTCGAGACGGTCATTGATTTTTCTGCACTTCGTTCATTTGCCAAAAATCCCAAAAATACAGCAAACGTGTTAATCGATTCAATGGGTGGGGCCGCGCAAACAATCATTGAGGACCTGCTCGTTCGCTGCGGATGGCGTGCGCAGACGTTGTTCGGCACACCGGAGGATCAGTTTTTTGACCGCTCACCGGAACCGGCTTCAGAAAACCTAGATGCATTGAAGTATAACGTCAAAGTGATAGACGCGCAATTCGGTATTGCAACAGACGCAAGCGGAGGCCGATGCGGCATCGTGTATAACGATGGAGAGTGGATGAATCTGCAAGAAACGATATTGGCCCTCTTATATCATTTGTATGTTCAGAGACGTGACCGGGGAAATATTTTCAAACCTGCTTTTGTAACCGATCGAGTGAAACGATTGTCCGACAACTGGAATATTCCACTGTTAGATACTGGCTTAGAAAACGGCATAGAAAATATGTTCAAGAATGATTGCTTGCTGGGCATTGTCGGAAGAGGCGGATATTGTTATGGCAAAGACCTTCCCGATTGCGACGGAATTCTTTCCGGGCTCTATTTTGCAGAAATGATTGCTAAGGCCGAGAAACCACTAAAGGAAATCATCCAGCATATATGTGATATTGCCGGAAAAGCGTATTACGGGAGTATTGATATTGCCAGCGATATAAGTGCTGCAAATCTGGTTCATAACTTACGTGTTTCTCTGCCAAAACACTTCAATGACATGGGTGAGTGCAGTGTAGATACATATAAATGGCGAGAGGAAGTCAAAGGGATAAAGTATAGGTGGGACGAAAACCGATGGCTTTTGATCGAACCCCTCGCTTTCAAGTCAATGATTCGCCTCCATAGCGAAGCCGAATCGGAAGAAGATTTGCTAACGCTTCTGGCTAATGGGAAAAAGTGGCTCGCGCATTAGAAGCTCACCAGGAAAACCGCCATGATGTCAATTGTGTCTGCCAATAGTTCCGGTTTTTCGACTTTTTTCCTTGATTGTTACTGATGTTTGTTAATCGTTTGACCGATTTTAAAAGAAAGAATTGACTTTCTTAAACATCTTCGATAACTTATTCCCGCCAAGTAGGACATTTCGTTTGCTTCAACTTTTTTTTAGACTACTCCATTTTCCCGGTCTAAATTCCTTAGGGAAATGGGCATTTTTTGACAATTTGAGGATTAAATGGGAAAGTTGTGGGTCAATTGTTTTTTGGTACTGCCAACCATTCTTTACTTCGGTTTCGGCAATTCCGTTTCCCCAAAAAGTGGCAAATCAAGGGAAATAATAGGAATTGACTCCCATCAGCCGTTGGACCAAAGTTCTGCTCGCTTTGTGGAGTTATACGGTCCTACAATTCGAAAATACTCTCAAAAATACGGCTTTGATTGGCGACTTGTTTTGGCGGTAATGAAGACGGAGTCGCGGTTTCGTCCTAAAGCTTCAAGTCATCGGGGAGCCGAGGGGCTTATGCAAATTATGCCTGTCACACAAAGCCAGATTGCAGAGGAGCTCGGGTTTAATGAGGGTGATTGCAATCTCCCCCACACAAATATAAGAGCTGGGATCTATTATTTGGGGAAGATATACAGGTCATTTGGAAGCAAGGGCATTTCTGAGGAAAACAGATTGAAATTGACTCTGGCAGCGTACAATGCGGGGACTGGGAGGATAGCTGACGCCCGAGCTATGGCAAGATATATGAACGATGATCCAAACGAATGGGAATCTGTCAAAGGTTCTCTTTCATTGCTTTCCCGGAAGTATGCCTCGTTACACGAGCATATTTGGGAAGGGGGACGTCCCATAAGCGGTTATTATTCTCAATGGCAACAGACGACTGGATATGTTGAAAGAATTATGGCATATTATGGGGAATATTGTAAGACCATTCCAAAAGATGTCTGACATAAGTTTTATCTTACGAGGATTAGATGAGAGCCGCACATGCTTACGCATAGCGGCTTTCTTATTTTTGATTGCTGGTCCGAAATTATTCGCCCAAACCGACCCGTCGAACATTGACGTCCAGCTTTTCCGCAACATAAATAATGCACAGACCCGGTTTAAAACATCGCTCATAGGGGTGAGCGACAATTCAGCATATCCTATACTCGTTGCCGCGCCTTTATCCTTAGCCGCGTACGGAATGATTGCTGACCAAAACGAGAAATTCGAATCGGGAGTTTTGCTTGGAACGTCTGAGATATTAGCCTATTCGATCGGATATATCCTAAAAGAAGGTGTAAGAAGAGAGCGGCCGTATGAGGCTTTGACCGATGTTCATACAAATCACCTCGACAGTGCTGACCCCTATTCTTTTCCATCAGGCCATTCAACCGGTGTATTCGCATTGGCAACGCTCCTGACACTTCGGTATCCTAAACCCGAAGTTTACATTCCCGCGTTTGCGTGGGCTGGATTAGTCGGCTATGGGAGGGTTTACTTTGGCCTTCATTATCCGTCCGACGTCCTTGCGGGCGCACTGATCGGTGCTGGGAGTGCATACCTTGTTTACAAATGTCAGGGTAAGATTCTTCCAATCGTGTACAAGCTCATTGGAAGGAAGGAATCAGAAAATGTATCGGCGATTGTGGTTCCGAACAACGGGGGAGCTTTGATGAATATTACAGTGAAGTTCTGACGCGCGTAGGCTGGCATTTCTACCAGTCCTACGCTGAAAGCATTCTTACGGAATTAATACCGCAATCGAAACAACGGTGGTCCACTTGCCGTCTTTATCTCCCTCCGCAGACTGAGTGATGTTGAACGTCTTGAGAATTTTTCCGCTCATTTTGAAATGCTTCTCTCGTTCATCCCACGCCAAAGTTGGATCAAACTCCAATCCCAATGTCGTCGCCAACATCGTAGCCGCAAGGTCTTCTGCGTACTCGCCTGCTTTTTCTTCAGTTTCACCATAGGGATGGTGTTCGGAGAGATACCCGTATTGCGATTCGTCCGCGGCTTGCGCGACGCCGATGGATGAAGCGATAAGACGGTTCGGTTCGTTTGTTGCATTGCGGGCCATGACGACAAATGTGACTGCACCAGGTTCGAGCAGCTTTATACCTTCTGCGGGTGGTATGCGTTTGCATTTCGGTGGGTAAATACTAGAGACGCTCACCAAATTGCATTTTTCAATCCCTGCACTGCGCAACGCAAGCTCAAACGATTGAAGGTAGTCCTTGTGACGGCCAACTCCTTTAGTAAAGAACATTTTTGTCGGAACGAACACTATCTCATCTCCGCGTTTATGATTAAGTATTATTGTTATTGATCGTTAGTTTCATTTCACATTATCTGGGGGACGATTTTGAGAAATCGCCTCGGTCCAACTTTCACAACAACCGGTTTGAGCAATTGAACTCGTGCGTTGATATCGGCAACTCTAACACCATCAATTGAAACGCCGCCTTGTTCAATCAGCCGACGAGCCTCGCCCTTCGAGGCGGCCAGTTTTGTTTCAGAAAGGAGCTGAAGAATGCTAACCTCGGCATGTGAAACCTGAAATCGGAATTCCACGACATTGTCGGGAACATCTTTCTTTATGAAAATCTTGTCAAATTCTTCCTCGGCGGCGATACTGCTTTCTTCAGAATGATAGATCGACACTAACTTTCTCGCCAGACGCCGCTTGATATCCCGCGGATTTACCGATGTATTGTCCAAATCCTTCTTTAGCGTTTCAAGCTCACTTGGATCCATGTCTGTTGCTAGCAGGAAATAATCGTAGATAAGAGAATCGGGTATCGAAAGAGTCTTACCGTACATTTCTTTGGCCGGGTCGTCTATGCCGATGTAGTTGTCGAGCGATTTGCTCATTTTCTCTGCGCCGTCTGTTCCGACTAGAATAGGCATCGTCAAAATTACTTGAGGTTCTTTTCCGAACTCGCGCTGAATGTCTCTGCCGACCAGCAAGTTGAATTTTTGATCTGTGCCCCCGAGTTCCACGTCGGCATCGATTGCAACTGAATCCATCGCTTGAGCGAGCGGATAGAGAAATTCATGAACGGAGATCGGCTCGCCGGCTTTGTACCTGATCGTAAAATCATCGCGCTCGAGCATTCGCGCAACGGTGTATTTGCTCCCCAATCGGATGACGTCGGCAAAATTCATCGGGGCGAGCCATTCGGAATTATAGACCATCTTCACTTTGCTAGCGGAGAGAATTTTTGTCGCTTGGTCGAAATATGATTGTCCATTTTGACGCGTCTCTTCGATTGACAGCGACGGACGTGTTTTGCTTCGCCCCGAGGGGTCGCCGATCATGCCGGTGAAATCGCCGACGATTAAGATTGCCTGATGTCCCAAGTCTTGAAACTGCCGCAACTTGCGGAGGACAACTGAGTGTCCCAGATGAAGGTCTGGCCTGCTCGGATCACAGCCGAGCTTGATGTTTAAGGGTTTGTTAACCTGGATGGAATTCTCAATCTTGCGGACGAGTTCGTCTTCCGGAATAATTTCCGAAACGCCTCGTTTGATGACATCCATCTGTTCCTTAACGGTGGGAAACAATGCCTGGTACTGACCCTTGATTGATGAATAGTACTAATTGAAGCCCGTAAATATGCTGCAAGTTCAAAATTCTTTCCGTGAAAACTGTCTCCTCATTTCGCGCTCTGTTTCGCGCTTCGCGATTGCAGCCCGTTTATCATAGGTTCGTTTACCGCGGCAGAGGCCGACTTCTGCTTTTGCTCTGCCATTCTTGAAGTACACTTTCAGCGGAACTAAAGTTAATCCTTTTTCGGATGTTTTGCCAATTAATTTTCTGATTTCTTTTTTATGGAGAAGCAATTTCCGCTCCCGGAGCGGGTCGTGGTTGAGGATGTTCGCCTGTTCGTACGGGCTTATATGCATGCCGGACAGCCACACTTCGCCGTTTTTCACATACGCATAACTGTCCTGGAGATTGGCATTTCCTAAACGGAGAGATTTGACCTCAGAACCTTTGAGAACGATGCCGGCTTCAAATGAATCCATCACTTCATAGTCGTGCCGGGCTTTCCTGTTGCTGATGGCAATACGTTCTTCGCGGGCTTTTTGTTCTTCATTCACGACCTAAATTAAGAAAATGAAATGGGACAATCAATCAAAAATAATTCCGAAGATGGACCGATGGCGGCTTATCCCCCGCGTTGTGGCGCTCCCCGTGATAGGTGATGGCTCAGTTTGTCATGCCCGCGTTCCAAAGGATCCCTTCGGAAAAAGCGGGTCGAAGACTCCCAACGGGTCTATCGACCCGTAGCGTCGTTCCACGAATCTACGATTCGTAGAATCGTGGATAGACGACTCGGCGAGAATCCAAATATTTTCTCTTTTCTCAACAATGATGACCACTTATACCGAAGGTCCAAAGGACTCCTTCGAGGAATCCTTCGGAACGTGCGCATGACAATTTTTTATTCAAATTAAGCCACTACTCCGTGATAGGAACACTTGCAGAAACAAAAGAGATAGCGTATCTTTAATGTTACAATGGTGTGGGACAGCGGGTTAACAACGGACCCATACCTGCATGGTTTCGCAGGAGAGACCGAGTTTAATCAACATGCCTGCTGTCAACGCGATAATGTCGAAACGGATGAAGCCGATATTGGATGCTATGAACGTCCTATGTTCGTTGTAAATCATTCTCGCCATTCCTTACTCCCAGTCAAAAAGTTCAATTGTAAAAACTGACTTCGATGCCTTCTTCAATGCGAAAGTCTAAGGATGATTTCATTCTTATCCTCGATTTCGGCGCGCAATACTCGCAGTTAATTGCCCGGCGAGTGCGTGAACTTCACGTCTATTGCGAGATTCATCCTTTCAGCATTTCGATGGAAAAAATTCAGGCACTGAATCCGAAAGGGATTATCCTTTCCGGCGGACCGGCAAGCGTCTACGCGGCTGAAGCGCCGATCTCGGACAAGAGGATTTTCAGCCTTAGGGTTCCGGTGCTGGGGATATGTTATGGGCTGCAGTTAATCGCCTTCCAGCTCGGCGGCGAAGTCGACAAGGCGCGAAAGAGAGAATTTGGGAGAGCTCGATTAATCGTCGATGCGGATGATGGGATTTTTTTTGGGATCTCATCGTCTACTGAAGTGTGGATGAGCCATGGCGACTCACTGACAAAACTCCCGCCCGGATTCGAGCCGATTGCTCATTCGGATAATGCACCGATTAGCGCGATACGCAATAAAGAGGCAAAAATCTACGGCGTGCAGTTTCATCCAGAAGTTGTTCATACAAGAGAGGGAAAGAAAATACTCTCGAATTTTCTTTTTGAAATCTGCCGATGTGCCGGTGACTGGAATGCGGGTTCGTTCGTTGAACGGTCGGTCGATGAGATCAGGATAAAGGTCGGCAGCGGTAAAGTGCTTTGTGCGCTGAGCGGAGGCGTTGATTCTTCTGTTGCGGCCGTGCTTCTGCACAAGGCAGTCGGCAATCAATTATTTTGTGTTCACATCGATAACGGCGTGATGCGGCGCGGCGAAAGCGCACAGGTCGTAAAAACGTTTCGGGACGAGTTTCATATTGCGCTCGATTTTGTCGACGGCTCTAACGTTTTTCTCGAACGATTGCGGGGAGTGATCGACCCTGAACAAAAACGCAAAATCATCGGAAGAACATTCATCGAGATTTTTGAGAAGGAAGCGAAAAAGGCCGACGGCGTTGCGTTCTTAGCGCAGGGGACATTGTACCCTGATGTCATCGAATCGACGTCGTTCAAGGGACCTTCGGCGACAATCAAAACACATCATAACGTCGGCGGACTCCCGGAGAAAATGAATTTGAAACTCGTCGAACCTTTTCGAGAATTGTTCAAGGATGAGGTGCGCGAGGTCGGTCGGGCACTCGGTCTTCCGGAAAACATGATCGGGAGGCACCCGTTTCCCGGTCCTGGACTCGCAATCCGTGTTTTGGGAGAAGTAACGGCGGATCGGCTCGAAATTCTTCGCAGCGCCGACAGCATTTTTATAGAGGAACTTCATAAGAATAATTTATATAATAAAATCTGGCAAGCATTTGCAGTGCTGCTTCCTGTTCAGTCGGTCGGTGTGATGGGTGATGAACGGACATACGAAAACACAGTTGCCCTACGCGCCGTGACGAGCATCGACGGCATGACGGCAGATTGGGTCCATCTGCCGTACGATCTGCTTTCGACAATTTCTAATCGCATTATCAACGAAGTCCGAGGCGTCAATCGTGTCGTCTATGACATCAGCTCTAAGCCCCCGTCGACAATTGAATGGGAGTAGAGTATTTCCGATTGACGAATTCCGAGCGACTAATTCGCAAATCGGAACTCGTCACTCGTAAATTATAGATTTACCATGATCATCCTCAAAAATCTTACAAAAAAATTTGGATCATTCACAGCGGTGGACAATTTAACGCTTACCGTTCCTCAGGGGGAGTTTTTCGGTTTTCTGGGCCCGAACGGCGCCGGAAAAACGACAACCATCAAAATGATGACCGGCTTGTTCACTCCGACCGTTGGTTCGATCGTCATCAATGGATTTGATATCCAACAACAGGCGCTGGAAGCGAAGGCTTCGTTCGGGTATATTCCGGACCAGCCGTTTTTGTACGACAAACTTACGGGGAGAGAATTTCTCTATTATATCGGCGGGCTGTTTAATATGCCGAAGAAGAAAATTCAGGAAGAAGTAAAAGAGCTCATCGAGCACTTTGAGATCGGGGACTGGGTCGACAAGAGAACCGAGGAATATTCCCAGGGGATGCGCCAGCGTGTGACGATCACGGCGGCATTCCTTCACGACCCGAAAGCGATCATCATCGATGAGCCGATGGTTGGACTCGACCCGCGAAGCGCCCGCATCGTGAAAGATTCATTGAAACAGAAGTCGCGGGAAGGTGTCTCCATATTTATGTCCACCCATAGCCTTGAGATGGTGGAAGAATTGTGCGACCGGATTGGAATAATTAAAGATGGCAAGTTGATTTTCCTCGACTCGAGAGAGAGCCTTCATGATCACAAATCGAAGTATGACGGAAAGCTCGAGTCGGTTTTTCTGGAGTTGACCAAGTGAAGAAATTCCTGCACATCATCTCCTTTAAGAACAAAATGTTCTGGAAAGTAACGTTTTCACTGACCCTTCAATCTGTCATCAAAAACGTTGGTTCATTCATCGTCTTTGGCTCGTTCGCAGTCGGCGCTTTTTTGTTTTCCCGCTTTCTTACGGGCTATCTTCTTGAAAATGTCAAGATCGGATTGTTTCTGTTCCACAGATTCATGTCGATGCTGTTGTTTGTTTTTTTTATTACCATCAGCCTCGGTAACATGGTTGTCTCCTTTTCTACGCTGTACCGTTCCCCCGAGGTTAACTTCATGTTGACGAGACCGATTCCGCATCTCACAATCTTCATCATCAAATTCCTTGACAATTTTTTTTATAGCTCCGGTACACTTTTTCTCGCCGGTTTCTCGGTGCTGCTCGGATACGGCTCGTACTTCGGATTCCCGTGGCATTTTTACCTTCTCGTGATGCTCGGGGTGCTTGTCCCGTTTATGTTTCTGGCCGGATGCTCTGCCGTTATTATTCTCCTCGTGCTGATGAAGCTTGCATCGAAAATCAATTTCAGAGTGCTTGTCGGCTTACTCGTTGTGTTCTACGTTGCACAGATTTACTTTTATTTTGATGTCTCAAGCCCGATACACCTGGTTCGTGAAGTCATGAGTTATTATCCGAATGTCAACCTGTACTTTGGGCAGTTCGATCCACCCGTTTCTAACTATCTTCCGAATTTCTGGATTTCTCAAATCCTCTTTTTTTATGCAACGGGAAAGGCAGGTGCGGTGATCGGTTACTGTGCACTCTTGTTGTTGTCGAGCGCCGCCGCGTTTATTACGCTTGTTGTGGCTGGCGACAGATTATTTTATTCAACGTGGATCACCTCTCTTTCGTTTAAGTCGTTTTCGATTAAGAATTTTGAGTTCACAGGCACACTCTTCAGCTTCGAAAAGCGATCGGGTTTCGCGCCGCAGAGTGAATCCATTCTGAAAAAAGAGTACTGGCAATTTTTGCGCGAACCGAGTCAGTGGTTGCACCTCGTGGTCATGCTTCTTTTGGTCTGCACCTTTCTCTCAAGCGTGACGTCGATGGATTTCGGCTTGCAGGACCCCAAATTGCGGACAGCAGTGTACCTGGTCGTTTACATTTTCGCTGCGTTCTTAATAACTTCCATCGCGTTACGTTTCGCGTTTCCGATGATGAGTCTTGAGGGAGACGCATACTGGACGATCCGCAGCTCGCCGCTCAGACCATCGAAGGTCTACTGGACGAAATTTTTTATTGTCCTATTCCCCCTCGTGATCATCGGATTGGCATTGGCGGTATTATCGAACATCCCGTATGTTCGCCTTTACCCGCTCCCACAGGTAACGACTGCAGGAATGGGGTTCATTGCAGTTGCGCTTGTGAGTCTTAACTTTGGTCTAGGCTCATATTTTGTCAACTATGATGAAAAGAACCCGATTCGGATCGCCTCCTCCCAGGGTGCTACCCTGACATTCTTATTGAGTGTCGTGTTTCTTGTCGTGCTCGTAAGTGTATTCTTTTTCCCTATTCTCTCGGTGTTCAACTCCATTTATTATGAAATTCCCAAGAGAACCTCTTGGCTGTATTATGCCCTTGGAGTAATTACATTCTTATCAGCTCTTGTGGGAGTCGTATCCCACTTGATCGGAGTAAAATCGCTGGCGAGAGACGTGTAAAAAAATAGCGTCTCAAGCCTTTCGTTCGGAGTATATTTTCGACTATCCCAATGATTAGCCGCACTTTTATTTTCGGATTGCTCGCTCTGCTCTTTCGTGCAACTACGCTATTTGCGCAAAATGAGGTCGTTTTCAGTCAGAACGCCGAAGACAATTTTTTGTTGGGGACAAAGCAGTATGTACAGAGTGATTTTAAGGCAGCGTATCTCTCATTCCAAAAAGTGATCGACGACTCGACGCGCAGCCAACGCACGACGGCAGCCATGATCATGTCGGCGAAGACCCTCTTCCAACTGCGCAGCTACCGAGAGTCGATTCGACTGTTAAAAGATTTCCTGGATACATTTCCGCAAAGCAATTATGCCGAGGATGCGCACTACACTCTTGCGCTGAACTATT
Source organism: Bacteroidota bacterium (assembly GCA_049578505.1). Lineage (GTDB taxonomy): Bacteria > Bacteroidota > Ignavibacteria > UBA10030 > UBA8401 > JAGVPT01. The sequence continues at coordinate 54,638 of JBAUMC010000049.1, read as the reverse complement.
ACAGGCTCAATCGTTATCCCGACGCAGCAAGCGAACTACTGATTGTTCTTGAAAGTGGAAAAGAGAAGAAGACGTTTCTTCGAGCGCAGCGGATTTTTGAAAATGTTGCTTCTGAATTTCTTACCGCGCAGGAAATTAAAGACCTTCTCTATTTTTCCAAATCGGAAAGATCCAAAAAACTGTTGACGCTCCACCTTGCTGAGCTGGAATTCGATCAAGGTATGTATACCGAATCAATGGCTCATGCGCGCGAGGTCCTGTCGGGCAAAGAAGAACCCTTGACTGCGCAGCGAGCCCGCTCACTTCTGGTCCGCCTCCAGAGCGGAACGTCGGTAAAGCTTGGAGTCATCTTGCCGTTGATGCAAAAAACCGACGGTGCTTCCCGTGAAAAGAAACTCGCGTACGAAATCCTGGACGGCGTAAAGTACGCAGTGGATGAATACAACCTGAAGAACGCAAAGCAAGGTGTAACGGTCATTATCGACGTTCGGGATTCCGAAAAAGACCCTATTGTTGCGGCGCGCGAAATCCAACCGTGGCTGGATGACAAAGAGTTTATCGGCATCGTCGGTCCGATCTTTAGCTACGAAGTATCCCCCGTTGCTGGAATTGCCAATTCGCGGAAAATTCCTCTGATCACCCCTACAGCGACCGATAACGGGATTGCCGCAGTTGGCGAATATATCTTCCAGGCTAATCCTGATTACACGACACGCGGCAAAGCAATGGCGCAATATGCCGTCCTTAAACTCGGCCTGAAGAACCTCGGCGTTGTTGCACCGAGCTTTCAACCGAGCAGCGTGATCGCAGATTCTTTTGTGCAGGAAGCGCTTCGGCTCGGGGCACGCATTATATCGGACAAACGCTACTTGAAGGGTGCGACTGATTTACGGTATCTCTTCAGCGCAATGCGAAGCGAAGCGGCAGTATTCGGCGAAGAAGAATCAATAAATTTTAGGGGAACAGTAAGCTATCCCGAGATCATCAAGCGATTGACGGCGGCGGGTGTTCGAAAATCGGAAATTGATTCTTTGGCGGAGGATCAAGGAAAAGTCATTGTGCAAGAGTTGTTCGGAGAAAACGGCAAAGCCATAGCCGATTCGTTGGGGATCCCGCTTGAGGTCGAGCCGTTCTATTTAGACAGCTTGCAGTATCCTGTTACATCGATTCAGGCAGTATTTAGTCCGATTTCAAACAGCAGCGAAATCGGTATCATTACCTCGCAATTGACGTACTATAATATCAAAGCAACGCTCCTCGGTTCGGGAGAATGGAACGATGCGGCCGAGCTCGACCTTAATAAGCGCTATGCCGACGGTGTCATTTTCAGCTCGGATCGCTGGGTTGAAAATTCGTTTGACTACAACCAGTTTACATCGCAGTTCTTTCAGGCAACTCAACGGCAGCCCACGGACAACGTTCTATTTGGCTACGATGCAACGTCGTTGGTCCTGACGCAGATTCTGAACGGCGGGACGACCAGAGAACGGCTTACCGATTTGCTGTCGAAAGTCTCCGATTTTCCCGGCTACCATTCCAAAATTTCATTTACTGAGAACAGGGTGAATTCCTACCTTCATATCCTTCAGTATAAAAAGGGAAAAATTTCGAAAATCGATGAAGTGAACTACAAGAAAGACGTCGCACCAAAATAAGACAATCATCCAGGGGGGACTTATGGCTGAAGAATCGAATCGAAAAGTAAACGAACCTTCGTTCTACCACACCAAAATTAAGGACTGGCCTCTTAATGAACGCCCGCGTGAAAAGCTTATCAACAAAGGACCGGAAGTTCTTACTGAAGCTGAGTTGCTTGCCATTCTGATCGGATCGGGGAGCGGGAAAGTAACCGCGATCGACCTTGCCAAAACTTTATTTGTCGAACATAAAACTTTACGATCGCTGGCCGGCCTGAGCGTTGCCGATTTAAAGCGATTCAAGGGCATCGGTGACGCGCGCGCTGTTCTCATTGCGGCCGCTTTTGAACTTGCCCGCCGCCTTCAGTCCTCCCCCGATCCAGAACGCCGGGTCATCAAATCGCCCTCAGACATTGCAAAACACTTTGTGCCGACACTTCGTGATCTTCCGCAAGAGATTTTCGTTGTCGTACTTCTCAATAGCGCAAATAACATCACAAGGGAAGTCACGATCACAAAAGGGTTGCTCAATTCATCGCTCACACATCCCCGTGAAGTGTTTCGCCATGCAATCATCGAGCATGCCGCGAGTATAATTTTAGTTCATAATCATCCGAGCGGAAACCCTGAACCGAGCCAGGAAGACATTTCAATCACAAAACAAATCGTGGAGGCTAGCAAGGTTGTCGGAATTCCCGTGCACGACCACATCATCATAGCAGGTGCAGAGTTCACAAGCTTTGCAGAAAGGGGATTGATGTAGTCAGCGGAGAACTAAAGTTGGCATGCTTTATCCATAAGGAGGTATGCGCGACCTAGCTCTCTAAATGTAGGGATCGCGATTAATTTTTTTTAAGACAGGTCTCGAACGTGGGTAAATACGATACAGATAACTAAGAAGTCGGGAGTCAAGTCTGGTCAAAAGCGGTTTTTTTCCCTTGACATCGTTAAACCATTTCGTTATTATTCGATGGGAAGAGATCAGTATTTTCCGCAACGTCTCATCACACAGGATATAGGTAAAATATGAAGAGAGCATTGAAGCTATTTGCAGGAGCGGCTTTCCTCGCGGCAACATTATTCGTCGTGGGTTGCAGCAGTGGACCGAGCGATGATGAACTCGCTCAGTTGGAAGCGCTAAAGTCTGAAGTTGCATCGCTTCAAAAAGAGGTAGATGCCAAGCAGGCCGACAAGGCAAGTTTGCAGAAACAAATTGCTGACAAGCAGGCTGAACTTGCAACGGCAATGAAAGAGCAAGATGCCACACGCGAGCGCTTAAAAAGCCAGCAATGAATATATCGAAGGAGCCACTCATGAATTTTAGAAAATTAATTATTTCGGGCTTTATCTTTGCAATTGTCTCGGCGGGCGGGTCTTCTGTTTTCGCGCAAACCAAGATTACGAAGGAAGAATGGCAGAAAGAGATTACAGATTACACAGCACAGCGCGACAGCTTGAAAAAGACACTTACTCAGCTCAATAAGGATATTGACAGCCTCAAAGCCATGCTTGCCTCGCTGAATCAAAAAATAGAGACCACAGCAAACGAGACGAAGGCGATGACGGGTGCAAGCGATGAAGTGCGCAAGGCATACGATGCTCAACTCGCCGCCCTCGAAAACTGGATTAACGAGCTGGCACGACTGTCGAATCAGGATCTCTACGCGAGGAAATCCGAGATTGATTCTGTGCAGGCAAAATTAGACGACCTTAAGAAGTCGAAGCTAGCCGCATTGGAGGAGTACCACGACAGGCTTCAGGCTCTACAACAGAAGATCAACGGGTTGCGCGACGCACTTGCCAAACCTGAGTTTATAGCAAGTCTGGAGAAGACCTATGTCGTCGGTTCATGGCAGAGAAACCGCGATTGTTTGTGGAATATCTCGAAGAAGAAAGACATCTATAACAATCCGTTTATGTGGCCAAAGATTTGGCAGGGAAACCGGGATCAGATCAAAGACCCTGATATTATTCACAAGGGGCAAAGGCTGAAGATACCGACCGCCGGATCGTTGACGGATGCAGAGAAGAAGGCAGAGCACAGGTACTGGGCGAAAAAACGGACCGGTACAAAATAAGGAGTACGACTGAAGTTTTGATGAGTTATCATCAACGGAAGAGTCCTTCCCTCGACGTACATCGAGTTGAAGGACTTTTCGTTTTTTGGATCTTTTGGAAGGAGGACGAACTACGGTAGAAAAAAAAATGAAGATTGAAGGGGTTGATGCATTCTCTCTCCTTGGTATTAACGACCGCCATCTCCAGCTCATTGAAGATCGATTCGATGCAGATATTATCGTGCGCGGAGAAAATATCATGCTTCGAGGTGAACCTTCCGAAGTTCAACAAATTGAACGAGTATTTAAAGAGCTGACATTTCTTCTTTCGAAAAATGGCGCCCTCACATCGAACGACGTCGACACCGTGCTTGACCTTGTCGCAGTCGATTCGCCGTCTCAAACACAGCTCCGGGCGCAGATTCCGAAAGACGAAATGGACTCAATCGTCCTATTCACCAAGAACGCGATCATCAAGGCAAAAACATCCGGGCAGAGAGAATATATTAGACGGGTTCAAACAAACGATATCGTTTTTGCTATCGGCCCGGCAGGTACCGGGAAAACATATCTCGCTGTGGCGATGGCGGTTGCCAATCTCAAGAACCGCGAAGTGAGTAAAATTGTGCTGGCGAGACCGGCGGTTGAAGCGGGTGAGAATTTGGGATTTTTACCCGGCGACCTGAAAGAAAAAGTAGACCCTTATCTCCGCCCGTTGTACGATGCCCTCGACGATATGCTGCCGTCTGAAAAACTGAAAACCTACATGGAGCGACGCATCATTGAAATTGTGCCGCTCGCCTACATGAGAGGACGGACCCTCAACAATGCATTCCTGATTCTCGATGAAGCCCAGAATGCCACTGCGATGCAGATGAAGATGTTTCTCACGCGGCTCGGCGATAATTCGAAAGCGATCATTACGGGTGATGTGACGCAGATTGATTTACCAGCCAAGGCTACATCAGGGCTGGTTCAAATTCAAGAAGTGCTGCAGGATATCGAGGGAATCGCTTTTGCGTATTTCGATCGAAACGATGTCGTGCGCCATCGTTTGGTAAAAGACATTATCGACGCGTACGGTAAGTTTAGCGGCAGGCTTGAAAACGGGTCGAGATAATCACGTCTGTTCTTTCGCTTTGTTCCAGAGAGCGTCCATTTCCGCAAGGGTTGTGGCGTAGATATCTTTTTGTTCCTTCCTGAGCTGATCTTCGATGTAGTTGAAGCGCTTGATAAATTTGTTCGAGGTTTTTCGGAGGGCGTATTCGGGATCGAGGTGAAGGAATCGGGCGTAATTCACGAGGGAGAAAAGGACATCGCCAAACTCATCAGAAATTTTCTCTTGTTCCTCCTGCTCCGCTGCATTATGCAGTTCTTGAAGCTCTTCTTCGACCTTCTTCCATACCTCTTCGCTTTTGCTCCAGTCGAACCCTACCTTTGACGCTTTTTCCTGCAAGCGGAGCGCACGAAGCAGCGCCGGCATTTCCTTCGGCACTCCTTCAACGACTGAGTGCCGTCCCTCCGATAATTTTATTTTTTCCCAGTCGCGTTTTTGCGTTGTTAGGTCGATGCTGGACTTTTCGCGAAAAATGTGCGGATGCCGTCTGGTAAGTTTATCATTGATGTTGCGGAGCACATCTTCTGTCGTGAATTCGTTCCGCTCTTCCGCAATGGCGCTTTGAAGAGCGATGTGGAGAAGAACATCGCCAAGCTCGACCTTCAGTTCGTTCCAATCGCCATCGTCAATGGCCTCTATTGCTTCGTACGTTTCTTCGATAAAGCTCTGGCGGAGCGACTCGTGGGTTTGTTCGCGATCCCAGGGGCATTCCGTTCGCAAGCGCTTTACAATATCGAGAAGCCGTTTAAATTCCTCGTCGGTGCTCATTTTAAAATCCTTTCAATATAGTTTCAACATAGAGAAAATAGTTAAGCGATGCAAATCGAGGAATGGAGCGAAGTCGCAAGATGTCAGCCATCTTGCAAATTGAGCGGAGCCATTTATCGGAGCATCGTGCTTGTGTAGGCACAACGCCCGCGGGACAATTGTGTGGTAGCTTTTTTACGGCTTCTTATTTATATTTCCCCATACTACTGACGTTCTATTCATAGACCATAATGAAATTCGAATGAAAAATGTTCTCCCCCTATCAATTCTCGTTATCGGCGGATTAGCCGTATTCGTTTGGTTCATTACTTCCACAACGCAGCAGGCAGATATGCTGATTATCAATGCAAAAGTGTACACCGTGGACGCTCAAAATTCGGTTGCCGATGCGATCGCAATTCGCGGCGACAAAATCGCCGCAGTCGGCACGGCGGACGAATTGAAGAAGCGTTACACTGCGGAAAAGATTTTTGATGCCGGAGGGAAAACTGTCGTTCCGGGGTTCATCGATTCGCATGGGCATGTGAGCGGATTAGGATCAAGCCTTGTTGAGCTGAATCTTTTAGGAACGACATCTGTTCAACAGATTGCAGAAATGGTCGCAAAGAAAGCGTCGTCGCTAAAACCGGGAGAATGGATCCGGGGACGCGGCTGGGATCAAAATAACTGGCCAAGCAAAAAAAAGGAGAGGCCGTTTCCTACTGCGTCCATGCTGGACAAAAGTGCGCCGAACAATCCAGTGGTTCTTTTTCGGGTCGACGGCCACGCGATATGGCTGAATTCAAAGGCTCTCTCTATCGTTGAGGCAGCTGGTGGATCGGGTGCAGGGATCGCGGATGTCGAAGGCGGCCGCATTGTGCGCGATCCTGATGGAAAACCGACCGGCATATTTATTGACAATGCTGTCAGTATCGTGATGAGGAGCGTTCCGCCTTATACAAAAGAAGAAACTCAGCATGCAATTTCCATCGCTTTACAGGAATGTCTGAAGTTCGGGTTGACAAGCGTTCACGATATGTGGGTTGACGAAGAGGATTATTCGGTCTATAAAGAAATGCAGGAGAATAATAGCCTTCCTATCCGAGTGTATGCCGCTATCGGCGGCGACGGCGACTTGTGGCACCATTTTTTGTTGACGGGGCCATTCATCGATACTCGTCGGCATTTTTTGACGGTGCGCGCCATCAAAATGTATATGGACGGCGCCCTTGGTTCCCGTGGTGCAGCGCTTATTGAGCCCTATAGCGATGACCCGGGGAATCGCGGCCTGACAGTCAATTCGTTCAAATCAATTCGCATGGTTGCGTCGGAGGCGCTCGCACACGGTTTTCAACTCTGCACCCACGCAATCGGGGATCGCGCAAATAATATTGTGCTGAATGCTTACGAAGAGGCATTTCAACAGAACAATGCACGGGCGCATGATGCCCGCTTTCGTATCGAACATGCCCAAATACTAGATCCCACTGATATCCCTCGTTTTAAAAAGCTCGGGATCATTCCCAGTATGCAACCGACACATTGCACCTCCGATATGCGATGGGCAGAGGCGCGTCTCGGACCGGTGCGCATTCGCGGTGCGTATGCTTGGCGGTCCCTGCTGGATGATGGGAACATTATTCCGGCCGGATCTGATTTTCCTGTCGAGAGCCCTAACCCGCTGCTGGGGTTCTATGCTGCAATTACTCGGCAAGACCGAAACGGCATTCCGCATAACGCGGATGACGTCGCACGTTCGTTTCAGCTCTCAGCCGACGGGATCAAAGATTCGTCAGCCTTTAACAACGGATGGTATGCCGATCAGAAAATGACTCGCGAAGAAGCATTGCGTGCGTTCACGATCTGGGGGGCATACGCTGAATTTGCCGAGAATGAGAAAGGTTCGATCGAGAAAGGAAAACTTGCGGACCTTGTTATCCTGACAAAAGATATTATGACAATTCCGCCCATGGAAATACTCTCCACAAGCGTGGTCACTTCAATTGTTGGAGGCAAAGTTGAATACTCGGCAGAGAGCCGCTAGCTAATCGCGTCGTAACTCTCTTGGTAATCATCACGTACTTGGCGGCTAAAAGGAAGCCGCAAAGGACGCTGAGGACGCCAAGCCGCGAAAAATTCTCCAGTGTCTGACAGATAGTAGCGGCTCAATTTGAGAAAAAGATTGTCATGCCCACGTGCCGAAGGCATCCCTTAGGGAAAAGTGGGCATCCATTGTGTAGTAAAAAATGAATATTCGGATTCCCGCTTTCGCGGGAATGACAGATTGAGCCAGTACCTTACAGATCCATTGCTTGATTTTCAAAAAACTTCTTGTAAATTTGCGCAAAGAAGTGTGTCCCATCCATTCGACTGACAATCGAGAAAACATGTATGTACGAGCGTCTTCTCAAACAGACTGAACGATACCTCGGTAATCGGAAAGAAATTGTCGTTCCTGTGAATCAGGTGTGGAGTGCGATGGTAAAAGAAGGGAAGACGAATAATTTTGAGGTTCCGTCGCTCATGGCAGATTTTGAATGCTTGCTCGAAGGGGACAAACGTTTCGAGTTTATAAGCGAAAAGTCTTCATCTAAGGGCCGCGATCCATACGCGGACGATTATTTCGAGGATGAGGAAACGGAAAAGCTCGGCTTTTCCGAAAATCAAAAAGTGAAACTGCGCCGTATTCCGTTTCCATCGGTTGGTAGCAACGTTGAAAGTATTGATGCTCTAGATGCCGCCATTTCGATGGAAGAATTAGGCGAGGAGTTTGGAGATTCGGCTCTTTATGAAAGCGGATCGGCATCACCAATTCGCGGGATACCGAGCAACCAGAAGCCCTCCGTTGCCGAAAAGAAGAAAGCTGCCATCGCGATAACCCGAAAAAATCAAAAAACATCGGGCAAGGCTGCAAAAAAAATGTCGAAGCGGAAATTCTCCGCAAAAAATAGAAAGAAGTAGTTTTTGGCTGTTGCTCCGGTTCCAAAAAGAGTTTGGACAATTCTTGAAATGCTTCAATGGGGAACGTCGTATCTTTCGGAGAAGGGGTTTGATGAATCACGCCTGACTATCGAGTTGCTCCTTTGTCACGTTCTGAACCTCAAACGGATTCAGCTCTACACGAGTTTCGACAAGCCTTTGACGGAAAGAGAACTTTCTGAGTTCAAAGGTTTGCTGCAGCGGCGTCTGCAGCATGAACCGTTGCAGTATATCGTCGGGACGGCAGAATTCATGGGACTGGAATTTATCGTCGACCGGCGAGTATTGATCCCGCGCCCCGAGACCGAAGTACTGGTTGAACAAGTTGTCCGCTATGCAAAAGAACATTTCTTAGGCCAACCTTTGCGGATCCTTGATCTCGGTACCGGAAGCGGGTGCATTGCTGTTTCCCTCGCAGCATTGTTGGACAATGTTTCGGTCGTGGCATTCGATAAAAGTTCTGATGCTGTCGATGTTGCCCGGATCAACGCACAAAAAAACGGGGTGGAAAAGAGAATAACACTATCGGTCCAAGATTTATTTAGAATCTCAGGATCAGACTTTACTTCGAAATTTCATTTTGTCGTCTCGAATCCTCCATACATTTCAAAGGTGGAATTCGAGGCCCTTCAGCCGGAAATCAGGGAATTTGAGCCGTCGTCTGCATTGACAGACGAGGGGGACGGCTTCAGCTTTTATCGAAGGATTGCAGAGATCGGAAGGTTATTCCTTGAGACGGAGGGAGCAATTTTTGTTGAGCATGCGTATAATCAATCGACGTCCGTGCAAAAAATATTTACCGAGGCGGGATGGAGCAGCGTTCAAATGCTTAGCGATTACGGTGGAAATCATCGGTGCTTGGTGGCGACACAATTTCGGGAAACGAGATGAGAGCGTTGATTCAGCGTGTTTCAAGAGCGAGCGTTGCCATTGACGGGAAAATGCACAGCTCGATCGAAAAGGGGTTGCTGATATTCCTCGGAATTAAAGCCGGCGACACGACTGAGAATGCCCGGTTCGTCGCCGAAAAATGCTGCGCGTTGAGAATTTTTGAGGACAACCAGCGGAAAATGAATTTATCGGTGCGCGATGTGGGTGGATCGGTGCTTGCTGTTTCGCAGTTCACGTTGTACGGAGATACACGGAAAGGAAATCGGCCAAGTTTTATCGACGCAGCGCCTCCGGAGGAGGCAGAACCCCTCTATAATGTATTCGTCGATCATTTGAGACAAGAGCTTGGGAACGATCGAGTGGCAACCGGTCTTTTTCGTGCGATGATGGATGTCGAGCTAATCAACGATGGCCCGGTGACGGTTATGGTGGAAAGCAAGGGATGACAGATGGCCGTGATGATGATTTTTTGGGACGGGGTCGGATACGGGAAAGAAGACTCGTCGATAAACCCATTTTTCTCGGCGAACCTGCCGACATTCAAAAATTTATTCGATGGTTCGACCCCCTCACTTCAGAGTAAGAGAATCTTTTCGGCGCGCGCGTCGGTAACTCCCGTCAACACGACGCTCGGTGTTCAGGGGCTTCCACAAAGCGGAACCGGACAAGCCGCGATCTTTACCGGTGTGAACGCGCCAAAGAAAATCGGGAAACATTTTGGCCCTCACCCTTATTCAACCCTTATTCCGATCATCAAAGAAAAAAATATTTTTGCCCAGCTCCGGCTACAGAAAAAAACGTTCTTTTTTGTGAACGCTTTTCCCAAACGATACTTCGACTTCATTAATTCGCACCGGGGCAAAATTCCGACGGTCGCACTTTCATATCTTTCATCCGGCGGCGAGTTGAATTCTGTTGAAGATATTGCGTCCGCCAAAGCACTCTCCGCTGATTTAACAAATGAAGGGTTGAATACTTTTGGGTACCGACTTCCCGTGTTGACTCCGTTTGATGCCGGAAAGAGATTTTATGGCATTGGACATTCTTTTGATTTTACTCTCTTAGAGTATTTCTATACCGATAAAGCTGGTCATTCTCAAAAGATGATAACATCAGCTGAAGTTTTGGAACGCATGGATAGTTTCCTTGCCGGGGTACTTAGTCGGTTTGATTATGAAGACGATATACTGATTTTTGTGAGCGATCATGGTAATATCGAAGACCTGTCGACAAAATCGCATACGCGAAATCCAGTTCCATTGATTGTTGTCGGGACTCAGCGAAAATTCTTTTCGGACAGAATTAAAAAGCTGACCGACATTACGCCGACAATTGTTTCATTCTTATTGAAGTAGTTCCTTTGGGGGGAGCATGTGGAGCGACAAGCCGGCTGCTGCGGCCGCGTTGTTGATTTGTTGTGGAACGTATGCCGCGCATAGTATAGGAGTGGAGTGGTATTTATGGGGGGGCCTCGCCGCTCTCTGTTTATTCGTTTCCTCAGTAACTTTATATCGATTTCGCCTTCTGAATGGACGAGAGATCGTCCCCTCGGCCATATTTTCTCTCCTTCTTTTCTTCTCGTCTGCTGCTTATTGCGCGGCCATTACGCAACTCACTCCGCCATCCCACATCAAACATTTTCTCGATACCCCGGAACCGCTCAGGCTCGTTTGTGAAATTAGCGATGAACCGCATATTAAGGAAGGGAAAACCGTCGCCCTGATGCATGTTCGCTCCATTGCCATCGGGAAAGATTCGCTTCGGGCAGATGGGGACGCACTGTTGACGGTTATTCAGGATAAGCGTTCGACCGAAAAAGTGAAAGAATTTCGGTATGGCACCCTCATTTCGTTTGAAGGAATTTTAAACACGCCTATAGCCTCTCGAAATCCTGGTGAATTCAGCTATCGTGATTACCTTGAGCTAAACAATATATTTGCCACTGTCCACGTACTTGGGTATTCACATATCCGGACAATATCTGAAGGTTCTCCAAATCTTTTTTTTGACCGCGTGATCTTCCCCTCGAAGCGTTTTATTCTCCGTGTTATCAATAAAGCGATGGCTGGCGATGAGGCAAACTTCATGATCGGGCTATTGCTTGGGGACCGAACAGACTTGTCCCCGGATATCAAAAGCGCCTTCGTGAACACTGGAACAATTCATGTCCTTATCGTGGCGGGGATGCGCGTTGCTCTTGTTGCTGTCATCATGTACACCCTATTCGGTCTGATTCGTTTGCCGGAGCGAGAAAAGAGCATCGCGGCTATCTGCGGAATACTTTATTACATGGAGCTCACCGGAGCCGCGCCTCCGGTGGTTCGGGCTTCGTTAATGGCGATCTCAGTCTTGTTCGCAAAGCTATTTCAGGAGCGGACAAATGTCTATAACTCTCTTGGTGCCTCCGCCGTGATTATTCTGATATACGATCCGATGCAACTGTTCGACGCGGGGTTTCAACTTTCCTTCTCTGCGGTTTTCTCGATCGCTTATTTATATCCGAAGTTGACGGCGCTTATCAAAAACATCCCTGAGAGCCTTGAAGAGGTCAAGGGGATTGATTATGTGCTGAAACTCTTGGCGGTGTCACTGGCTGCACAATTGGGTGCCATCCCCTTTACAGCAATTTTTTTCGGAAAAGTGTCGCTCATTTCGCTTGCTGCGAATCTTGTCGTCGTGCCGCTTGTCGAGGTTATCGTCATTATCGGATTTGTTTCGGTCCTCACCGGAATATTTTCAATGTGGGTTTCGACATGCTTTAACGAAGTGAACAATCTATTATCCTGGTTTACCCTGAAGTTTGTAATGCTCGCCAACGCCGTGCCGTTCGCATCGGTCCCGGCTGCGACATTTGGGTTGAAAGAAGCATTTTTCTACTCCTTGATCGTCGTTTCACTCTTCAATCTCACCAACAGAACACTTTTGAAACGTGCTGTTTTGTCCATGTTCGCTGGAATAAATATCATTCTACTCTTTTCACCTCCTCTTTTTCAGAATACTGCTCCAAAGAATCTCCGCATTGACTTCATGGACGTCGGTCAGGGAGATGCAGCGCTTATTGAATTTCCCTCCGGAGAGAAATTTGTTGTCGACGCCGGGCCGAAAACATTTTCGTATGATGCAGGGGAAAGGGTCGTAGCGCCGTTTCTCAGGCGCCGGGGCATTTCAACAATTGACGCAATTGTTGTTACTCATCCTCACAGCGACCATATCGGCGGCGTGCCGTATCTGATTCGAAACTTTGACGTAAAGGAGGTGATTGACGGAAGCCAACGAGCCCAATCTTCGCTGTACTACGATTACGAGTCGCTCATTCCCAACATTCGGCGTGTCGTCAGCGCCGGAGGTCAGCTCGCCGTAATTCCAAACGTCCGATTATATACATTGCATCCCATTCAATCTTTTCTGGATGTTGACTCCACCGATGGCTATGACCATTTAAACAATACTTCTATCGTCTTTAAATTAGTGTACGGCAATACGTCGTTTCTCTTTGCGGGGGATGCTGAAATTCCCGTTGAAGAACATTTGGATTCGGTCTATAATTCATTTCTCAAAAGCGATTTACTTAAAACCGGCCACCACGGTTCGATTACAAGCAGCTCGGTCGATTTTCTTGACAAGGTTGCCCCGAAGGAAGTCATCGTTTCTGTCGGCAAGTTCAACAAATTCCACCACCCTTCACCAAAGGTGATAAAACGGTTTAAGGACATGGGGATAGCTATACATCGAACGGATGAAGAGGGAGCAATTATTTTTGATTCAGATGGCAAGTCGATTACTCATGTCAATTGGCGGAAGGAATGAGTATATTTACGATAATTTGCGTAGAGTTTTGTGCTGTTACTGTTTAGCTTCACATAGATGACCGTCACCTTATCAAAAGTCACGAAAAGCTAAAATATTTAAAAAAAGGTGACGGTCATCTGACCAATAAAGAGATAAACTGCATCACTACCTAGAGTTTGGAATGATGGATATTCGGCAGAAAACGAACCTTATTTCAGCTCTGATTATTGTAATCAGTTTAGCGCTCACCTTTGCTCTCTACGTTTTCTTCAAAATCTTCTTTCTTTTTATTATCTTTGTCCCACCCGTCATTTATTATTTGCTGAAGAAAAAAAACAACGGAAACAATCCATTCGATGGCCCGACTGATGGCTAGAGAGAAACGTCTGCAGTTCAAAACAGATTCCGGAATTGAAATCCGGCAACTTTATGTTCCTGTGGATTTTGACTATCGCGAGAAGCTCGGAAACGCTGGGGAATTTCCGTTTACGCGGGGAGTGCATCCCGAAATGTATAGATCAAAACTCTGGACCATGCGCCAATACGCCGGGTTCGGAACGGCGAGACAATCGAACGAGCGTTACAAATACTTGCTGGCGAACGGGACAACAGGTTTGTCTGTGGCATTCGATCTTCCAACTCAAATGGGCTACGACTCCGACCATTCGCTCGCTGAAGGGGAAGTCGGGAAGGTCGGCGTGGCAATCGATACACTTGCGGATATCGAAACTCTTTTCGACGGGATCAAACTTCAAGACATTAGCACGTCGATGACGATTAACGCGACGGCGGGTGTATTGCTTTGCATGTATGTCGCGCTCGCAAAAAAGCAGGATGCGAGCCTCAAAACATTATCCGGCACCATTCAAAACGATATTCTGAAGGAATATATCGCGCGGGGCACGTATATTTACCCGCCGCGCCAATCGATGAGGCTTGTCACGGATATCTTTTCTTGGTGCAGCGAGAATCTCCCAAGCTGGAACACGATTTCGATCAGCGGCTATCATATCCGGGAGGCCGGTTCTACGGCTGTTCAGGAAGTGGCATTTACCCTGTCGAACGCTCGCGAATATGTCTCTGCAGCGGTGAACGCTGGATTATCCGTTGATGTTTTTGCCCCGCGCCTATCTTTCTTTTTCAACGCCCACAATAATTTTTTCGAAGAGGTTGCGAAGTTTCGTGCGGCACGGCGACTGTGGGCCTCGATGATGAAGAACGAATTCGGCGCTACAAATCCTGATGCGATGAAGCTTCGTTTTCACGCTCAGACAGGCGGTTCGACACTCACAGCGCAACAGATCGATAATAATGTTCCACGCACGACAATCCAAGCGTTGGCGGCTGTTCTTGGAGGATGTCAGTCCTTGCATGTAAACAGTAAAGACGAGGCTCTTGCACTTCCAACTGAAGAGACGGCACGCGTTGCCTTACGGACCCAGCAAATCATTGCCTTCGAATCTGGCGTTCCCGAAACAGTTGACCCTCTTGCCGGATCATATTTCGTCGAATCTCTCACCGATGAAACTGAAAGCCGGGTGAAAGACTATCTCCGAAAGATCGATGCGCTTGGGGGTGCAGTGAAGGCAATTGAGGCGCAGTATTATCAATCTGAGATTGCGGAGAGCGCCTACAAGTACCAAAAATCGATCGACGATAAAGAAAAGCTGATTGTCGGCGTGAATGCTTTCGAGAGAGAAGAGGAGATATCTCAGGAGCTATTGCAAGTGAACGAATCGATTCGTGCGGAACAGACTCACGGATTGAACACCATAAGAAAATCTCGTGACGCACAGTCGGTGAAACAAAGTCTTCGCAATTTGCTTGATGCGGCAAAAGGAACGGACAATGTCATCCCTCACATTTTGCAAGCGGTAGAAGCGTACGCGACCATCGGAGAGATTTCGAACGTGCTGAGGGAAGCATGGGGAGAATATAACAGTTGACAGATAACAGTAAACAGTATGAAATTGAAGCCTAATATCTAACACCTATAACCTAACTCTTAATCGGCCAAAACCCAACAGCGGGCATCATGTTAACCAAATCAAAACTGCAGTATTTGAAAAATCTTTCACAAAAAAAATATCGAGAGAAAGGGCGGGTATTTCTCGTAGAAGGATGGAGAGGTGTTGAAGAGGCGTGTGCGGCTTTAAAGGAAATCGAGATTCTCGTTCATACAAAGGCGGTCAATGAAAATCATCAGTATGGCCCATTTCTGTCAACGGCGAGGGGAAAATCAAAGGAGCGGCTCGAAATTTCTGAAAAAGAGTTTTCACTTATCGCCGATACGGTCGCTGCGCAAGGTATTGCTGCAGTTGTAAAAAAACCTATCTTTAATGCAGATGATGAAATCGAAAAATTGCTGAAACAGGACAATGCTTTTGTGGTAGCGCTCGACCATATTGCCGACCCGGGAAACCTTGGCGCTATCATTCGCACGAGCGATTGGTTCGGTCTTGACGTAATTCTTCTCGGCAGAAATTGCGTCGAACTTTACAATCCGAAAGTCGTTCGGTCCACGGTAGGATCGATCTTTCATTTACCGATTCTTGATTGTTCAGAAAATTCTGATCGCTTCCCAGATTTATTGAAAAGACTACAGAAAAATGGATTTACATTGTTCGGCGGAGAAGTATCTGGTAACGCTGATTTACGCACGCATGTTTGGCCGAAAAAGTCTTTGCTTGTCATCGGGAATGAGGCACGTGGAATTTCTTCGGAGATTACGAAAATGCTTGACGAACACCTTGTCATCCCGAAATTTGGCGATGCTGAATCGTTGAACGCCGGCGTTGCCGCGGGAGTTTTTCTCGCGCATCACTCGTTTCAGCAAAAAGGTGAAACGACATAAATGATTACAGATGTACCAGGAATATTGGTCGGTCATTATACAAACGCCATTGCATTGACTGGCTGTACGGTTGTTCTCTGTCCGCAACGGACAGTTGCGAGCTGTGATGTGCGGGGGAGCGCCCCGGGTTCGCGAGAGCTCGCATTGCTCGCTCCGGATAAGCAGACACAAGAAATTCATGCAGTTCTTCTGACCGGTGGAAGTGCTTTCGGTCTTGGGGCTGCAAATGGCGTAATGAAATTTTTAGTTGAAAAGGGAATTGGGTACAAAACACCATGGGCCCTCGTGCCTATCGTTCCATCGGCAGTGATTTTTGATTTAAACGTTGGAGATGCAAAAGTTTTTCCGACTCAAAATGATGCCTACCAGTCGTGCAAAAGTGCTTCCGCAACTGTTGAAGAAGGAAATGTCGGCGCCGGGACCGGAGCGACGGTCGGCAAATGGCACGGTCTGGATTATGCTATGACGGGAGGTATTGGCACATTTTCTCTTAAAATGGGAGGAGTTATTGTAGGCGCTCTTGCCGTGGTGAATGCGGTCGGTGATGTTGTCGGACAAGATGGAAACATCCTTGCCGGGGCCCAACAAGGCGGGAATTTCTTCGGCAGCGAGAGCAGACTGAACACTTTACAGGATGAAAACCTGATCACGCGCAACATTAATACGACGCTTGTGATTGTTGCGACGAATGTGCGTTTAAGCAAAGTTGACTGTCATCGCGTCGCGCAACGTGCTCACGACGGGATGGCGAGGGCGATCGTTCCCTCCCATACGACGTTTGACGGAGATACGACCATTGCGCTAAGCGCCGGTGAAATTTCCGCCCCTATCGACCTTGTCGCTGAAATGGGAGCCGTGGCGACGGCGGAATCGATTCGGTCTGCCGTAAAACACCCCAAGCCGATTTCCCGATCCGGCGCTGTTTGAAGTCTTACCAAATTTTTTATATATTCACGTCGATAAATGAAGTATCATGAATGTGTTTTTGACTGGCGCGACCGGTTATGTGGGACGGCAGGTTCTTCGCGACTTGTCGAAAGCTGGCCACGCATCTGTCCTGCTGGTTCGGAAAGAGTCTGAAGCCAAACTTCCGGAAGAAATTGCCGGCGGTATAACGATTGTGCACGGAGATGTCCTGAAACCGGAATCGTACCGCGATGTGCTCCAATCATGCAATGCCGTCATTAATCTTCCCGGATTGCTTCGGGAATTTCCTAAGAAGGGAATTACGTTTGAAGGGGTTCATTTTCTTGCGACAAAACTACTTATCGATGAGGCTCAAAAGCGGGGAACACCGCGTTTCATTCAAATGAGTGCGCTTGGCGTTCGGCAGGGAACGAGGGCAAAATATCAAGAGACTAAATTTCGCGCTGAGGAATACCTTAAAGCAAGCGGACTTCGGTGGACGATATTTCGGCCATCGCTGATGTTTGGGAAAGAAAAAGAAGGGTTTATGAATTTTATGGGCGTTCTGCAGGACCTTCTCGGCATGATGCCGTTTGTTGTACCCGTGCTCGGCGATGGGAGGTATCGCTTTCAACCCGTCGCAGTTCAGAATGTCTCAGAAGGATTTGTAAAAGCCATGGCGGATGACGGCTCAATAGGGAAAACGTACGACGTAGCCGGACCGGATCGCTACACGTATGATGAATTGCTTGATATGGTCGGGTACGTTGTAGGAAAACATAAAATTAAAATCCATCAACCGATGGCTGTGATGAAGTTGATGGCATCGGCGCTCGGAGGATTTGAGTTTTTTCCAGTATCCCGCGACCAGATCACGATGCTTGAAGAGGGGAACATCTCCGATCGGTGGAAAGACTTTTTCGACGATTTCAAGATCGCTCCGTTGAGACTGGTGGAAAATATCCATAAAGGATTTTAGGATCGTGGCGAAGCTGAAACGCGCAGTGAGTTTATCGCGCGCTCTTTCAAAACTCGGATACTGTTCCCGCTCTCAAGCAGAAAAGTTTATCGTTGACAAAAAGGTTTCAGTCAACGGCATAATTGTCATCCAACCGGCCTTGCGTGTTGATCCATTAATTGATAAGATTCAGGTTGATGGACGACCTCTGGCTGGTAAAAAAGAATTCATCTACCTTCTGATGCATAAACCTGTCGGGATTGTGACGAGCCGCTCAGATGAACGTGGAAGGAATACTGTTTTCGACCTTTTGCCAAAAGGGAAGACGTTCATTTTTCCTGTCGGGAGATTAGATAAGGAAACGTCGGGGGCATTGTTGTTCACCAACGATTCTCAGCTCGGGGAGCGGTTAACAAATCCGGCGTCAAAGGTTCCGAAGGCGTATCGCATTGTTGCACAAGGTAACGTAGACGATGGATCTCTTAGGAAGATTGAGAGAGGAATTGAAATCGAACAGAATTACACTACGCTCCCGGCTTCAGTCACGAATGTCATCCGGCATGAAACCTCAACCGGTTGCGATGTTACGATAATTGAGGGAAAGAATAGACAGATAAGAAAAATGTTTGAGGCAATTGGCCACCGGGTCGTTACGCTTCAGCGCGCTTCAATAGGCCCGCTTGAATTGGGCTCGCTGCCCGTGGGAAGTACCCGTCCCCTCACAATGCAAGAGGTCACACAACTTCGGAAAAAAGATTCGTAATGGCTACGGTCGAAGCTAATATTGTTGAGGTATGCATTTTTTGCTCCTCGAATAACGGACCGATGTTTCTTCTTCTTCGCCGCTCCAAGACAGACAGGATTTATCCCGACACGTGGCAAATGGTGAGCGGCTCAATCGAAGGAAATGAGACAGCGATTAAAGCATCACTGAGGGAGTTGAATGAAGAAACCGGACTCGTTCCGGAGCGGTATTGGCTCGTTCCTCACATGAATACATTTTTGAATCCAAGAAGGGATGTTGTTCACATCTCCGCGGTATTTGCGGCTCAAGTGGCTGCCGGTTCCTTGCCAACGCTCTCAAAGGAGCACTATGAATTCGAATGGTGCACCATGGAGCGCGCGAAGCAACTCCTAGTGTGGCCGGGACAAATACAAGCATTAAATATAATTCATGAGTATATTGTTCAAGGAAAGCTGGCGTCGTTTTTGACCGAAATTATGCAGGAACACGATTGAAAAGTGCGCTTGACTTAAAACAGCCTGTTTACGGCTAGGGGGGAACATGTTGATGGATTCGATTTTTTTCTACAAATTTTAAGCACCTCTAAAGGAGAAACACGTGAGTTTATTAGTGGTCGGTTCACTTGCGCTCGATACCATCGAGACACCTTTTGGGAAGGCACAGGAAACGCTCGGCGGTTCAGCCGTCTATATCTCCACAGCAGCAAGTTATTTTGCCTCACAGGTTCGGTTAGTCGGCGTTGTCGGCGGGGATTTTCCTAACGATGCAATCTCGCTTCTTAAAGAGCGAGACATCGACCTTGAGGGATTGCAGCGAATCGAAAACGGCAAAACCTTCCGTTGGTCGGGAAAGTATCACTATGACTTGAACATGCGCGATACCCTGTTGACGAAGCTTAATGTATTTGAAAAGTTCGACCCGAAAATTCCGGAAGCATACAAAAAAAGCAAATACGTATGTCTCGGAAACATCGACCCGGTCCTTCAACGGAAAGTCCTGGACCAGATCGAAAAACCAAAACTCGTGGTTGGCGACACAATGAATTTTTGGATTGAAGGAAAACATGATGAGTTGATGAAGACGATGAAACACTTTGATGTTCTCATTATCAACGATTCTGAAGCCCGGCTTCTGACGCACGAACCAAATCTTGTCCGTGCGGGGAAAAAAGTGATCGGCATGGGGCCGAAAATTCTTATCATCAAGAAAGGGGAGCACGGTGCTCTCCTTCTCACCGAAAACACGATCTTCTCCGCACCTGCGTATCCTATGGAAAACATTAATGACCCGACCGGCGCCGGGGATTCATTTGCGGGGGGCTTTATCGGCTGGCTGGCGAAGAGCGACGACATCTCAGATGAAAATTTGAAGAAAGCGGTCATTTACGGTAGTGCAATGGCTTCATTCTGCGTCGAGAAGTTCGGTGTTGACGGTTTGAACGAACTAACTCATTTGAAAATTCAGGATCGATTCCGGTCATTCCGGGACTTGTCGAAATTTTGATCACCGATAAAGTTTGATGAAAAGCATTGAATGGATCGGAGGCAAAGTTCGATTCATTGATCAAACAAAACTTCCTACCGACGAAATCTTTGTTGAGACAGATGACCTTGTAGTGTTCGCCGACGCGATTCGAACGTTGAAGATTCGAGGAGCTCCCGCATTGGGGATTGCGGCGGCATACGGCGTCGTTCTCGGCACACAGCATTTTCAACCGGGCACTTCTCAAGAATTCTATAAGACTCTCCAGCAAGTTGTATCAGTAATTGCACAAACTCGCCCTACGGCGAAGAATTTGTTCTGGGCCCTGGAACGAATGGGTTCCGTTTGCCGTCTAAATATTCATCAGAGCGTTGATCGGATTAAGAAAGCGCTGCTAGAAGAGGCTTTGCGGATCCATGCCGAAGATGCGCAAATGTGCTCAGACATCGGTAGGCACGGTGCGGAATTAGTACCGAACCCGGCGAGAATTCTCACGCACTGCAATACCGGTGCTTTGGCAACCGGCGGCGAGGGGACTGCTCAGTCAATTATCACGAAGGCATTTGAGCAAGGAAAAAGGATCTTCGTCTATGCAGATGAGACGCGTCCGCTTCTTCAGGGTGCGCGATTAACAGCGTGGGAGTTGCAGAAACGCGGAATTCACGTAACGGTTATAGCCGATAATGCAGCGGCGGTCGTGATGGCAATGAATAAGATTGACCTCGTCCTCGTCGGCGCCGACAGGATTGCTGCAAACGGCGATACCGCAAATAAAGTCGGCACATACAACGTGGCCATTATTGCTAAAGAGCACGGCGTTCCGTTTTACGTTGCAGCCCCGACTTCAACGTTCGACAGGTCAATTGCAGACGGCGCACAGATTCCAATTGAAGAGCGCGACCCGAAAGAAATTTCTGAAGGGTTCGGAAAGAGAACAGTTCCCGAAGGTGTTACGGTGTATTGCCCGGCGTTCGACGTGACCCCGCACTCGTATATTACAGCGATTATCACAGAGCGGGGAATTTTGCGTCCTCCGTATAATGAATCGATTCGCTCGGTCGTTCAAAAAGCAAGCGAGCGCGCCTGATGATAGTCTCAACCGATGCTATCGTTCTTCGATCGATGAAATACGGCGAAACCAGCAAGATCGTGACGCTGTATTCACAAAAATTTGGTAAAATTACGGTTATCGCAAAAGGAGCTCGAAGTGCAAAGAGCAGATTCGGCGCCTCGCTTGAACCAATGACGTACTCTTCGGCTATTTTATATAAAAAAGAAGAGCGCGACTTGCACTTACTTTCCAAATGCGAAATTGCCAAACCATATCTCAAATTCGGCGGAAACGGCGACAAGCTAGCTACCGGCTTGGCATTGGTGGAGCTGGTTAATATGGTGATGCATGATGAAGAGGAAAACTTGCCAATGTTCGCCCTCTTGGTCGAGTCATTGGAGGCTGTCGACCTTGCTTCCAAAAATGTGATGAATATCTTTTTTGCTTTTCAGTTGCGTCTGCTCGAAATCTTTGGATACGGATTAAACCTTCACAATTGCTCCAGATGCGGGAGAGATATTCTCGATGACAGGTATGTCGAGCCGGTGTTCCTTCATTTGGCCGACGGATCGGTGATGTGCTCTGATTGCCACTCCTCGTCGAACGCCGGAGGTATCAAAATGCCGAGAGAAATGGTTCGATCGTTATTCCGATTGCAGTCTCTACCGATAGCCTCGATCGACGAGGTAAAGCTTGCTCCGGCATTGCGGGATGAAATCCTCGCCGTGCTCTATACATACTTGAAATATCACATCGCCGGCGTGCGAACGTTGAAATCGCTTTCGTTGTTTACAAATGTGTAAATATCTAATTACTCAATATTGTTTGCAGGAGGTTGTCGAAATATGAAAAAGTCTGTTCTTGCATCGTTGTTTCTTATTGTCATCGGCATCATTTTCGGCGCCGTGCTCGTCTCGAATTTTGATGGTGTCGACCTCGGACTGGCACAAAACAAATCGGTGAAGCTCGGAGCCGACCGGAATCCGGTTAAGCCGAATTCCGAGCTGAAGGCATTGAACGAAGCATTCGTCGGTGTGGCAAAAGAAGCTACGCCTTCGGTCGTGTCGATCGTTGTTACTACGAAAGCGAAGAAACCACAAGACAACGAGTTCTTCCATTTCTTTCCCGACTTCAAGTTTAGAATGCCGGAAGAGGAACAAACGCAAGGTGCCGGCTCAGGCGTGATCGTTACGAGCGATGGTTATATCTTGACGAACAATCATGTGGTTCAAGATGCAGATGAAAACGGAATTGAAGTAGTACTTAGTGATACGCGACGGTTCAAAGCAAAGCTTGTCGGGACCGATCCATTGACCGATATCGGCGTCGTGAAAATTGATGCCAACGATCTTCCGGTCGCCATGCTTGGCAATTCCGACGAATTGCAGGTTGGGCAATGGGCAATTGCAATAGGCAATCCGCTTGCGCTGACGTCAACCGTCACTGCCGGTATCATCAGTTACCTTGGCCGCAATATTCAAATTATCGGCGACAATTACGGCGTGGAAAATTTTATTCAGACCGATGCGGCGATCAATCCGGGAAACAGCGGAGGCGCTCTTGTCAATATCTACGGGGAAGTTATTGGGATCAATACTGCCATCGCGACCACAAACGCACGCTACCAGGGATACGGATTCGCAATCCCGATCAACCTTGCAAAAACTGTGACGGAAGATTTGATCCTTCATGGGAAGGTCGAACGAGGTTATATCGGCGTGTCTATTTCTGCGGTTGACGCAACGGTCGCAAAGGCAGCGGGCCTCGAAAAGATTGAAGGTGTGCTGGTGCAGGATCTTGTTGAAGGGGGAGCGGCCAAAGATGCAGGAATCAAGGAGGGAGATATTATTCTCTCCGTAGACGGAAAGGTTGTGAAAGCCCCCAACGAGCTTCAGTCGATTATTGCCGGAAGGCATCCGGGTGAAAAAGTAGCGCTGCAAATCTGGCGCGACAAAAGCGCGATGGAAAAAAGCGTTGTCTTGAAACCGCGCCCGGACAAATCGAGCGTGGCGGCCAACAACGAAGAGAATGAAAACGAAGAAGCCACACCGGAGAAGGTTTCAAAACCTGTTCAGTTCGACGCTCTTGGATTCTCCGTCACGAAAGTCGACCCAAAAATTAAGAAAGAAAGAAAAGTTGAAAGTGATATCATCGTCTCAAATGTTAAGCGGTACAGCGAGGCTGATGACCGGCAAATTCAAGAGGGCGACATTATCGTCGAAGCGGATAGAAAGGAAATTTCCTCCGTCCCCGAATTTGAAAAATTGGTCAAGTCCAAAAAACCGGGGGACGCGTTGATGCTTCGTGTGAAAAGTTCGAACGGCGCTTCGCGATTCATTGCCGTTCAGATCCCGAAAGATTGATGGGACGTTATTATCCTGCCGAAAAATATTAGACGTCGGACGCTTTACCGGGAAGGTAAACGGCAGGGTGTCCGACATTTACCTTTAAAGTCTCTGTAATGCATTGCAGAGACTTTTTTTGTATATTAACCGCATCTAACAGTGAAACGCTTTCCCCTCTACGAATTAAATCTATCATAGTTTTCAGGTGATTGAAAGGAAACTGGAGTGATACGATATCTAACATCGGGGGAATCTCATGGTCAAGGCCTAGTCGGCATTGTCGAAGGTCTTCCGGCCGGTATTGAAATTTCGTCTGAATACATCAACCGTCAACTATGGCGACGTCAACAAGGATACGGCCGGGGTGGACGAATGCGGATTGAGTCGGATAAAGTTGAAATACTCTCCGGCGTTAGATTTGGAAAAACATTAGGCTCGCCCATTGCCCTCGTTGTTCGGAACAAAGATTGGGCGAACTGGACCGACAAAATGTCGGTCGAGGGGAGCGGAAGCGGGGTCGAAAAAATTTCTATTCCTCGACCGGGTCACGCGGATTTAGCCGGTACGTTTAAATATGGATTCGACGACCTTCGAAATGTGATCGAGCGCGCAAGTGCACGAGAAACGGCAACAAGAGTTGCATTGTGTACCATCGTTAGAAAATTTTTGGAAACATTCGACATTTCCATTGGAAGTCATGTACTCGCCATCGGCTCTGCGGAGGTGAGAGACCGATTGACTGTCGACAAGCTTATCAAGAAGCTCGTCAATTCAACAGCTGGAGGATACAAAGTTGCTGAAGAGGCGGATAAGTCGGAAGTGAGAATTTTGGATCAGCGCGTTGCGGAAAAAGCGATTGGCGCGATCAAATCCGCAAAGAAAAAGGGGGATACCCTCGGCGGGATTTTTGAGGTCATTGTTACCGGTTTACCAACTGGATTGGGAAGTTATGTTGAATACGACAGGAAGCTCGACGGTCAATTGGCGCAGGCCATAGTCTCGATTCATGCGGTTAAGGGCGTCGCGATTGGAAATGCTTTTACAAATTCGAGATTGTTTGGGTCTGAAGTCCACGACGAAATACTCTTGGACAAGAATAAAAATCTCATTCGTCCCACAAACCGGGCAGGCGGCCTTGAAGGGGGTGTAACAACCGGCGAAATGATTATCCTTCATGGCGCTATGAAGCCGATATCAACCCTTGCCAAGCCTTTGCGTTCAGTCGACCTTAGAACAATGAAAGTTGTTCCCTCCCGATATGAGCGCTCAGATGTTTGTGCGGTTCCCGCCTGTTCTGTTATTGCAGAAGCGGTAGTCGCCCCGGTGCTGGCAAACGCTTTTTTGGAAAAATTTGGAGGGGATTCTGTCTCCGAGGTCCAAAAGCGTTACAAAAAGAGCAAAAAACGTTAGATTTTCCCTTCCAGCCCGGCTGTTTCGCTGTTCCCATTTCTTGACAATCCCCACCGAGAATGCTATATTTTAGCTATATGGAGGTCAGCCTTGAAGTAACGCTAGAAGGTTGAATACCAAGTACCGAGTTGATTGCGTTTTTTATACAATTCTCAGGAATTCTCAATTATTTTGGATAATGAGGAGGCCGTCTTCAGTTCAAAACTTACTTCGAAAAGCATTCATGGTCGGCTGAACAGCAAAGTTTTAGTGCTTAACCAAAACTATGAACCGATGAGTGTTTGCAATGTTAAGAAAGCTATTATCTTGCTCTTCCTCGGGAAGGCCGAATTAATTGAGGCTCATGCGGGAAAATTACTCCGCTCTGTTTCAATGGCAATGCCTTTCCCAAGCGTCGTCCGCCTCTCTGTCTACATTCGTGTCCCTTATAAAAAAATTATTCTCTCACGTAAAAACATTCTACGACGTGACGGCCACCGTTGTCAATTTTGCGGAAGGGGAGATTTACCGCTGACTGTTGACCACGTGCTCCCGCGTTCCCGGGGAGGTGAGGATACTTGGGAAAATTTGGTGTGTGCATGCGTGCAATGTAATAACGCCAAGGGAGACCGAACTCCTGAAGAGGCCAGAATGCCTCTTATGCGAAGGCCAAGCCGTCCGAATCATGTTACCTTTATTAGACATTTTGTGGGTAACATCGATGACCGATGGAAACCGTATCTTTTCATGAACTAATCGTCGCAGAAGGAGTTTTCTAAAGGTCATTGAAGGCTAAGAAAAGAATATTAAGCGGGATGCGTCCCACCGGGAAGCTTCATTTGGGACATCTCGTTGGGGCGCTGGAGAATTGGGTTGCCCTCCAGAATGAATTTGACAATTTCCATCTCATTGCCGATTATCATGCCCTTACAACCAACGTCGATACCCACGATCTCTATCGACATTCGATTGACATGGTAATTGATTGGCTGGCCGCCGGCATCGATCCCGTAAAAAGTCCCATATTCCGGCAGTCGCAAATCAAAGAGCACTCTGAGCTCCATTTGATCTTTTCTATGTTGGTGACGACGGCTCGATTGGAGCGCAACCCGACATTAAAAGACCAGGTTCGTGATTTAAACATCGAAACAATGTCATACGGGCATTTAGGATATCCCGTGTTGCAGTCTTCCGATATTTTGCTGTACAAAGGAAATGTCGTTCCTGTCGGTGAGGACCAGGTTCCCCATGTCGAGATCACGAGGGAAATTGCACGTCGATTTAACAATCAATATGGAACAGTATTTCCCGAGCCCGAACCGCGCTTGACAAAATTCGCACGGCTTCCGGGCCTCGACGGCAACCAAAAAATGAGCAAATCAACTGGGAACACGGTGTTATTATCGGACTCGCCCGACGAGATCAGGAAAAAATTAAAAACCGCCGTCACTGACCCGAAAAAAATTCGGAAAGGCGATCCCGGTCATCCCGACATTTGCCTTGTATTTACCTATCACAAGAAGTTTAATGCGACGGAGGTACCAGAAATCCGCCGCGATTGTGAATCGGGGGCGCTCGGTTGCGTCGATTGCAAGAACAATTGCGCAGACAAAATTGCGCGTGCGCTCGCCCCGATTCGTGAGAAGAGAATATACTATGAATCGCATCTCGATGAGGTAAAGAATATTTTGGCCGACGGTGAGGCTCGTGGGAAGAAAGCAGCTCGCGAAACGATGACGGAAGTCCACTCAGTTATGTCGTTAGGATAGTCGATGTACAAAATTAAGCTGACAGATTTTGAAGGGCCTCTCGACCTTCTCCTGTTTTTCATCAGGCGGGACGAGCTGGATATCTACGACATTCCGATTGCGAAGATAACGAAGGACTTCCTCGAATATCTGCAGTACCTTCAGGAGCTTGACCTGGACATTGCAGGCGAGTTTATTGTCACCGCCGCCGAGCTGATGCAGATAAAAGTGCAGTTGTTATTGCCTCGAGTAGACGGAGAAGGAGAGGAAGAACTTGACCCGCGTGCCGAACTCGTCCGCCGATTGCTCGACTACAAGCGCTATAAAGAGATGGCTGAACAGCTTCAGGTGATGAGCGAGGAGCAAAGCAAAGTCGCCTACCGGCGGAATTTTTCCCACGACCCGAAAATTGCCGAAGATCCGGAAGAGGAGAATCTTTTGCGCGACGTGACACTCTTCGATTTGATAGCCGCATTCAAATACGTCGTCGATAGAATGCCGCGCAAGCATGTCCACGAAATCAACAAGCTCAACGTCACGCTCGAGGATCAGGTCAAGTATATTTTGGATTTCTTTAAGCATGAAACAGAGACGACGTTTTTGCAGCTGGTGGCATCGATGGCAGAAAAAATTCGCATTGTCGTGACGTTCATAGCCTTATTGGAACTCATAAAACAAAAACAGATTGGGGTGCGCCAGGTCGACCCGTACGGTGAATTGATCATTGTCAAACTACCAACGGAGGTATCTGCATGAATGAAGAGCCAAGGACGGAAGCTTTGACCGAGCAAACGGTTGGGATTGCTGTCGCGACGGAATTGAAAGAGATTGTCGAAGCCCTGCTCTTTGCATCCGATGAACCGGTGACGCTTGAGACACTTCGTATTGTCTTCGATGACATGAATCGCGAAAAACCCGACGCAGAAAAAATAGACCCGACGGGTGAAGAAATCAGGGAGGCGATAAATTCGCTAAACGCCGAATATATCGAACTGCACCGTGCGTACAGAATTCAGCAGTTAGCGGGGGGATACGTTTTTGCAACGGAGAAAAAATTTGCGACGTGGGTAGGAAAACTCTTCAAAGAAAAAGCGCGCCGCAAGCTTTCACAGACGGCCGTGGAGACGCTCGCGATCATCGCGTACAAGCAGCCGATCACAAAATCGGAAGTCGAGTTCATCCGCGGGGTGAACGCGGATTACATCATGAAAACATTGTTGGAGAAAAATCTTGCCGCGATCGTCGGACGCGCACATAGTCCCGGGCGGCCGCTGTTGTATGGCACGACGCCGGATTTCCTCAGACACTTCGGGCTGAACGAAATTTCCGATTTGCCTAAACCGAGAGAGATAGAGGAACTTCTGGGAGAAACCGAGCTCGAAGTCGAGAAGAGAATGCTGGCGAATCAGGAGGAGATGGAGTTCAAAGAAAAACTACACGAGAAATTCGACCCGAACTCACGCGCACCGCATATCCCCAGAAAGAAATCGAAGCTTCAGGAAGAACAAAAAGAAAGCGAAGGCAAAACTGTTATTGAAAAAACTGCGCCCGTTTTGCCTTCATCGAACACGCTGAGAAATGAAGATGGCGAAGTTATTGAAAATAAAGAGGTTGTGCCGCTTTCTCCGCCGACTCAAGTAATTGCTGCCGGGTTAGCCGAACAAACCGAGGCTTCCTTCGCGGAAGAATTTCCGGAGATTGAGGCAGAGCCGACCGAACGGATTGCTGAATCAACGGCGATTAACGAGAGTGAGGCGATTCTTAGAATTCCCCCCGAAGAAGTACACAATGAAGAGATCTTATTAGTAATTCCGGAAATTGCTGACAACGGGGAAGCCGGCGAGGCACCTGTCCACGGGTATGTTGCACCGGAAGAGACAGGGTCGACCGAAACGGTCGAACTCCCTCTTAAACCGGGAGAGCCTGAAAGGCACGAATCGAAGAAAGGATGGAGCACGTGGAAGACAAAAATACAAACGTTCTTCCGCAAGTTGTTCGGTTAAATCGCTTCATCGCGATGGCGGGCATATCCTCCAGACGCAAAGCCGAGGAATTGATTCTCAACGGAGAAGTAACAGTCAATAAAAAAGTCGTCACCGAGCTCTCCACGAAAGTCTCACCTTCCACTGACCACGTTGCTATCAACGGCAAAACAATCTTCGTCGAAGAAAAGCTCGTCTATATTGTGCTGAACAAGCCGAAAGATTATATCACGACTGCGCGCGATGAGAAGAATCGGAAGACGGTGTACGATCTCGTTCATACTCGCGAGCGGATTTTTCCGGTGGGGCGTCTGGACCGGAACACGACGGGTGTCCTTTTGTTTACGAACGACGGAGAACTTGCACATAGGCTGATGCATCCTTCGCATCGTGTAGACAAGTCATACCATGTGGAATTGACGACAGGGGTTGACCAAAAAGATATCGAGAAAGTAAAGAAAGGCGTTCACATTGAGGATGGAAAAACTGCTCCGGCCCGTGTTGATTCGATCCCGGGGACAAAGAACCGGAATCTCATTATTACAATCCATGAAGGACGCAACAGACAGGTGAGGAGGATGTTTGAATCGCTTGGATACGAGGTAAAACGCCTGGACCGTGTGCAGTATGCCGGACTGACGGCTGAAGGCTTGCGGCGGGGAGGTTGGCGATATCTGTCGCCTCCTGAAACACGCATGCTCAAAAAATTTGCTGGAATGAAAGAACAATGAACTCTCCGCATGCGTGATGCATGTTATTCGTTGTCATTGCTGTTGAGTCGACACAATAAAGAATACGATTGAAAGGTTACCATCATGCGATTTCCACGCAGCAGCGGAGTGCTTCTTCACCCCACATCTCTTCCTGGTCCGCACGGTTCGGGAGATTTCGGTCCGGCTGCATACCATTTTATTGATTGGCTTGTTGTTGCCGGCCAGAAGCTGTGGCAAATACTTCCGCTCGGTCCTGTCGGGCTTGGCAATTCTCCCTACATGAGCTTGTCCGCATTTGCCGGCAACCCGCTCCTCATCGACCTCTCCGAACTCGAACACAAAGGCTGGCTCCGCAGCGATGATCTTGCGTCTGTGAATACATTTCCGACCGATCATATTGACTTCGGGAAAGTGATACCTTTCCGGACAAAATTGTTACATCATGCTGCGAAGCAATTTTTTGCACACGCAACGTCGAACGATAAAGCCGAATTCGAATCGTTCGATAATCAAAATAAAGGCTGGCTGGCAGATTACGCTCTTTTCATGGCGCTGAAAAATGAGCATGACAGCAAGGAATGGTGTGAATGGGACCGCGACATCGCCCAGCGCAAGGCACCGGCTCTAGAAAAGGCGCGGGTCGAATTACACGACGAAATTAAATTCTGGAAATTTACCCAATGGTGTTTCGCCCGTCAGTGGTCGGCGCTCAAGAAATACGCCAACGAAAAAGGAATTCAAATTGTCGGCGATATTCCGATTTTTACCGCGTTCCAAAGCTCCGACGTATGGGCACACCCCGACCTTTTCTCTCTTGATGAAAATCTCCGCTCTACCGTCGTTGCAGGTGTGCCTCCCGATTATTTTAGCGCAACGGGCCAGCGATGGGGAAACCCGCTCTACCGATGGGATGTGATGGAACGGGACGGCTTTGCATGGTGGATCGAGCGGATCAAAAACACGCTTGCGCTCGTCGATATTGTCCGCATCGACCATTTCCGTGGCTTCGCAGCGTACTGGGAAATTCCGGCGGACGAAAAAACCGCAGTACATGGCAGGTGGGTTGGCGGTCCCAAAGAACAACTTTTCGATACGGTGCTGCTAAAACTCGGCAAGCTTCCGATCATCGCTGAGGACCTTGGACTGATGACCGACGACGTCATCGCCCTACGCGACAGGTTCAATTTTCCCGGGATGAAAGTTCTTCAATTCGCTTTTGCCGGGGACCCTAAGAACCCTTTCCTTCCTCACAACTACTCGCCAAATGTTGTCGTCTATACCGGCACGCACGACAATGACACAACGATTGGCTGGTTCCAAAGAGCCACCGAGCGAGAACAATCGTTCGTTAAGAAGTATACCGGTACTGATGGAAAAGAAATTCATTGGGATTTGATCCGGCTTGCAGCCCAATCAGTTGCCGATATGGCTATCTATCCGATGCAGGATGTGCTCGGTCTCGGATCGGAAGCGCGCATGAATTTGCCCGGTCAACCGTCAGGATACTGGGAGTGGCGGTTCTCATGGGAACAGGTTGCGTCATGGCATGCAGCTCGACTTTATGAACTTACGGCACTATTCAAACGCTGTTCGGCCGACCGGCTGGAATTGCCAGCGTACCCCCACGGCAAAAAGTTGCCTTAAAAGAACTTACCAAATTTCATCTGCCAGAATGATTTGACCACTATGGATCAGCACGAATACCAGCAGGAATTGAATGCGCTTATGGCCCGCCGCCGTGAGGAACTGGACCAACTTAGGAAACTCGGCATCGAGCCGTATCCGCACGGCTATGAACGCGACGCATTTTCATCAGAGATCCTTAACGCCTTCAAAGATGGCGAGCCGCAACGGGTTGTTTCCATTGCAGGGAGGATCATGTCGCTGCGCAAAATGGGGAAGGCGTCATTCTGCCATATCCAGGATTCAAAAGGGAAAATACAAATATACTTGAGGAAGGATGATCTAGGCGACATTTATGATGCGTTTCGCCTTCTAGATATCGGAGATATTATCGGCATCAAGGGTTTTATCTTTAGGACGAAAATGGGTGAGGTATCGGTTCATGCACAGGAGCTAAAACTGCTTACCAAGTCGTTGCGCCCCCTTCCGGTTGTCAAAGAAAAAACAGACGAATCGGGAAATAAAGTCACGTTCGATCCCTTTGCCGATAAAGAACTGCGGTATCGGCAACGGTATGTCGACCTTGTCGTGAACCCGGCGGTGCGGGACATCTTGACCAAAAGGACGATTATTCTCCGCACACTGCGCAAATTCTTAGATGATAGAAACTACATCGAGGTGGAAACGCCGGTCTTGCAACCGCTGTACGGGGGCGCTTCAGCGCGTCCTTTTGTCACTCATCACAATACTCTCGATATGCCGCTGTATCTTCGCATCGCCGATGAGCTCTATTTGAAGCGGCTCATTGTCGGCGGGTACGACGGCGTGTATGAGATCGCGAAAGACTTTCGTAACGAGGGGATGGACCGGAATCACAACCCAGAATTCACGATGATGGAGTTATATGTTGCGTACCGTGATTATGTGTGGATGATGGAGTTGGTCGAGCAGATGATCCATTCTGTGGCAGTGGCACTCAATGGCGGAGCAAAGGTAATGTTGGGAGATCGTGAAATCGATTTTACTCCTCCCTGGAAACGCATCACCATGTTCGGCGCGATTGAGGAATATACCGGGCGTAAGCTTCGGGGGATCGATGAAGCCCAGCTTCGTTCCATCGCAAAAGAAATGCACGTCGATATCGATCCCGCGGCCAATTCGGGGAACATCGTCGATGAAATTTTCGGCGTGAAAGTGCAGCCGTATCTTATCCAGCCGACGTTCCTTATGGATTATCCGGTTGAGATGTCGCCGCTTGCAAAGAAACACCGGTCGGAAGCGGGGCTGGTCGAACGCTTTGAAGGTTTTGTAAACGGCCAGGAAATCTGCAACGCCTTCAGCGAATTGAACGATCCTCTTGACCAGAGGGCCAGATTCGAAGAGCAGGTGCGGCTCAAAGAACGGGGTGATGACGAAGCCCAGATACTTGATGAAGACTTTCTTCGAGCGCTTGAATACGGCATGCCGCCGACTGCAGGACTTGGGATCGGCATCGACCGGTTGACCATGTTACTGACGGGGCAGGAATCAATCCGCGATGTGATTTTTTTTCCGCAGATGAAGCCGGAGAAATAGACTACAGCTTTCTTACCAGAAAAATGGGGGTAGCCCCTAACATCATGCTGGCTCAATTTGAAAAAAATATGTCATGCCCACGTGCCAAAGGCATCCCTTCGGGAAAAGTAGGCATCCATTATGCATTAAAATGCACAATACTGGATTCCCGCTTTTTCCCGGAAGGATTCCTTCGGAACGCGGGAATGACAAATTGAGCCAGTACGACTAACTTGACTTTGAACCTATTTCTTATGATTTTGATTAAAACACGCCAAATTTACCCCGCTAGGTGAAGTGCGTCACTTCTTTCAATACTGAAAGAGGTTAGTATATTTTTTTGAAATGTGAAGATAGGTGTTGTCCTGCTGCAAAGCGGAACAGCATGCGTTCACGTTGAGCTTTCGAACGTACAGCAAAAATTGATTTCAGATGATACAAAAGGAAGAACTAAAAAGAGGTTTTATGAAGAAAAGGTTTTCGACGCCGATTGTTGGGGTATTGATCCTGGTCTCGATATTGGGCGGGATGCAGCTCAACATGCTTATTTCCGGCGACAACATTTACGAACAGCTCGGCAAATTCAAAGATGTGCTAAGCTTGACGGAAAAATATTATGTCGACGAAGTCGACACTCAGAAGCTTACGGAATCTGCCATAAAAGGGATGCTGAACGATCTTGACCCCCACTCCGTGTACATCGACCCAAAACAATTGACAAAAGTGACCGAAGAATTCCGTGGAAAATTTGAAGGGATCGGAATAGAATTTGCCATCGTGAACGATACGATTACAGTAGTGCAGCCGATCGGCGGCGGGCCGAGTGCTCAATTGGGAATTCTCTCCAACGACAAGATCGTGAAGATTGACGGCAAAAGCGCGATTGGTTTTGATAATGACCAGGTGATGAAAGGTTTGAAGGGGCCGAAAGGGACAAAAGTTTCAGTCACGATTGTCAGACCGGGAGAAAAAGATCCCCTCGATTATGAAATTGTTCGAGACGTTATTCCATTTTACAGCGTCGATGTCTCCTTCATGCTCAACGACGAAGTCGGGTACATCAACGTTACACGTTTTGCTGAGACCACCAACGCTGAAATGCTGAGCGCGCTTCAGAAGCTTAAAGGAATGGGAATGAAGCGATTAGTTCTGGACCTCCGATTTAACCCCGGAGGCTATCTTGACCAAGCCGTCAAAATGGCCGACTTATTCCTCGATGGAAATCCTTCGACGGGGCAAAGAAAAATCGTCTATACGAAAGGCCGCCGGCCCGATTTCGACGAAGAATATTTTGCTACATCCAACAGCGAGTTTGAAAAAACTCCGTTAATTATTTTGATCTCGAACGGAACGGCTTCCGCGAGTGAAATTGTTGCGGGTGCAATTCAGGATTGGGATCGCGGGTTGATTGTCGGCGAGACAAGTTTCGGCAAGGGGCTTGTGCAGCGCCAGTTCGAGCTCGCGGATAAGTCGGCGGTTCGTTTGACGATCGCTCGCTATTATACGCCGAGCGGCCGTTGCATCCAACGTTCGTATGCGGAAGGAAAAGAAGAATACCAGCGTGAGGCATTTGAGCGGAAAGAAACCGAAGGCGACAATATTTCGCACGTCGAAGAAAGCGACTCGACCCGTCCGGTCTTCAAAACTGCCGACGGAAGAAAAATTTATGGCGGGGGGGGGATCACGCCTGATTACATCGTGAAGCCGGACGATGCGACTCCCCTGACGATAACACTCAGAAACCGGAATTTGTTCTATGAGTTTACGACGGAATATTTGGCCGACCATACGAAAGAAATAAAAGAAAAATATAAAGGCGACTTCCAATCGTTCGACCGAAATTTCGAAATAGACGATTCCCTTATCGCTCAATTTATCTCGTTCATCAAAGGGAAGAAGGTCGACTTCAATGCGGAGCAATTTGCGAAAGACAAAGAGTACACCAAGGCGCGGCTCAAAGCTCATATCGCCAGAAATTTTTGGGGAAACGACGGATGGTATCCTGTCATCTTGAGGTCGGATAATCAACTGAAGAAAGCGCTCTCCATCTTTCCGGAGGCTGCAAAGATAGCAAAGCTTCAATAATGAATGACCAGTCGCCATCTGATGAACATCGCCGCCGTTCGAGTTTCGGGGGTCTGTTTTTCAAGAAATTGAAATTCAAAAATTTCATTCTAAGTTTTCTTTGCCTTGCTATGTTGCTCTGCTCAGCCTTTTTTCTGACCGAGCCGGGAAAGGCAAAGAGCCCAACCTACCCGAGCATTGGTCTTGCTGCTCCTTCCGGGATGTTCTTTGTAGGGGAGCGATTAGAGTACGAAGTGAGCTATTCAATCTTCTCTTTGGGAACCGTGAAGATTGAGGTCGTCGACTCGGCACAAGAAAACGGCGTTACCATATTTCACGCTAAAGCCTTTATGGATTCGTACGGCGGGGTACCGTTCGTCAACTTGCATTGGATTTTTTTCAGCGAGATTGATCCGCAGTTATACTCGCATTATTTTTCCGGCGTTGATAACAAAGACACAAACCATGTCTCGTACTCGAATTATTCATTTGATTATCCACACAAACGGATAATCCTTGAGGAAGGCATTCGTCAGCAGCAGGATTCCGTAACGAAAACATCAGATACGATAAGTTCAAATTACCAAGACGGGTTGTCGTTGTTCTTCTACGCACGGGGGAACGTGCATTCAAATAGTTCTGAAAACGTTCCGACTTTCGTAAGTGGAAAGAAAGTCAACACGTACATTGATTTTCTTAACAAAAAAACTTCATCCGAGATCGACGCGATCAAATATCCCGTTGAGACAATAGAGCTTGAAGGGCGGGCGGATTTCGTCGGAATTTTCGGGCTTACGGGGGGGTTTTCCGGATGGTTCAGCAACGATGAGGCAGCCGTGCCGATAATCGCGAGAATGAAGGTGATCATCGGAAGCGTGCGGCTTGAATTAATAAAATGGAACCGTCCCGGATGGGTCCCGCCGCGGGCTCCTCAAGACTGAGAGACGATGAGCATCATACCGTACCGCGGTATCGTACCAAGAATTCATCCAAGCGTGTTTATAGCAGAGGGGGCCCACGTCATCGGAGATGTTGAAGTTGGAAAAGAGAGCAGCGTTTGGTTCAATGCGGTTGTTCGTGGGGATGTGAATTTCATACGAATAGGCGAGCGGACAAATATTCAGGATGCTTCGGTGCTTCACGTCACGCATGGACGATACCCATTAATTATTGGTTCAAGCGTTACCGTAGGACACAATGCGGTTGTTCACGCGGCGACGGTCAACGATTTTTCTCTGATAGGCATGGGGGCCATTATCCTGGATAATGCGCGTATTGGCCCGTATTCTTTTGTAGCGGCCGGCGCGGTCGTTGTAGGTAATTCGGTAATTCCAGAGGGGATGTTGGCAGCGGGAGTCCCAGCAAAGGTCGTACGGCCTTTGACCGAGGAAGAACGACAATCTCTCATTCAATCTGCGCAAAATTACGTTGATTATGTTGCACAATACAGAATCTAATTTCGATTTCTCATTTTAAGACAGAGATAACGCAATGAAATTAAAATTCTGGGGTGTCCGCGGTTCAATCCCGACACCCGGCAAGGCGACGGTTCGCTACGGGGGAAACACGCCATCGCTTGAGCTTCGGCTTGACAACGACGAGTTGATTATATTTGATGCCGGAACGGGGATCCGTGCTTTTGGCGATCATCTCATTGCTAACGGGGAGTCGCTGAAAACCTACCTTCTCATCACCCACCCGCACTGGGATCATATTCAAGGATTTCCATTTTTTAAACCGGCACTCATCTCGGGGAATGAGATTACCATAATAGGCACCGAACGGAGGGAGGTAAATCTTCAGCGTATTATTGCCGACCAGATGAACAGGATCTACTTTCCCGTTCAGTTGAATGAATTGAAGGCGAAGATAAATTTTCGTCCCATTGGCGAGGAAGAATTTACGATCT
Organism: Bacteroidota bacterium; assembly: GCA_049578505.1. Classification (GTDB taxonomy): domain Bacteria; phylum Bacteroidota; class Ignavibacteria; order UBA10030; family UBA8401; genus JAGVPT01. The sequence continues at coordinate 18,098 of JBAUMC010000049.1, read as the reverse complement.
TCGGCGCGCACGTACGGACGATGTATGTGAATCATCCAGGATTCACCGTCGGATACCGGCTTGAATACAAGGGAAAAACACTTGTCTATATCAGCGACAACGAACCGTTCGACAAAGAAGTCGCCGGTCGGATGTCCAACTTCGAAAAAATTGTCCTCGAAAAATATGCTGCCCTCTCCGGTGATCCCAACCAGAGGGTATTCGATTTTGCCAGAAATGCCGACATCCTCATTCACGATTGCACCTACACGCCAGAAGAATACGTTGATAAGATCGGCTGGGGTCATTCTCATTACTTGTTCACACTCAAAGTCGCAGCCGAAGCAAACGCGCGACATCTTGTCTTATTCCACCATGAACCGAATCGCAGCGACGACAAGGTAGATGACATAGTGATGAAGTGCCAGAAGGAAATAAAAACTAAAAACTTCACGTTCGAATGTACGGCGGCGCGGGAAGGATTAGAGCTGTCTTGGTAACGAAAAATGAACTTGACTATTCGGCCATCCGTCTTTATATTAGAACGTGAGTTGTAACGCACCATATATTCGGCATGCTCGCACCATGCTTTTCGTTCAAGAGGCAAGAAGCAGGCAATTGTAAACCCCGAGGATTCCACAGCGGGGTTTTTTCTTTTTTCCATTTTCCATGACACCAACAACATTTGTTTTCACCCCGTCAGACTTCAAAAAACTCGCTAAGGCCCTCGGTGTGAAAGGAAAGCCGAGGGGGAACAATGTCCGATTCGAGATAGGGAATGGCACGACGAAGCGGAAGCTCGCCGTCGAAATCTATTCGAATATCATGATCGGCAGAGAGAGGGGAAATCTGGTTACCGTCTACACTCCCAATGCTCATCTTCAATTGCATTTTTGCTCGGGGTACGTTGTCAGCGAAATGCTGGGCGAGGTAACGTTTATCGGCCAACGCGACGGGAAAGTTTCGGGCCTTATCATCGAAAAAGAAGGCGGGTGTTCGCTCTACGCAAATGTTGACCGTTCTTTGCTCTCTGGTGATTTCACCCAGCTTGGCCCCGAGGTCATGCTGTCGGGTATTGCTCTGTCACTTACGGAATCCGTACTGCCGGAGCAATCGAGAAAGACTGGGGCGAGAAGAAAGCGGTAATGGTCGAGGTCGCCGTTTGGTATAGCAGTCGGGAATACCGCGTCTCAAAGAAGACGATTTGGGGTATTATTTCCTTTGTTTTCAAAGAAGAACATGCCCCGGAGGGAAAGATATCGTGCGTGTTCGTTGATGATACCGCGATCAAAAAAATCAATAAGGCGTATTTGGGGCATAGAGACAACACGGATGTCATCACATTTCTGATTGAAACACAACCCTTCCTCGAAGCCGAAATTTACATCAACATGAAACAAGCGCGCCGTCAAGCGCGTCTATATGAAGTGAGCCTGAAGAACGAGCTTACACGGCTGGTCATTCACGGGACATTGCACGCGCTCGGCTATGACGACAAAAGAACAAAACAACGGAAAAAAATGTTTGAGCTGCAGGAGAAGTACGTAGCTCTCTGTGCCCGTCGCGGGCTGGCTATTTGACACTCTGAGATTTTTTGTTACATTGCCTCGACCAAGATCGGAACAAAAGAAGGCGGTTGAACCACTACGATGCGTGAAAAAATAGTTGAGATCATCGTTTATTTGATGGGTGAATTGCGGAACAATATTCCCATCGCGGAGATTGATTTAAGCGTGTTAACGAACAACGGCTACACGCCGACGGAAATCAGCACCGCATTCAGCTGGCTCTACGAAAAGATCAGCCACGGAGAGAACCTGATAAAGGATGTCTCCAAGAGTTCACCCCACTCTCACCGTGTGCTGCATGATGCTGAACGGATGGTGTTAACTCCGGAAGCGCACGGTTACCTCATTCAGTTGCGCGAACTTGGTTTGATTTCGGAAGAAGATATTGAAACGGTTATCGACCGTGTAATGCTGGCCGATTATGTTGCGGCCGGCATGCAGGAAACAAAATCAATCGTTGCTTCGATATTGCTCGAGGGCGAAGATTCACGGGGCTCCGGAAGCAGGGTCATGTTCAACGGTAAAGACACAATTCACTGAGCGGAGCGAATAGGTTTGAAGTATGGGTAAATCGTTAATCATCGTAGAATCGCCGTCAAAAGCAAAGACGATAAATAAATATCTCGGCAAAGATTTCGTTGTCGAAGCGTCGGTCGGCCACATCAAAAATTTACCCAAGAGCAAGCTTGGTGTCGATGTCGAGAATAAATTTGCTGTTTCGTACGAAACGATAGCGGGCAAGGAAGTAATCATCGAGAAGCTTCAGCGGCTTGCGGAAAGTGCGGATAAGGTTTTTATAGCGACCGATCCGGACCGGGAGGGAGAGGCAATCGCTTACGACATCGCCCAGGAAATCGACGCAAAGAACAAAAACATTTTCCGTGTGCTTTTTCACGAGATCACGCCGACGGGAATTGCAGAGGCGATGGCATCTCCGAAGAAGATCGATCAGCACCTCGTCAATTCCCAACGGGCACGCCGGGCCATGGACCGCGTGGTGGGATATAAACTCAGTCCGTTTATTTGGAAGACGGTGTTTTATGGTCTCTCGGCGGGCCGGGTCCAATCCGTTGCGCTCAGGCTTATTTGCGAGAGAGAAGAGCATATCAAAAAATTTGTTCCCGAAGAGTACTGGTCTATTATCGGCGAATTCCAGGCGGAGACATCGGACTCGTTTTATGCCAAGCTAATAAAAGTCGACGGGGCTGACCCGAAAATCTCAGACACGACAACGGCACAGGGGTATGCTGCTGAAATTAAAAAGCAAGCATATTCGATTTCCGACATCCAAAAGAAAACGGTCAAACGGATCGCCCCCGCACCGTTCATCACCAGCACGCTGCAGCAGGAAGCGGCGAGCCGGCTCCGGTTTTCAGCCAAGCGCACGATGATGCTTGCACAAAAACTCTACGAAGGGATCGACCTTGGAGATGAAGGCATTGTCGGTTTGATTACATATATGCGAACCGACTCGACGCGCTTAAGCGACGAAGCGGTGGCAGCCGTTCGGGGATATATTTATGATTCATACGGCCCCGAATATCTCCCCAAGGAGCCGCATCAATTCAAAAAAAGGAAAGAATCTCAGGATGCCCACGAGGCGATCCGTCCGACGTCGATAAAGCTGGCTCCAAAGCATATTAAAAAGCATTTGGATAAGGATATTTATGCACTGTACGAGTTGATTTGGAACCGCTTTGTCGCGTGTCAGATGACTGCTGCCACCTTTGAGCAAGTTTCCGTGGACATTAAAGGAGGGGATTACACCTTCCGGGCAACGGGTTCAGTGCCAATCTTCCGCGGTTTTCTCCAGGTCTATGATGATATGGTCGAGGAAAAGGGTATTTCAGACGACGAAGACCCTACATCCAAAATTCCATCAAACCTCAAAGCAGGCCAACAGGCGAGCCTCCGGAATATATTGCCGAAGCAGCATTTCACCAAACCCCCTGCACGATACACCGAGAGCAGCTTGGTGAAAGAGTTGGAATCGCTTGGCATCGGGCGACCGAGCACTTATGCCGCCATTGTCAGCACCATTGTCGACAGGAAGTATGTTGACCAGCAAGAGAGAAAACTGTTTGCCACCCAATTGGGAATGGTGGTGACCAAGCTTCTCGTTCACAGTTTTCCCAAAGTTCTCAACGTAAAATTTACGGCGCTGATGGAAGAGGAGCTCGACACCATCGCTTCTGGAAAGAACAACTACGTGCAGGTGATGGAAGATTTCTATCATCCTTTCATCGAATCGCTGCACCATGTCGAGAAGGAAACCGGGAGGCTTAAGAAATCGCTCCAGGAAGAGACTGGCGAATTGTGCGAGCTGTGCGGCAAGCCGATGATTATCAAGTGGGGCCGTTACGGTCAGTTCAAAGCCTGCACCGGATACCCCGCGTGCAAGAACAGAAAGCCGCTTGATGAAGATGTGGAAAAACTTCAACATACCATCGGTTTGAAGTGCAGACAATGCGGCGGTGACCTCGTCGTAAAGGGGGGGCCCTTCGGGACTTTTTTGGGGTGCTCGAACTACCCGAAGTGCAATTATACGCAACCAATCTCGATGGGAATAAAATGTCCGAAGTGCAAAGAGGGGGATGTGATCGAACGGAAGACAAAACGGAAGAGGAATTTTTACGGTTGTTCCCGTTATCCGGAATGTGATTTCGTTTCATGGGACAAGCCGGTGATTCAGGAGTGTGAGAACTGCAAGAATCCGTACCTTGTCCAGAAAAGTTCGAAGAAGAAAGGGGAGTACTTATTGTGCCCGAATTGCAAGGAAGAATTCGTCCGTGAAGAAACAGCTATAGCAGTCTGACGGCCACCCGATGCTCACTCACGCGATGGAACAGTTTCTGGAATACATTGATCGCGAGAAAAATTTTTCTCCTCATACTCACATCTCGTATTCAAAAGACCTTTTGCAGTTTCAAGCCTTCCTTCACGAAAAATTCCCGGAGATGCTGGAGCATCCTGAACTGATTGACCAGGAGATCATGCGGTCGTTTCTCGGGGTTATGCTCGACAGCGGCATGGCCAAAAAAAGCGTCATTAGGAAAATTTCCACGCTCCGTTCTTTTTTCAAGTTCGCTCTTCGCAGAAAACTCCTGCCAGCCAATCCGATGAGCAATGTTGTCACGCCGAAAGCCGAAAAGAAGCTTCCGCAATTCCTCGACGAGCCCGCTGTTGAAAAGCTGATGGCGCTGCCGGATACGGCGGGGCCTCTCGGTTCCCGCGACGCGGCCCTTCTTGAATTATTGTACAGTACGGGAATGCGGCGGGGAGAACTTGTGCAGCTCGACACGGACGATATCGATGGTTATGAGAGAACGGTTAAGGTCGTGGGCAAAGGGAACAAACAGCGGATTCTCCCTTTTGGAAAGAAAGCGCATGAAGCCCTTGAACGATACTTGGTGTTAAGAAAACAATTGATGAGCGTCAAAGGCGCGGCTGAGGAGAAGGCGGTCTTCCTCACGGCAAAAGGTCAACGCCTCTATCCGAGCGCTGTCAATGCCATCGTCAAAAAATATTTTAGGGAAGTATCAGAGATTCGGCAGCAAAGCCCCCATGTCCTCCGACATTCATTTGCGACGCATATGTTGGATCGCGGCGCCGATATATTTGCGGTGAAAGAACTGCTCGGCCACGAAAGCCTTTCCACAACACAAATATATACGCATTTGACCTCGGAGCGTTTGAAGAAAGTCTATCGGCAGGCTCACCCGAAGGCCTCGTAGGAACGGCCGGGCAAGAGCTGTCGTCAATCCTGTGATAAGAATTGGAGGGAGGTATCATGGACATCAAGTTTACAGCGCGGCATTTTAAGCCGCACGAGAGTCTGCGTGATTATGCCCTCGATGCTGTCAAAAAATTGGAACGGTATTACGACGGCATCGTTAAATCTGACATTATTCTTAGTTTTGAGCGTACCCGGAACAGCCTTAAGGTTGCTGAAATCCATCTCAAGGTCTACGGAACGTTGTTAAAGGCCGTCCAAAAGTCCGATGATTACCAAAAATCAGTCGATACCGCCGTGGCAAAACTTGAACGCCAGCTCGTAAAGTACAAGAGCAAGCTCCATGAAAAGGCAAAAAGTAAAGTTCGAAAAATCTCCGCAAAAGATTAATAACTATTGATGCACTGACGATGAAACTTGAGTCCGCTAAAGAGATTCGCAAACACAGCATTACCGTCGGCTTCCTTTACGAAACCAACAAAACCCGGCTGAAGCTCGAGCCCTTAACGAAGGTCGGCTTCGACAACACGATTCGTGATAAAAGCATTCACCGGCCTGGATTGGCCCTCGCGGGTTACGTTGCACTGTTTACGTACGACCGCGTTCAAGTGTTCGGCAATACGGAAATTCGCTATCTCAACAGCATGCCGCTTGAAGAGAGGATCAAGTCTTTCAACACACTGTTTAAGTTTGCCATTCCTTGCATTATTGTGACAAGCGATAATTCTATCGACCCGGAGCTTGTCCAGCTCGCTGCCGACCACAATGTTCCCATGTTTCGCACCTCCCTCGAAACGACAAAGGCGGTCTATTTCCTTAGCGATTTTCTCGACGATCAATTCTCCCCACAAACGACGATTCACGGTTCGTTTGTCGACGTCTATGGACTAGGCCTTTTATTCATCGGGAGATCCGGCATCGGCAAAAGTGAAATCGCACTTGATTTGATAGAACGAGGCCATCGCCTTGTCTCGGACGATGTTGTAAACGTTACCCGAAAAGGGGAAGGCATTCTTATCGGTGCTGGGACAGATCTGGTGAAACATTTCATGGAAATCAGGGGTATCGGTCTTATCGACGTGCAGAGCATTTTCGGAATCAGAGCGATTCGATTCCAGAAAAGAGTGGAGGTCGTAGTTGAATTGATGGAATGGAAGGCGACCGAAGATTTTACCCGGACAGGTTTGGACCTGTCCACTATCTCTATTTTGGATGTCGAAGTTCCTCACATCAAGCTCCCGATTTTCCCCGGCAAAAACGTCACTGTGATTGCAGAAGTCATCGCCCTTGATTATCTCTTGAAACATTATGGCTACGATGCCGCAAAGGAATTTTCCAAACGATTGGAAACGGTTATTGCTCAAAAAAATAAAAGAAATGCGAAGCGTGCAATAGACTATTTTGAGCACGATTTCGAGTAAATAATCGAGCGTAGCAGTCCAATTACGCAGGTTTTTGTGAAAATAGGGGTCTGTGACCTTTCACCTTGACAAAACATGTTAATTTTTATATTTTCAGGCTAGATTGCTCGAACTGAAGAGAAGTTCACTTATCGCGAGGATGGATGAAAAAAAGCCGAAAACTATTTTTTTACTCGGAAGAAAACGTATCGTTTGTCGAAGCAAGAGGTTTTAAGACAAAATTCTCCGTTCTGGTCATCGTCTTCGCTATCGCCGCGCTGGGCGCGATCGTTATAGCGAATCATTACCTCGGAGATGTGCTGGGAATCGATTTCGACCGGGTAAACTTTTTATCGACTGAAAATACGTTGTTGAAAGAAGAAGTCAAAACTCTCTCGACAAGGTTGTCTGATTTATCGCAGACTATGGACAGGCTGTCGGATAGAGAGAATCAGCTCCGTCTGGCAGTCAACCTGCCTCACATTGATCAAGACACGAGGTTGATCGGGACAGGAGGCACGAAGCGAGAAACAAATCTCGGACTTGTTTCGAAAGATGCGAGCGATCTCATGAGTTCTGCCGATCAATTGCTTGACAAGTTGGATAAAGAGGTGGTCTTTCAACAGCAGAGCTACCAGGATATTTACAACAAGTCAAAATACAATAAAGAACTCTTCGCCCATATTCCTGCCATTAAACCGATGTCCGGTGCGTACAATATTCATGATTTCGGAATGCGACTTCACCCTATTCTGGGAATTGTTCGAATGCATGAAGGTGTCGATATCGCCAACGATGTGGGGACTCCCATCTATGCAGCAGGGGACGGCGTTATCGAGTCGGCGGGCGGCACCGGCGGTGGATACGGAATAGCCGTTGAAGTGAACCACGGGTTTGGGTACAAAACCTGGTATGCCCATTTGCTTAGACCTGCCGCTCGGGTAGGACAAAAGGTTCGGCGCGGCGATCTTATCGCGTACTCGGGGAACAGCGGTCTTTCGACAGCGCCGCATTTGCACTACGAAGTTCGGCTGAACGGCAAAAAAGTGGATCCGGTATCATATTTCATCGACGATGTTGACTATAAGCAAATACGCGAACAGCTGGCGCTCACAAAAGAGCAATGAATCTAACTTCGGCATTTTTTGTGAAAGAAAATTTATTTTGGAGAGTGAGTAGTTATGATTTGGACAATGGAACTGGCATCATATCTCGAAGATGCGCCGTGGCCCGCGACGAAGGAAGAGCTTATTGACTACGCAGTTCGTACAGGGACACCCATTGAAGTGCTGGAGAATCTGCAGGAATTAGAAGACAGTGATGAACCATACGAAAGCATGGAAGAGATTTGGCCCGACTATCCGACGGACGAAGATTTCTTCTATGAAGATGAAGGTGAATACTAATCCGCTCCGCCGTTCGCTACTCTATTTTAGACGTTCTGCTCATTGTTTGTCTCTTGTGTAATCATTATTTTATCATAAGCCGATGGAGAAAACCCAGCCGCTCTGTGCTGGGTTTTTCGTTCGCGCCAATACTTCCAATGAAAATTCAAGCCAGCCAATTACCGGTATCTCGATCATCAGATTTTTTCCGGTATGCCGTTGTCATTCTGTTAATGTTAGCGTGTTCGCCGCGTGCATATGCAGTGCAAAACAAGAATGTTCCCGAACAGTATGAAGTGAACAGCATCATCCTCAAGATTGATGGAACAACCTCCAAGGATGTCTACCGAAATGTCCTACAGACCGTCGAGACCCCCGCGCGCTTTTGGACTTTTCTATATAATGACGTCTATAAAAAGATCGGATCAAAACCGGTGTACTTCGACCCGATATTGTTCGACGGCGACGTGATACGGTTGCGCCAGTATCTGAAGGACAACGGATATTCTCATGCCGTCGTTGATACTTCGCTCCACTTCGACGCAGATGACAAGAGGGTGGACCTCGAAATCCTGATTCGGGAAAATAGACGATCAATTATAGACACGCTGAATGTGATCGGAGTTGACAGCCTCCCGGCCGATGTTAAAAAAGAAATTTTTGATGCGCCTCTCGTGAAACAGGGTTCCCCGTTCATCAAGGACGCGATTGAACAGGAACGTTTGCGTGTGCTTCGCATCTTGTTGAATAACGGTTACACGTACGCGGGCATAGACAGCGTTACCGCTATTCGCTACTATTCGACCGATAATTATTCCGTAAAGTTTTGGTACCGCCCGGGTCAGCGCTATGAGTTCGGTTCAATAAGTATTAACCTGAATCAATGGTATGTCGATTCGACCGTCGTCATCCGAGAGCTAGACTTCACTCCAGGGGAAGTGTATAGCGAAGAAAAGAAAATGGAAAGCGAGCAAAACCTTAATCGCCTTGGTCTTTTTGAAAGCGCCAAAATAGAATCTCAGCCTCCTCTTGATACGCTGAAGCCTCCGGTTATTCCCATCAGAGTCCTTCTCCGGTCGAGAGAATTGCAGGAGGTGACGCCTGAAGCCCTGATTGACGACGAGAATAGCACTCTCAATACGGGTTTGGGGCTCGGGTACGATCATCACAATTTTTACGGTGACGCAAGAAGCCTCTCTGCGCGGATGAGGTTCCGCCTGGAATCGATAGACAATTTAAACCTCGGAGGAGTTTTCAAGGAAGGATTGAGCGAACCGACGCTCCTGACGAACTCCGACCTCCAAATGCAGATGGTCCAGCCGTATTTCTTCAGCAACAAGACGAGTGCGAGCTGGACAGTCTCAACGGAATACGAAAAGCAAACATACTATAATCTTAATACACTGAGGAATCGGATCGGTTTCAGCAAAAAGTTTTCAACAACGACGAGCGGCTTCGCCGACTGGAACCTCGAGCGCGTCGGTGTGAGCATCAGTGACACGACCCAGGTCAATCCCGCCGACTTTACAGGTACCCGTGAGAAGCAATTTAATTCGATTCTTACGTTAACGCTGCAGCAGGATAGAACGAACGATGTGTTCTCCCCGTCGCTTGGATTCTTCCGTTCAATTTCATTGGAGGAAGCGGGACTTATCCCGAAGCTCCTGAACAGCTTTGGGTCCGGCCTGCCGTACTCCCAGTATTACAAAGTGGAATTTGTGAACCGGTATTATTTTTCCAATGGCGGATCGAAATCCGTCGTCTGGGCGTTCAGGCTGCACGGCGGCGTTGCTGAGCTCTACAACCCTGATAATGAAACACCTGTTCCGCCGACCAGGAAATTCTATGCGGGGGGCAACGGCAGTATCAGGGGTTGGAAGTCGTTTGACTTGGCCGCATTTGACAACCCCGCCCAAGGGGGCAACGTTATTCTCGAAGGGAATATCGAAGCCCGTTCGAATTTATTTCCCGAGTCCGGAAAGTTGTTGTTCTTAAATCTCGACAACATTTCAGGGGTGATGTTCGTTGACTACGGAAACCTTTGGAACGGCCTTGGTGAGATCAAGGGGAGAAGCATAGCAATCGCGGCGGGTACCGGTCTGCGGTACGCGACCTTTGTCGGCCCGCTGAGGTTTGACCTTGGCTTCAGGGTGTATGATCCAAAGGAGACACCGTCGCAGCAATGGATATTCAAACAGAAATTCTTCACGGGGTCATTCAGTATTATGCAAATCGGAATCGGACAGTCATTCTAAAGGTCAATGAGCTGGAATTCAATTATCGGTCAATCACGTGCGCAGGATATCCTTCGGCGTTCAATCGAGCAAGAGAGGATCGCTCATGCCTATTTGCTCTGGGGGCCGCGCGGGGCCGGAAAAGACGCGCTCGCTATTGAATTTGCAAAGACACTCTTGTGCGAACGGGGGGGAACCGTTGCGTGTGATGCGTGCGCGAGCTGCAAGAAGATGCAAAATCTTCAGCACCCGAACGTGAAATTGGTGTTTGCTCTTCCGGCGGCAAAACAGGAAAAAGGGGGAGAATCGGGCGAAGCGAAATTCCAGCCCGATATCAGGGAAGAGATACGGAGCCAGCTCGAACAAAAAGCGAAGAATCCTTACTTCCATATGGAGATACCGAAAGCAACACAAATTAATATCGGAAGTATCCGTGAAATCAAGAAGGAATCGTCTCTCTCCGCATTTGAAAAAGGGAAAAAGGTATTCATTATTTGCGACGCTGAAATGATGAGCGATACTTCGGCAAACTCATTGTTGAAAGTCCTGGAAGAACCTCTCATCGATACGATCTTCTTATTGACGACATCCCGGAAAGAAAAACTCCCGCCGACAATAATTTCCCGATGTCAAAGCGTTCGGTGTGATTCTCTTCACGAAGAGGAGATAGAACGGGCGCTAGTTGAACGCGAGAATATCCCTAATGAACAAGCGCAGCTCATCTCACGTCTTGCCGGAGGCGATTATTCATACGCGCTGGATCTCTTCTCTGAGGATGTCGTTTCACACCGAACCGAGGCGGTGGAATTTCTTCGTTCGATCCTCAGCGGACGAAGCCTGAAACTGCTGGAGGAGGTCGAAGAGCGAGTTGCAGAAAACGACCGAAAGGCCGTTGAGCAATTACTTCTGCTGCTCCTGATTTGGTTCCGTGATGTTTTGATGATGAAAGAAGAAGCCGGGGCCGGTATCATCAATCAGGACCAGCGGGAGGACTTGAATCGGTTCCTTGCACGATTTAAAGATTCAAATTTTCCGGCAACAATTGTTGCGGTCGAACGCGGGCTCGAACTTCTACGGGGAAATGTGTATCTTCCATTAGTGTTGCTTTCGGTCTCAATCCAGCTAAAAAGAATATTGCTGAATGCAAAGTAAGTTCAAGAGAATACTTGTAACGGCCGCTCTTCCGTATGCCAACGGTCCGATTCATCTCGGACATCTTGCCGGTGCATACATTCCTGCCGATATTTTTGTCCGGTACCAACGTCTGCAGCACCGAGACGTCCTGTTTATCTGCGGATCCGACGAGCACGGAGTTCCGATTACGATCACAGCTGATAAAGAGGGTGTGACGCCCCAAGTGATTGTCGACCGTTTCCATGCAATGAATGTTTCGTCTTTCGCGGATCTTGGGATCAGTTTCGATAACTATTCGAGGACTTCTCTTCCCATTCATCATGAGACGTCGAAGGAGTTCTTTCTTGATTTCTACTCGAAAAAAATACTGAAAGAGAAACAAGAGCAGCAATTGTACTGCGAAGTGAACAAGATGTTTCTGGCCGACCGGTACGTCGAAGGGACATGCCCGGTGTGCGGCTATGAATCCGCACGGGGCGACCAGTGCGAAAACTGCGGGACATGGTTGAACGTCATCGAGCTTATCAACCCCAAGTGCAAGCTATGCGGAACGACGCCGGTTGTGCGCAGCACGACCCACTTTTATCTGCCGCTGGGGGATTTTCAAACGCGCCTCGAACAGTACGTCAGGTCCCACAAGGAATGGAAAGACAACGTGGTTCAGTATTGCGAAAGCTGGTTCAAGGAGAAATTGCAGGATCGCGCGGTGACGAGGGACTTAAACTGGGGCGTGCCGGTTCCGCTTGATAATTTTCCAAATAAAGTCCTGTATGTATGGTTCGACGCAGTGCTCGGCTATATTTCCTCCACCAAGGAATGGGCACAGCGGACCGGCAACCCCGAGAAGTGGAAAGATTATTGGCAGGATGAGGCAACGCAATACATTGCGTTCATCGGGAAAGATAACGTTGTTTTCCATTGTATCGTTTTTCCCGCAATGTTGATGGCAAAGGGAGGTTACATCTTGCCCGACAACGTTCCTGCAAACGAATTTTTGAATCTTGAAGGGGGAAAGTTTTCAAAAAGCCGAAACAATGCTATCTATGTAAAAGATGTCCTCGCATCGTTCGAGCCCGATTTGCTGCGCTACACGATGACGACAATTTTGCCCGAAACCCGGGATTCGGATTTCTACTGGAAGGACTTCCAGGCAAAGAGCAATAACGAGCTGGCCGATATTTACGGGAATTTTGTCAACCGGACAATTGCCTTTGCGGAAAAAAATTTTGGGGGCGTGGTCCCGCCTCTCGGACCCCTCAATGCGCGGGATCGGGAAATCCTTGCCGTTCTCAAGAAGACTCCGGATGCCGCGGGGGTATTGTTCGAAAAGTTCAAGTTCCGTGAAGGGGCTGCCGAGGTGATGAACCTTGCACGTGCTGCAAATAAATACTTTAACGACAGCGAACCGTGGAAGACAATCCGGTCGCAGCCGGAGGGATGTGCGACTACGCTGAATATATGTTTACAGATTGTTCGCGGTCTGGCCGTGTTGTTTTCGCCCGTCGTTCCATTTTCTTCCGAGAAAATCTGGAAAATGGTCGGTATGTCGTCGCCGCTCTCGGGTGAGCGATGGACGGAAGCGGGTGAGAGCAAACTCCCGGCAGGCCATCAACTGCAAAAAGCCGAAATTGTTTTTAAAAAAATCGAGGACAACGCTATCGAAACAGAATTGCAGAAGTTGAAACCGCCAAGCGAAGATGCGGCATCGTCAGCTGAAAAAGTCATGCTCCCTTTCAAGCCGTCAATCTCGATCGAGGAATTTCAGAAGGTCGATTTACGGGTTGCCAAGGTCATCGCATGCGAAGCCGTCCCAAAGTCAAAGAAGTTGTTGAAGCTTCAGGTTGAAATCGGAACGGAGAGGAGGCAAATCGTCGCGGGCATCGCCCAACAGCGGAAGCCGGAAGAGCTGGTCGGAAAAACGATCATCGTCGTGGCCAACCTTGCCCCCGCGAAGTTAATGGGGGTCGAGTCGCAAGGGATGCTCTTGGCCACTCACGGCGACGGCGAATCATTTGCATTGCTCACGCTTTCAAACGATGTTGAATCGGGGAGCTGGATAAAATAGTTACGCCAAAAAATTACACTGATATTTTTTTAATCATATCGAGGATCAATAATGGAAAAAGTCTTACCATATATCGAGTCGAACAAGGAACGGTATCTTTCGGAGTTGAAGGAATTCCTCGCCATCCCGAGCGTCAGTTCGCAAAAAGAACACGATAATGATATTCGCAGATGCGCGGAGTGGGTGTCGGAACAGATGAAAACAATCGGAATGGAGAATGTTCAGATTCTACCGACGGGGGGGCATCCGCTGGTGTTCAGCGAATGGCTGCACGCCCCAGGAAAACCGACCGTCCTTTTGTACGGCCATTACGACGTTCAACCGGTCGATCCGTTAAACCTATGGACCTCGCCGCCGTTTGAAGGGACGATCCGGGGTGAAAATCTTTATGCCCGCGGTGCGGCCGACGACAAAGGACAAGTGCTGATCCATTTCAAAGCGATCGAAGCCTACATGAAAGAACATGCAGCGCTGCCGGTCAACGTCAAGATGTTGATCGAAGGGGAAGAAGAGGTTGGAAGCGAGAACCTCGATAAATTTGTTGAAGAGCATACCGAGTTGCTCAAAGCCGACCTCGCCGTTATTTCAGATTCCGGGATGTTCGCGAAAGGAGTTCCATCTATTTGCTACAGCTTACGCGGCCTTTCGTACATGGAAGTCGAAGTGACCGGACCGAACCGCGATTTACATTCCGGCTCATTCGGGGGTTCTGTTCATAACCCCGTCCAGGTGTTGTGCGAGATGATCGCTTCCCTTCACGACAAAAACGGGAAAGTCACCGTAAAGGGATTTTACGATGATGTCCGCCCTTTGAGCAAAACCGAGCGCGATTCGTTTAAGAAACTCCCCTTCAAGGAGAGGGACTACGCAAAGGATCTGGGGCTCAAGCAACTGTATGGAGAAAAAGGATTCACGACCCTCGAGCGGCTCTGGTCGCGTCCCACGCTTGAATGCAATGGAATTTGGGGAGGGTATACCGAAGAAGGTGCGAAGACGGTGCTTCCGGCAAAGGCATTTGCAAAAATTTCTATGCGATTGGTGCCGGACCAAACTTCAGCAAAGGCTTCAAAGCTTTTTGAGAAGCATTTCAAGAAAATCGCACCGAAGACCGTCAATGTGAAAGTGCGGGCGTTGCATGGAGGGGAGGGAGCGATTACACCGATCGACAGCCCGGGGGTAAAAGCAGGCGTCGCTGCTCTACAAAAAGGGTTCGGGAAAAAAGTGTTGTATCAGGGTGAAGGGGGATCGATCCCAATTGTTGCTCAATTTAAGAAAGTGCTCGGGATCGACACCGTGCTTCTCGGCTTTGGCCTCCCGGACGAAAACGCCCATTCTCCTGATGAGTTCATAAATTTGGGTAATTTCTTTGGCGGCATCAGAACATCTGCCTATTTTTATGATGAACTGCCCGAATTTTGGAAGAACAGACATAAGAAAAAATGATTTCGTCGGAGGGAACAAACCCTCTTTGGAATCAACCGCTAAACAACACAGTTTTAGATGAAAATCTATACCAGGACGGGAGACAAGGGGGAGACCGGTTTGTTCGGGGGAGACCGTGTGCCGAAAGATGGACCGCGCATCCAAGCATACGGGGCTGTTGACGAGTTGAATTCTCTTATCGGCATCGTCCGGGCATTGAAGCCGAAAAAAAAGGTTGATCAAATATTACAAAAAATTCAAAACGACCTGTTTGTTCTCGGCGCAGATTTGGCTACGCGCAAAGCCGGAAAAAGATCGCTCGTTCCTCGGGTCGGCCGTGCGCATGTTTCGTCGCTTGAGGGGATCATCGACTCGCTTCAATTATCGCTCCGTCCGCTGACCTCGTTTATTCTTCCCGGCGGTACTCACGTCGCCTCGCACCTCCATTACGCCAGAACGGTCTGCCGGCGCGCGGAACGTTCGACAGTTCACCTCTCCCGTTCGGAAGAGATCAATGAAAATGTTCTCGTCTACCTCAACCGTCTCTCTGACCTCTTGTTCGTGCTAGCCCGCTTTGCGAATCATAGTGAAAAGAAAAAGGAAACAAAGTGGGAAAACCGCTTGTCCAAACGATGAGCATGTTTATTTTGTGAGCGACGAAAAAACTGTCCGAATAAACTTTGCCTTAATTATCCGCCTCTTCGAGAAAAACATTTTTCCTTTAATGTAATCCATTTCCTAGTCCTCATTATTGACTCATTTTGGGAATTGATGCGAATGCTTGGCATTGTTACTTTCTTTCCGAGAAAGAAAGTAACCAAAGAAATCTTTCGAAATCGTAACGCGCGGATTCAATCTCAGCCGCACCTGCCGTCAATTTCGGCAATGTGCAATTGTTGAACATTCCAGGACCGTGCTCTAAAGCCGAAATTGAAACCCTTCGATTGAATCCTACCCCCCTCGCACCCGACGATTTCGAGTTATTGAAAACGCTGACCTTGAAAAATTCTCGGAATCGGCGGCGTTGTGCGAAAGCGAGCGATGCGCGCGTTGAGAAAACGGCTCATCGAAAGGCCGGCAAACAAGTGAGAGCCGTTTTCTCCGGGATGCTGGAGCGAAGCATCGCAAGGGTTCCGATTCCGAGAGGCTCTTCCCGTTTTCCAAAAATATGAAAGGCGGGATCCCGTACAGCGGGACTTTGCTTCTTTCTCTGGCAACAGAGAACGAAGAAGTAGATCGATCAGAAATCTATCATCGAAACTGAGTCACCGCAAACACCACCTCAGGCTTGCTTCTATCTACCTCAAGCAGTAACTTTGCCTTATCACACCTGACAAAAGGGAGGGCTCTTCCACGATTCTTCCAACGGCACTACATATAATAATTTTCCGGGGACATTCTCTTCTGCAATTGCTTTCATCAGAACCTAATGTCACCGAAAAGGCTAAGTTAAAAAATTATACACATCCGCAGTTCTACGTTCTCTTCTGTTAGGTATTTCCGATTGGGGTTTTTATGGATAGGATTAGATCGAGAATATGCATTTTTATCATCTTCGTACTGACTGTAGCTCAAGCAACGTTTGCCGGAAAACCGACTCAAGCAAAGAACAGAGCGCGTCTTGCGAGAACGACAACAGGCGATGTTTATAGAGCTATGGACATCAACGATATCTTCAACTATTATGCAAATAACGGAGACGGATCTTTCAATCCGTTTTCGACGAGCGATGAAGGATTCGAATTCCCGAAAGGCTCAAATGTAGGCACTTGTGTTTTTGAAGACGGTCTCGTCTGGACTGCCTTCAAAGCCGGCACACTCTATTGCGGCGGTTCGACCTACGAGCATGGCTTGCAGGCCGGAGCAATAATCCAACAGGGGACTGCGACAACCCAGCCAGTGCCTGCCGACCCGAACGATCCTGCAAACAGGACGTATCGTGTCCGACCGGAGATGAGACCCACAACCAATCAAGATACGATTAGCCAGGAAATTTCTATTCTGCAAAACAGTGAAACTGCCTACATCGACCGCTTCGAAAATTACAGCGCCAACGATCTGCTTCAACAGTATTGGAATGATTGGAATCAATGGCCGGCCGCCCAAGGTGCGCCTTACACCGACGTCAACCATGATGGTTTGTATGAACCGGGTATCGACATACCGGGTTATCCGGGGGCGGATCAGACTCTATGGATGGTCATGAATGATATGAATCCGACGTTAACTATTAATTTATATGGTTCGAATCCGATAGGCATTGAAGTGCAGCGCACCATTTGGGCCTACAACAAACAGGGGCCATTGGGAAAAACCATTTTCGTCAGCTACAAGCTCATTAACAAGAGCGGAGTTGCTTTAGATACGATGTATGTAGCGCAATGGGCGGATCCTGATATTGGATTCGCCGGAGACGATGCTACTGGCTGTGATACAACAAGAAGTCTTGGGTACGCTTACAATGGGTACGCGAGGGACGCGAATTTTGCAAGTATAAATCTTCCACCTCCTTCAGCTGGGTTTGATTTTTTCCAAGGGCCCAAAGTGCTGGGATCGGCGAGTGATACAGCTATCTTCGAAGGTAGGTATGTTCCTGGTTACAAGAATCTGCCTATGACAGCATTCACTTTTTTCCTCAACACCATATATATTGGACCTCCGATTGGTATATTAAACGGTCCGCAACAAACGTACAATTCTATGAGAGGATTGGTAAGCTCTACGGGTCAACCGTTTGATCCGACAATAACTAACGGAGGTACTTATTGCTATCCTGGTGACCCGACGATTGGAGCATCGAGTGCATTCACTTTTATTGGTCCGGGCGCAGTTTCAGCACCGGCTGACGTTCGCATGCAGCTCTCCTCAGGTCCATTTTCGATGGCCCCTGGCGATACGCAGGAAGTTGTTGTAGCCGCCTTGGTTGGTTTGGGTGCCGATTACCTCTCAAGCATCACTGCCTTGAAGGGAAATGACGATGTTGCTCAAGCCACTTACAGTAACCTCTTTCAGGTTGCGGTCCCTCCGCCGGCACCAGTGGTCAATGTCGCGGTATTGGACAAAGAAATTGTTCTTTCGTGGGGTGATCCTGTTGCTTCAGCCAATACCGAACATTTTGTCGGAAAAGGATACACTCCCTTCAATTACACATTTGAAGGATATAATGTCTATCAGTACC
>JBAUMC010000048.1:0-5476 GCA_049578505.1 Bacteroidota bacterium | reverse complement strand
CCCCCTCTTTCTGCGCCAACCTTGCCATGCCCACAAGATACTGATATGGATTCCCGTCGTACTGCTTGATGATGTTTTTCATCCACGCTGGAGCTGTTGAATCGTACGCCTGATAATTGGCCCTATCGAACAGTTCAATTTTGCACCCTGCCACCGCAACGACCACAACTCCCACTCTGATGTTCTTGGGGAGATTGGCGACCATTGTTCTGCCGAAATAATCGGCGGGGCAAAGACCGGTAAACGGACGGCACAACGGAGGGACGGCAGGATACCAATGCCCCTTTTCTCGGTTTAATTTTGGAAAATCAACTGTCGCCAGAACCTGGAAACGATCATCCGCGATCGTCGTATCCTGCGCTTCAATTCCCGGAAAGCCCTCCATGTTTGATTGTCCAAAGCAGAGGAAAATGTAAAAATTCTGATCTTGTGAAAAAACTTTCGCGATTGTTAAAAATAACCCGATCAATATAAAAACTAAGGATTTATAATTCATATCACACTCCTAAAAATGTTTTATTGACTCCGGATTATATCTCGCTCCCGGGACCAGAAATCGAAGTGAAGAACAAATCGGCTGTGGATTAATAAAGCAATAGTACGAAAAAACAGCACGTTTGATATACAGATTCAGTTAATAGTACAAATCATTTTTTCAGTAAACAACTTGAGATGAAACTCTTATTCTATAAATTTTCATCCCGTCATCTCGTTCCTAAACTCTCAGACTGTGTGACAAGTCCACTGAGGTGTCATCCCCGCGTGCCAAAGGCATCCCCTTGGGAAAAGCGGGAATCCATACTCTGCGAATATAAACTGGATTTTCCGAAGGAGCCCTTCGGCACGTGGGAATGACAAAACCGAGGATTGGTTTTTGCGCACTCTGTCTGTTTGGGAACGCAAGCATAGACAAACTTTCTCGCTTCTTTTGGAGTTAAAGTAGCCCACTACTCGCCGTTTGGTAGTGTTACACTTTGAGTATTCTGAATAAAAAAGATTTGTCATGTCCCCCTAAGGGGGACATCCAGGTTTAATGGCATGGATTCTCGACGAGTCGAGTCCTTGGACCGGCTTTCGCCGGAATGACATTGACTTTCAAAGTATACCACTGCCCGCCGTTTGAAACACTTGATAAAGTGGCACGATGTGTGTACAATGACAATTCAAAGTGAGATTTGTTCTCGTGTCGTGAACAAGAATCGAAAATTCTGCGAAAGGTCTACTATGAAGATATTCCGCAACTTTCTGATGCTGGTGTTCGTCGTCATGGTTGTGTTCGCGTTTCAAGTCATCTCTGCCACGTCTGGCAGCGCTGCTCTCGGCACCGCAACGGGCGATACCAGCCGCAGCCTCGCGCCGTACTTCACGCCAGCCGCATCGGCAGCCAAAGCTCCTGACGCCGACGGCTTTCTTCAGCGTTGGCTGCTTCTCGAGCCGATCAACAAACCGAACCGCAGCAACACCGTGTTTACCGACAGCTACATCCGAAACGCCTTCAATACCGAGTACTTTTCCAACCAGTTCACCGCAGTTCCGCACGACGGCGACAAGGTGACGGTTGCAGGTCAGGAACTCGCATGGCATGCTCTAGACGCCGCCAATTTCAACGTCAAGCTCTTTCGCTTCGCCTACGGTCTGAACAAGCAGACGTACGGCGTTCTCTTCTGGGCTGTCACTGTCGTCAACAGCCCGCGGGAAATGAAGAGCGTTCGCATGGCTGTCGGTTCCAATTCGGCATCTATGTGGTGGCTCAACGGCGAGGAAGCTGTCATCCTCTCCGGCGACCGGCGCATGGTGATGGATGACTGCGTCTCCAAACGCCTCACGCTCAAGAAGGGGCGAAACGTCATTCGCGGCGCCGTTATCAACGGCCCCGGGTTGAGTGACTTCTGTATCCGCTTTATCGATGAGAACGGTGAACCGGTCAAAGATCTCACGCTGAGCTTTGACATCGGCGGGAATTAATTAGTTAAGCAAAATTTCGTTTCAATCGCTTTGTTTCTGGAGGCTCTATGAAATTCCGAATTCTTGCGGCAGCACTTTCTGCTTTTTTCTTTCTCGCGTTGTCTAGTCGCGCATTGGCTCAGGCGGGCAAACCGTACATCCACGATCCCTCGACCATCACGCAGTGCGACGGCAAGTTTTACACTTACGGATCCGGCGGAGGAGGATTGATCTCCGACGACGGCTGGACCTGGCATAGCGGAGCCGTACGTCCCGGCGGCGGAGTAGCCCCCGACGTCATCCACATCGGAGACCGCTATTATATGTCCTATGCAAAGGGGGGCGGGGGATTGGCAGGCGGACACGCCAGCAACGTCCACGTCATGTGGAGCAAGACGCTCGACCCTCAATCCCCCGACTTCGGATTTAAAGACGACACTGTCGTCGCCTCGTCCGACGGCGTTGAGGATTGCGATGCAATCGATCCCGCGTTTCTCCTCGATCCCAACGACGGCCGGCTCTGGCTCACGTACGGAACTTACTTCGGCTTCATCCGGCTCGTCGAGCTCGATCCCAAAACGGGGATGCGAATGCCAAACAACAAGCCCCTTAACGTTGCCATCGACTGCGAAGCTACCGCCATGATGTATCGTGATGGCTGGTATTATTTGCTTGGCACGCACGGCACGTGCTGCGACGGCGCCAACTCCACATACAATATTGTCGTCGGCCGCTCCAGGAAAGTGACCGGCCCGTACCTTGACAATATGGATCGGGACATGCTCAAAGGCGGAGGCAAGTTCTTTGTGGGGGCCAGCGGTCACTTTGTCGGAACGGGCCACTTCGGCTTGCTCGACCTTGGCGACGGCGTTCAGAAATTTTCCTGTCATTACGAGGCGGACCTCGATCAAGGCGGCCGCAGCGTTCTGGGTATTCGGCCTCTGCTCTGGAAGGATGGATGGCCTGTTGCCGGCGACAACTTCAAAGAAGGCACTTATGAAATTCAGTCCGAGCGGAGCGGATATGCGCTGGAACTGGCCGTGGATTTCGTGCGAATGCCCGGCGGCATGCGTTTCTTTAGACAAGCTGATACTGAAGCTGTGAAACCGGTTGCACCTCAGAGTCTCGCCGAGGATTCAAAGAACTGGCCGGCCGGAAACGTCGGCGTTCGCCTCGGCGACTATCTGTTCCGCCCGCATCAGAAGTGGACGATCACTCCTGTATCCGATGTCGGCGGCTATCCCGGTTCGCCATATTTCAAAATCACTATCGCCGGAACCGAGCGCGCACTCGCTGCCACGCCGGATGCCGAGCTTGTAGCGGATTCCGCTTTTACCGGCAGTCCGGAACAATTGTGGCGGATCGACGAATTGACGGACGGCACTTACCGCATCATGCCCAAAGCTGTGCCTAATTCCAATGAACCACTGGCTTTGATCGCGGTGGGCGGCAGTACGCCTACGCTGAGCGAGTTCGACCCGAAGAGCGACAAGGCGCGCTGGAATTTCAGAACGCCTTGAAGAAGCGGGACCAACTTAATCTCAAATGCCGATATAGATAATTTGTCCCGACGGTAACGCCGGTCTTCAATTCCCTTGGACCATTCGCTGGTACAAAGCCGGATCGAGGTCGTCAAACCCCGTGATGCTGTGAAGGTGATTGGCCGAAATCCACGGCAGCCAGAAACGATGACCGCCGACACCGCGACCGGGACCGCCCGGACCCATACGCCATCCCTCCTGCTGCCATCCGATGCCTTTCATATCGTATTGGCGGCCGGGAAGTGCAACCATCGACTTAGTATCGTGCAGCAGAACACGCGCCACATCGAGGTAATGTTCATCGTTGGTGTACTTGTATAATTTTGCGTACGACGGCGCAGCCCAATCCAGATATTCATCGACACCGCCGGCAACACGCGCGGTTATTCCTTGAACTCCGACGGTGGGCACGCCTTTCTTCCAATGAAGATGTGCATCATCTGCATCGATCGGCATCGGCAGGTTCCATATCCAGATCCAGCTTTCGGCATAGTCTGCCGCGGCTTTTGTCCGTTCCAGCCATTTGGATTCGTTCGTCGACTCATAGAGGCTCATGAACGCCTCCATGCTCAGCATCCCCGCTTCCTTGTCTGTGATATTCGGATTGTCGCTTGCACCTCCGACATAAAGTCCTCGTATTCCAAAGTTTGCCCAGACGTATTCCGCAGCACGAACGGCCGATTGCCTGTACCTGATATCGCCGGTCTCTTCGGTCATCATGACGAGCAGCGGCACTGGACAGTAGCTTGCGGTTCCCGTCGTCTCCGCTGCTTCGGAACTGCCGGGCTTCCACCTTCGCGGGAACGATCCATCATTCCTTTGTTGCAGTATCAACCAGTCAACGTACGACTTTACCCACTCGAACCATTCCGGATGCAGGCGCCCTTGCGTGCGTTCCCGCCTGTATGCTTGTATGAGCACTCGCATATCTTCCGTTGCATTCCGGAGCCAGGGAGCGAGCCATTCCTTGTGGTCGCCAGTCCACATTTTTCCGGTTGCGAGATCGTAGCCGGTTCCCTGAAGCGGAATATCGTGAAGAGCGTAGATCATGGATGAAATGATCGACAGGCCTGTTTGGCGCATCTTCCTTGCCCGCTCGGTAGTGTCCCGGTCGCCTTCACGCAATAACTGGTCCGCGCACTCGATGTTCTTGCTCACGAAGCCCATCGCCGTCATCGTCCAATTCCACTGAGGTTGGCTCGTATCAAATGTGGCGACAGCAAACGGAATGGCCGTGCGCCCGTCAATCGTAGCGGCCTGAGCAGCCAGGTGATCCGTCAGAACCCGGCGCACCAGTTCGATGTCGATGGGAGTGACCGCGGGCTTCAACGTAGTCCATGCCCATCGCCACGAATTTCGCGTCACATCTCGAAACGACTCGTCATGTCCGAATCGAAGACTCACTTCATAACTGTGAGCAATTCCCTGAGCGATCGGATGAAACCGCCGGATCAATCGTGGTGCCGAAGGGGCATATGGGCCATACGCGTAGAAGCTCGCCGTACCGGGAAATTGGAATCCGAACTCGATTGGGTTCTCGTTCACTTGCCACGCACCGAGCGCGCCGAATTGGAATCTTTCATCTGTCATCACATCGCTCGATAGTTTCGTCTCTTCGACAGTTGATTCGCCTCGCGGTGAAGGATCCAACATTGCCACCGAGGAGCCATTGCTGAAGGAGAGGGCGAACAGCGGAGCCGGAAGAATGTCTTCACGCATGAGGAATTGGCGGGCCGTATAGTTCAGTGTGCCGCCTGGTGAACGGTCGCCATCGTAGGTAGGATCGCCATACAATGCACCGGGAGCCAGGCAATTCACGTCGGACCAGCGAACGGAAGAATCGACCATGAACGTGAGAGACGAATTGAATCCGCCTTGAGCGTTCCCCGCCACTTCCACTTTCCTGCGCATCGACACCACTGCCCCGTTCAGCCTCCACCGATCATGAACACGAAAGACAACATGTTCGCCATATGTGATATCGACGCGGG
>JBAUMC010000047.1:0-14237 GCA_049578505.1 Bacteroidota bacterium | reverse complement strand
AAAGCCGGAATCCATGCAATTAAACCTGGATGCCCGCTTTCGCGGGCATGACAAATCTTTTTTATTCAGAATACTCAAAGTGTAGCACTACCCGTCGTCAGGTAATGGCTCAATTTGAGAAAAAAATTGTCATGCCCACGGAAGTGGGCATCCATTGTGCAGTAAAAAGTGAATATTTGGATTCTCGCCGAGTCGTCTATCCACGATTCTACGAATCGTAGATTCGTGGAACGACCCTACGGGTCGATAGACCCGTTGGGAGTCTTCGACCCGCTTTTCCCGAGGGGATGCCTTAGGCACGCGGGAATGACAAACTGAGCCAGCACCGATTGAGGAGAATAAATGACTCTGATATTTAAAACCTTATCTGCGCAACCCACAACCTGGTACCGTTTCTCAAAAATAATCTTGCATTTTTTAACCACTAAGACGCCAAGCACACCAAGAAGTCATGGTATAAAGGACAACAATACTCTTGGCGTTCTCTGCGCCTTGGCGGTAAAATACAAGATTATTTATTGGAAATGGAACTAGTAATTGATATACTGATTTTGTTTAATATCGTCTCCCGCTTTCACAATGATGCTGTCATTCGACATAATGTTGCCGAACACTTCAACCATTCCATTATTTTCGTTGCCGGTGCTCACATCGACGATCTGAGCTTTATGATTGGCTACTTTAACGACATATTTTTTCTCGGTTGAAGTGACCACAGATGATTGGGGTACGATGAGGGCATTCGAATGTCCTGTCATCGGAAGCAATACTTCTGCATACATTCCGGGCATAAAGAGGTGGTCGTTATTTATTACATCTATTTCTACAGATTCGCTTCGATATTTCTCATCCAATGAATTAGCTTGACGACTGATGATCCCTGTAAACGTCCTTCCTGGAATGGCTTCAACGGTAAATGAGATTTGTTGATTGACTGCTAATTGTGTTGCAAAAGTTTCGGGTACTTTTACTTGCAAACGCAATTTGGAAATCTGCTGTAATTCCAGCATCGGTGCCCCATCCATTTTGTTGCCGACTGTAACCAACGCGCCGGGATGAATATTCCGCTGCGTAATGGTGCCGTCGAAAGGAGCTCTGACGATCAAATAATCTTTCAACGATTTCATCGCTTCCCAATTGGCTTTTTCACTGTTGCAAAGAGCACTATCCGAGTCCATCTTCGCTTGGGCGATTTGAAGATCATTCGGCGAAACAGCTCCCGAAGTTTTGGCGGCATCCAAAAGCCGGTAATAACTGTCCTTGCTGGAGCTGAATGATGCCAGCGCCTTTAAATATCTTTCATACGCTGCCAAGCTATTTTCCTCTACCTCGGGCGCCTCCATCTCCATGATCACTTGTCCCTCTTTTACCTGCGACCCTATATCTACCGTAATGTTCTTAATATATCCGGTGACTTTAGGATAAATGTTTACAAATTCATACGCGCTAAGTTGCGCGGGCAAACGCAGAACGTCTGCAACGGCTTGTTCTTTTACCGCGTACAACGAATAGGTCGTTGAATTAAAAGAGGCGGGGTTTTTCGACGTTGCCGCTTCGTTCTTAGAGCAGGAACTTAGTGTTATTGCCAGAGAGTACGCGACGATGGAAATGCAAATAGTTTTTTTCATTGTGATCAATTCTTAGTGATTTATGTTGTTTTTTCTGGTAATAAAGAAGGATCTTCAAACGAAGATTTTTCTTGGGCTAATGAATAGACTAATGGAACCATGTACAATGCAGCGAGCATCGATGCTGCCAAACCGCCTATGACTGCCCTGCCGAGAGGAGCGGTTTGATCTCCCGCTTCTCCAAAGCCTGACGCCATCGGAATCATTCCGGCGATCATGGCAAAGCCGGTCATGAGAATTGGACGTAAACGAATCGACGCGCTTACTTTTGCGGCCTTCGAGGCGTCACGATATTTTAAACGAAGATCCTCTGCATTGGTAACGATTAAAATAGCATTGGCTACGGATACACCGATTGCCATAATAATTCCCATATACGACTGCAGGTTCAGCGTTGAGCCGGTCAGCAATAAAAACACAAGCGAACCGAATAGCACTGCAGGCACGGTTGCCAGCACCGACAGCGAAAGTTTAAAGGATTGGTAATTGGCTGCAAGCAGTAATAAAATAATGAGGACGGCGACGGACAGTCCGTTTTGCAAGCTTGAAAATGTATCCGTTAACAGGCTTGACATGCCCCGGACTTCCATTTTCATTCCGGGAGGCAATTCGCCGATTCTATCGATTGCATTTTCAACTTCCTTGGTTGCCGACCCAAGATCTTTTTTATTGATATTGGCGCTGACTGTCACAAAGCGCCTGGGTCCGGAACGATCATATTCTCCCGCAACCGTGTCGATGGAAAAGGAAGCGACATCAGAAAGTATCGGCCGGTTCATTCCTTTTACAAGTGAAATTGATTTTATCTGATTCATATCATTCATCATGTATTCAGGAACTTCCGCCTGCGTCTGATAGGTATATGAATTATTCACATCCAACCAGAGATTTTTTTCCGTGAACCGGCTGGAAGATGTCGCATCAGTTACCGAGTGTGCCACGTCGTAAAGATTCAGTCCCATCTGCGCAATTTTCAACCTGTCAAAATCTATGTGGATGACCGGATATTTTAAGGGCTGCTGGATTTGCACATCACGGAGAAAAGATACAGCGGCAAGTTTTTGCCGGAGCTTGTCGGCATACGCTTCAATATCGCGCATGTTCTTTCCGGCCACCCGTACTTCGATCGGCGTCGACGCGCCCTGGCTCATGATTTTTTCGGTGAGTTCAATCGGCTCAAAACTGATCTGCAAATCCGGCAAATCTCTGCGTATGCTGTATCTCAGCTTTTCTTTCAGGTCGTCGATATTGACTTTGTAATTTTCGTCTAATCCGACTTGCAGTACCGCTTCGTGAGTACCGCTGTTGAATACATACAAATTGCTTGTTCCGTAATTGCTCGGAATCAAACCAACGTAGGCAGAGCTGATTGATACATTGTTGTCTACTGTTGAGTCGATGATGGCCAATACTTTGTGAACTGCTTCTTCGGTACGTTCCAATCGGGTTCCGTCGGGTTCCCGGATGCGCATTTGAAATTGTCCGGTGTTAACTTTCGGGAGCATGTCCTTCCCGATAATATAAAAACACAATCCCGTCGCCAGCAGGGCAGTTGTAAAGTACACGATCACCCATTTCCGCCTTTGTGGAAATAAATTCTCTAAATGTTGAAGGAAGCCCCTTTTAATTTTTTGAAACAGATCGTTTTGTTCGGGATGTTCCTTTTCAAAACTCAAATGTTCATCGACTTCTTTTTCTTCCTCAGGATCAAGCGCTTCCCCGGCATGGGCATGTACTTTTCCATGTTTGTGGGAATATTGTTCCTCTTTTAAAATCCAATTGGTCAGAACTGGAACGAGCATTTGAGCGGCGAGAAATGAAATGATCATCGCAAAGCCGATGGAGAGGGACAAGGGTAGGAACATTGCCTTTGGGACACCGTTCATCACGAATGAGGGAGCAAATACGGCAAGGATACAAAGGAGAATAAGGAGCAACGGAAACGATATTTCCTTGCACGCATCAAAGATGGCGAGCTTCTTATCTTTCCCCATTTCCAGGTGCTGATGGATATTTTCGATGGTTACCGTGGCCTGGTCGACTAATATACCTATTGCCAGCGACAGCCCGCTTAGCGTCATTAAATTGATGGTTTGGCCCGCCAATTTTAAGAACATGACAGCGCTTATAACAGAAACCGGAATAGTGATCACGACAATTAGGCAACTACGCCAATCGCGTAAAAACAGGAGGACCATCAAGCCGGTAAGTATCGCCCCCAGGGCGCCCTCGGTAGCAAGGCTTTTCACCGCATTGATGACAAACACGGACTGATCGAATTCATAGGAGACTGTCACATCGGTTGGTAAAAGGTCTCTCATCTCAGGAAGCCGGCTCTTCAAGCCATTGACGACGTCCATCGTTGAAGCGTCAGCAGTCTTTACGACGGGGATATAGACGGACCGTTTGTTATTGATCAGCGCATAGCCCACCGTGATGTCAGACGCATCGGAGACCGTCGCAACATCGCTCATAAAAATGGTAAAAGGACCGTTCGTCACGATCGGTATGTTTTTAAATTCCTCTACCTTCTGTTCCAAAGAATTATTGGTTTCGATGAACATCGTGTTTCCAATCCGGACATTTCCGGAGGGGGTGATAATATTGTTCTTCACTATAGCCTGCACTACTTCATCGGGTGTGATGTTGTAGCTCCGGAGTTTTTCTGGATCGATGTTCATCAATAAAGTACGTGAGTTGGCGCCCATCGGAGGGGGTGCCGATAATCCCGCGACCGTTGCAAACATTGGCCTGATCCGCGTCGTCGTTAAATCATAAATTTCTTTTAACGAACGGGTTTTGCTGCTGAAAACTAATTCCCCGACCGGCAACGATGAGGCATCAAACCGGATGACTTGCGGAGGAACTGCGCCGGGGGGGAAAAACTTCATCGCCCTGTTCACCTGCAACGCCACTTCCGCGGATGCTTCCGCCATATCGGTATTCTCATAAAATGTCATCTGCAGGAGCGTCAATCCCTGTATGTTTTTAGTCTGGATGTTTTTTACCCCGTTGATATACAGAAACTGGTCCTGCATTCGCGTGGCAAAAAATCCTTCCATTTGCTCTGCGGACATTCCCCCATACGTCTCGATAACGTAAATAGTCGGCGAGTTGAGCTTTGGGAAGATATCAATCGGTATCGTGAAGATAGCGATGATGGAAAATATCAATATCCCTAAAAAAATAACGATAATCGTGATCGGTCTTTTCAGCGCAAATTCTATCATGATTTTATTTTAAAAATTAGCTAAAAAAGTGGTTAGCGTATTGTTGGTTACTGACTTTTGCAGCAGAGTGTTCAACAGGTTGGATGATGCTTCAACTTCGTCAGTCTCCGCTTTGTACAGCAAATACGAAGCTTCCGTTAGTTCGGTGATATTGGCAAGTCCGGCGTTATATTGCGCCGATTTTTGAGCGAAAGCATCCTGTGCAGCTTTAAGCTGGAGCGGGACCTCTTTTTCCGTCGCTAGTGCCGCTCCAATAGCAATATCTGCCTGCCGTAGCTGGCTTTCCAAAAGAAATTGTTGTTGAACGATGTCTTCGCGATACGACTCGCTTTGATAGTGTTGAATGGCCACCTTATCGTTTTGATGAATCAAGTCAATAATGTTGTACGTTAAGGCGAGTCCAACCATATAATTATTCCGATTGTAATCCAACCCGGTCGATAGATTTCCAAATGTGTCCTTTGGGCTGATGCTTGAGCCGCGGATCCACGCGCTCCCAACCAAATAGAGTTTCGGAAGATAACTTTTCTCGATTAGATTTTCTTGCGACAAAGAATATTCCCAGCGATTATTGTAATACGCAATGACAGGATTGCTGCTGTTTACCATCTCGTTGGAAATACTGTCTTGTAACCGATTGACCCGGGCTTCAGGCAAATAGTAAATTGTTGTATCTAAATCAAAATCGTTAACAGTTAAACCGGTATAATAGATAAACTCTTTTTTAAACTTATCGTATGTTTCTGTAGTTTGAATGAATTGAATCGTTGCTTCCGATACTTCTGCTTTGGCTATGGAGGAATCAACGCTCGGCCTAATTCCGCTCGACGTGTACGCTTTGATATAGTCATACAATACTCGGTAACGGTCGATGTTCCTCTGCTGAATTGTTACGAGCAATCGAAGTCTGAGTAATTCAAAATACAATTGTGCGATGTGAAACTGCAGCAAGTAGGATGATTCCGCATAGTCGGCTTT
Source organism: Bacteroidota bacterium (assembly GCA_049578505.1). Lineage (GTDB taxonomy): Bacteria > Bacteroidota > Ignavibacteria > UBA10030 > UBA8401 > JAGVPT01. The sequence continues at coordinate 8,401 of JBAUMC010000047.1, read as the reverse complement.
GCTGAAATTCACCAACGAGTTCGCCGATTGTATGCGTGCCCCGTTCAATCCAAAATTATAGAGTTCGTGTTGTAAATACGCGACGCCAATGTTGCCCGAGAACGTGTTTGCAATATTATCAGTTCGTATCCCTCCCGAAGTAGAGGGGATGATGCTCATCGGGAAATAGGATCCCCCCACACCATTATCTGTTCCTAAATCTACCTGGTCGCTGAAAGTCAAAGAGGGGAGCACTTGATTTTCTGCATCCGAAACGGAGGCGGCAGCACTCTCAATTTGAAATTGTTTTGCTTTTAACTCGGGATAATTATACAATGCCGAATCTATCGCCAGTTTCAAACCGATAATTGTTTTTGTCTGCGCAAAACTTGAAAACCTTACAAGAGTAATTAACGCCAGCAAGAAGAACCTTTTGTTATGCATAGCACAGCCCGTGTCGAAGAATAATTAACATAAGGGAAAAAAGATTATTTTAATTTTAGTGATCTCGGTTGATCTAAGGCATGAAACGTTAGACGTTGTGAGAGGAGAAATTGTTCTTCCTTGGCTTCCTTTGCCGGCCATTTTGCATTGGACTCTGAAGTCTTCGAGAGCGATTTCCTATATTAAAAGCTATTGAATCAAAAAACCCCATATTTAAACGCTGATTCTCTTGCTGAAGTTCCCCATACCTCCCTTTATTACTTATGAACAGCTCTATCCTTTTCGTCATCGGCTGCAAAGATTGTATCTGTAATATCATCTTCATCTATTGTTCTGTTTCCTTAACACATTGTTAATATCGCTGTAATACGCCAGTAAAAGTATAAACTTACATTGATGCCGTAATAGCAACGTTGATTCTCTAAAAAGGGAATAGATGAACCGCGGTTGCATAGTACTTTTCTTTCTCGTTCTTCTGTCTGCGAGTTCTCAATGTCAAGACCTGGAGCAGCTGCTTCAGAGCGGAGATGATTGCTTTTCCCGTCAGGCAACAGAAGATGCTCGCCGCTTTTACGATCAAGCATATCTCCTTTCGCCTCAAAACAATGGGACACTTCTCCGTCTCGTTCGTACATATTGCGACCTCGGCTGGCTTCATTTACGAACTGATACGAGTTCTCAGATGTACTATCTTCATGCAGCAGCGTACGCAGAAACACTGTTGTCGTTGAATCCGAATATGCCTGCGGCCCATTTTTGGATGGCGCTGACGCAAGGGAGCCTGATTCCTTTTCATACCGTTTCGGAAAAAATAAAGATCGGGAAGGAAGTTCGGTTCCATGCGGAAAAAGCGATCGAACTTGATTCTACGTTCGCCCTTGCGTACGTCGTTCTTGCCGTTTTTGAACGGGAAAGTTCAGCGCTCTCTTGGTTTGAGCGTACTATCGCACGCATAATTTTCGGCGCAGACATTCATGGATCTCTCTCCCGATCGCAAGAGCTTCTCGAAAAATCGATTCACTACGACCCCGGTAATTCATACGCTTTTTATGAGATGTACTGGACAGATATGGCTATGGGAAAGAAGGACTCTGCCGTCGAATCGCTCAAGAAAGTTCTCTCTCTCCCTGTGGAGAGCCAGCGTGAAGGGGAACAGCATCGGCTGGCTCAAAAGTATCTGGCAGAATTTGACGTCACAACCCGCTGAATGAATCATTCCACGAAGTTCACGAAGAAACACGAAAGTATTTAACAACGAGCCTTTTGGAGTCTCTTTATCGGTGTCTTTCGTGGATTCTTTGAAATGATTTTATCCGGAACGTTTATCTTTTCCCTGTTAACAATTTCATAACATTGATGTAATACAAAGCTATTGTATAAAATGTATTTTAGCGCACTCTTAAAGCAAGCACACCAAGCTTATCATTAACTCAATCATATCAATACTATTCCATTAATTACTGAAAGGGTACACATGCAAAAGTACTTGCTTCTCCTGGCGGTTGGGCTTTTTCTTGTGACGGGATCTGCATTTTCGCAGATGACATTCAGCGGCTACATGTTCGGCGATTACTATTACAACGTTACCCGAGATCCGGTGTTCAACGTGAAGGCGCCGGCCAACTCTGCGTTGAGCTCGGCGGCTCCCGGGTCAGAATCGATGCAAGCGTTCCAGTTCCGTCGGATATACTTCACAATGGACGATAATATCTCACCGGTGTTTGCGGCGCGGTTACGATTCGAAGCTGATCAATCTGCGAATCCAGGCGTTACGGCTCCCGCAGCAGGATCATCAGCTGACGAACTGGTTAGCGGCAAAATGGCTCCGTTTGTAAAAGAAGCCTGGGTTGCATGGAAGGAAATTTTTACTGGAAGCACACTTACTTTTGGCAATCAGTTGACTCCTGGATTCGCAATCTCAGAAGCGAACTGGGGTTTTCGATTCTTAGAAAAGACAATCATGGATCAGAAGGGGCTCGTTGGGGCCGTCGATTTGGGAATATCCCTCAGGGGAAAATTAACTTCAGACGGAGTGCTTAATTATTGGCTGATGATCGGAAACAATTCCGGCAGCGGACTGAGTACTGGATCGACGAATGGAACAACTCCCGAGCAAAACAAATACAAACGTTACTATGCTGATATACAAGTTGTACCTGATAAGATGTGGATGGCGACGGCGTATGTCGATTACGCCGCAGCAGGAGATATTCCGAACTTAGCCAAAACAGCACTGGTGAATAATGGTACGCTGACGGAGGCGGTCTATGTCGGTTACGGGAGATCAACCTTGACTTCATCTGCCCCTACCCAGACCAATGTTGGTGTAGAGGGTTTCATGCAGCAACAATCTAACGGATACGTCTCCTCGTCGGGCTCATTAGCATCGAGAAACGTTCTTGGATACTGGGTCTATGGCGTCTACTATTTTATTCCGGAAATTGCCGTCGTCGGTCGATATGACAGCTTCGATCCTAACACGGCGAGCGATAACGCCGCAAAAGGCGACTCGCGCAATTATGCGTTGGGCGGATTAGTATACAAACCAGACAAGAACATTTTTATTTCGCCGAATATAGTATGGGAGTCATACGAAGCCCCGGTTGTCGGTCCATCGGTCAAAGCATCGTTGACGGCTCGTCTGACTCTGTGGTATCTCTATCTCTGATAGCGGGTCGTAATTAACAATCAATAATGAAGGAGTCAAAAAATGAAATCTTTAACAATCGCATTGCTGCTGCTCGTGGCGTCGATGGTTGTCGGCGAAGCGGCCCTTGCCCAGATGAAGTTGAACGGCGCAGGAGCAACATTTCCCTACGTCATCTACTCCAAATGGTTCGATGTCTACAGCAAGAAGAGCGGCGTGGAATTCAATTACCAATCGATCGGCAGCGGCGGCGGAATTAAACAGGTGACAGAAGGAACGGTTGATTTCGGGGCTTCCGATGCATTTCTCACCGAAGAACAAATGTCCGCTATCAAGGAAAAACAAGGAACCGATATTATTCATATCCCCACGGTTATGGGCGCGGTCGTTATCTCCTACAATCTTCCCGCTGCGGGAAAAGATCTCCGCATTTCTCCCGAAGTTCTCGCTGGAATTTATCTCGGAGACATTACTAACTGGAACGACCCGAAAATTGCGGCTATCAATCCAGGCAAAACTCTCCCCGATCAAGCGATCATCGTTGCGCATCGTTCGGATGGTAGCGGAACGACGAATATTTTTACCGATTACCTTGTGAAAGTGAGCAAGCCTTGGGCTGATAAGGTAGGGAAGGGAACCTCTGTGAATTGGCCTGTCGGTCTTGGCGGGAAAGGGAACGAAGGAGTTGCCGGATTGATTAAACAATCAGAAGGCGCACTGGGGTACGTCGAGCTTGCTTATGCCGTGCAGAACGGTCTTCCCTACGCGCTTCTCCAGAACAAGGACGGAAAATTTGTTGAAGCGACGTTCGACGGAGTTTCAGCAGCAGCGGCCGGCGCGGCCAGAAATATGCCGGCCGATTTGCGTGTGATGATCACAGATGCACCTGGGAAAGATTCTTATCCAATTTGCGGGTTTACCTGGTTGTTGATCTCCAAGGATATGAAAGACAAAGCCAAGGCCAAGGAAATTGTCAAGTTCGTGAAGTGGGCGATGACAGACGGCCAGGCGTATGCGAAAGATCTCTACTACGCCCCGCTTCCCCCGTCCGTCGCAAAACTCTGCCTGAAAAAAATCGAACTTGTCGCAACGGAATGATGATTTTTGCCAAATTCTACTTCTGATATTGCAATGCCAGTGTCGCACCAGCCGGGTGGAGGAGGGAAAATATCTCCTTCACCCGATGTTATTCTTCGCGCTGGCAAGCGCAAGAGCGTCAACATGGGCGATCTTGTCTTTCAAGGGTCCACTGCGTTTTTTGCATTTTTGGTATTCGCTATTGTTTTCCTGATGGCATACGAAATGTTCCGCGGTTCGGGTCTTTCAATTGATAAGTTCGGCTGGTCGTTTCTTACGCGAACGATCTGGGACCCGGTGCGTGATGAGTATGGGGCACTGGTTTTTATTTTTGGAACGGTTGTGTCGTCGGTTGTCGCACTAGTATTTGCTCTCCCCTTAAGTTTAGGAGTCGCTATTTTCCTCTCCGAATTGGCTCCTCGGTGGCTTGAAAAGCCTATCTCGTTTCTTATCGAACTTCTTGCGGCGATTCCCAGTATCGTTTATGGCTTATGGGGAATATTTGTTCTCGTCCCCTGGCTCCGTATTTCCGTGGAGCCCCTTTTAGCTAAGAACTTAAAATTTTTACCGTTGTTTAGGGGGGCACCGTACGGGTTTGGTATGCTTGCCGCAGGAATCATTCTCGCGATCATGGTGCTTCCGATAATCACCTCGATCTCCCGCGATGTGCTGCAGGCAATCCCGACCGCGCAGCGAGAAGCTGCATTGGCATTGGGAGCCACGCGGTGGGAAACGACGAGAATTATTTTGTCTGATGCGAGATCGGGGATTTTGGGAGCGACCTTGCTTGGACTGGGACGAGCTGTTGGTGAAACGATGGCGGTCACGATGGTCATTGGAAACCGCCCGGAAATATCGACATCGCTTTTTGCGCCGGGATATACGATGGCGAGCGTCATCGCGAATGAGTTTACCGAGGCGACGTCGGACATGTACATAAGCTCTCTCATTGAAATTGCTCTTATTCTATTTGCAGTGACAGTGTTGCTTAACGCCGCAGCGCGTTTGATCGTTTGGGGTGTCACAAAAAAATTCACAACTGCATGAAGCAGGGTAATTTAAAATTTCATTATTGGCGCAAATCAAAGAGCGTGATTACCACGTCCCTTTGTTTATTGAGTGTGCTGATAGCAATCGTCCCGTTATTCCTCATCTTTTTTTATTCTCTTTCACAGGGCATCGGCGCGTTGAATATTGATTTCTTCACCCAAATGCCGAAACCGGTCGGAGAGAGTGGCGGGGGGATGGCAAACGCCATTGTGGGAACAGCGATCCTCATCGGCCTCGGGAGCCTTTTTGGACTTCCTATCAGCATTTTTGCCGGGATCTACCTCGCGGAACATAAGCACGGTGCTTTTGCATCGGTTGTCCGTTTTCTGACAGATGTGCTGAGCGGGATACCGTCCATTGTTGTCGGCGTCGTCGCATATATCATTGTGGTATTGCCGATGAAGCGATTCTCGGCGCTCGCAGGCGGAGTGGCTTTGGGTATCCTCATGATTCCCACGGCAACGCGAACAACTGAAGAAATGATGCTTCTTGTCCCGCACTCTATTAGAGAGGCGGCTCTCGCGCTTGGCATCCCTCGTTGGAAAGTGACCCTTAGGGTCATCCTTCCCACCGCGTTGAGAGGAATCACGACCGGGATTCTCCTTGCGCTTGCTCGTGCAGCGGGCGAAACGGCACCTTTGCTCTTTACTGCGCTTGGCAATCGTTTCTGGTCGACTGAAATCGGCCAACCGATTGCTTCATTGAGCGTTTTTATTTATGATTATGCCAAAGCCCCCTTTTCAGATTGGAACAGGCAGGCTTGGGCCGCCGCTTTTGTTCTCATCTTTTTTATTACCATCATAAACGTTATCTTCCGGTTCGTAACGAGAGGACGATATGCAGGAAACTGATGTAGAAGTGAAGGTGACGCGTGAACCTCTCGTCATGACAACAAAACGAGAGACGGAACCTACTATGGATGTAAAGGTCTCAACAAAAAATGTTGAAGCATTTTTCGGCAAGAGCAAGGCGTTGCATGGGATCTCGCTCGATGTCCGGCAAAATGCCGTTGTGGCGATCATCGGCCCTTCGGGATGCGGCAAGTCGACATTTCTGCGCTGTCTCAATAGGATGCACGAGGTTGCGGGCGGAACAAGGAAAGGCTCCATCATGCTCGATGGAGAAAGTATCGACGAGTATGATCCGGTTGTGTTGCGCCGCAGGGTGGGGATGGTCTTTCAAAAACCCAATCCATTTCCGACGATGTCGATTTTTGACAATGTCGCGGCAGGGCTTCGGCTAAACGGCATGGTTAAAAAGAACTCGCTTGCGGAAACTGTCGAACGAAGTCTCCGCCAGGCGGCTCTCTTTGATGAGGTGAAAGACATTCTTGACAGATCCGGGATGAGCTTGTCCGGCGGACAACAGCAACGTCTTTGTATCGCACGCGCCCTTGCCGTTGACCCGGAAGTAATTTTGATGGATGAGCCGGCGAGCGCGCTCGATCCTATTGCTACTGCGAAGATTGAGGAATTGATTCAGGAACTAAAGAAACAATATACGATTGTCATTGTTACGCATAACATGCAGCAGGCGGCTAGAGTGAGCGACGAAACAGCGTTTTTCTATCTCGGCCAGCTCATCGAGTTCGACGAGACCGATCGGTTATTCACTTCTCCCCAGAAAAAACAGACGGAAGACTACATCACCGGTCGATTCGGATAAACACTCATTTTTTGTCGTTGCAATTCCTAATTCCTAATTCCTAATTCTTAATTCTTAATTTTTTCTCCCATGCCCCGACACTTTGAAATAGAACTCGATCAACTCCGTACTAATATCATCAAGATGGGAAGTCTTGTCGACGAACAAATTGACATGGCGACAATGGCGCTGCTCGAGTCGAACGTTGAACGGGCAAAGCTCGTGATTGAACGCGACAGGAAAGTTGACGAATTTGACATCCTTATCGACTCTCAATGTGAACGCATATTCGCGCTCACTCAGCCAGTTGCTACCGATTTGAGGTTGATCATGGCGGCGTTAAAAATAAACCATGAGTTGGAACGCATGGGAGATATTGCCGTCAATATTGCCGAGCGGGCGATATCGCTCCGGTATCATCTTGAACTTCTGCGGAAATCGAGAGTCATTGAGATGTCGAGCATAGCGCGGGAGATGGTAAAGCATGCGATCGATTCGTTTGTGAACAACGACCCTGGTCTCGCGCGGGAGATTCTGCCCAAAGACGACCTCGTCGACAACCTTAATAAAACCATTTTCCAGTTCCTCGTCGGAGAAATGAAGTCGAACCCGGAAATTATTGAGCCGGCGGCACACATTATTGTTCTCTCCCGTCATCTTGAACGCCTTGCGGACCACGCAACGAACATTTCGGAAGACGTCGTCTACCTTGTCGACGCGAAAATCGTCAAGCACCACGCGCAAGAAATGGAATAACTTTCTTTACCCTTGTCAAGGTTCAAAACCATGACAAGGGTATTCAATTTCCCTTCGTTCTTGATTCCCTCCCCTTTTTTTAATATTTTTATCCCATTGAGCTTCCAAATTCCCCATAACTAATTCGGAGTTACTCCAGCATGCCAGTCATCACGCTTGCAAATGAGAACAGGACAATCGAAGTTCCCGTCGGCGCGAACCTCCGACGCGTTCTGTTGAACAACGGCGTATCCCCTTACATCGGTTTCGCCAAACTCATCAACTGCCGCGGATTTGAATTGTGCGGTACATGCCGTGTGGAAGTTGTCGACGGCAAAGGGGCTTCTGCGAGAAGGGAAGACGAAGAGCAAACGCTCATCAGCAGCACACCGTTCTACGCACGCCGGATTGAAAAGAATATTCGGCTATCCTGCCAGACTTCCGTCACAGGGGATATGACCGTCAAAACGTATCCGAAGGTCGTGATCGACAAAGAGCGGACACGCGAAATGATGATCAAATCCGGCATCTCTGCCGTTTTTCTCCTCCTCTTCGGCGTATTCTTTTTGGCGATGTTTTTAGATATGATCAAGATTATTTAAGAGCGAAAAGTTGTAAGTTATGAGTTTTGGGTTTTAAGTCCAGCGTAAAGACGGCTGTTTGACTATTCGATGTAAAACGATACAGGACTTCATCACTTATAGCTTACAACTTATAGCTTATAACTTCCTTCTTCATGAAAACTCTTCTCGCATACTTCCGCCTGCATTCTGTCCGGACTGCCGGGTTGCTCTATTTTTTGATGGCGGGGGCGCTGACGCAAGT
>JBAUMC010000046.1:0-46397 GCA_049578505.1 Bacteroidota bacterium | reverse complement strand
TGTTCCGGCCGAGCCATAGTTTTAGAGTCAACCCTGCAGTAGCAGAAGGAACGATGCATAGTGTATTAGGCACTGGCGGTTTGAGTACGCTCGAGTACCATGGTCTAAACGAGGTCGGCTGGAATATTTTTGCGAGCGTTGAACAAGGTGGTAATGGCCTTGGCGGCGAATTTGATTTTACGGAAGCCGTCATCGACATTCGCCGATTTCAACCCATTTCCGAATACGACAAAATAAACGTTCGGGTACGAGCAGGGTCGCTGGAAGGGGATTACATTCCGCAAAAATCGTTTGAGATTGGGGGTGTCAACACGCTCCCTGCTTACAGCTTCAAGGAGTTTGCCGGCAACAGGGTGGTCCTAGGGAATTTTGAATATGTGCTCAGCGGGCGGATCATGGATGATGAATTTTTTTGGCCCAGCAGACTGAATTTTATTGTTCTTGCCGATGCGGGCGCGGCGTCGCTGGTTTCGACGAAGCAAACGATTACAGAGGGGTTTTCATCGATTAACGAAAACACAATTAAGTCCGACGTTGGATTTGCCGTAGGATGGCATGATGATGGATGGAGGCTCGGGTTCGCATGGCGCACCGACATTAAGTCGCCCGTCAGCGTCTTCTTGCGGTTTAATAAGCCATTCTGAGATTGAAGTCTTTCCCCGAAAGAAAAAGCTCGACCCCGCCGGTTGAGCTTTTTTATTTCCTCACAACGTATTGAAGTTGTTCCGGTACTTGCCGCACGATTTTAATGTTTTTGGGTGTTGTGACTACGGGTTGAATAGAACCAGTCGTGTCCAGCAAAATTGATTTGTAATCGATATACGACGAAAAGTCTTTTTGTTCGACTGCCGCCACCTCCTCTATCCCTCCCCGGACGATGATGTCGATCTTCGGCGGGATAAGAATCACAGCCCTGTTTCCCGGCACTTGGTTCACTTCAACGGGAATTCCCTTGAAACTTTTTTCTGCAATCGGCTGCACGGCGATTTGAATGGAGACTGCTGCGGGGAATGGAGTAACACCGAACGCCATCGTATCTGAGAGCCCGGCTCGTGTTTTAACATCGCTTTTCAAATTCGAAAATGCGAGAGGATCAGTTTTCCATCGGTCGAATTTATCGAGAAGGCTTTTGGCGCCGGTAAGGGTAACACTGTCCGGAATCGATGTGATTTCTCCGACAACGCCATACCCCTCGCGGAAATTCATCGTGACGACGGGCTCTACCGGAACAGTTTTCTTTATCTTGTCGTCAAGCACCACCACAATGGTGTCGGGCTTAATTTCAGCGACGTGGATTCCCTCCGGCAGTTTCAATCGCTCAATGGTTTCTTTATTAGTGACGAAGTTGAATCTATTGGAAATATCAGAGACATCGAGAACGTACTGAACGCTAGGGACGAAATAGAGCCCGACGAGCTGCCAGCCCGAAGCGTTGACTTTGACACTCACGGCAGGGGGGACCGGCTTTGCAAGCGACCTGTTAGACTTTATGTTCTCCAGAGTGAGGGGGATTGAAACCACCATCTGGTATTCGTACCCCATGTTGATGGAGAGCCACAATGCCACCGCAAAGAGTGTTGAAAAAATAATAACGTGAAGATTCTTATTCCTCATAGCGGAGCCGCCAATGCAGAAACAAAAACTCCATCTTCGTCTCGGAACGGCAGAAGATGGAGCGAAGTTGAAATCTTATTATACGCTGTTAATCACGAAATTTCGCCTTCATTAACTCATCGAGAAGCTTTTCCTTATTTGCCATTGATATTTCTCTTCCATAAATCGCCAGGCCTTTGAATGTTCGCGCATACGAACGGAGTTCGTGAACCGTCATCGCCGTGAGTTCGGCAAGATATGCGTCCCGCTCGTTGGATTGCGGAGGCAAAAAGCTGACGTCTTCTTCGCTACTATCGTCGGTCTCGGTTTCTGCGATTGGCTGCGGCTCATCACCATGGAGCAATGATGCGATTTCAGCTTCGGAAAGAAAGGATTTGGCAAAGACCAAATCTTCAATGCCTTCTGCCGGACGGGGTATGACATGTTGCGAAACCAGTTGGCCGACGCGCTTTGCCGCGGCCGCGCCTGCCTCGACAGCAGAACGAACGGCAGCGGTATCCCCGATGATTTTTATCGTAATCATTGCCGGGTCTGTCCGCTCCTTTCCGACCAAACGGACGTTTGATGTTTTCACCATTGCATCTGCGGCCTCAATTGCGCCAACGAGGCCCTTCGTTTCCACCATGCCGAAAGCAAAGTCCATCATACTGCATGCACTCTCGTTAATAGATCAATAGATGACCCGATTACTTTGCGGCAGGTCGCTTCGGAAGAATCATTTCAACATCGCTGTGCGGTCGTGGAATCACATGGACCGAAACTAATTCGCCGACCCGCTGTGCCGCCGCTGCTCCAGCATCGGTTGCGGCTTTCACTGCTCCCACATCCCCCCGGACCATCACCGTAACATATCCTCCACCAATCTGTTCTTTGCCAATCAAAGTAACTTTGGCCGCTTTCACCATTGCATCTGCGGCTTCAATGGAACCGACAAGTCCTTTTGTTTCAACCATTCCGAGAGCATCAAGTGAAATATCTGACATTTGTATCTCCTGCTAATTGTAGTTGATATGTTGATTGCACACTAAAGTGGGGGAAATATAAATAAGAATGAAATGAGAGTCAACCTGCGGAGATCTGGTATGCTCCCGGTTCCACTTCAGGGAGCAAACTACACAACGTCATGCATTTCCTTTTTTTGCCAGTGCAATGAGCGATAATCCAAATGGGAGTCGAATTCCTCTCAGAAGGAATCGTTCAAACCCAAAAATTGATCCGAGGAGGGAATTGATAAATCGAGGCGGAAGATCGAGCGTTGTATCGGTTTTGGGTTTGACGATTCTTGCTGCCATCCGGGAGACCAATGCTGTCGGGAACAAGAGTGAATTATAGTACGACAACTTTTCGAGGGTAAATCCACTCGCTTCGAGGACGCTCTTTAACTGCGATTTGCTATACCGGCGTTTATGATGGTTCAAATCGTCATGCCTGCTCCAGAGAAATTGATATGCCGGAACGGTTACAAGAATGTGCCCGTCAGGCTTCGAAATCGTATATGCCTGCCGCAATACGTCGCTGTCGCTGTCGATATGTTCGATAACGTCCAGCAATGTAATAAGGTCAAAGCGTAATTCCGGATGTGGAAAAGTATCGAGCGTACAACAGAATGTGTTCGCGAGTCCGCGTTGATGGCAGAATTCAATAGCAAGCGCCGAAGTATCTGTGCCGTACGCTTCGAACTTTTTCTGGAACATGGCAAGAATCGCCCCCGTCCCGCAGCCAACGTCAAGGATTTTTGCGTTCGGTGCGAGAGTGACGTTTTGTTCAATGACATCGGAAACGATCCTTTGCCGCGCGGTAAACCACCAATGTGTAGTTTCAACTTCGAAAAATTTCCGGTATAATTGCTCTTCCAATGATTAGAACCTTTTCAAAATAAATGATTAGTGGCTTTAAACGTAAAGCGTTCAGGCTGATGTGCCACGGAATTCCATGTAAAGTGAAGGATCACCGAGGCTTCCTTCGTGCCATACGATTTTGAGATCCAGCCCTGTTCAACCTTCACGTTTAGGCGATCGGAAAAAATACATTGTGCGATCTCTTTCCCGTTCCTATGAATAAAGACGCATTGTTCTCTCACCTGAGCGTTCAAGCCATGGTCAAGATGAAAATACGTGTGAACGTCTCGGCCGGTTATGGCGAAAGAATCTTCGACTGTGAATATATGGTCGATCGGCTGATAGGCGATGATTCGTTTGTAGAAATCCTTAGAGGGTTTCTCAAAGGTGCATTCTATCACAATTTCCTTCTCCGAGCCGATTGACTTGGTAATAGTACCGTTACGACTTTTCTTCCATCCAAATCCTCGTTTGACCTCGAAAAAATTCCACGCCGGCGAGAATGTTGTATTGTGCGCTGCAGCGCTCCGAAGATAATTGCGCTCCTCGTCGTTTCCAAGATAAACAGACGTACCCGTATCGGCGAGTATCGAATTCCAATTCAAATAAATGATGGGAGAAAATAAGTCGTTATGGCTGTGCGAAGAGAACCCGTTCCCCCCCATCCCGAACTCTCCGGCTCGGAAGAAGCAGTAATCACCCGCTTGTCTGTTTCCAAAGATAACATGCCGGCTATCGGGAAAAATTATGAACGATTCATCAGATGAGCCGGACTCATCTGTTTTTGGAGAGTTCCATTCGGTCTCGCTCAACAGCCAGAATGACTCTTCATTAAAAAATGATGCGCTGGACATCTCCTGGTTTTGGAATACCGCCCCCGCCACTGCAATCAGACCACGTGCATCCCAAAAATTCAGGGATGGAGCCAGTGTAAACCCGCGGCCGTTGTCGAAGTCCCCGTAGGCCGGAAGATCGGATCCGGGCGACTGGAGAAGCAGGAGATAACGGATCATCTTTTGAAGCCGCCTCCCAAAACGGGATGAGAATGGTGAAGCGGATTTTCTTGCATCCAAATAACAGAGCAGAAAAAAGTCCACGTCAAATCTGTGATACGATGAAGACTGCTCCTTCGCAACACCATCCTCAAACACTTGAGTATCGATCTCTTTCTCAAGAATATCTTGCGCCGTTTTCATCCATTTTGCCGATTCATGAAAAAGAAATGAGGATGCGGCAATGTATAATCCGGCTGCTTCTCCGATCAAATGGTTTGTTCGTACTATCTTATCCAAAGACAAATGGGAAGAGACAAAGAACGTCTGTTCCCAAACACTTTTCGCAATTGCAGTTCGGTCTTTTTGGGAGCAATGGTGTTCGATAAATTGGAATGCCAGTGTCCACGAGATCAAACGGATTCCGACTTCCAGCGGGCTTGCCCAATTGATTCCGGTTCGGTACGGATTCTCTTCGATCCAGTGCAGCCATTGGGCAACAAGCTCGTCTAGGTAAGCCCTATCGCCAGAAACATAAAATGCTTGCGCCAACGTAACAAAATACTGATGGCGATTCAATTCCCAGACAAGTTTAGGATCAGGGGGAGAGCCTTCGTCCTGTAAAGCATTCTCGGTGTAAATTTTCTTTTGCCATTCTTTCGTTGATGCCGTGTCCAGATGCCAATTAATTCTTGGGCCGTATTGAAAGGCATGTCCGAGGAATTCGAATCGGTGGGAGCGTAGAGCTTGTGCGTTTGAGAGGAGTGAACTGAACGCTTCAGGGAAAAGCGTTTTGAAACGCGTTGGCGTACGACTATCGAGGGGAAGCGCTGGATTGAAGGCGGTCGATGAAAAGGGGTGCACGGACGCGCGCTGCATTCTGCCGTCATTGTATTTTGCGAACATTCTTCGGTAGAGTTTTAGGGAGGCAATTAAAATAAATCGCCGTGGTCCTGCTCTACGAATTGCGAGTATGCAGAAACGGAGAATGTTCACTGCGGCACAATACTCAAAAGGATGAGGGTAAAATAATTGGACCGGGATTGAGTACGCATGGTTGGAAAATTATGAACGGCGGTCCAAAAGATTTTTCATTTCCTTAAGACCGTCAAAAAGAGTGAAGGTCGGCTTCCACCCGGCCTCAGCCCCTATTTTTTTGATGTCAAGGACATTATACGGAACATCAAATTTTCGTTCAGGGTGATACGAGACACGGCATTCAATTCCGAACGTTGTTTGAATGAGTTTGACTACCTGACTCAACGTTGTACCGTTGCCTGTCCCGACGTTGAAAATTCCCTTCAGCGACGGCCTTTTTACGATCGAGATGACTGCGGCAGCAAGGTCATCCTCATAGAGATAATCCCTAACGATAGCCCCGTTTCCCCAAATCGCGATTTCCTCTCCTCTCAACGCTTTGTTCAAAAAAACGCTGACTGCACCTTGAGGTCGCAATGGGTGTTGACTCGGTCCATAGGGGTTCGAAAATCGAAGTATAACGTACGGGAGATTGTAGTTGAACGAAAACAGTCTAATGAATTTTTCCGCCATCAACTTAGAAATACCGTATGCCGAAATAGGTTCTGTAGGATCTTTTTCCGAAAGCGGCAAGCCAGGTTCCGACGCGCCGTACACTGTTCCCCCCGATGATGCAAAAATAATTCTCGTTGATTGTCTCTCTTTTAATTGTTCGAGCAATCTGACAGTCGGGAGGACGTTCGTCTCAACATCATATTTGATGTCGTTCATCGAGGTTTGTGGAATTGTCGTTCCGATGAAATGAAGTACGGTAGAAGCGCCGTTAAGAGCGCGCGTCAAGTCTCCGAGGTTTGAAAAATCGCCGAATTGCAAGTCGATTTTTTCCAGAACCGGCTTAATCCGGTATGTATCCTGTCCCTCTTTATCGAAGACACGAACATTGAGCCCTTCTGCAACGAGGTGCCTGGTAATGACCGAGCCGAGGAAGCCGCAGCCGCCCAGCACGACACACACGCTATTTTTGCTTTCCGGCACCGCGCATAACTCCTTTTTTGATTTCGCGAATAATGAACTTTGGAGAACTGTTAGAATTCATCAGAATCCTTCCTGTGTATTCCCCGATCAACCCAAGGAAGACGATCTGCATTCCGCCGATAACCAGTACCACGACCATGATCGAGGTCCAGCCTTGCACGGGGACTCCGAACATAATTTTCTGACCGATAACAATCGCTGCGCCTACCAATCCCACAATAGCGCTTAAGAGTCCGAGCATGGAAGCAATTTGAAGCGGTTTAATAGAGAAATTCACCAACAGATTTAATCCATGATTAATGAGCCGTAGGAGAGTATAATGCGATTCAAAATCGGACTTGTCGTTCCTAACTGTAATGCCGCCGATGTTTGTCGTCGTCCAGCTTATGAGCCCGTCGATATACGTGTACGATGAATTGTATTTAACAATTTCGTCGGACACCCATTTTTGCATGACACGAAAGCTGCTGAAATTACCGTTCAGCGCAGTCGATAGGATCTTTCTGGAAATCCACTTGCTGAAGTCCGACGTAACGTTCCTGAAAAAATTGTGTGCCCGTTCTTCCGGCAGCCCGTATACGACATCGAACCCTTCCATAAGTTTTTCGACAAGCTTCGGAATTTCTTCGGGTGGATTTTGCAAATCCTGGTCCAGCGTTACAATGAATTCACCCTGAGCACACGAGAGCCCCGCGAGCGTTGAATTGTGTTGTCCGAAATTCCGGCTGAGCTGCACCGCACAAACTTTTGGGTCTCTCGCCCGCAGTTTCTCCAGCACGGAATAGCTCCCATCTGTGCTGCCGTCGTCAACAAAAATTATTTCGTATTTCCCAAACGATTTTTTGGCAACGGCGGTCAGGCGTTCATGCAATTGTTCGACCATCATTGCGCCATTGTAGACAGGGATTACAAACGAAGTCGATTTCATGGTAGTCATCACATCGTAATTTGATGTATCAAGATAATGAACGGGCACCCTTGTTTCAATAGAAAGCTACCACTGCAACAGGTACACCCGCAGCGTGCCATAACAATTTTTGGGGTACTCAGCGACGAGCGTACCTCGACGTTTGATGATTTCATCCGCTTTTTCGCGGACCGGCAACCAGAAATCCTTTCCCCACACTTCTGCATCGCCGGTTATCATGTATTCCGGTTTGAAGGAGTCTGCCTCGCGCAGGTATGTATACTGGCATCGAAACGGTTGCCGCTGAAACCCGTACCAAAAGGTTATAGATCCCCAGACTCGCGCATTTGGTGGAATTACTGATTGAAGGAGCCGGACCGTCTCTGAGTAGGAACAATTTCTCTGGTCCCATAGCAAGCTTGCGTCGCCGGCGATTTGATTCAATGAAAGAACGATAAAGGCAACAGCAGCGAGCGACTCACGCCAGTAGTGCAACTGAACAATCCTCTTCAGCCTTATCAGGATTACTTGTGGTTCTCCTAATAAATCGTCTGCAGCAACAGCCGTAAGAATACAAAGAGGCGGGAGGATTGAGGTCGAATAGAAAATGGTTTTACTTGGGATCAACAAGAAAGAAAATAATGCCTGAGCGCCTATCACGATTGCCGTATTACGTACTTCGCGCCCTTTCGACAACAGTGAATAGGCCCAGGCAGAGGCAAAGATAACGACAATCGGTACTCTGTACGGAAATCGTGTGTACTCGAGAAGCCGCGCCCATTCACCGGCCAGGCTTGTGAGAAACCAATGGGGTTGTGCGAGTGCGCCCGTTCTGCTGTCTAATTGGAGATAAAATGTTGAAAACGAATTCTGTGCGTCGTTGACGATCACGTACAATAAATATGGAAAGACGCCAATAAACGCCGCCGCGATAAAACTCCAACTGTAGCGCGAAGTGAAGGCTCGCGTTTTATAGGTTATGAGGAGAATGAATGAAAGAGCAATGATATACAGCAGGGCGTTCGGATGAGTCCAGAGTGCGATGCCGGAGAGCAAACCGGATAAAAAGAAATACCGGGTGGCCTGAGTCTGGATTCCCTGGAAAAAAAACATCAGGGAAAAGAGCTCAAGTGTGACGAGGTAAATCTCAGGACGTATGGTGCGGTAGGAAATAAACATCATCGTCTCGATCATCACGAACCAGATTGCAAAGAGGGCCGCCCGTTTTGTGAAAAATTTTGTCGTGAAGAGATAGACTGCAATCATCAACAACGCTCCACATGCGGCGGAAACAAGCCTGCCCTGTACAGGTCCCACACCAAACGTCGCAAAAACCGGGGCAAGAGCAATATCCATCACAATCCGCGGTTGAAGAAAGATTTTGTCGAACCCGCTGTAATTTTCCAGCACCGGATTGTACATTTTTCCTTCGCTGGCAAGAGTCGACGCTGTAATAGATTCCCACGGTTCATCAACCCATACGCGGGGGTAGTATCC
This sequence comes from Bacteroidota bacterium, assembly GCA_049578505.1. Classification (GTDB taxonomy): domain Bacteria; phylum Bacteroidota; class Ignavibacteria; order UBA10030; family UBA8401; genus JAGVPT01. The sequence continues at coordinate 37,536 of JBAUMC010000046.1, read as the reverse complement.
CAGCATAAAAGTTGAGAGGAAAAAATAGAACGCGAGGAGGAGGAAGAAGAATTTATGCTCGAGTACTATCGATTTTATCGCCAGGAGGGGTTTATTCAACATTGAAAACTCTCATCCACATCTCGAGATTGACAATTCGCCATAAGGTGTCGCTGGCAATCTTTGATTGTTCGCTCAGGAACCGTTGAATGTATTCCTCGTTCAGGAATTGTTTCGAGCGAAGTGGTCCGTCCAGCAGAAAGGTTCGTATCATTGGCTGAAGCAACCGCATCCACTTTTCCTGCGGCGTGACGAACCCCATTTTGTCTTTACGCCATTGAATTTCTTTCGGAAGAATTCCTTCTGCCGCGCCTCGCAAAGGATATTTCGACCAACCGTTGTGAATCTTATAAGATGCTGGAATGCTCATTGCGTACTCCACAACGCGGTAATCGACAAAGGGGACTCGCGCCTCGATTGAAAAGGCCATTGAATTGCGGTCTTCATAATGAAGAAGCTGCTGAAGATTGAACCCCGTTTCTTCCTGGAGTAAACGCTCTTGAAGACTATCGTTACGTTTTGTCAGAACCGTCGACGCGCGTTTGTGCGAATCCGAGAATTCATGGTTCATCGAATCGAACCCGGGAGCGAAGAATTCGTATGCCGATTGGGGCAGAAAATTTCGGCCCGTTTTCCCCAGCAGATCGACGAGCTGCAGGTGTACCCGACGCCGTGTGATGGATGACGTTCCGGCTAATTCTTTCATAAGTGTGGCCAACCGCATAGTGCGCAGCAACTCCGCTTGATAGATCGGTACATGCCATGCGTATCCTCCCAATAATTCGTCTCCCCCCTGGCCGTCCAACAGAACTGTAATGTGGTGTTCGGCTGCAAGCCGCATAACATTCCATTGTGCATAGACGGACGTTGAATTAAAAGGTTCATCCTGGTGGTACACGACTTTCCGGAGCTCATCCCACAACATGTTGCCGTCAGGCCGGACAAAATGAGATTCGGCGCTAGTGCGGGCTATGACCTTTTCTACAAACGGCTTTTCGTTGACCGTCGCGTCGTCATACACCGCCGTAAATGTTTTCTGATGTTCGCCGATGAGAGTGCGGTCGATGACCCCGTCGTTGAACATCAACGAGTTTGCAATACAAACAATCGTTGAAGAATCAAGCCCGCCGCTGAGGCAGCTGCCGAGCGGAACATCCGTACGCAGCCTGAGTTTTATCGAATCGAACAGAAGTTCTCTGAATTTCTCTACGTGTCGCTTGTTATTTTCTTCGTTGTACCGTTCAAAAGCGGAATTGCATTGCAAGATATAGTAGCGTTGGATCGTTAACCTTCCGGCAGCATCGATGACAAGGTAATGGGAAGGAGGCAATTGCTTGATGCCGGAAAAAAATGTTTCATCGCTATGATCGATAACTGCATACGCCAGATAGTCAAAGATGATTTGACGATTCGCTTTGTGAGCGATGCCGGGATGGAGCAAAAGAGCTTTGATCTCTGAGGCGAACACGAACCCGCTTTCGTTCTTGAAGTAATAGAAAGGTTTAACGCCGAAACGGTCTCGCGCACAGAAGAGTGTTTTCGTACGGGAATCCCACAAGGCAAACGCCCACATGCCATTGAAGCGGTTGAGGCAATCTTTTCCCCATTCCTCATACGCGTGGATAATAACTTCACCGTCAGTTTTCGTCCTGAAAACATATCCTTTTGCAATGAGCTGTTCGCGCAATTCAATGTAGTTGTAAATCTCTCCGTTGAAAATGAGCCACACGGTGCCGTCGCCGTTGGACATAGGTTCATGGCCGGAAGGAGAGAGATCGATAATACTCAAGCGCCGCCAGCCGAGCCCAAGATTATAATTTTCCTGAAAGGGTGTAGTAATATGCTGGTGACCTTCTTTCGCAACAGCGATAGAGTCATCCCCCACCCGTTCTTCGCACCGGTCGCTCGCCATATCCACGAGAAGGTACCCCTCGTCATCCGGCCCGCGATGACGGATGCTGTTCGTCATTCTGAGCAACAGCGCTGGGTCAACCCGGCTGCCTTGTTGAGAGAGTATGCCTGTGATACCGCACATTTAATTTCCTAGAATTTGGTTCATTGTGGAGAGTAATCCAGCTCTCCTTTTTTCAATTGAGAAATTTTCTTCGACTCTTTTTCGAGGACTGTAGTCAATGTTCTGTAATTTCATTGCCGATCTTATAGCATTGACAATTGCGGGGACGTCGTTGTACGGAACAAGATACCCGGTATTCCCGATAACCTCTGGCAACGAGGTATTGTATGTGCCGACGGGAATACAACCGCACGCCATCGCTTCAGCGCATGCGATACCAAACCCTTCATGCGCCGACGCTTGAACATAGACACGTGCACGCTGGTAAAACTGGAGGAGTTCGTCATCTGAAACATATTTTCCCGTAAATCGCAGATTCTCCGGCGCGTTCCGAACGAATTCTTCAGCGACAACATCTTGAGTCTCGACCTTGCCGATGACCAGGAAGTTGAATTCCGGCAATGTCGCAGCGCATCGCGCAAAAACATCGAGGCCCTTCTGAACGATCGATGAACGATTGATGGCATTGCATGTCGTGATAATTACATCGTCTTTTTTGCCCGATGGTGTGAAGCGATTGAGATCGATACCGGGATACAGAGTACTTGTAATATTCTCCGGGGCATAACGGAGCGTATCGGCGCGCGAGAAGTCGGAAAACGGGAGGACACGGTCCACACGACGGAGAGTGAATCGCTGCAACGTCCTTTTCCACCGCGAGCCCATTTCGCCCCATCCGATAGCCGGAACGTAGGCGACGTCAAACCCTCCGGTAATGGCAAGAACTTTCACGCGGAAGATCTTCGCAAGGATCACAACAACAGGAGCAAGATGGGGGACCGAAAACCACATCATGATACAGGAGACTCTCTCCTGCGTCAATTTCAAACCGAGAGTCAAAAATATCCAAAGAATTTTAGGATTTCTGAGAGCGCTGAAATACAGAATTTCCACGTCGTATTCGCTTGCTAATATATCAGCGTCCAGCTGGACGAAAGACGAACTCTTTTCACGACAAACGATTAGTATTTTAGTTTTCATTACGCCACTTTGAGCTTCAGCAGTGAGTCCGTGCTAGGTTCCTTTTCCTGCTCAGCAAAGAATGTCAGCCGGTTCATTTTTCCACGACCGATTCCTTTTTACGGCACGATAGATTGGATTTTTAATCTCGTTCGCATCGTGATACTCTGAAGATCGTTTTTTAATGAGGAAATAAATTCGATATTTTCACGCCATGTGAGGCCGGATAGCTTTACAAAAATTACTAACGTTAATAGAGACAAAATGATGTATGAAACCGAAGAAGCAATCGCAGCTCCTGAAATACCGTAGCGGGGAACCAACTCCACGTTCAACACGACGGTGAAGATCAGCGCTACAAACGAAATCGCCGTGTTGAGCCCCGGCTTCCCGATTCCTGTCATGTACGCGGCAAGAACATTGGTTAAGCTGAAGATTGTAATTCCGGGGAGCAAAATAAAAAAAGGCGTTATAGATCCGGCAAAATCTTTTCCAAAAAGATGAACAATAGCAAATGGTGCAATGGGGATTGCCAGGGCTGCCGCTGCAAGCGTCAGGGCGAAGGAAGCAACCGCAGCCTTCAGCGATATTTTTTTTGATTGTTCGTGCTGCGCAGCGACCGTCGGAAGCAACACGGCCGCCATCGATGTTGACAGCAGCCAGAGAATCTCTACAAGGTTCACTGCCATAAAGAACAATCCAACAGACGTAGTGCCGAGGAAATAGTTAACGATGAATGTCCCAAGACGATAATTGAGGAATTGGATGATGTTCCCAAGCTGAAGGGGCGTGGAAAAGACGAGGAGCTGTTTGTACTCGCGCCATTCCATTTTGTGCGAAGCGAAGGCAAAAATTGTCGACCTGTACGACGCCCCGATAATCGCGAACGACACGAGGTTGCTGACGGCGAAAAGGGCGATAGCGAGCTGAACGCTCAATATGCCAAGAAGATAGGCACCTGCGAGCGTCGCCGCTTGCGTCGTTTGACTCCCGAGATAAATATAATTGTTGAGGTAAATTTTGTTCTCGCCTACCACAATCCCCTGCGCGAAAACATTGAAGAACACGATCGGGATAATTGCGAACGATACGATCATCGTCGTCGTCAGCCTCTCAACAGGGAAGAGGTAACGCAGATAATCAACCCGATAGAGCGTAAAGAGGAGGAGAAAAGAAAACAAGCTCAACCACGCAGAGATGAAAAACGAAGCCCTCATCAACTTCCCTTTGTCGATCGTCTTCTTCGCGACAAAATATGTGTTCGAGCCCGGAATGCCGAAATTAAAAAGAGTCGTCAGGGTTGTAATGATGAGGATAAGCAGGTTGTACTCGCCCCGCCCTTCGGGGCCGAGTGCCCGGGCTGTGACTACGCTGATGACAAGACCAACAACGAGTTTGAGCACAACATTCGTGACAACGGTATGAAGATAATTTTTTCCGAATACGCCCATCTTCTACCGATGTCCAGAACTGTTATTGATCGCGATCATCATGAGGTTAACTTTCTTCATTTTCCTGCTAAATATATCAAAAATTGGCGAAAAAACCATTGTCAACTTTGAACGCTCCGAGAGTATTCTATAAAATGAACGAGCCGGGCATTCCCTGTAACGATTTGCTCAATTTTTCGTATATTCAGACAATCAAAATGCCAATCCAATGAAATACTTCGACGAACACACAAAGATTGTGAGAGCACTTATCGGCTTGCTCGCGCTCTGCTTGTTCTCGCTTGCTGTGATTGCCTTCTATCGCTATGCCAGCTCCCCAACCGATGAGAACTTGTTCATGAATTCTTCGTCGGATCTCTATTTCGTAAAGCATCTTTCCGGGACAGTCGTCAAAGAGAATTCTTACCTTCAGTTTGCAACTTTAGGGTCGCACGGACCGGATTCGGTCTGTGTTGGAGACCTTCTCGTATCAATCGACGACCATATTCCAGCCTCTCCTTCGGAAATTAACGGCATCGTCGCAAAAAATGCCGGTGATTCACTCATTATTACCATCGACCGGCCGACGCATACTGCCCGAGTGAGCCTCAAAGTGAAGAAGGGGGATTTTTCTTCCTCGATGGTTCGCGTAATTCCGCCGACGGCAAACGTGTGCGATGTCACCGAAGGGGGTGCATCGGACCGTGCAGGAATGAAGGTTGGCGACCTGATTCTGCGAATCAATGGTCAGGGATTCAGAAATGTTCTCGAAGCTGACTCAATTATGAGACAAGGGCAAATCGGAAAATCGATCGTCTATGAGATTCTCCGCGGCAACCAAACCCTGCGGCTCAATGTAACGTTGGCATCTTTTGGATTTCCGATTTCACTCCTTATTGTTTTTCTGTCGGGGATGCTGTATATGGTCACCGGCACATTTCTTTCGCTCAAGCGCCCCGGATTGAAAGCTGCGCGGCTCACCGGACTTTCTTTTCTTGCCCTCGGCTTCTTCTTCCTAGCAACGTTGATTCAACGGGATACTTATGTCGATACGTTTGTCCGGATGCGCGGCATCATGACGGCCTGTTCGCTTTTTTTAGGAATGGCGGTGACATTCCACAGCAGACATTACTTCCCCATAGAAAGATCGGAACTTTTGTCACGGGCGTGGATTCGTATTAGCATCTACCTGCTCGCTGTGGTCTCGATCGTACTAACGCTCGTCTTGAAAGGGCAGGCAGGTCTTATTTGTTTGGGGGCAATGGTTCTGGTCCTTGCGGGCGTTACGATTTATTTCTGGAGACGCGCCAGCCTTGAGTACCAAAAGTTATCCCGCATCATCAACTGGGTTTCTGCCGTTACAATGGTGCTCGCAATCGTGTTTGGCTATCTCGTCAATCTCACAAGCAGCCTGACGTATTTCGGATACATGGGTGGAGTTCTGGCGGCGATTCCGCTCTCATTTCTCTATTCGATCGGTCGATACCGATTGCTTGACCTGGATCTTCGTGTCCGGCGGAATATTCAGTATTCGATCATTTCGTGGGTATGGATTATCTTCCTGGCGGCAGTCGCTGTTGAAATCCTTCTCACCCTTCCACAAACAAAATTACACTTGCCAAACGTGCAGCTTACAGGCACTTCTATTGAAATCCTCGGCACGCCAACTCTTCCGGGGCAGCAGGTGCCGTTTGAAAAAGCAGTCTTGATGGCAGTTGCCGGTGCGCTTACCTTGGCAATAGGATTTATTGGGAGAAAGGGGCAGGAGTTTATTGACATCCTTTACGACCGGGCGCGATATGATTACAGGCGGGCGGCAAACGAGCTTGCGGAGGTGATGGGAACGAAACTCGGCATGGTTGAATTGGCCCGCGGGATTGTGGAGAAATTGAGCCAGCTTATGAAACTGAAACGTGCCGGTATTATTTTTTTCCGTGATGAACGGACCTGCTGCTGCACGGAAACGCAGGGGTTCGACGGCGGCGGGTGGAAAAAATTCTGCCTCTTGTCGGATAATGAGCTGGTTGCGGCAATTCAGAAATTCAAGGGTGAGTTCAGCGTCGATTATCTGCCGGAGGCTATCAAGGAAAACTTTCGCCAGCAGGAATTTCAGTACGTCATCCCAATACGCTCGAAGGATAAGCTGATCGGTGCGATTTTTGTTGGCGAGAAATTATCCGAATCGACATTTGGGCAGGAAGATCTGCAGCTTCTCTCTTCGACCGGAAAGCAAGCGTCGGTCGCCATTGAGAATGCGTTTTTGTATGAAGAGCTTGCGGAGCAGGAGCGGATCAAGCATGAACTTGATATCGCCCGCAGCATTCAAGAAGGATTGCTCCCGAAGAAGACCCCGGCCGTGAGGGGTCTTGATATTGCCGGAGTTTCAATTCCCGCCATGTCAGTTGGCGGGGATTATTTCGATTATATTCAGCTTGGACCGAAAAAAATTCTTGTTGCGGTGGCTGATGTTTCCGGCAAGGGAATGTCGGCGGCGCTGTACATGTCGAAGATCCAGGGGATGGTGCAGCTCGCGGCCCACATGTATAAAACGCCGAAAGAAATGCTCATCCATATCAATCGCCGTATCTTCGAAGGAATTGAAAGAAAGGCATTCATCACGATGATTCTCGCGGTGTTTGACCTGCAGAAAAAAGAAGTACGCATTTGCCGGGCAGGACATAACAAAGCGCTCATCGGCGTCAATGGCAAGCTCCAGTTTCTCGAAGCGCACGGAATCGGGCTTGGTCTAGAGCGGGGAAAAATTTTCGAGGAAGAACTTCAGGAAATCCGCAAGCCGCTGTCAAAAGACGGCATCTTTGTCTTTTATACCGATGGCCTTACGGAAGCTATGGATGAGGGGAAGAACCAGTTCGGCGAGGAAACTGTCAACAAGATCGTGCAATCGGGCCGGAGTCTCACTGCTGCAAATTTGCAGCAGTCCATTCTTTCGTCCGTTGAGAAGTTTCGTGCCGGCGCTGAACCGCATGACGACCTAACGCTGGTTATCGTTAAGTCATCTGCATGAATTGGAAGCCATCGTAAAGCTGTTCAAGCTAAACAAACGAGCGAAGTGTGCTCAGTTGGCGGAGCCGCTATTGTGGAGAAGATTGAACAGCCGTGTGTTTAAGTCGATTTTCCGCTGGGATTTCCTAATGATAGAAGCATATCGCAAATCTCCCGCACACATCCTCCGCCTCCATTTTTCTTTGTAATGTAGTGGGCAACCTTCTTGTTTTGATCGGTTCCGTCAGCAGGAGTCGCGGCGAAGCCGACACGCTTCATCACTTCCAGGTCGTTGACATCGTCGCCGATATACGCTACTTCTTCCCAACTCAATGAATGGCGTCTCATCAGGAGTTCCATTGCGCTCACTTTGTCGCGCGCGCCTTGAATAAGGTCGGTAATCTTTAGTTTCGCTGCACGCCGCTCCACAATCTTCGTATCTTCGCTTGTGACGATCGCAAGTTTAAATCCTGCGTTTCGGAGAAGAACCAGACCCATCCCGTCCCTCGTACTGAATTTTTTCAACTCATCCCCCTCTTCGGAATAGTACATCCCCGAGTCAGTGAGGACGCCGTCAACATCGGTCGCCAGCATTTTAATTTTCATAAGGCGGGGGAGAAGCGATTTTTTCATCGTACGGTCTAGAATATCGATTGTTATTCGGTGATAGCTTTGACTATATAATCCTGGACATCTTCACTCAAATATGGATGCATCGGCACGCTGAAAATCGAATCCGCTATCCGTTCGCTGATCGGAAAATCGCCACGTTTGTATCCAAGTGAGCGAAACGCCTCTTGCAAATGAAGCGGTTTCGGATAATAGATTGCGGTCGGGACGCCGCGGGATTTTAACTTAGCGAGCATTTCGTCCCTGTGTTGAACGAGCAGCGAATATTGCGCCCAGACGCTCACGCTTTCCTTTGGCACGAATGGAGGAGTTGCGGCGTTTTTGAGTTTTTCGGTGTACCTGGCGGCAACAGCATTGCGCAAGTGTATCTCTTCTTCGAAGATTTCCATCTTTGCCAGCAGCACTGCCGCCTGCATCGTATCCATCCGGCCGTTTATGCCGATGCGGATGTTGTTGTATTTGTCGCTTCCTTGGCCGTGCACTCGAATTGAGCGGAGTTTTTGCAGCATTGTGTCATCGTTGCAGAAAATTGCACCGCCGTCTCCGTAACAGCCGAGCGGTTTGGCGGGGAAAAACGATGTGGCGCCGATATCGCCCATGCTGCCGGCTTTTCTTCCTTTGTAGGTCGCTCCGAACGATTGCGCCGCGTCCTGGAGAATAAAAAGTTTATATTTTTTTGCTACAACTTCAATCGGATCGTAATCTGCCGTTAAACCGAAAAGATCGACGGGGATAATCCCTCTTGCATTTTTTTTCCCTGAATTGTTTTTCAGAAATTTCTGAATTTCTTCTTCAAGCTTGACGGGGTCGATATTGTATGTCCGCGGATCGATGTCGACAAAAACGACCGAAGCACCGAGCAGTGCGACAACTTCAGCGGTCGCGATGAAGGTGAACGGCGATGTGAAAATCACATCCCCCGGCTTAATGTCGTATGCCATGAGCGGCATAAGGAGTGCATCGGTGCCGCTTGCGCAGGTAACGCAATATTTTACGCCGACGTAGTTCGCAAGCTTTTCCTCAAGCTCGGCAATTTCCGGCCCCATGATATATGAACCATGGTCCATCACTTTCTTGATTCGCTGTTCGAGCGATGCGCGGATTCGCCGTTGCTGTGCCTTCAGGTCGATAAAATCGATTTTCTTTGTTTCCGTTGTCGTCATGTTTTTTCTTTAATATTCGTTGTTGGGTTGCTATGGATTATTTTTTTAATTCCACTTCCTTTGTGCATTTCACGGCTCCTTTTTTCTTCTCATATTCGCGGTCGCATTTCTGGCATCGAGCCTTTGCTCCCTTGAACTTCAATTTCGTTCCGCACCGGCACATCCAGCCGATAATCCGCGCAGGGCTACCGACGACCAAGGCATAGTCGGGTACGTCTTTTGTCACAACCGTTCCAGCCCCCACGAACGAGAATTTGCCGATCGTATTCCCGCATACGATCGTCGCGTTTGCTCCGATGGACGCCCCGTATTTCACGAGGGTGCGGCGGTAGTGTTCGCTTCCGCGTTGCGGAAATTCGGAGCGGGGGTTCATAACGTTGGTGAACACCATCGACGGTCCTGCGAAAACGTAGTCTTCAAGCTCAACGCCTTCGTATACTGAAACGTTATTTTGAATCTTCACGAAATTGCCGATGCGAACATTGTTGCCGACATTAACATTTTGTCCGAGCGAACACCCCTTGCCGATTTTTGCACCGCTCTGGATGTGGCTGTAATGCCAGATTTTTGTCTTCTCGCCGATTTCGCATCCGTCGTCCACAATCGCGGTTTCATGGACAGAATATTTTTTCTGTGGATTCTTTTCGGATGATGTGCTCTGAGGAGTATCCATTCGTGTTTTCCTTTCCATATCGAATTGAGCCCGTTCCAGAATCTCGAGCACTTTTATGCCGTTAATCCCGTCGGAGAGGGGCTGTTTGCGCGTTGCAATGCAATCGATGAAGTGTAGCATCTCCTGCTTCAGCGGTTCGTCGGCTCCGTAATCGATCGCTTGAAACGCTCCTTCGCGCTTTCGCGGTTCACCATCCACCCAATCGATGCCTTTCGGATAGAGAATGAGTTTATGATCTGCTTTGGAATCTTCGAATACAATCATGCTCTTGTCGCCGATAACAACAAGGCGATGTTCTTTAAACGGATGTAACCAGCTTACGTGAATATGCGCATGTACATTCTGCGGATACCGCAGCGTCGTCAGCGTTACATCGTGAATACCGGGCTGAAGAAAGATGCTCCCGGTACTGTTGACTTCGAGGGGGTCGCTTCCAATGAGGTATTGCAGAACCGAAATGTCATGCGGTGCGAACGACCATAAAATATTTTCTTCTTTTCGAATCGCTCCGAGATTAAGCCGGTTACTGTAGATATATTGGAGCCTGCCGATGGTTCCGTCGTCCACAAGTTCTTTGATCTTTCTGATTGCCGGATGGTAAAGGAGAAGATGCCCGACCATGAGGATTTTGTTCTTGTCCCGTGCGAGTTGTGCTAATTCTCTGGCGTGTTGAGAAAAGAGGGTGATCGGTTTTTCTACGAAGACATCTTTACCCGCAAGGATCGCTTTCCGTGCAAGCTCAAAGTGGGTTGCTGCGGGTGTTGCGATCGCTACTGCAAGGACGTCCGGCTTGTTGAAGAGATCGTCTGCCGATCCTGTGAACTGAACGTCGGGAAATGTTTCCTGATGTTTTGCGACCAGTGTGGGGGACGCGTCGCACGCCAGGCGAAGAGCGTTCAATTCGTGGAGTGTACGCAAAATATTTTTCCCCCAATTTCCGAGGCCGATAAGTCCGATCATCGGTGTTTGATTTTTCATAATGCTTTGTCAGATTAATGAGTGCAAGACTCTCGTTATTTTTTCCGCGGCCCTGCCGTCTCCGTAAAAGGGCGATTGGCGGTTGGGCGGAGAACTTCGTCCCCTGAAATTCTTGTAGAGTGTATTCCAACCATCCTCCAACGTCTCCACCCATTCTGTTTCCTTTCGCAACGTCACGCATTGAGTTCGGAGCCAGAACGCCTCTTTCTGCATGCCGCCGGAATCCGTAAGGAGGAGAGAAGAGTTTTTCAAGAGGGTGAGCAGGTCGAAATAGCCGGCTGGCTCAATAATACGAATGTTGCCTCCAAATTCCTTTTTGTTGCGCTCGTAGACTTTCTTGGTCCGCGGGTGCATCGGAAAGATGACTGTTGTTCCGTCAGAAACTTTGTTGACGAACCTGATGATTTCGTGAAAATGATCTTCATTATCCGTGTTCTCAGCCCTGTGAAGCGTGAAGAGGAAGTAGTTCTTCGGCGCGACGTGCAGCGTGTCGAGGATGGTTGAGCGTTTTTCGGCAATCGTTGAAACACGCAACAGGACATCATACATCACGTCGCCGACATTGACAACAAGAGGTTTGTTAACGTCCATCCGCCAAGAACCGAGGCTGTTTTCGTCCGTCCCTTCGGGGAGTAATGTGCCATTGAACAGGATGTTTGCAAAACCCTCCTTCTTGAGCGATGCGACCGCAGTAGCGCTCGGGCAAAACAGAATCGTCGAAAGACGGTCGGCGGCAATTCGATTAATTTCTTCGGGCATGGATCTGTTATAGCTGCGCAAACCTGCTTCGACGTGAGCCACCGGAATCTGAAGTTTTGCAGCCGCCAGCGCACCCCCCAGTGTTGAGTTGGTATCGCCGTACACCATCACAATACTCGGCTTCACTTTTAACAGCGTCTCCTCGACCCGTTCCAGAATTTTCGCCGTCTGTTCACCGTGATTTCCCGAGCCGACTTCAAGGTGATACTCGGGCTCCTTGATGCCGAGCTCGTCAAAGAAAATCTTCGACATGGAGTAGTCATAGTGCTGACCGGTGTGCACCAGGATGTCGGTCACACCGCTGAGGCGTTTCAGCGCGCTCGAGACCGCGAAATACTTTACAAACTGAGGCCTTGCTCCGACGATGTGAAGAATGGTTCGGGTCATTAATTCAGGCGCTCCAATATTTTCTCTATCTCATCTACCCGTGCGCCGTACGTGTGCTGTGCGGCGAGAGCCCTTCGCTTTTGAAGGTGCCGTTCCGTATTCAACGTCAGGGCTTTTCGCAATGCGGCGACAAATTGCGGAGCGGTTGTAGCGGTGATGACAATGTCGTCGTCGAAATCCGGAGGGCCGATTGTGGAGACGACTGGCCGCCCTGAAGCCACGAATTGATAAAACTTTGCGTTGGCTTTGATGTATTTATTGAAGTCATTCCGCAGATACGGAACAATGCACACATCAACTCCCTTCAAATAAGCCGGGAGTTCTTCCTCTTTCTTATTGCCGAGAAAGAAGATGTTCTTGAATTTCTGCAACGATTCCAACTGGGCACGATACTCTTTATTTACTTCGGTGACCGGTCCGATGAACACAAACGAGGCTTCGGGCATCATATGCGCCAGTTCCGTCATTAGCTCGATGTCAATTCGGACGTTCAACACTCCCATGTGGCCAAAGACCGGTTTCGGGCATCGTCGAAGGTCTTCAGGAACAACGACGGAATCATCCATGGCCGTTTGAAAGAATTCATTGTTGGCGGCGTGGGGAATAAGAAACGTGTTGTGGTTAAATCGTTTTCTTTCGTCAACTAGTTTTTCCGAAACCGCGAATACAACATCGACACGCGAGGTCAATTCATTTTCCAATCTATCGAGGTTGGCGTATGCGGATTTGTATTCGAATATTTGTTTGAAAGGGTCGTTGCAGAAATAAATGGAACGCGACTCGTGGAGGGTTCCAACAAGATTCCCGGCCGTGTTTGAAAAAATAAAGAGGCGTGGATTCTTAAGGGGGATTTTCCGGGAGACAAGGTTCTTGAGCCACCACCTCACGATAGCCCAATTCACATCGTTAACGAATTTCACCCACTCGCCTCCCGGGAATAAGGGGGGCGCCGCCACCACGTATATCCCCTCTTCCGTTCTTCGCGGAGCGCGAAGAAAATTGAAAGCGAATTTCCAATTTTCGGTTCCACGAAGCAACTTAACCCATGTTAACCACGCCTCGACGAATACGACCCGATATCCACGTTTTGCATACTCCCGCATCAAATTGTGACGAATCCTCTTCGGGCCGTCCCAACTTGATTGAGTGATGCAAAGAATATCGGTTGCTCCATCCACCGTCGATTGCAGGTTCGTAGTTCCTCAAATAATGTGCATCAATCTATTCAAAATTTGGTAAAAGTGCAAAAACGGGATGGATTCACCAGCGGACCAGCGCAAATCTGAAGAAGATCAAAAATGATCTCATGCAACACACATCTGTCAACAAATGTTAGGCGAAGATGCGTTTTGGAAATTTAGAACGGATTTTTGACTGTTCCCATTGTTAACGAAAGAGGAAAATATTTCAAGCTCTTCGACTGCGCTTTCCGAAGGGATCCCATTGGGACAGGGGACTGTTGCGATGATGTTCATTCAAAGACCCCGCTGCCGGGCTTATTGTTCTTGACTCTTCCATCGATTACTATTACATTCTCGCACTGAAATCACCCGGGGGATCGGGCGGGAAATACCGACAGACCTAAACCCTCGGATTCGCGAGTGCGATGACAAGGGTTTTTTTGTTTCAAGGGGAGATTGTTTCCTGTCAATACAAAAATCGATACTGTCCACGAAATTAATCGTATTTTCTTTGATCACATTAATTCAACAAATTTCCACAGAGATCCGCAAGCGATGAGGTTAGCTTAACTTCAGCCGCACATGTGTAATGCTTCCTTATTTCTAATATGTCCTTTTAAGATTTTTTCCGATTACGATATACTACAACTCCGTAGGAGAATACATGAGAATTATCAGTTGTTCTTTATTGCTTATGGTATGTGGTGCATATTCTCTTTTTGCTCAGGCCCCTTCACTTGTATCTTTCACACCGAAAGCAAATGCGAATAATGTTTCGAGAGCAACGGCCATAACCGTCTCATTTGATAAAAATATTAGTCCGTCGTCGCTTTCGGATTCTTCTTGCATTGTATTGGGATCTCTGAGTGGTCCACATGCAGCCTTATTCCAATATGATGCTTCGACTTTCACTGCAACTATTACTCCATTAAGCAATTTTAAATCCGGTGATGTAGTATGGGTGACACTTACGCGTGCGTTGCAGGATACTGCCGGTGATTCACTTCGACATTCTTATAGTTGGTCGTTCACGGCGAAGACAGATTCAAGCACCGGCTTATTTAAGCAAACATCCTCAGCGGGCGTTGGAATTGATCCATTTACTTCTCTGGCTGTGGACGTGAATAACGATGGTTATGCCGATATCGTAACTGTCAATAACGGCGATGGCACCATTTCCATCTTAAAGAATAACAAAGATGGAACATTCAACGCAAGCTCACCGATATCTGTGGGGGCAAATCCGGGATCTGTTGCAGCGCTTGATCTCTATGGCGACGGAAAGATGGATTTGGCAGTTACTGTAAGCGGAGAAAATGAAGTGGTCATATTAAAAAATGATGGAACCGGATCGTTTACTCAGAGTTCTCCAATTGCGGTTGGTTCTATACCGTGGGATATTATCGCTGCGGATGTCAACGGTGATGGCAAAGCAGATCTGGTTGTAACAAACGCAGGGTCAGGGTCAAACAGTATTTCCATCTTAATAAATCAGGGAAATGGCGCGTTTCAATCCCTACCGGCAGTAAGCGTTGGATCCATGCCGGTAAAAGTTACTGCCGCCGATCTCAACGGCGATGGATACATTGATTTGATATGCACCAACTATAATTCAAACAACATTACTCTTCTAACAAATAATGGTGCCGGAGAATTTGCCGTCGATACAACGATTAGTGTCGGATCGGGGCCATATTCAACGGTAGCAGATAATTTATTCGGAAACGGCCTGGCTGATTTAGCCGTAAGTAATTACCTGTCTAACACAATCTCTATCTTAAAAAACAACGGAAACGGATCGTTCACCCTAAGTTCAACGATGAGAGTTCCAACAGGACCAGTCATCATAGCCGCTACAGATGTTAATGGCGACGGAAATATTGATTTGGTCGCGGGGAGCACATTTGTGATTTCGATCCTGGCAAACAATGGAGCGGGAATATTTACTCTGAGTTCTTCCCTCCCTCTGACCGGAGGAGGTCGGGCTATAACTCCATTGGATATCGATGATGACGGAAGCATCGATTTGGCAGTCACGAATAATGTTCAAAATAGAGTCTTAATTTTAAAGAATAACGAAGTTCCGGTCGGCGTTATACCAAGAACAGGACTCGTTGCATGGTATCCGTTCGATGGTAACGCGAATGATTCAAGCGGGAATAGTTACCATGGGACTGTAAACGGCGCAACATTGACAACGGATCGATTCAGCAATACCAACAGCGCGTACAGTTTTAACGGAACGAGCTCGGTCATCCGTTTTGGAGATATTCTCGATAGTGTCTTCTCCGCGCCGGTAGCGAAGTTTAGTATTTCAGGCTGGGCAAACACGCGGTCGTATAAAACGCTCCAGCAAGATGGCGGATATATGATGGGAAAGAATGCTGGAGGATCAGGTCCATATCAATGGGGCATTGGCCATTATCAGGGTCTTGTACTTGCTTCGGTTTTTTCTGATACCAATGGATTGACGAACTACATGGGGGTTGTCAGTCCCATGGGGACTAACCAATGGTTCCACTTCGTCTATATTTTTGACGGCAGTCAACCCGAACTGCAGCGCCTGAAGCTCTATATCAACGGTCAGTCGTCGGGCGATTCCGTACTATGGCATGTTGGCACCATCGGTACGACGACCGTGAACACTTTGCAACAATTTACTTTTGGAGCATCGCACGCTCGAAACAATCCTTTATTATTCTCAAATTTTTATGATGGAACTCTTGACGACGTTCGTATTTACAACGGTGTCCTGAGCGATCAGGAAATTCAATCCCTCTATCATGAGGGGGGGTGGCCGAAAGCACTGCAGCCGGGTCTTGTTGCGTATTATCCATTCAATGGGAATGCGAGTGACTCAAGCGGGTACGGATTTAACGGGACCGTCATTGGAGCAACACCCGTTGTAGATAGATTTGGCAACCCAAATCGCGCCTATAGCTTTGACGGATTGACATCGACGATTCGATGCGGAGATATTCTGGACACTGTTTTCTCCGATTCGGTAGCGAAGTTTAGCGTATCGGGGTGGGCAGAGTCAAGAGCGTATGGCAGTTTCCAGACCGGGGGTGGATTTATTATAGGGAAGAATGCAGGCGGAACATACGGGCCATACCAGTGGAGCGTAAGTCATGTGGGAGGATTGCTGGTCGGTGGAGTCTTTAGCGACACGGCACAACACAATTACGTGGAACTGGCCTGCCCGATGGCGACGAATCAATGGTTCCATTTTGTGCTCGTCTTCGACGGTAGTTTGCCGGAGATGCAACGCGTCAAACTCTATGTGAATGGAAAAACGTCAGCGACGACAGTTTATCAACACGTGGGAACATTAGGCACGACAACGGCGAATAGTGCACAGAATCTTACGATTGGTGCAACTCATGCTCCGAACAACCCTGGGTCCGCAGGAAATTTCTATAATGGGAATATTGATGACATCCGTATTTACAATTTCGCTTTGGATAGCACCTCGGTTCAATCTCTTTACCATGAAGGAGGATGGCCAAAAACAATAACGCCCGGGCTCGTGGCGTATTATCCATTCAACGGCAATGCGAATGATTCGAGTGGAAACGGATATAACGGGACTGTGTCTGGAGCATCGTTGACAACGAATCGCTTCGGTGTAAGTAATAGTGCATATCATTTTTCCGGTGGAGCCTCAATTAGCATCCCTGAATTGTTTCCTGATACGGTTTTGGCCTTCACATTTGCTGCATGGGTAAAGAAAGATAGCATGGATTATAATGCTCATGAGATATTATATAAGGGCTTAGATCAAGGTGAAGCATCATTGGGTATCACAAAAACATCAAATGGGACTTTGATAGGTTTCGGCGTCAATCTCGAAACCGGCGTTTATGGTGCTCAAAACTGGTATTCCATTAATGCGCCCGACACATTAAAGGCAAAAACATATTATTTTCTAGTCGGGCGTTACGTTATGGGCCAGAAAATCGATTTCTTCATTAATGGAACATTAATCGGTTCGACACCTGTTCCGAGCTCGACCCTGGCTAAATGGCCTGGCCAGTCTTACTCCGCAATCGGTGTGCAGCCCCAATTTCCAACGACAACGTACTGGAACGGCGTTATTGACGATATCCGAGTTTACAATCGGGCATTGGATAGTGCGACGATTCAATCACTCTATCATGAAGGAGGATGGCCGTTTGCCTCCTCGCCAACGCTGGAGTTGTATTATCCGTTCAGCGGCAATGCTTTTGACTCAAGCGGGAACAGATTCAATGGTCTGGTAGTCAATGCTACCTTGGCTGCAGATCGATTTAATCATCCTAACTCTGCGTACTATTTTAACGGAACGAATAGCTTTATTTATGTCGGAGATATTTTAGACAGCATTTTTTCCGCTCCTGTGGCGAGATTCAGCATCTCGGGGTGGGCGAAAACCGTTGTGCCGGGTTCGCAAGCAGGCGGCGGAGGTTTCATCATGGGTAAATCGGGTGGCGGTAATGCGGGTCTATACGAATGGGGAATGGCTCATTACAATGACAACAATGTTTACGCCGGTATTTACTACGATGGAAATGTTGGTCGTTATACGCAAGTCACCAGTACCTCCGTCGGGCCTGGTAGCTGGTTTCATTTTGTTTATGTTTACGACGGGACGTTACCATCCGCCGAGCGGCTGAAACTTTATATCAACGCATCTATCAGCCTCACGATAACGTCAAGTGTCGGATCTCCTGGAACCGGGACGATGAACACCGCACAACCGCTGACGATTGGTGCAGGATTGAATCTTCCCGACTCTCCAAATAATTATTATAATGGATACATCGACGACATCCGTATTTACAGCGGAGTGATCAGCGATTCGATGATCCAGGCTCTTTTCCATGAGGGGGGATGGCAAATTGAAGGAGTATATCGTGTGGGAGGAGATGTTCCGACTGATTATGAGCTCTCTTCGAATTTTCCAAACCCGTTCAATCCTTCTACCACTATTCGGTTCGGCGTTCCTGCACAGAGCAGGGTGAAAATCGAGATTTTCAATATTCTTGGCCAGCGGGTTACACAACTTGCCGACACCGAAGTTGGGCCGGGATATTTTGAGAGAGTCTGGCAGGCGAATTATTCATCGGGGATCTATTTCTGTCGTATTGAGGCAGCCTCTGTGAGCGATCCGAACAGGCGTTTTGTTGCAACGAGAAAGATGCTTCTGATGAAGTAAGAATTATTCCTGTTGGAAGTAGGACAGGAAGGAAAAATCGTTAAAGACGAGCACTAAAAGAAGAAAGCCGCGACAAAAATCGTGGCTTTCTTGTTCTAATAATGGTAGAAATTGATAAAGTCTTCTTTATTTTTCCCCTTTAATAACCATCCAGAACCCGCACCATGGGGCGAGAAGTTTTTGGTTTATCGCGTTGACGAATTTCGGAAACCTTCGGCGGTACGAATCGCAATAAGTGTAGGTTCGGTTTTGAAACCGAGAGAACATCCGCTCGGCTTCAGATTTTGAGTATGCTTTTCCGAGCGGGTTTTCTCCGCCGTCATACACACGCACCCAATCCTCCAAAAGAGTTGGCCGGGAGAGATCGCTCTTCCCCTGTTTCACAGATTTCCATAGTGTGAAGAGTGGAATGCCAAGCCAAACATGAAGAGAATCTTTGTGATAGAGCATAATAATGATTTTTCCTCCGGGTTTTAGAACCCGGTACACTTCATCGATCGCTTTTTGAGTGTTCGGAGTATGGTGAAGCACGCCGAATGAATAGACGACATCGAAGGAAGCGTCCTTGAACGGGAGGTTTTCTGCATCCGAAACACGAGCGTCGACGGTTAATCCTTCAAGCGCGAAGCGTTTCCTGACAAGCTCGATACTCTGTGGAGTGAGGTCGACGCCCGTGACGAGTGCCCCTCCTTTGGCGAATTGGAGAAGGTCGGTTCCAAGTCCGCATCCCACTTCCAGTAAGTTCTTTCCCTTGTAGCGGTCGAAACCGATAATGCTGCTCATGAAGGGTTGAGTTTCGTACCTGAACCGTTCTACCTCGTCAAAGAAAGTTTTTGAGCCCCACTCCAAGTTGGTGAATTGAGTTCCGCATGGGTGGGCATTCCAATACTCTCTCACCTGTGATTTTAACTGTTCGTCTTGCTCGCTGATCATTGTGTTCCCGTTATCGTCTTGATGGATTTCGAACTTACGTAATTTCTTCTCCTGCGATCCAGAACTTGTGCCACATTTTAAAATTGATGAGGCTCCAAATCTGCGTTGAATAATTAATCCTGGTCCGTTCGTATTCGTTGATGAGATTGCGGATGTATGTTTTATCGGTGTACGGGTCATCGTGTTCGAATAAGTAGGGTTTGGCGTAGTCAAGAATTTTCTTGGTCAGCATATTTCTTCCCGACCCGGCAAAGCCTATTTTTTTTCGGTAGATAATATTGCGGGGAATCAATCCTTCCACCGCTTTCTTGAGGATGTATTTTGTCTCGCCGTTCTTGATTTTTAATTGCCATGGAATTTTCATTGAAAACTCAACGAGCTTATGGTCGAGAAACGGGACACGAGCTTCAACCGATGTTGCCATCGTCATTTTGTCGACACGCATTAACAACAGTTCAGGAAGCCGGTTCTTTAATTCCCAGTAAATCATTTTCGTCGAGTAATCGCCTCCCGGGACGGCGCGAAATGATTCATCAACCAAGGCGCCGGAAGGAAAGGCATACGTATTTAAAAGTTTTGTTTTTTCACTGTCGTCAAACGCGATCGCACCGCCGAGAAAAGGTTCTTTTGCCGTGAGAAAATTCTTAATATAGTTCTGGCGATAATCGACTCGGAGCGATTTTAACAGCGTAGAAAGGAGCGTATAACTTGTCGAACGGATTGATTCCGGCATGGAACGGATGAGCCGGAACTGTTCCTGCAGGCGGATTATGCGTTTGTAAAGCGTGTAGCCGCAAAATTGTTCGTCGCTTCCCTCTCCGACCTGTACTACAATTGTGCCGTTGTCTCTCGCGAGTTTCGAAACATAATAGAGAGGAAATGAAACCGGATCGGCGAGCGGCTCGTCGTGATGGTAAATGACGCTGGGGAAAAGGTTTATGAAATCGTCGTCGTTGATAACTATTTCATGATGGTTTGTTTTGAACTCTTTCGCGATCTGCCGGGCATACAAAAACTCATTGACATTTTCTTGTCCGTCGATTGCGACCGAAAATGTGTCGACGGGCCGGTTCATCAGTTGACTCATCAACGCGACATTGGTGCTCGAATCGATGCCTCCGCTCAGGAAGACTCCAAACGGGACATCGCTCATCATTCTTTTTTCGATCGATTCGCGGAGCAATTCGATGATGCGCTTGGAACAGTATTCCTCGTTGTTCACCTCCTCGCCGTCTACGGGCTGAAATACATTCCAATATTCCTGGTTGTCAAGCGTTCCGTTCAACCCAATTTCCAAAAAATGCCCCGCTTCGAGTTTTTTAACACCCTTGAAGAGCGTTTGCGGTGCCGGCGTTGCGATGAACGTGAAGTAATGGGAAAGGGCAGTTTCGTCGACCTCCCGCTGAATCGAAGGATCCTCGAGAATAGCTTTTATTTCTGATGCGAAAAGCAGCCGGTTGTTCGCAAGAGTATAGTAGAGAGGCTTGATGCCGATCCGGTCGCGGAAAAGGAAAAGTTTTTGTTTTTTTGAATCCCATAGAGCGATTGCAAACATCCCCTCTAGCTTTTGTACGAATTGAGGGCCGTATTCTTCGTATGCATGAAGCAATGTTTCTGTATCGCTTCGAGATTTGTAACGGTGGCCCGCTGCTTCGAGTGCCGGGCGAAGTTTCGCGTGGTTGTATATTTCGCCGTTGAGCATAATCCAGACGGTGCCGTCTTCGTTGCACATCGGTTGGTTGCCGGCGGGGGAGAGATCGACGATGGCAAGCCGGCGAAAACCGAATCCTAGGTTTTTCTGCGAAGAGATATACGTTCCGTCCGAATCGGGACCGCGGTGCCTGATCTTTTCCGTCATTTTCCGGATAAGATTTTCATCTACTGGTCGGGAGTTTCCGTTGAAATGGAGGATACCGCAGATGCCGCACATGAGAAATGGAAGAATGAAAGAGTAAAATTAAAAAGCTAAATCTGCAGAGAACAGATTTAGCTTCTGCTGCATACAAGGTAATTGAATTTCGTTAGAGTTTCAAGAAGCCGAGGTAGCGGATACTGGTGCATTTTGCATAGCTTGGCGTCCTTCGCGTCCTTGGCGGTTAAAAGAAAAACCCCAAAGGGATGCCTTAGGCACGTGGGCATGACAATCTTTTTCTCAAATTGAGCCGCTACTCGCCAGTTGCTTTTGTAGGGACTTCTATTACATTACTTTTTATGCGTATCGCGATTATCTCCGACATTCATGCGAACCTCGAGGCTCTTCGGAAAGCTCTCAAAATAATCGACACGAAAAAGATCGACCACCTGTACTGTCTCGGTGATGTTGTCGGCTATGGTGCAGATCCAAACGAGTGCATCGCGTTGTTACAGGAACGCGGCGTCTCATGTATAATCGGAAACCATGACGAAGCGGTTCTCAACCCGGATGAGGCCGCGAATTTGAATCGGTTCGCGCGGCAGGCGATTGAGTGGACTGCCAGTCAATTAACGTCTGAGCATATCGAATTCCTTGCACAATTACCGTACGTTATTGTCGATCATCATTGTACGTTCGTTCATGCCTCACCGGGTCAACCAGAGGAATGGAACTACATCATCACTGCATTCGACGCACGGGAAAATTTCCAATTTTTCACAACTCCGGTATGCTGGGTCGGGCATACTCATCGAAGCGGTGTCTATTGCGAAGACTTGAAATCCACTGAGATAGAAAAAGGCAAGCGCTACATTATCAACGTCGGCAGCATCGGCCAGCCGCGCAATGGCGATAGCCGTTTGAGTTTCGGGATTTTTGACGTAGACCGGTGGGAGTACGAACACGTTGTCTCGGAGTACGATGTTGAAACAGCGCGAAAGAAGATCATTGACGCAGGATTACCCCCGTACCTGGGGGACCGGCTGCTCGCCGGTGTGTGATGGTAATCTTATTGTGAAGCTGCCAGCAGTTCCGCCTGAAAAGTCTCCCTCGTTTGCATACCGATCATTTTTTTTACAATCTCTCCATTCTTGTTTACAAAGAACGAAGTAGGAATCCCCCGGATACCGCCGAACGCCTGTTCAAGTTCTCCGTTGTCTATGACGATCGGGTATGCTAGGTTTGACTGTACCGCAAATGTGTGGACGAGGTTGAGTACGTCGCCGTCGCGGTCGACCGAGATGCCGATAATCTTAATATTTTTATCCTTATACTCGTCATGGAGCGAGACCAAATCGGGCAATTCCCGTTTACACGGACCGCACCATGTCGCCCAGAAATTTATTAGTACAACGTTGTCCTTCGAAAAATCCGAGAACGACACTTTCTTGCCGGTTTCATCAGTCCAGCTGAAGTCGGCTACTTTCGTCCCCTCGTTTTTCTGGACGGAATTCACTTTCGATACGTTGGCGATAAACTCGTCCGACGACGGAGGTGCAGACTGATTGGACGAGTTCTGCACGGTTTTTTTTGCACAACCGGCGAGGATCAACAACGAAAAGAGCATTGTTGTAAAAAATGTTTTCATTCTACATAAACGGAAATATGATTGGAAGTAGTTCATGCTCACGTTACCACGGGTCTTTGTCGCTTAACAGCGCGATCATTTTTTCCCTCCCTATTTTGCTGACTGCAGCGCAAAGCGTGTTCTTATGCCTCCAAAGGACGACGTTGCAAAGGTCGGGTGTTTGTTCGAAGTACCATCCGGTTTTAGTAAGTGCGGCTTTGGCATTTTCAGGCAACCCTATTTTATTTCCCCGCATTGCTTCGTTCATATCCACCTGGTAAACGTAGAGGAGTCCTTCACCGCCAATTTTGTACACGACGTGAACCAGGCGTACACCGTTGAATTCCGAAAGTACGCCGCCGCACCAATCGCAGTCACTCAGTGTTGCAACGCTCACTTCGAACGGTGTGTCTTTCGCGAGAAAGTCTTTGACATCGCCGGGGTCGTGGCTAACCAGCATCGGCTTAAATGCGCCGGTCATCGCCGCGCTGTAGTTGTTCAGCGATTGTGCGATGATATTTTTCTCGCTGGAAATAGGAATAGCGTTGTTCTTTTGTAGCAGAGAAACGGCGCCGACTGCAACAAGAAGGAGCGCGACTAACGCAACCGCCGGGTTTAGAAATGCTTCGCCGAATGTTGCCGTAAGCCAATTTCGCGACGATGGGCGAAGCTTCTCCAGCTCGGGGAAGAGGGAAGAAAACGCACTGCTTGGGAGGCTCTGCCGTTCGACTTTCGCTTGGACGACCGATTTGGTGATTTGCTCCATCTCGAATTCATTGCGGCAGGAGGGGCATTCCTTGGCGTGAGCCGTAAATTGAGGTAAGACGTTTGTGTGAAGGCGCTTGTCTACTGCTTCGCTGATCAACTCTTGAAACTCCCGACAATCCACAGCTACTCCTTCACCATAATATTTTTCATCAGTCAATCCTTTCCAACAAAACCGCGTTTTTTTGCGTACTCAAACAACCTTCCATAGAGAAGTTTCCGCCCGCGATGCAACCTTGACCGCACAGTTCCCACAGGGCATTCTACAAACTCTGCGATTTCCTCATACGTCAACCCCTCGATGTCGCACAAAATAACGACTGTACGGAATTCCTCCGGAAGCGATTCGAGTGCTTTTGTGACGTCATCATCCAGCAAGTGCCCGAATAACTTTTCCTGCAAATCGTTCGCATCGGAGGAGTTCTCACGAATGATGTTGTAAAAATTCTGAATATCGTTGTAATCGACGGTATCCGGTTCCTTAACGGCTTTCCGGTAGACGTTGATGTATGTGTTTTTCATAATACGGAACAACCATGCGCGGACGTTCGTTCCTTTTTCATACTTATCCCAGAACCGAAATGCTTTGAGGAATGTTTCCTGTAGAAGGTCGCGGGCGTCGTCCGCATTGCCGGTCATACGGAGGGCATAATTATAGAGGATGTCCGTGTGGGGAATAGCTTCCCTTTCAAACTCTTTATGGAGGCTTTTGGCGGGATTGATAACAGCAAGAAAGATTCCAAACATGCGATTGTTCCCTCGCGGCAGCATATGCCGCGGATGTTAGTCAACAGCTCGTTCAGCATCGTGGGACTGACGCACGGTGTTGAATTGACACTACCAGTAGCTAAAACTTAACAAAAAACGGAATGATATTCAACATGTCAGTTTGTATATTATGCGCGAGGAGTGAATGACTAATCACGAGAGTCGCAGATGAAAAATATTTTAATACTGTTGTACTTGCCTCTATTGTTTGCCGCCTGTTCAGCGATTCCTGCAAATTCTGATCGGGGGCTCCCAGGGAAAATGAACGACGGCAGAACGCTCCTGCCTAATGGGTGGATCCTTTCTCCAGCCGGAACATCCATCGACCTTGGCGATTTTCCCTTGGGAATGCAGGTGTCTCCCGACGGAAAGTTTGCCGCCATCGTGAATAGTGGGGAGGGAAAACAGACTATTTCGCTCGTCGATATTTCTGCAAAGCTCGTTATCCAGACATTACCGATCAAGAAATCGTGGATGGGAGTTTGCTTCAATACTCAGGGGAACAGAATTTATGTCTCAGCCGGGAACGACAACGGGATTGATGAATATGTGTTTGAACACGATTCCGCCACGTACCTTCGAACCATCGAACTCGGGAAAAAGTATCCCGAGCAGGATATTTCACCTACCGACGTCGTGATGAATACTGACGATTCCATTCTTTTTGTCGTGACGAAAGGAAATAACTCGCTCTATAAAATCGAATTATCGAGTGGTAAAATTTTGAGCTCGCTGGCATTCTCTCAACCGCTCTATTCCTGTTCGATAGACGAACAACGTCACCTCTTGTATGTGAGCGTGTGGGGAGCGTCCCAAATCGCGGTTGTGGATGCTGATTCGATGACGGCAAAGAAATTCATCCCCGTCGGCGATCATCCGAGTGAAATGGTTCGGACAAAAGATGGCAAACGGCTCTTTGTTGCGAATGCGAACCTCAACACTGTATCGGTCGTAGACCTTGCAGCAATGAAAGTTATCGAAACAATCTCGACGTCACTTTCCCCCGATGCGCTGAATGGAAGCACCCCGAATTCTCTTGCACTCTCTCCCGACAACTCGACATTATACGTTGCCAACGCCGACAATAATTTCCTCGCGGTGATCAACATTGAAAAGTTCGGCCAGAGCCGCTCCGAAGGATTTATCCCCACGGGATGGTATCCGACTATTGTCCGCGCTGTTGGTAATCTCTTGCTTGTTACGAACGGAAAGGGAATGATGTCAAAGGCAAATCCGCACCATGAATACATCGGGAGCTTGTTGGTGGGGACGTTGTCGTTCATTCCAGTTCCGGCGAAAGAAGAATTGGCAAAATATTCGGCTCAGGTTTTTCAGAATACACCCTTTACGCGGACACGCGCTGATCAAGCTTGGGACGAGGAGAACCCCGTTCCGAAATCGACGTCAATCGGTTCTCCTATCAAGCACGTTTTTTACGTCATCAAAGAGAACCGGACCTATGACCAGCTTTTCGGCGATTTGCCTGAGGGAAACGGCGATTCGTCGCTTTGCCTTTTTGGGAAGGACGTTACGCCCAATCAGCATGCGCTCGCTGAAGAGTTTGCGCTGCTAGACAATTATTATGAAGACGCAGAAGTCAGCGCGGACGGACACAATTGGTCGATGGCGGCGTACGCGACAGATTTTGTCGAGAAAACGTGGCCCACGTATTACGGCGGTCGCGGCGGAGAGTATGACTTTGAACAAGAAGGAATCGCGAGCCCTAGCGCCGGATATATCTGGGACAATTGCATCAGGCACAATGTTTCTTTAAGAAACTATGGTGAGTTCTTTTATGACGACGATACGGCAAACGGAGTATCCCCCATAAAAGCTTCCGGCTTGTTGACACGGACTTCGCCGCACTACCGAGGTTGGGATCTGGACTATCCCGATGTGAAACGAGCGGAAGCATGGATGCAGGAATTCGATGCATACGAAACGGGCGATTCATTACCGCAATTTCAGATAATCAGGCTGCCCAACGATCACACTGCTGGGACGAAGAAAGGTTCATTATCGCCTCGTGCGATGGTTGCCGATAATGACCGGGCGCTCGGAATGATCGTTGAACGAATTTCGCACAGCAGGTACTGGAAAGAATCAGCTATTTTTGTTCTTGAGGACGATGCGCAGAACGGACCAGATCACGTGGATGCCCACCGTTCGATCGCTCTTGTGGTCAGCCCGTATACCAAACGAAAATTTGTCGACCATACGATGTATTCGACCTCCGGCATGCTTCGTACGATGGAACTGATTCTCGGACTGCCGCCGATGAGCCAGTACGACGCGAGCGCGACGCCGATGTTTGCGTCGTTCTCGTTGTCCAGGGATGAAACACCGTTCGTCGCCCGGAAAAACATCATCGACCTTCGGGAGAAAAATGCGCTCGGCGCGTACGGGCAGGAAAGAATGGAAGCATTCAACCTATCAAAGGAAGACGAGGTGCCCGAAAACGAGTTCAACGAAATTATTTGGAAGTCGGTAAAAGGATCCGCCTCAGAAATGCCTGCGCCGGTCAGGAGCACGTTCATCGTTACGGGAAGCCATGATGACGACGATGATTGAACCGCGGTGTTTATTCGATGCATAATGTTCTGCGCGTCATAGATCGGCAGTTGACCTTCAAACAGATGCTCTGGTTCATTCCAATCGTTCTTACGCTGCACAATATCGAAGAAGCGTGGACGATGCCACATTGGGTAATGGCGAACGCAACGCTTATCAAAGAGAATTTGCCAGTCAATATTGACATTCACTTCACTCCGGCCCAGCTTCTTTATTCGCTTTTGCTTGCCACGGTTGTACCGTTCATCGTGACGATCCTTTGCGTAAACGGAGGAAAACAAAGCTGGAGATTGTATCTCCTTTTTCTTCTTCAGGCCATCGTGCTCCTAAACGTCTTCATTCCTCATATTGCTGCATCAATCCGGATGAGGGAATACAATCCCGGAGTTGTCACGGCCGTTTGTGTCAACCTTCCTTTTTCGTTGTATGTTTTCCGGAGGACATACCGCGAACAATATCTCGCGCCGCCGCAATTTGTATCGCTGTTTCTTCTTGCATTGGTTGTATACCCACCGGTTGCCTGGATACTTCACTTTGCAGGCGAATGGATCGCAAAAGCCCTTTGAAGAGCCGATAGTATTCATTTTGCCTTTTGCGTACAGATGTCGAAGACCATCTTAATTTACTCTCTCAAACATTTCGACACGTTGCGATTTTCCCGATAATATCCGCGACATGTACCAAAGCGAGCGAGGGAGCTTGACCTTGCGGGCCAAAAAAAGTATTTTACTTAGAGATTGTTCAGCGAGGAGAAACAGCCTATGACCGTAGCAGTAGAAATACCGAAAATTTTTCCGAAAATGGAGAATAATGATATTACTATCCATACAGTCCGAAAGTACGTAGTCGGAATTGATGAAGAAATTCCCTTGCTTGGGGGAAGGCACAGGCCGTACATCAACCTCGACAATGCCGCCAGCACACCGACGATTTCCATAATCACCGACAAAGTGAACGAATTTCTGAAGTGGTATTCGAACGTTCACCGCGGCACCGGCTTCAAGTCGAAATTATCGTCGTGGGTCTTTGAAGAAGCGCGTGAGACGATTGCGAAATTTGTCAACGCGGACCTTTCCGACAGCGTCGTCCTTTTTTGCAAGAATACGACCGAAGCGATCAACAAACTTGCGCATCGTTATTCCTTCCAACCAGGCGATGTCGTGCTGACATCGGTGATGGAGCATCATTCCAACGAATTGCCGTGGCGGAAGGTCGCCCACGTTGTTCATATCGACGTTACTGCCGACGGGCGGATTGACGAAGACGATTTCAAGGAAAAAATCTCGCTTCATAAATCGAACATCAAATTGATTGCGGTGAGCGGCGCATCGAACGTCACAGGGTTCATCAATCCAATCCACACATACGCCCGCTGGGCGCACAGCATCGGCGCTAAAATAATGGTTGATGCGGCCCAGCTTGTTCCGCACCGCCCCATCGATATGAAAAAGAAAAACGACCCGGAACATCTTGACTACATTGCATTCTCGGCCCATAAAATGTATGCTCCGTTCGGTGTCGGCGTGCTCGTCGGGTGCCGGCAAACGTTCGAAGAGGGAGACCCCGAATATGTCGGAGGCGGCACAGTAGACATTGTGAATTTGGAAAATGCATATTGGACGGATTTGCCGGACAAGGAAGAGGCGGGTACTCCCGATATCGTCGGGGCAGTTGCGCTCGCTCAAGCGATCAAGATTTTTGAGAGAATCGGCTGGGAGGATATTATCGCGCATGAGGCATCGCTGACCCGTTATGCGCTCGATAGAATCAAGAAAATACCGGGCGTTTCGCTGTATGGCGGCAAAGACCTCGGGGATGAAATCAACCGGCTTGGGGTGATAACGTTTAACGTCAACGACCTCAGCCATGCCCTCGTTGCGTCAATATTGAGTTACGAATGGGGGATTGGAACGCGCAACGGTTGTTTCTGTGCTCACCCTTATGTGAAATGTTTGCTCCATGTTGGTGAAGCGGAATCGAAAGATATGGAGCAGCGCATTCTCGCCCGCGACCGATCGACTCTTCCCGGCTTTGTTCGCGCAAGTTTCGGCATCTATAACACCAAAGAAGAAATCGACGTGCTCTGCGAGGCGCTCTCCTCGATCGCGAAGGGGAATTACCGCAGCGGATATACCTTAAATAAAGAACGCGGCGAATATTACCGGACGGACACGGTCGATGAGTTCCAAAAATATTTTGCGATTTAGACCGTTTCAATAAATAAACGGCATTTTTTGACCTCTTCTCAATCTCATCTATAAGGAGGGTTTAGTCCGAAAGATTCCTACGGAGGTGAGGTCGACAAGTTTATTAGCGTAAAAATTTTTTTCTCCTCATACCTTGTTTGCATTTCTACCAAAAACACCTTTATCGACTATGAACCCCAAAAAACTTTCGCTTGCAACAAAAGCGATTCACGGAAAAAAACTTTATCCGTACAAAGGCCCCGTTTCCCTCCCGATTTATCAAACATCGACATACCGGTTCGACAGTTCGGACGATGCAGTGCGGTACGCCAACGGCGACAACTCAGTCTACGTTTATTCACGCTACCACAATCCAACTGTGCACGATGTCGAGGAAAAAATCGCATTGATGGAAGAGGGAGAAGCCGCGGCTCTCTTCGCATCAGGAATGGCCGCCATCTCTACGGCCGTGATGACGTTTGTCCACGCCGGGGAAGAAATTGTCAGCACCCCGGCGTTGTACGGCGGCACATATCGTTTCTTCCGCGATACTTTGCCTGATAGCGCAATCAGCGTACATTATGCCGATCCGGCCGACCTGTCGACTCTTGACACTACCATCACAAAGAAGACCAGGCTCGTCTACTTTGAAACGCCCACGAATCCGACACTTGATATCGTGGATATCGAACGCATCGTTGCGCTTGTGAAAAAAAATGAAAAAAAGTTTCATACTCGGATCATTACGATGATCGACAACACGTTTGCCTCGTGCTTGAATCAGAAGCCTTTCGACGCCGGCGTCGATATTGTCATGGAAAGTGCAACAAAATATTTGGGAGGACACAGCGACATTCTTGCCGGCGTAATCGTGAGCACACAATCGATCATCGACAAAATTAAAACGACGGCGAAATATTTTGGCGGATGTGCCGACCCGTTTATGGCATATCTGCTTTTCAGAAGTTTGAAAACATTCGAACTCCGGGTGACGCGCCAGAATGAAAATGCACTCGCGCTTGCTCGAAGACTGGAGAAGCATTCGAAAATATCTCGCGTCATCTATCCCGGCCTGGAATCCCATCCGCATCATTCACTTGCAAAGAAACAAATGACCGGATTCGGCGGCATGGTAACGATTGAAGTACGGGGCGGCGTGAAGGCCGCGGTAAAAGTCTGCGACTCGCTCAACGTTGCAGTGAATGCAATGTCGCTCGGGGGGGTGGAGACACTTGTCAGTATCCCGGTCTATTCATCTCATGTCAACATGTCCGAGAAAGAATTACGTCAGCATGGCGTAACTCCGGGAATGATTCGAATCTCCGTAGGCGTTGAAGGGATTGAAGATCTGATTTCAGATTTTGAACAAGCATTGAAGAAAATATAGGGAAAATTTCAAACCGCCAAATCGCCAAAATCACCAGGGGGGGATTTATGAATGAACCAACCAAGGAGCTTGATTTTTTTGCTCGTGAAGTAATCGGGGCAGCAATTGAAGTACATCGTCTGCTCGGCCCGGGATTTCTGGAATCAGTGTATGAAGAGGCGCTGTCGATTGAAATGAACTTGCGCGGCATTCCATTCACCCGACAGGTCGCTGTCGGCTTGAATTACAAAGACAATATTGTCGGTAAAGGGAAATTAGACTTTTTGGTTGGCGACGAGCTCATTGTGGAACTCAAGGCGGTTGAAGGGTTGGCTCCGATTCATTCGGCTCAATTGTTGTCCTATTTCAAGGCGACAGGATTTCAACTAGGATTACTAATTAACTTTAATACTACGGTTCTTAAAAACGGATTAAAAAGGATTATACTTTCCTAACCCTTGGCGAACTTCGCGTCTCGGCGGTTGTATTTTCTCCCTCTGGAATTCCTTTCCATTTTTTTTTATATTATTCGACCACTATTGTAGGCGAATGAAATTTATTCCATCGTATATCCAATTGTATAACACCGGCGAATTTCAGCGGCGCTTGGAGAGGCTTGAGGCCTTGCTCGCATCGTGCACGGTGTGTCCTCATGATTGTGGCAATAATCGTTTGAAAAACGAGCTCGCTCGCTGCTATTCCGGTTACCTCCCCGTAGTTTCATCGTACTGCCAGCATTTCGGCGAAGAGCCAGCTCTCGGCGGCGAAAACGGCGTCGGAAATATTTTTCTCGGAAACTGCAACCTTCGCTGCGTCTATTGTCAGAATTTCCAAATCAGTCAGAATTGGAGAGCTGAGCGGGTGAATGAAACAACGTTCGAACGGATGGCCGGGATGATGCTTGAACTTCAGGCGAAAGGGGTGCACGCTATCGGCTTCGTTTCGCCGACCCATTTCGTACCACAGATCGTACGGGCTCTTTCGATTGCAATTCCGCAGGGCTTGGACCTCCCGCTCGTCTACAATACCAATGCCTACGACTCCGTCGAAGTCCTGAACCTCCTCGAGGGTATTTTCGACATTTATCTCCCGGACTTAAAATATAGCGACGACGATTTCGGTTACAGGTATTCGAAAGTGAAATCATACACTGAAATATCCCGAGCCGCGGTGAAAGAAATGCACAGGCAAGTCGGCAGCGATATCGAATATGGAGAAGACGGATTGGTAAATCGCGGATTGATCATCCGACATCTCGTGTTGCCCAACGATATTGCGACATCTGAAGACACGCTTCGATGGATCGCGAAGGAGCTCGATAATCGCGTAACGTTGAGCGTGATGTCTCAATATTATCCAACCCACAAAGCGTTGACGACAGAGCTGCTCGACCGCCGTATCCGTGAACGCGAGTACGATAAAGTCCTGCGGCTGTTGGATACGCTCGGCTTTGAAAACGGGTGGGCGCAGGAATTCGAAAGTCAAGACTACTACAGGCCCGATTTCAACGACAGGCTTGAGCCGTTCAAAGTGGAATGCTGAAGGAGGAATATCCATGGCACTGTTAACGGAAAAACAGATTATTGTGCAACTTCGGTCTTCCAAAGGATGGAGACGTGAAGGAGATGAAATTCGAAAAACTTTTGTACACAAAGATTTTGTGCGGTCAATGGGGTTTGTACAATCGGTTGCCCTGCTCGCCGAAAAAATGAATCATCATCCCGACATCGATATCCGCTGGAACAAAGTTACACTGAGCCTTTCGACGCACAGCGCCGGCGGACTCACAATGAAGGATTTTGGTCTGGCCGAACAGATTAATGCGCTCAAGTGATCGTTGACGACAAACGTATGACAAATCAGGAACGCATCAAAGCTCTCAAAGATCTCCTTCTCAAAAATCCGGACGATTCCTTCTCCCGGTACGCCCTTGCGTTGGAGTATAACAGCGTTGGAGAAATGGAACGCGCAATTGCGACACTCCAGGAATTGATTCAACGGGACACGAAGTACATCGCGGCGTATCATCAGCTTGGGCAGTTCTACTGTAAGGTTAACAATACAGCAGAAGCAAAAATAATCTACCGCCAGGGAATAGAGCTTGCTGCGGAAGCGAACGACATTCACGCAAGAACAGAGATGGAGGAAGAGCTCGAGGATATTGAAGATGAATGGTAGCATGAAGAAATTAAGAATTAATAATTAACAATTAAGAATCTAACAGGGGCATTGATTAAGAACTTCAACAGCTAAGCCATTCTCTATCGTTTCGTATGAATCTTCCAAAGGAAGAATTACTCCAAATTTTTAAACAGACCGACGCTCTTCTTGAAGGGCATTTTCTGCTCACGTCAGGATTACACAGCCCGCACTACTTCCAATGTGCGAAAGTGCTTCAGTACCCGAACTATCTACACTTGCTTGCCGGAGAGATTGCGAAGCATTTCGAGTACAGCGAAATTGAGCTTGTGATCTCCCCTGCAATTGGTGGAATAGTCGTGGGAACGGAAGTCGGCAGAATGATGGAAGCGCGGACAATTTTTGCCGAGCGGGAAAATGGGGCTATGAGTTTGCGGCGCGGGTTCGAAATCAAAAAGGGGGAACGGGTTCTGGTGGTCGAAGACGTTGTAACGACCGGCGGATCGGTCAATGAAATTATTCAGCTTGTGGAAAAGGCGGGAGCTACGCTCGCGGGCGTAGGCTACATTGTCGACCGCAGCAACGGTAAAACAACATTCAACGCAAAAACTTTCTCTGTCCTTCAAATGGACGTGGTAACGTACAGCCCCGATTTGTGCCCGCTCTGCAAGGAAGGAACTCCGGCGGTGAAACCGGGGAGCAGAAAATAGTCGTCAGGATTATCCGATGAAATCACTTCTCGTTGTCATCAGCGATTCGCTTTTAAAGAATGCCGAAAAAATGCTCGGGACGGGACTCTTATTCCATGCCGTCGCGGGCTTCGTGTTGTTTCTCCTCGTGCTGGTTATCGGTAAAGTGGCTAAAGTTATTCTCGATGTTGCGGGGCGGAAAATAATATCCCGCACGGCTACCGATCTGGACGATAAACTTTTAGAGATTGTCCTCGAGCGCGTGATGTCCATCAGCGCTATCTCGGGAATGTATTTCGGCCTTCGTGAACTCAGCGAGGGTCTAACGCCGGCAAATATGTCATTCTTCAAATTCCTGGAGTATTCGAACGCGACCCTCTACGTCCTAATGGCATTTGTCCTGACGGCACTGGGCATCAAGATTGCGGATACGCTTATCAGGCATGCTCTCCATTCGGTCGCGGTAAAAGAGTCGTCGAACTTCGACCATGCGTTCGCGCCGCTCATCAACCGGTTTGTAAATATCCTTGTTGCCGTAATTGCGATAATCGTTGTGCTCGATCACTTCGGGCAGAACATCTCAAGCCTGCTGGCGTTGCTCAGCGTTGGTTCTCTTGCCATAGGCCTGGCGGCACAGGAAACAATTTCGAATATGATATCGGGGTTTGTCATCATGCTCGACCGCCCGTTCCGAATCGGGGACCGCGTGAAAATTCCGACCGGAGAAGAGGGAGAAGTATTTGAAATCGGCCTTCGGAGCACAAAAATTCTGGATTCGGACAACAATTTGATTGTTGTTCCAAATAGTGAACTTATCAAAACTCGTCTCGTGAATTATTCCTTTCCCGTTCCGGCTGTGCGCGTGGTTGTGGAAGTCAACATCGCGTACGGCTCAGACGTCGCCAAAGTTAAAAAACTTTTGCTGGATCTTGCTCACGCGCATCCGGATGTATTGAAAACTCCCCCGGCCGAGGTCAATCTCATGAGACTCGAAACGACCGGCCTTCAATTTAAACTTTTTTGCCGTGTCGCAGCGTTCGACCAGCAGTTCTCGACGGGGGAGAAGCTTCGTGTTCAGGCGTATGAAGCGCTTACCAAGGCGAAAATTGCTTTTGCTGTTCCCCAGCAGGTTGTCCAAATCAAGGAAAGAAAGCGCTGATGAATTTTACCCTTCTTCGGCGAGAAAAACTGTACGCCGGAAAGATTGTGAACCTTGTCGTCGACCATGTGAGATATCATTCGGGTAACGAAGCGGTCAGGGAGATTATCGAACATCCGGGCGGAGGGGTCATCCTTCCGGTGTTCGAGAACAATGACATTCTCCTGGTGAAACAGTACCGTTATCCGATTGGCGAAGATGTGATCGAGTTGCCGGCGGGTAAACTCGATAACAAGGAAAACCCGCAACATTGCGCCGAGCGAGAGCTCCGTGAAGAAACGGGCTATGTTGCACGGAGGTGGACAAAGCTGACAACAATAATGACCACCCCGGGTTTTTGTAACGAACGGCTTCATATTTATATGGCGCAAGAGCTCTCTGCGTCCCCGCAGGGTCAGTCATTGGAAGAGGGGGAGCAAACGATTAAACTTCTCCGTGTACCGCTCGTCGAAGCTGTGGCGATGGTCGAGCGGGGAGAAATCATGGATGGAAAGTCGATTGCGGGGATCTTCCTCGGCGAACGATTGATTCGTGAAAAATTATGACAACCGAAAATGATCCATCCCATGAAACCTACCCCGATAACCGGAAATATCGGGTGGACCTGAAGAACTGTATCGTAAATTCGTGTGACGGGGAGTTGGCCGAAATTGCCTACTATGAGAGAAATAATTGGGTTACGGTGGAGCTGCAGTGCAACCGTTGCCGGCAGAAATTTACAGTGAAGGTAGAAATGTGAGGGGGGAAGGAGACAGAATTCAGAATACAGGATGCAGGAGACAAAATAGACGATTTGAGATTTAAGGATATTATTTTCTCCTGTCTTCTGTCTCTGTATTCTTCAATGACTTTTCAATCACACCATTATGATCAAGAATATTATTTTCGATGTCGACGGAACGCTTCTCGATTCCAAACGTGATATTGCGGGAGCGCAATTGTGGGTGCTGCAGCAGCTTGGTGTTGAAAATTACACTGAGGAGGATTTATATCCCCACATCGGCAAAACGCTTCAGGAAACGTTCACGCTTCTTCTCCCCGACCGTCTGCATCCAAAAATTCCTGAAGCAGCAATTATGTACCGGGATTACTATCGGCCGCGTGCTCTCGAAAATACCAAGTTGTTTCCCGGTGTAAAGGAGACAATCGAAGTCCTCAACATTAAAAAAATTAACCTTGCAACAGCGACGATCAAATCGAGTGAGACAACAAAAAGGATTTTGACGTATTTTGGTATCGCCGAATATTTTTCTCAGCTGCAAGGGACCGACGGCATGCCTCATAAACCTAACCCATCAATTCTCAACAAGATATTGAAAGAACAAGGATGGGTGAATGAAGAGACTCTCATGGTGGGTGATACCGAGAGAGATGTTCTGACTGGAAAAAACGCAAACATCGCCACGTGTGGAGTTACATACGGGACCTGCACGCGGGATCAGATACGTCGTGCTCAACCCCAATGGATTATCGACAGTTTTCCCCAGATCTTGACCCTTCTATAAAAACATGAATATCAATGAACTGATCCGCAAAAAGCGTGACGGCGCTTCTCTTTCTTCCGACGAGTTACAATTCATCATCACCGGCTTTGTGAAAGGGGCAATTCCCGAATACCAGATGTCCGCTTTTTTGATGGCGACCTATTTTCGCGGAATGAACGGGGAAGAAACACTCGAGTTTACACGGCTGATGCTTCATTCCGGCGAAGTTGTCGATCTGTCGAAGATCCCCGGAGTGAAAGTTGATAAACATTCTACAGGTGGAGTGGGCGATAAAATTTCGCTTCCCCTTGCGCCGATTGTTGCAGCATGTGGAGTTCCTGTTCCGATGATCAGCGGACGCGGTCTTGGACACACAGGAGGCACACTGGACAAACTCGAATCCATCCCGGGGTTCGATATTTCCCTCTCGATCGGCGTGTACAAAAAGGTCATTGCCGAAGTTGGAGCAGTGATGATTGGCCAGACCAAAGAGATCGCCCCTGCGGACAAAAAGATGTACGCTCTGCGCGATGTGACTGCTACGGTAGAATGCATACCTCTTATCGCCGGAAGCATAATGAGTAAAAAACTTGCAGAAGGGATCGATGCGCTTGTGCTCGACATAAAGACCGGGCGTGGTGCTTTTATGCAGACGTACGATCGAGCCGTGGAATTGGCGACTGCACTTGTAGGAATCGGCAATAGTTTTGGAAAAGAGACGGTTGGTTTCATTACGGACATGAATCAACCGTTGGGATACAACGTGGGGAATTGGCTTGAAGTTGTGGAATCTGTCGATTGTTTGAAAGGGAAAAATATTCCCGACGTAATGGAAGTAACGTATACTCTCGGCGGTATGATGGTCCTGCTTGGAAAAAAGGCTGCGACTTTTGCAGAAGGGATCGAACGATGCAAAGAGGTTGTCCGCAACGGCAAAGGCTATGAGAAATTCCTCCAACTTGTTAAGCGGCAAGGAGGAGATATTTCATTTATTGAAAAGCCTGAAAAGTATCCGCGATCAAAATTTTCGCGGGAAGTCACAACGAGTGAAAGCGGCTACGTCACCGCTATCGACCCGGTCGAAATCGGTTTCGCCGGTATCGCCCTTGGTGCGGGGAGAACAAAGGTCGATGACGCAATCGATCCGAAAGCCGGCATCGTGCTTAAGAAAAAAGTTGGAGACCCGGTCAATGCCGGAGAAACGCTTGCCGAATTATACACCGACGAGAAGACCGCAATCGGTCCGGCGGCCGCTCGCGTTGCTGCAGCTTTTCGCCTCGGTCGCACAAAGCCAAACCGTTCTCCTCTCATCATCAGCCTTGTGGACAAGAACGGAGTCAAGCCATTCTCCGTCTGACGCATGACGGAGAGTTTTTTACCGTTGGAGAAGTTAAAATTTTCAATTTTCTGGAAGGAAAAATCTATGCGTGCCACGACGATCACTTCTCTTATTATCACTGCTTTCATTTTCGCTCAAACCTCGATTGCCCAGCCTCCCGACGCCATCGTTATCGTTCGCCAAT
>JBAUMC010000045.1:0-19442 GCA_049578505.1 Bacteroidota bacterium | reverse complement strand
ATCATTCCCTCTATCGGAAGAATGGCCTACGCCGGACTGTCGGTAACAATTTGACGCAGTGAAAATATCTATGCCAAATGTTCCATCTTTGTACGGAATTGCGTATATTATTACAGCAAAATGAGGTGCTTATGGAAAATCAGATTGAACAGCCTGCAGCAATTACCAAAGAACTCGTGTACGAAGCGTTGAAAGATGTGCATGACCCGGAAATTCCTGTCAGCATCGTCGATCTCGGATTAGTCTACGATGTCAAAATCATTGACGGTTGGGTCGGAGTGAAAATGACGTTGACTTCTCCCGGCTGCGGCATGTCATCGATGATTGCCAACAACGTGCGCGAGCGTATCAAGAAAATTTCAGGCGTGAGCGACGCCGATGTTCGGATTGTGTGGCAGCCGCAATGGAGTCCGGCAATGATCGCTCCTGAAGCACGCAAAAAACTTGGGTGGGCGTAACCTTTTACTCTTAATAATTAAGCTAAAAAAGGCATCTCATAATCAGCGAGATGCCTTTCGGATTCATGGACTCCCTTGTTCACTTTTATGATCACACATTAAACCTGAAGTGAACGATGTCCCCGTCTTCTATGAGATATTCTCTCCCTTCAATATAAAGCAACCCGTTGTCTTTCACCTTCTGTTCTGTTCCCAATCGAATGATATCTTCGCACTTCATGATTTCTGCCCGAATAAAACCCTTCTCAAAATCGGAATGGATCACACCCGCAGCTTCGGGAGCGTCAGCGCCTTTCCGCACTGTCCACGCATGGACTTCTTTCGGCCCTGCGGTAAAAAACGTGAGCAGGTGGAGTAAATCGTATCCCTCATGAATCACCTGCTGAAGTCCGGACTCTTTCAAACCTAACTCCTTTAGAAAAGCGGCTCTTTCTTCGAGAGGAAGTTCTGCGATCTCTGCTTCGACAGCTGCGCTCACGACGACCACCTTCGCATTTTCCTTCTTCGCGACTTCCTTTACTTGCAGAACATATTCGTTTGACCCAGCAACATCTTTTTCATGAACGTTACACACATACATCACGGGCTTATTCGTCAGCAAATGCATATCCCGAATCCAGAGCCGTTCGTCGTCATCGGTCTGAGTAAAATAACGGGCGAGGCGCCCTTCATACAGATGATTTTTCAGTTTGATGCAAAATTCATATTCCGCTTTAAGTTTCTTCTCCCCCGTCTTAGACCTTTTTTCCGCATCTGCGGTCTTTTTCTCTACGGTTTCGAGATCTTTAAAAATAAGCTCTGTCTCGATAACTTCGATATCGCGTTTCGGGTTGACGCTGCCGTCAACATGAACGACGTTCGCATCATCGAAACATCGGACGACGTGTGCGATCGCATCTACTTCACGAATATGGGAGAGGAATTGATTGCCAAGGCCCTCCCCCTTGCTGGCTCCTTTGACCAAACCCGCAATGTCGACAAACTCGATGGCGGAGGGTACGATTTTAGCCGGTTGATAGATTTTAACCAGTGCATCGATTCGAGCGTCCGGTACAGTCACAATCCCCACATTCGGGTCGATGGTGCAGAATGGATAATTAGCAGCTTCCGCGCCGGCAGCAGTGATCGCGTTGAAGAGCGTAGACTTTCCCACATTCGGCAGGCCGACAATGCCGCAATTGAAGCCCATTGGTTCAGTTAAAAATTAAAAGTGAAAAATGAAAAATTGCAATTTGGTATTGAACGGCATAAAGATACGAAAAAGAGGGCGAATTTCAAAAACAGCCTTGGGTGCTTTTTCCTTCAAGAAAGTTCTTGCATAATTATACATGATAGTGTATATTTATACCCTTGCAATTTTAAGGACATTGTTTTATGAACATATCGATTATAGGCGCGTCCGGATATTCCGGAGCCGAGCTTATCAGAATATTATTGAAGCATCACCATGTTACGATCAAGAACGTGTTTGCGCACAGCAGCGCCGGCAAACGAGTCGACGAGATGTACGGAATGTTCCGGGGACAAACCGACCTAATCTTTGAACGATATTCAATCGATCAGGTCGCTGATTCGGACCTGGTGTTCATCGCGCTGCCATCGGGAGAAGCAATGCACGTCGTCCCCGAATTGCTGAAAGCGAAGAAAAAAATCATTGACCTCGGGGGCGATTACAGGCTAAAAGATGTCAATGCATACCAGAAGTTTTACCAGCGCGAGCATGTATCGGCAGAAACATTGCCCGTATCGACATACGGCTTGCCGGAGTGGAACTGTGAGCAAATAAAAAAAGCCCGGCTCGTCGCCAACCCAGGGTGCTACGCAACAAGCGCAATCCTCCCCCTCATTCCAATCATCAAAGAGAACCTCGCCGAAGAAAACGGAATTATCGTCAGTGCGATGTCAGGGGTATCAGGCGCGGGAAAAAGCGCCTCACTCGACTATTCATTTTCCGAGGTGAATGAAAGCGTTAGGGCATATAAAGTCGGCGTCCATCAGCATACGCCGGAGATCGAATCTGCGGTTTCCGAAGAAACGTCGCGCAACGTAAGAGTCATTTTTGTTCCCCATCTCATCCCTATCACCCGGGGAATTTATTCCTCCATTTATCTTCAGCTGAAACGGAAAGTTGAGCACGAAGAAATCACATCTCTCTATAAAAAGCATTACTCGACAGCTCCGTTTGTCCGCCTTCACAACACGGCAATACCGGAAATAAAAAATGTCAATTACACCAACTTCTGCGATATCGGTTTTCGCATTGACGAGCGAAACAATACGCTGATTCTTCTCAGCGTGATCGACAACTTAGTGAAAGGAGCGGCAGGCCAAGCCGTTCAAAATATGAACCTCATGCTCGGGCTTAAGGAGACGGAAGGACTTTTGTAATAAGTGAAAAGTGAAAAATTTCCGCCAACGGCGGATCGGCCTCCGGCTGAAAAAGTTAAAAAAATACGAGGCGGTGTTTGCGCTCCGAATGGGTTTATTGCTTCGGGTATTCATGCAGGAATAAAAAGACAGAAGAGGGATCTTACACTTATCGTATCAGATGTACCCGCATTCTCTGCGGGAGTATTTACAAAAAGTAGAACAAAAGCCGCATGCGTTACACTCGATCAACGGCAATTGCAGAAATCGAAGTTCGCCTCGGCGATTGTAGTGAACAGCGGGAATGCGAACGCATGCACTGGAAAAAGGGGAATGCGTGACGCGCGGGAATCGATAAAAACAACAGCGCGAGCTCTCCAAGTGCCGAGTTCGCAAGTTCTCGTCTCCTCTACCGGCATTATCGGACAGTTTCTCCCGATGAAAAAAATTAACGCGGGAATTGTGACTGCATCGAAACAATTACGGAAATCTGGTAATGTTGACGCCGCAGAAGGAATTTGCACGACCGACACTTTTATTAAAGAATATGCCGTCGAGGTAACAATCGGAAATAGGCCGGTGCGGATCGGCGGTGCTGCTAAAGGCTCGGGAATGATCGCACCTAATATGGCGACGATGCTGGCCTTTGTGACAACCGACGCAAATATTTCTCACTCTTTGCTCAGCAAGACATTACAGCGCGCGACGGAGATGTCTTTCAATCGTATCACCGTCGACGGCGATACGAGCACCAACGACATGGTGCTTGTGCTTGCGAATAGAAAAGCCGGCAATCCGGTATTGAAGGAGCACACTTCTTCATACTCTCTTTTCTATGAGGCATTCGAACACCTCCTTGTTGTTCTGTCAAAAATGATCGTGAAGGATGGAGAAGGAGCAACCAAATTCATTGAGGTAACGATCAAGGGCGCTCCCTCAAAAAAAGAGGCTGAAGAAGCCGGCCGCACGGTGTGTAATTCGCTCCTGGTAAAGACTGCAATCCACGGCGAAGATGCCAACTGGGGAAGAATTTTAGCGGCTGTCGGCAGGTCGGGAGTTCGTTTTAATCCTGACGCTACGGAAATATTTTTTGACAAATTGAAAATACTTGGAAAGAATTATAGCATTTTCTTCTCAGAGGCAAAAGCAAAGAAAATCCTTCGACGGAAAGAGATCAGTATCCTCGTCGACCTTCACGGCGGAAATCACGCCGCAACGCTATGGACATGTGATTTGTCGAAAAGGTATGTTGATATCAACGCCAGTTACAGAAGCTGAAGGCGGGAAGGAGGAAGGATTGTCGGTGAGGTTATTTGTTATAGGCGATAGGATAGGTTTTAGGTTAAAGGTTTTAGGTATTAAGTCTTAAGTTATAAGGGCAGCATTCAGAACTCAATGTCGATCGTACGAAAGAAATGAAAAAAGAAGAAGTCTTAATTGAAGCTCTCCCCTACATCCAGAAGTACGAGGGAAAAACGTTTGTGATTAAATACGGCGGTGCGGCGATGACCGATCCGCTGCTGCGCGAAACGTTCGGCAAAGATGTTACAATACTCCGAAAAATCGGGATCAATATCATCATTGTTCACGGTGGGGGAAAAGAGATCACGGACATTGCAAAACAACTGGGGATCGAAACGAAATTCGTCAACGGGCTGCGCTACACCGACGAGAAGATGGTCGAAGTTGTCCAGATGGTGCTGGCGGGGAAAATCAATAAGGAGATCGTCAACCTTATTAATTGCAATGACGGTGATGCTATCGGGCTGAGCGGTGTAGACAACATGTTGCTGCGCGCCGAAAAAATTATCGACGGCGGAATCGACCTCGGGTTGGTGGGAAGAGTCACGTCGGTCAATGTCCCCTTCATAGAATTGCTGTTGAAGAATGGAATGATGCCGGTGATTGCGCCGCTTGGGGTCGGAAAAGAGGGAACGATTTACAACGTCAACGCCGACCTCGCCGCCGGCACGATCGCGGATGCGCTGAAAGCGGAAAAGCTCGTCTACCTGAGCGACATCGAAGGCATCGTCATCAACAACGAGCGGATTTCTTCGCTCACAGAAAAAGAGGCTGAGCGGCTTATCGAACAAGGAGCCATCTTCGGCGGGATGATTCCAAAAGTCCGGTCAGCATTTAAAACGTTGAACGCCGGGGTTAAAAAAGTCCACATCGTCGACGGGCGAATCAAGCATTCCCTCCTTCTCGAAATTTTCACCGACGAGGGAATTGGGACGCAAATGGTCCGCGAAAGTATATCCAAGAGAAAATAACATCAACTGACATGAATAAGGCAAAGAGACATCTTGCGATCAAAGAAATTATCCAATCGAAGGCCATTCCGAGCCAGGAAGAGCTGTGCCTTGGCTTAAAGAAACGGGGTTTCGACGTTACGCAGGCGACCCTTTCCCGCGACCTCAAAGAGCTCGGCGTCGACCGGGTTCACTCCGAGGAGGGCATGCGCTATGTGCTAAGCACTGGTGCCGAAGAACGCAAAATGAAATCGGTGATCGGTTTCGAAATAACGAGCATTAATGCAAACGAAGCGATGATTGTCATCCGCACACTGCCCGGGAGGGCGCCGGGAGTTGCTTCATTCCTCGATTCGCTGCACCATCCGCACTTGCTCGGAACGGTCGCAGGGGACGATACGGTCGTGGTGTTACCTTCGACGATTAAGAAAATCCATGCGACGCTGAGAGACGTGAAAGACGCTCTTGTCGAGCGCGCCGGGCAGCGCTAAATCCAAAATATTTTTACACACACAGTACCCATACTAACCATAAGGAAGAATTATTTTGAAGAAAGAGAAAATTGCCGTCGCATATTCAGGCGGCCTCGACACATCCGTTATCGTAAAATGGCTCCAAGAAAAATATGACGCGGATGTCATTACTGTTACCGGAAATCTCGGACAGCAGAAGGAGCTTGACGGCGTCGCCGAAAAGGCGTATAAAACGGGAGCGAAAAAGGTTTACATTCAGGATTTGAAGAAAGAATTTGTTGAAGAGTATATTTTCCCGGCTCTCAGGGCCGGGGCATTGTACGAACACGTCTACCCGATGGCTACATCGCTCGGACGTCCGCTTCTCGCAAAAGCCTTGGTCGATGTTGCGAAAAGAGAGAACTGCACTGCCGTCGCACATGGCTGTACAGGAAAAGGAAACGATCAGGTTCGCTTTGAAGTTTCGGTGATGGCACTTGCACCCGAGCTGAAAGTTCTTGCCCCTCTTCGCGAATGGGAATTCAAATCGCGCGAGGAGGAGATTGCGTACTGCGAGCGACGCGGAATTCCCGTTTCAGCAACAAAGAAAAATCCATACTCGATTGATGAGAACATCTGGGGAACAGCCATCGAATGCGGAATCCTTGAAGACCCGATGGTCGAGCCGCCGCTCGATGCGTACCAGCGAACGGTTTCACCGGAAGAGGCTCCGAATAAGGCCACGTATGTCTCGATCGAATTCAAGGAGGGGGTGCCGGTCGGCCTTAACGGGAAAAAAATGGATGGTGTTTCGCTGATTGAAGCGCTGAATAAAATAGCGGGAGCGAATGGGATCGGTCGAATTGATCTTGTCGAAAACCGCCTCGTCGGAATTAAGTCGCGCGAAGTCTACGAAGCACCCGCTGCGGTTACTCTCCATTTTGCTCATACCGAATTAGAACGGCTGACCCTCGATAAAGAAGTCTTTCATTACAAGTCGAAGCTCTCGGACGATTATGCAACGCTCGTCTATAACGGTCTTTGGTTCTCCCCGCTTAAAAAAGCAATCGATGGATTCGTTAACGAAACGCAGAAGAATGTCACAGGATTGGTCAACGTGCGGATGTATAAGGGCAATCTCACTGTCGGCGGTCGGACATCTCCCTATTCCCTCTATGATACACAACTGGCAACCTATACAATCGAAGATACATTCGATCATTCAGCGGCGGAAGGATTTATCAAGATTTACGGCCTGCCTTTGAAAACCTTCCACAAGATTAATAGAGCAAAAGAAGGCAGGGCAAAAAAATTGCTGAAACGTAGAAAATAGTCAGATTTCTGTAAGCGGTAGTCAGCATGGAGTAATAAGGCCATCTCAGAATGAAACGGGATGGCCTTTTTATTTGTTCAGTTATTAGATGTCGGACGCGGTAGTTGAACAAAATGATGCAAAATGAAATATTTATTGAAATAATTGAGCAAGTCGTCCGATGTCTCTCCCACTGTAACTTTGCCATCGC
The DNA here is from genome assembly GCA_049578505.1 of Bacteroidota bacterium. Lineage (GTDB taxonomy): Bacteria > Bacteroidota > Ignavibacteria > UBA10030 > UBA8401 > JAGVPT01. The sequence goes on along the minus strand of JBAUMC010000045.1, from coordinate 12,390 downwards.
GTAGTGCTGGCTCAATTTGTCATTCCCGCGAAAGCGGGAATCCAGCATTGTCTTTTTTTAACGCAGAATGGATGCCCACTTTCGTGGGCATGACATATTCTTTCTCAAATTGAGCCAGTACCCATCGCCTTGATATTCTTGACCGAATGAGTTACATTAGTAGAGGAAGATGAGGTTTTGATTGCAGAATGTAGGAATTCTAACAGCTTTTTTCTTCGGGTTACTCTCCTTTGTTTCCCCTTGCGTGCTCCCGATAGTGCCAGGGTACATTTCTTTTATTTCGGGAGTGTCGCTCGACGAAATGAAAGAGGTGGAACAGAACAAGTCTGCCCTTCGGTCGATCATATTGAACTCGTTGTTTTTCATCGGCGGATTTACGATGGTCTTTGTGCTGCTTGGTGCGACAGCGACGACTCTCGGGAAGACATTTAACGAGTACTACTCGACCATCAGCAAAGTTGCCGGCGCGCTGATCATCGTGTTCGGTTTACACATGATGGGTCTGTTCAAGATAAATTTTTTGAACTATGAAAAAAGAGTTCATGTCCAGCAAAAAAAACTGGGGATGTTCGGTTCGTTTTTGGTAGGTACCGCATTCGCGTTTGGATGGACACCCTGCATTGGGCCGGTACTCGCGGCTATCCTGGTCATAGCAAGCCGCCAGGATACGGTGTACAAAGGCATAGGTCTGCTGGCAAGCTATTCCCTCGGTCTTGGCATACCGTTCTTTCTTACCGGCATCAGCATCAATTTTTTCTTTACGATGTTCAACCGGATAAAAAAATATTTTCATACTATAGAAATTGTGGGCGGCACAATGCTGATTGTGCTGGGCCTCCTTATCATTACCAACTATCTGACAATTCTTTCAGCGTATTTTTCACGCTGGCTTCCATTTCTCAATGAACTGTCGTAAAGACAACTTTAAAGGACTAGCATTACATGATTAAAAAGACAAAATCCCTTGATGAAGTGACGATCCGTTTCGCGGGCGATTCGGGGGACGGCATGCAGCTTACCGGAACACAATTCACGAACACTTCCGCGATTATGGGAAACGATCTGAGCACCCTCCCGGACTACCCGGCGGAGATCCGTGCCCCGCAGGGAACACTTTTCGGCGTCAGCGGGTTTCAGATCCATTTCGGCAGCACCGAAATCAATACTCCGGGAGACCAATGTGACGTTCTAGTGGCGATGAACGCTGCCGCATTGAAAGTGAACGTTCGAAGCCTTATAGACGGAGGCGCCATTATCGTCAACACGGACGGGTTTAACGACAAAAATTTGAAGCTCGCGGGGTACACCTCGAACCCGTTGACGGACAATTCGCTCGCGAAGTTCCAGATCTATCAGGCTGATATTACAAAGCTGACGAGCCTTGCCCTTGCCGATATGAATCTGCAGACTAAGATCGTCGACAGAACAAAAAACTTTTTCGCCTTAGGGATGATGTACTGGATGTACAACCGTTCGATCGACAACACGGTTGCATGGATCAAGTCGAAATTTAAGAACAAGCCGGATATCGTCGAAGCGAACACGAGAGTACTGAAGGCGGGATGGAATTTCGCCGAGACGACAGAAATCTTCAACGTCAGGTATGAAGTAAAGGCCGCCTCACTGCCGCGGGGGAAATACCGTAACATTACCGGCAATACTGCCGTGGCACTAGGTCTAGTTGTGGCAGCAAGCAAAGCAAAGCTCGACCTTTTCCTCGGCAGCTATCCAATCACTCCGGCAAGCGATATTCTTCACGAGCTTTCGATGTACAAAGAGTACGGAGTGAAAACTTTCCAGGCAGAAGATGAAATCGCCGCAATCACCAGCGCGATCGGCGCCTCGTTCGGCGGGGCTTTGGCAGTGACAACGACAAGCGGTCCGGGTGTCGCGTTAAAAACGGAGGCCATCGGATTAGCGGTGATGGTTGAACTTCCGCTCCTGATCATCAATATCCAGCGGGGCGGGCCCAGCACGGGCCTTCCGACGAAAACGGAGCAAGCAGACCTGCTTCAAGCGTTGTATGGACGCAACGGAGAAGCTCCGGTTCCGGTCCTCGCGTCGGCAACGCCGAGCGACTGCTTCAACACAATCTTTGAAGCCGCACGCATCGCTTTGAAATTCATGACACCCGTGATGATGTTATCAGATGGATATCTCGGCAACGGCTCGGAGCCGTGGAAACTTCCAAACCTCGCTGACATTCCAGACATCTCTCCTAAATTCAGGACGGACCCCAATAATTATCTCCCCTATTTGCGGAACGAAAAAACCCTCGCGCGTGAATGGGCGATCCCGGGAACCCCGGGGCTCGAGCACCGAATAGGTGGATTGGAAAAACAGGATAAGACTGGAAACGTAAATTATGAACCCGAGAACCACGACAAGATGGTTCATCTGCGCGCGGAAAAGGTGGAACGTATCGCAAACGACATTCCTTTGGCAAAGGTCGAGGGAGACGAAAAAGGAGATCTGCTTGTCGTCGGCTGGGGCGGTACGTACGGAGCAATTCGTTCCGCCGTTGAAGCCAAGCGGGCGCAGGGAAAATCGGTATCGCATCTCCACCTCCGCTATGTGAACCCTCTCCAGAAAAACGTCGGGGAAATCCTCTACAATTTCAAGCACGTCCTCGTTCCGGAAATCAATTTGGGACAGCTTATCAAAGTGCTACGGTCAAAGTATCTTGTTCCGGCAGTCGGATTGAATAAAGTTCAGGGTCTACCGTTTAAATCATCGGAGATCGAACAAAAGATTGATGAAATATTGGAAGGCAAAAACGTATGAGTACTCTTGTTGAAGAAGTAGTGTCGAAAGGCGAATCACCTGCCGTGAAATATACAGCAAAAGACTTTCAATCGGACCAGGATGTGCGCTGGTGCCCGGGCTGCGGCGATTATTCAATCCTTGCCCAGGTACAACGGATCATGCCCGACCTGAACGTCGCTAGAGAAAACACAGTTTTTGTATCCGGCATCGGTTGTTCGAGTCGGTTCCCGTACTACATGGATACGTACGGATTTCACAGCATCCACGGAAGGGCGACAGCCATCGCATCGGGATTAAAGATGGCGCGGCCCGATTTATCAGTGTGGGTAGTTACGGGAGACGGAGACGGGCTGAGCATCGGCGGAAACCACATGATTCACCTTATCCGGCGCAACATCGACGTTAACGTGATGTTGTTCAACAACCAAATTTACGGGTTGACAAAAGGCCAGTATTCTCCGACATCCGAGTTCGGCAAGGTGACGAAGTCGACGCCGTACGGCTCGATCGATTATCCGTTTAATCCGGTAAGTCTGGCCCTTGGCGCAAGCGGGACCTTCGTTGCGCGAACAATGGACCGCGACCCGAAACACCTGCAGCAAATCGTGAAGCGGGCAGCCGAACATAAAGGAACATCGTTTGTCGAGATTTATCAAAATTGCAATGTATTTAACGACGGCGCATTTTTTCCGTTTACCGAAAAAGAATCCAAAGATGAAAACGTTGTCTATCTCGAACACGGCAAACCGCTTGTGTTCGGGAAGGAACGGGACAAAGGAGTTCACCTCGACGGGTTCAGGCCGACGGTGGTTTCATTGAAAGATGGAACGCACTCGGTGAGCGATTTGATCGTCCATAATGAGAATGATTCAACCCTCGCATTCATTCTTGCCAACATGACCTATAACTCGGCGCTCCCCCGTCCGGTCGGCATTTTCTTGAGCATCGACCGTCCGACATACGAATCGCAAATGACTCTTCAAATCAAATCTGCCGTCGATAAAAAGGGAAAGGGCGATTTGGAAAAACTGCTGGGAATGGGCGATACCTGGACTATCCAATAATCGCGAGATCGGTATCTTGAAGCGCACTTTCTTTTAGGAGGAAGTGCGTTTTTTTTAGAAGAGTTGTTGAAGGTGTGGCTTTCGGTCAGTATCTTTGAGTCACACTTTTTTAATCACCGAAGCTGTTAGTTCATTCTTTGCATATTTCCACCGTCGACTCTTTTTATCACTCAAATTAGCATGAAGCAGTTATTTGAGCAGTGCAAAGAAATTTTTTTGGCTAAGAAAACTTTTGTCCTCACGACGCATATCAATCCAGACGGCGACGGGTTGGGGAGCGAAGCAGCGCTTGCATTGTATCTTACCGGCAAAGGGAAAAGGGTTACGATTGTCAATCAGAGCGAAACGCCTGCCTACTATTCTTTTATGAAATTGCTGTTCCCTGTCGCGACGTTTGCCCGAGACCAACACGACGACATCATCAAGGAAGCGGAAGCAATTATTGCGGTCGACACGAACTCGCCATCCCGATTTTCGGCCTTGAAGGAGTCCGTATTGCACAGCGGGGCCGTTAAGGTCTGCATCGACCATCATCCCGACCCCGAGGCGTTTGCGGATCTATACGTCATCGACGAGCCGGCAACATCGACCGGCGAGATCATCTTCAAACTCCTGAAATACCTCGATGCGAATGCAATTACGACCCCCATTGCCGAAGCGCTGTACGCTGCGATCATGACCGACACGGGGTCGTTCCGCTTCCCAAAAACTAATCCGGAAACCCATCGCATAGCCGCCGAGCTTTTGGAGCATGGTGCAGACCCGACGAAGATTTATCAGCAGATTTTTGAGGAAGGTCCTGCAAACAAGCTAAAGCTATTAGGACGGGCGCTCGAGTCTTTGTCAATTCTTCATCATGGCACCGTCGCAACAATAACCCTTCGACGAAAGGATTTCAGCGAGACGCTGACCACGGAAGAGGATACCGACAACATGGTCAATTATGCGATGAGCATCGGCGGAGTGAAAATCGGCCTTATGTTTGTCGAGCTTGAGCAAGGGGTAAAAGTGAGCTTTCGATCCAAAGGAACCATCGCCATTAATAAACTCGCAAAGGAATTCGGCGGAAACGGCCACGCGAATGCCGCAGGTGCAAGAATTTACAACTGCACACTCGGCGATCTCGTGAAAAAAATTTCTGACCGGTCCGAACATTATATTTGAATGCTACTGCCTAGGAGAAAAAATGGAAGTTAAATGCGAATTCACATCGCTCATCGATGCAAAGAAAGATGCAGTTGCTGTTTTCATTCTTCAGGACAAGGTTGGAATTGGGCAGCAAATTGGGGCTTTGGGAAAACAGGTTGGCGATAAATTACAGCCGGCAGTTTCGCTGAAGGATTTTACCGCAAAGAAAGGAGAACTGCTTTCGCTCTACACCGAGAAGTCGATGGCATCGCCTCGACTATTCCTGATTGGTTTAGGGAAAACCGAAAAACTGACGCTCGAAAAAATTAGGCGGAGCTCTGCTGCAGCAGCGAAGGCCGCCCAGGCGCTGAAAATCGGATCCCTCGGAATTGAATTTCCGGCATCGACCCTCTCCGTGTCGTCATTAAAAGCTACTCCTTCAGAGATCGCACAAGCAATTGTCGAAGGAGCCGCACTTTCAGTCTACAAATACGACAAATACATCACGGCAAAAGAAGATGATAAAAAGCTTAAGAGCATCACGATCCTCACCAATGACAAAAAACGATTGAACGAAATCGAAGAAGGGGTTCGGCGCGGAGAAATTCTTTCCGCCGCAACGATCCTCGCGAGAGACCTTGAGAACGCTCCTTCGAACGAAATCTACCCTGAGACGCTGGCGTACAACGTGCAGGAAACGGCGCACGTCCACGGCTTCAAGGCGACAGTATTCGACCAAAGAAAAATTGAGAGTCTAAAGATGGGTGGAATTCTCTCTGTCAGCAAAGGGAGCAGCCATCCTCCGCGTTTCATTATTCTCGAACATAACCCGGGAAAAGTGAAAACCGGTACTGTCGTACTCGTCGGCAAAGGTGTCACGTTCGACAGCGGCGGCATCTCAATCAAACCTGCGGCGAACATGGCAGAGATGAAAATGGATATGAGCGGGGCTGCGGCAGTTATCGGAACATTTCAGGCGCTCGCCGAACTGCAGCTTCCGGTGCATGTCGTGGGATTGATTCCGGCGGTAGAAAACATGCCGAGCGGTACTGCAGTGAAACCGGGAGATATCGTTCGTCATTACAATGGAATAACTTCGGAGGTCGACAACACCGACGCGGAAGGGAGACTGATCCTTGCAGATGCGCTGGGATACGCGTCCCACTACAAACCGGATGTGGTGATCGATCTTGCGACGCTAACCGGCGCTTGCGTCGTCGCCCTGGGGCATCTTGCAACCGGAATGATGGGAAACGATCAGGGAACAATGGACGCCCTGAGAGCGGCCGGCGATGCCACATACGAACGAGTATGGCAGCTTCCTTTGTTCGATGAATATGAGAAAATGATCAAAAGCGACGTCGCAGATGTAAAGAACACCGGCGGACGCTGGGCCGGAGCAATTACTGCAGGATGGTTTCTAAAAAAGTTTATCGGCGAGTACAAATGGGTTCATCTCGACATTGCAGGAACGGCAATCCTGGAAGAAAACATGGACTACGCACCGAAAGGCGGGTCAGGGGTCGGGGTGCGATTGCTGATAGAATTTTTAAGAAACTGGAAATAACAAAAGTGATTCTACTGCTGTTCCCCCCAAAAAAATCTTTGCGGCCTTAGCGTCCTTTGCGGTAATAAGACAAGTTTTAATATGAGAGACAGCACTGGTTTAACTTTTATCGGTTTCGATCGTCTAATGAAAAACAACCGAAAGGAGCAACGTATCGTGCGAAATATATTGGTTCTTTTCATTCTTTCACTCTTTATTTCCTCAATGGTCTCAGCCGGTGAACCGATGAAGGCGGAAAATTTCACTCTCCCCGATTACAACGGTGTTAAACATTCCTTGGCAGATTACAAGGACGCCAAGGCTGTCGTCGTGATGTTTATCGCAACGCAATGTCCGGTCTCGAACGGTTACAATGGCCGCATGGTATCGTTGTATAACGATTACAAAGATAAGAGCGTTGTTTTTATCGGAATAAATTCCAACAAGCAGGAAAGCGTCGAAGAGGTTAAACAGCATGCGAAAGAGCATGGATTTGAGTTCACGATCCTCAAAGACGATAAGAACGTTATCGCCGATAAATTCGGAGCCTCGGTCACTCCCGAAATTTTCGTCCTCAATCCGTCGCTCGAAGTTCTGTACCATGGAAGAATCGACGACTCTCGGCGGGAAGAGAACGTCGCCTCACATGACCTTCGCAACGCACTCGATGAGATCCTTGCCGGCAAACCCGTATCTGTCTCGACAACAAAAGCCTTCGGCTGCACCATCAAAAAAATAGATTGATGCGCAGGCTCTGGTATATCTCCCTCATTCTGGGCATTCTCAGTCCCGGAGCCGGCGCATTGCCCGCTCAGAGCAAAGACGCTGCCCGGTCTGTCAAGCCAATCAACGTAAATGGCATTGAGCGACTTCTTCACGACCGGAAGGGAAAAATTCTTTTCCTTAACGTGTGGGCAACTTGGTGCCAACCTTGTGTTGAAGAGTTTCCCGATCTCGTCAAAGTTTACGAGGAATATCGGGACTCTCCCGTAGACATTGTCGCGATCAGTGTAGATTATCCCGACGAGATCGAATCGAAAATCGTTCCATTTCTTACAAGTCTCAACGTACCGTTCACGGTGTATGTCGCAGACGTCAAAAAGGACGAGGATTTCATCAATGCGCTCAATCCGGCGTGGAGTGGAGCAGTGCCGGCGACGTTTATCTTCGACGCACATGGCAAACAGCAAAAGTTCATGTTCGGACAGAAGAATTATGAAACATTTAAAGCTGACATAGACACGGCCGTAAATTCGGAGCAGCGTTGAAAACGATCCGTACGTATGGTACTGGCTTAATTTGTCATTCCCGCGAAAGCGGGAATCCAAATATTCACTTTTTATTGCACAATGGATGCCCACTTTTCCCGAAGGGATTCCTTCGGAACGTGGGCATGACAATTTTTTTCTCAAATTGAGCCATTACCGTACTTATTTGTTCATTGATAATTGACGAATTGAATGGTACCTTTCAATATTAAATATTAAATTGAAAGGTTCGTCCCATGAAAATCCTCATTGCAGATTCATTTCCTCAATCCTACGTTTCAGAAATTTCAAACCTTGGTGTAGAAGCCCAATATAAGCCAAAACTCAAAGCCGAAGAGCTGGCGGAAAATATCGGCGATTCATCGGTGCTCATTGTCCGTTCGACTGAAGTCCATGCAGATTGTATCAACGCTGGCAAAAACCTTAGCCTGATTATTCGTGCCGGCGCCGGTGTGAATACGATTGATGTCAAAGCGGCAAACGCCCGCGGTATTTATGTCGCCAATTGCCCCGGCAAGAATTCAATTGCAGTGGCCGAATTGACAATGGCGCTTCTCCTTTCACTCGACCGGCGAATCGTAGAAAATGTCTCCGACCTTCGGAACGGCAAATGGAACAAAAGCGAATACTCCAAAGCTGACGGAGTTTTTGGAAAGACTATCGGTATCATCGGTGTCGGGCAAATCGGAAGAGAAGTGATCACGCGAGCAAAAGCGTTCGGCCTTCACGTGATAGCATGGTCACGCTCGCTCACCCCCGAAAAAGCGGAGAAGTTAGGAATCGAATATGCCGCATCGGTTGAAGCGCTTGTTCCGCAATGCAACATTATATCGGTCCATGTGGCGTTGAAACCTGAAACGAGAAACCTCATCAACAAAAGCATCGTTCAGATGATGAAACCGGGGACAATTTTCCTGAACACTTCCCGGGCGGAGGTGATCGATGAAAACGCCATTCGCGAAGCCGTCGCCGCCGGAATTGTGAAAGTTGGCGCGGATGTGTTTTCGAACGAACCGGAAGAAAAAAGCGGACCCTATTCTCACCCTCTTGCGTCATCACCGGGAGTGTACGGCACACACCACATCGGCGCATCGACGAATCAAGCACAGAATGCAGTGGCCGCCGAGGCCGTATCCATCATCAACGATTACATTCATCAGGGTGTCGTCCGCAATTGGGTAAACCGCGCAAAAAAGACTGCTGCAAAATGGCAATTGGTTGTTCGCCATTTCGACAAGCCGGGCGTTCTAGCCAACGTGTTGGAAGATCTAAAAACCTCAAAGATAAACGTCCAGGAAGTTGAAAACGTGATCTTCGAAGGGCAGCAAACCGCATGTTGCACGATGAAGCTGGACGCACGTCCCAACGACGATGTTCTTACAGAGATACGAAAACGAGGAGACGAAGTCATTCAAGTGTCGTTGATTGCACTGTGACGTTTTCTGAGAAAGAAAATGTCGGTCGCTTTACGTGCAACGCTGCTCTATGTTAAAATATTTGGAGATGTGAATTAAGTAAGTATCTGGCATCAACGCGACTGCTGATTGTATTGCGTTTCCGGCGTCATCTTTCTATCTTTTAATCATATAGTTCTTATTTGCAGGCGTAGAGATAGAATTGCGTGGCCGGAATTCGGGAAAGGAAGCGCTCGACCTGCAAATATTTTCAACCCTCAAAAAATTATCGACATGCAAGACGGGGCATTTCTTCATGATATCAAATATGCGTAGAGGCAGCATCAAAATTCTTTTGATCGTGTGGGGGCTCCTTTGCCTGTGGGGTAGGTTTTCGTATCTGAAAGCGCAAGATGAAGAACGAGAGCGATACGGCGAGGAAGGCAGATCGAGAGAACGGTCGGCGATGAGCGTGGTGAGTTTCGAGCCTCATATGTTCGCGGCAGATTCCGGGTCGGTACGGGTCGACATCCTCTACAGAGTGCGGTTTGATTTTTTTGTCTTCACCCGGGATTTCTCGGCTAATGTGCCGTCGTACCGAGCCCACGGCGAACTCCTCATCGAATTGATCGATTCAACCGACACGTCAGTTTCGAGAAAAGTGCAGGCCATAACATTGGATGTTCCGGACAACGAAATCACCCAGTTGCGGCTCCAGTATTATCAGGGAGCAGCGTCGTTCGTTGTTCACCCTGGACGTTTCACGACTGTGTACCATCTTGAAGACAATGAATCGCGCCGCGAATTTGAGGACCGAAAGCAAATTTTACGCGTGGCTCCATTCCGGCCGGATGCAGTCGTCCAATCGACGGTGATGTTTGTGGAACCGCCGATCAGGCCTGATATCGAACGGAGATTCACAGCGTTGAACGACAACAATGCAGCACAATTTTCAAAGAATACAGGAACATTTCTTACTATCAAAGAGGGAATCGCCCCTGTAACGGTGCGCTATTCGCTGACACAATTTCTTCCGGAAGACAAAGAGAGAATCGTCGTCCAGCCGGAAACAACGGCAACAGCAACCGTTTTTCATCATTCGCTGCTTCGCCTGGACCCCACGATTTCCGGAAACGTCGAGTACGTTTTAGACAGCAACGCAACTACCGCGACCGTTTATTTTCCTCTGGTGACGGCACAGTTGAAGCAAGGGGAGTACACAGCCCGCATTAAAATTTCCGCCAACGATACTGCAACTCTGAATAAAGAGTTTGTAATCCGCTGGCGAGACATGCCGTTGTCGTTGTATGATTTGGACTTTGCCGTCACGGCGATGAGGTACATTACAACCGACAGCGAATACGACGATCTCCGGAGCGGCAGCAGGGAGAGCCGGATAAAAAAATTCGGGGACTTCTGGGCAAAGCGGAACACCGTTCGGGGGTCGGCCTATAATGAAATGATGGCGGTATACTTCCAAAGAGTCGACTACGCTTTCGCAAATTTCAAAACGTTGAAAGAGGAAAACGGCGTCCTGACCGACCGGGGAAAGATCTACATCCTCTTTGGCAAGCCGTCGCATATCGAACGGTCGCTCGCACCGGGGGGACCGCCGAGAGAAGTCTGGACTTACGCATCGCTCAACAAAGAATTTATTTTTGAAGACCCAAGCCGCCAAGGGAACTATAAACTCATCGCATCCGGAACTAAATGAAGCCTCGTATTGCTTTTACCATCGGAGATTTTAACGGCATCGCTCCTGAACTGATTCTCAAAAATATCGACACACCATCCCTTCTTAAAACGATCCAACCGATTCTCATCGGCTCGTTTGAAATCTTTGACCACTATGCAAAGAAATTCAAAACGAAGAAAAAGCTCGTTGTGGTCCAGTCGCCGTCCGAGGCTGTGCCTGCAAACACCGTTGCTGTCGTGAACGTCTATCAAGCCACCGTGAAGAACCTTCAAATCGGAAAATCGGCTCCCGATGCCGGCATTTGTGCGGGAATGTCGATTGAAAAAGCGGTGCGTATGTGCCTCGACGGAGAAGTCGATGCTATGGTGACCGGACCCGTTTCGAAAGAATCGCTTCATATTGCGGGATACAATTTTCCGGGACAGACGGAAATGCTTGCAATGCTGAGCCGTTCAAACCGTGTGACAATGATGCTGATAGCAAAATCTTTCCGTGTAGGTCTTGCAACGATCCATCTTCCGATTCAAAAAGTGGCCGAGAACATTTTCGTCGAACGCGTCGTTGAAAAGCTCGAAACTATCAATGCTTCATTGAAAAGCGACTTTCGCATCAAATCGCCAAAAATCGCGGTCCTCGGCTTGAACCCTCACGCGGGTGAACACGGTGCCATCGGGCTCGAAGAGATTGAGATCATCGAGCCGGCGATCATCAAGGTAAAAGAAAAAGGCATTAACGCGTCGGGCCCCTTTCCTGCCGACGCTTTTTTTGCAACATCGAAGCAAAACAATTTCGATGCTGTGCTTGCGATGTATCACGACCAAGGGCTGATTCCTCTGAAAATGATGGGCTTTAACGAAGGGGTGAATTTTTCAGCCGGGCTGAATATCGTGCGCACCTCGCCCGATCATGGAACGGCCTTCGACATCGCCGGCAAAGGCATAGCGGACCCGCGAAGCATGAACGCCGCCGCTCAGCTCGCATTAACCGTTGTGTTAAATAGAAAAAAGTAACTGCCCTGTCCAGAAGCTGAACTTAATTTATCTTATTCCGCCCCATGGTACGACTTTCCAACGTCTGTGTTTCGTTCAACCGTCAAATCATTCTCGACCATGTCAATCTAGAAATCGGGGCGGGCGAATTCGTCTCGCTCGTTGGAACCACCGGAAGCGGCAAGAGCACGCTTCTGCGATTATTGTATATGGATTTATTTCCGGAGACCGGCTCGGTCACGGTCGGGAAATTCTTGTCGAGCGCTATTTCCTCCAAACAAATTCCCATCTTGAGAAGAAAACTTGGTGTTGTATTTCAGGATTTCAAATTGCTGGAGGACCGTTCCGTTTACGACAACGTTGCCTTTTCACTCTACGTGACGAACACGCGGGCCGTCGACATCAAGAAAAAGGTTCTGAACGTCCTCGCCAACGTCGGGCTCAGCCACAAGCGCAACAGCATGCCGCACCAGCTTTCGGGAGGCGAGCAGCAACGCGTTGCCATCGCGCGCGCGCTCGTCAACGAGCCGATCCTCCTT
>JBAUMC010000044.1:0-52795 GCA_049578505.1 Bacteroidota bacterium | reverse complement strand
TATTTTTCTCAAACTCAACCCGCGGGAGGCGTTGACTTAACATTCGGCCATTCGTTATTGTATCAATTCCTTTCTTTCATTTTTACTAACCCCACGAATCAATTTGTCCCCCCTATGACGGAAATGTATCATTATCCGTTCCTGTGTGCAGGTTGGTTTGGGTTATTTGTAACAGCGATGAACTTGTTGCCAGTCGGCCAATTAGATGGAGGACATTTGGCTTATACCATGTTTGGACCCACACATAAAATTATTGCCCGCTCAGCATTCGCATTAATTATGATTATCGGGCTGTTAGGATTACTTCCCCTTCTAAATTTCTCTTTCTCTTTCGGATGGACAGGTTGGATCTTTTGGGGTCTCATTCTTTTCTTCATTATTAAACTTGACCATCCGCCGGTTCTTGATGAAACTCCTCTGGATACTACAAGAAGGAACATTGGATGGGTGACTTTTGCTATTTTGTGCGTTTCATTCATCCCAACTCCATTTACAATTCCTTTGTAGCGAGCCGTTGACTTTGAAGCTTTTTCTTAGTACAATTTCAACAGAAATTAATACTCGCAATCTCTTATCGATAAGTTTGATACTCTTTTATTGTGCTGGAATTGTAAGCAATTAGTCAATAATAAGAGACTGCGCATGACAACCGAGCGGCTAATGCAGTCCTCGGTTTTTTTATGACCATTGAGATGAAAAACCTTCTCTATATTACTTTATTCTGCCTTGTCGGCGGTTGTGAATTTCCAGACAAAGGAGTCGTTGATACGATCCCCCCTCCCTTTATCAGCCAAGCTACTGCTTCTCCAACTTTGATCGACGTTACCCATCTTGCCGCTCAGCCAACAGACGCGATTGATACGACAATTACCTTCTCAGCTACGGTAGATGGTGCAAACCAATACACACTCGTAACATATATCGTATCCGATCCTTCAGACAGTCTCCTCGTGTCCGGAAATCTTACCGTCAACAATGGTGGTAAATTTTCAGCCAATACACGTTTCCATATCCTAAAAGAGAACGTTGGAATATATAACGTTCAGTTTCAAGCTGTAAATAATGAAGAGTCCAGAAGCAATCTTTTGACTCAAGCTATTATTGTAAAGAATAGTGACCATGCCCCCGTCGTCTCCAACCTCGTCATGCCTGACTCCGTTACTGTTCCACCTGCTGGTGATACGACTTTTGTCAAAATTACTGTTGCAGTTTCAGATACAGATGGTGTTCAAGACATTGTTAGCGTAAGTCTTACTTCTCGACGACCCGATAACAGCGTTGTCGGCATTTACCCGATGTACGATGACGGCGGCTTTAATGCTGTAATTCCATTCGGCCTTAAGAGCGGAGACGCCGTCGCCGGAGATGGGATATACACTTTAACAATCCCGCTGCTGAGCTCAACCACAGGGAACACATATCGTGATTTTTCATTCATTGCAACGGATCGCAGCGGAGAGTCATCTAACGTTTTGACCAAGAGGATTTTCATTCAATGAAGCCGAATTTGACCCTCTCCATTATCCTGCTTTCAGGCTTTTTTTCTGCAGTCATTGCAGACGGACAGGTACTCCGTGAAAGTTCCTACAAACTTGAGCGCACAACCTCGACCTCCTCTTCAGTAACTCCCCTTAGCAATAGCGTAACCGACATCCTCATCTCCGGAACCACCATATGGTTCGGAACTGGCAAAGGATTAAGTCGATCGACCGACGGCGGCGTGACCTGGAAAAATTACTACAATACACAAGAATTTGGTTTAGAAGCTGTCTCGGCAATTGCAATTCACAACAGCGAGGTTTGGGTTGCAACAGCCCACGATACAACTGTTGACGGCAGTTCCCTTCAGGTAGGTAGTGGACTTCGCTACTCATCGGATTGGGGTGAAACGTGGTCGATCATTCCACAGCCGAGGGATTATCAAAATATCGATACGCTGATTTATGGAACGAATAGATTATTGGCTCTCGGCGTGACAACAAATGTTAATAATATTACGTTTGATATTGCTGCGACCGACAGTGCGGTGTGGATCGTGTCGTACGCCGGCATGGCCCGCAAGTCTACCGATAAAGGAAAAACCTGGCAGGTCGTTATCATCCCCCCCGACAACCTTGACAAGATTTCTCCGACTGATTCGCTTTCATTTGATGTTTCGCCTGTTAGTGGCAGTTTTGGGCTGACAGGTAACCTCAACCATCGGGCCTTTTCCGCATACGCGGAAAATTGGTCGACTATTTGGATAGGGACGGCTGGTGGAATTAACAGAACAACCGACGGGGGGCAATCATGGGTAAAGTACGATCATACCAATGAGGCCTCTCCCATTTCAGGAAATTTTGTCGTCGCCCTTCATCAACAGAATTTCGCAGGGCATGCAATCATGTGGGCCGCTACCATCAACGCCGACGGTCCTACTGAGCAACGCGGCGTAAGCTTTTCTGCCGACAGCGGGCAAACATGGAAGACGACGCTTATCGGAGAATTCTGCCACAACATCGGGTTTAAAGATTCTATCATTTATGCCGTCACTGATGACGGAATTTATCGTTCAGCAGACATTGGCACGACATGGTCTCAACCAGGAACGATTTACGACAATTCCACCAACCAACAAATTGCTTTTCAATCTCAGTTTTACGCCGTTGACGTATTGGGAGAGAATGTTTGGTTTGGAGGCGGGGATGGGGCTGCCTATACCGAAGACGACACTGTACACCTTTTCGGCTCTTCCTGGCACATTCTTCACGCTGCTCAGCCTCTCTCGTCCAACCAGTCCACCTACGCATACCCGAATCCATTCTCACCGACAAATGAAATTGTTCGACTGCATTATTCCGTGGATAAAAGTACGGCAAGCGTTACAATTCGTATTTTTGATTTTGGCATGAATTTAGTACGAACAGTAATTTCGGACGCGAATCGCAATGGTATCGCCGAGCACGATGAAGTGTGGGATGGCAAAAACGATAAGGGAAGACAGGTCTCAAATGGCCCTTATTTCTATCAAGTCGTTATAGGGAACGAAAAACCGATCTGGGGAAAAATACTTGTCCTTCAATAATGGAATGAAACCACGCTTCTTGTATATAATTCTCACCTTTGCCTCGTTCGTTGCGGAGCCACTTAACGCACAACTTGCGGGCACTCCAGGGGCGTTTTCGCGGCTCGGCTTCGGAGCTCGCGGCATGGGAATGGGCAATGCACTTACTGCAGTAATTGACGGTGATGTTTCAAGTTTTTATAATCCTGCCGTCACTCCCTTCTTAACAGACAGGATCGCTGCAGTATCATATGGCTTATTATCACTTGACCGATCCCTAAATACCCTCTCCTACTCGCAATCCATTCGACCTACGGCCGGGTTTTCAGTTGGCATTATTAATGCCGGCGTCAGCAACATTGACGGACGCGATGCCGACGGATTTCAAACTGGGAATTTATTTACGTCGGAAAATCAATTTTCATTTTCGTTCGCCAACAGAATGTCAAAGGTTATTTCCCTCGGGATCGCGTTGAAGATTTATTATTACCGTCTTTACGAAAACATTTCATCGACAAACCTAGGCATAGATGCCGGCGGCATCGCACGATTAACGGGCAACCTAACGCTCGGGATTACGGTTCAAGATATAGGATCAAAATACAAGTGGGATACTTCGAACTTATACGGCGAGCAAGGGAGTACTACGGTAGAGCCATTTCCACTTCTCAGAAGAATTGGATTGAGCTACTTGTTCGATAATAACGTCGGTATGGTCTCTCTTGACTTCGAGAACAGTAACAAAAATACCAACATAATTCGCATGGGGGGAGAATTGCATCTAAGCGACATGTTTACCGTACGCGCCGGACTTGACCACTGGGATGTCCAAGAACCTGCTCAGGCAGCTCCGACGTTCGGTTTTACGCTGCGGACAAGTTCTGCAGAGTTAACGCCAATCATTAACTATGCATACGTGATAGAACCATATGGGCTATTCGGCATGCATATCATTTCTCTCTCTACAAAATTTTAGCGACATCACTATGATGCGAACAATTGTTTTTCCCCTTCTTGTTATTCTTGGCGCTTTTTCATTATCCGCCCAAACAGAAAATGCTTCAACCGGACTTACGTTTTTAAAGCTTGGAGTTGGCGGCCGGGCGATCGGGATGGGAGAAGCATATAGTGCATTATCTACAGATGCATCCGGGGTGTACTACAATCCCGCTGGAATTTCTTTCGGTGAAAATGATGAAGTGACCCTTATGCATAAGCAATGGGTATTCGGGACAACGACTGAGTATCTGGGTGCGACCGTTCATTCCAAGGATTTTGCATTTGGCTTCGGATTTAATTCAACCAACGTTGATGACATTGAAATCCGACAAGAACCCGGACCGGCGGAGGGAACATTCGGTCTCCACGATCTCGCTGTGTCAGCGACGGCAAGTTGGCGTATTGATACATCGTTCAGCATGGGGGCTACTGGAAAATTTTTGTATGAAAAAATCTATGTCAACGAATCGGACGGCGAGGCATTCGATTTTGGTGGACGTTATCAGTATAACAAAAATTTCGCATTTGCAGCCGTCATCACAAATGTCGGTTCGATGAGCACTTTATTGACTGAACCCATCGTGCTACCGGCAGGCGCCCGGTTTGGAGTATCGTTTCAGAGCACGCCGGAGGACGACATCGCGTTTACAGTTGCGAGCGATCTACTGAAGACATTCAAGGATAACAGTACCCTGGTTGATCTAGGGGGCGAGCTCGCCTATAATTCGTTCGTCGCATTTCGTGCAGGATACCAGTTTGGTTACTATGCAAAAGGATTCTCGGCTGGTTTCGGCCTCCGCTATGGGCTGGTTCAAATAGATTATGCCTATGTTCCGTTTCTTGATCAATTGGGCGACACTCACACGTTTGCGCTAACCTTCAGCCTGTAAATTCAGGATTGAAATTTGTTGGCCGGCCAACCTCACATACTATTTACCGCAACATTTCACTCCTCGTTCATCGACGAAGACATTCAAATTCTGCGAAAAGATTTCGATGTCACAGTTGTTGTTGCAAAGGGGTGGAAAGCACCCATTCTTTTGATTCAAAGCCTTTTCAAAGCGGATGTTACCTTTTCGTGGTTTGCTTCCGTTTACTCCTCCTTTCTGGTCTTCTTGGCGCATCTCTTCGGGAAAAAAGCAGTCCTCGTTCTCGGCGGAGTCGATGTCGCCAAGGAGAAAGATTTACAATACGGCATCTGGAATAGTTGGTGGAAATCCCCCCTTATTCGTTATGGCATCACGCATGCAAGCAGAGTCCTCGCGGTTGATGATTTTTTAAAGCGAGAGGCCGAGCGATTGGCGTACTATTCTGGTGACAATATCGTTACCGTTCCGACCGGCTACGATGCTGAATTTTGGAAACCATCTGGGAATAAAGAACAACTTGTATTAACAGTCGCCTCGTGCCCCGATATGCTCCGGGTAAAGCTTAAAGGGATTGACCTTTTCATTTCCATTGCGCGAAAACTCCCTGAGATTCAATTCAAAATAATCGGAATCAGTCAAAATGTTGCTTTATCATTGAACATCCCAAAAAATGTTGAATGTGTCTCTTTTTCTCATCGGGAAAAGGTACGACAATCATATCAACGAGCCAAAGTCTACTGCCAGTTATCGTACCGTGAAGGATTACCGAACGCTCTTTGTGAAGCAATGTTGTGCGAATGCGTTCCTGTAGGAACGACGGTCGGGGGTATACCAACTGCAATCGGCGACAGCGGATTTCTCGTTGATTATCTCAACGAAAAACAAATCGTTCAAGCCATCCGTGATGGCCTAGGTTTTTCATCCGAGCTAGGAAAACGGGCGAGGCTCAGAATCGCTTCTCAATTCACATTGTCTCAAAGAGAGCAAAAGCTCAAGGAAATAATAGCGGAGCTTGTGCAGTGAAAGCGCACACAAAAAATATCGTCTCTCTTTTTGGCTTTGACGCAATTGCTCGACTTCTGGGTTTTGTCTCAACGACATACCTCGCTCGAGTACTCGGCATTGGACCGTTTGGCACCATCAATCTTGGCCTTGCAGTATTATCTTACGGTCTGATTTTTTCTAGCCCCGGCTTGCATACGATCGGCACACGCATTATCTCTCAAGGATCCAATAATGATTCTGCAGTTATCAAGCAGATTACGGCAATTCGTTTCATTCTGGCGTTTCTCACTTGCGTCATCATGATAGCTGTCTCATTCTTACTTCTTCACGATACGATGACGCGGCTCGTTGTAATCCTCTACTCTGCCTCGATTTTACCTTTTGCTTTTCAAATCGAATGGTATTACCAGGGGAAACAGCGCGTCGCGGCTCTGGGTGCAAGCCGCGCAACAGCCCTTTTCACATTTGTTCTTCTTATCTTTTTATGCGTAACGTCTAAAAGAAATATTTTGATGGTTCCCGTTGTCTACTTCGTCAACGTTATCCTGAATGCCGCAATTCTTTTTTGGATATACAGGAAGGATACGCAAAACGTCAGACATGTCGTCTCCCCCATTCATGAGGCCCTCGATTGGAAATCATTGCTCCGCCAATCGCTGCCTGTAGGCGCCGCCGCAATAATCGCTCAAGCCGTTCTTAATTTACCTGTTATTCTTTTGGGTATTTATGCGACATCTTTCGACATCGGAAATTTCAGTGCAGCTTCAAAGCTCATTTTCTTTCTGCTCTCAATCGACAGGGCGGTCTACATTCTCTTCTATCCATTGGTTGCTCGAACTATCGCAACAACGCCGCACGAAGTAGGTAGCCAAGTGAGCCGCATCCTCAATTATATGCTGATGGCAATTTTGCCAGTTTCTGTGGGTGGATTTGTACTTGCTCGCCCTGTCGTCGCGCTTATCTTCGGTTCCCAATACGAAGACTCGGTGATACTTGTTCAGATTCTAATCTTTTATTTTCTCTTTACAATATTAAATAGTATTTTTGCATTCGTTGTTATCGCAGCCGGTAAAGAGAAGTCCTATTCAGCTGTTATCATCATTGTGTCAAGTTTGCTTCTTGTTCTGCTCGTGCCTTTGACATACTATTGGAAAGCGCCGGGTGCCTCTTGCGGATTGGTCGCCGGAGAATTCTTAATGATGGTATTAATGTACTTTCAGTGTCGGAAAGCAATTTCTAGAACTTTAACTATTACAATAACAAAGCCTATAATTTGCTCGGCCCTCATGGGATCCGTTTTATTTAGCATGTCAAGCAGCGGGATTTTATTATCCATACCGGTAGGTATCGCTGTCTACTTCGCTTTCATGCTTTTGCTAAAGGGCTTTAATAAAGACGACATTGATTTTCTGAAAGAGCGGTTGCTTTGAATCTTACTATAGGCATATTGCATTATGAGGCAGGGTGGGAAATCCTTTTCCGTCAGATTGGCGTCAATTGGAGATCGATTTCGGCTTCTGATGAA
Organism: Bacteroidota bacterium; assembly: GCA_049578505.1. Taxonomy (GTDB): domain Bacteria; phylum Bacteroidota; class Ignavibacteria; order UBA10030; family UBA8401; genus JAGVPT01. The sequence goes on along the minus strand of JBAUMC010000044.1, from coordinate 45,354 downwards.
CTCAGCCCCGATAACTTCTCAGCCATCGTCGTCAACGTTCCGCCTACGTCGTTACAGGAGCACTCTCTCGAGAAATATCTCGATGAGGGCGGCGCTATTCTTGCTCTCGGCAGAGGCGCCGAGCCCTTTATCAGTTCGAGACTGAAGAAGAAATATTTCACATCCATCTTGCCGTCTTTATTAGGCAATTTTATCCCCTCAGAGATGTTGGATATCTATGCATCGGGGATAATGGACATTAACTCATTTAATCAAAGCCATCAACTTTCGACAGTTCATAGAATCGGCCAGGGAATTCTTGTAGTTATTCCCTTCAACGTCAACGCGCTTATCATAGACACAAGGTCAAAAAGAAAGAACTTCTTTTTTGAAAAGAAGAGATTACCGGGCGAGGTCGTTGCAACTGTCTCAAAGGGAAATCTTCGGCGTTTCGTGACCGCGATATTACAGTTCCTACACCATCAACGAGAAATCCCATTTGTTCATAAGTGGTACTATCCGGAAAACCGGGAAACCATTTTCACTTTTCGAGTAGACTCCGACCAAGGGACGCCTACAGATGTCGATAATCTTCACGCCCTATGCGATAACCATTCCATAAAAACAATGTGGTTCGTAGACACGAAAAGTCACGAACAGTGGCTTTCTCGCTTTAAATATTTTGGACACCAGGAAATCGGCATCCATTGTTATGATCATTTGACGTATTCATCTGAAGATAAAAATCGCCAGAATTTTTTAAAAGCATTGTCATTGTTGAAATCCGAAGGTATTGATCCAAAAGGAGTTGCTGCGCCGTATGGTACATGGAATGCTTCTGTCGTGTCAGTATTTGAAGAGGTCGGAGCCGGCTTTTCTTCCGAATTTGGCCTTGATTATGACGATCTTCCATTTTTTCCTTTCGTTGAAACCAAATTTTCACCCGTGCTCCAGTTACCGATTCACCCAATTTGTGTAGGCAGTATGAGGCGCGCCGGATATTCAAACGATGAAATGAAAAAATATTTCTTCCAGCTCATCGACATAAAACTTGCACAGCGAGAACCCCTTTGCCTGTACCATCATCCCACACATCACCATCTGGATTTATTTGAAGATTTATTTAAATATATTCGTTCAAAAAAGATCGATAACTTTTCGTATTCAGAGTATGCATCGTGGTGGAGGAAAAGAGATGAAACTGTATGGTCATTCCAATACCACAAGGAGAGAAATGAGCTTACGACACATTCCACCAATATGAACGCCGACGTCCATTGGCATATTGCATTTCCGAACGGCGAAGAATCGATTATGAGTTCTGAAGGCATCGTTCAGCTGAAGTCAATTCCTCGCCGCCGCGCCGGCGATAAAACGCTTCCATCTCCCGACATCGCCAGGTCGCGCGATTTTGATTTCCGGCATATTATCATGAATTTACTCGACGCTTGGTACAAGAGGACACAATGAAAATTACCATGGCTTGTTATCAGTCGGTTTCCCTCATTCACGGCGGCCCCCAAGTCCAAATCCTAAGGACAAAGGATGAGCTTGAGAAACTCGGCGTCGACGTGGCATTGTTCAACCCATGGCAATCGTCTTCGCAAATTCAATGCGATATCTTCCACCTATTTTCTGCAAACCTTGGCACGTTTCACTTGGCTCGAAATGTCCAACCCCTTTCAATTCCAATGGTTACTTCACCGATCTTTTTTACACAGCGGTCCCCCCGTTCTATTCGTCTGGCCCTTTCGGCTGAACACTCGCTCAAGCACCTTCGATCCGGCGTTTGGACAGACTATGGTTTTACGGAACAGATCTGTAACTGGTCTCGTTTTGTTCTCCCGAATACCTCAGACGAAGCTCGGTTAATTGAAACGGGCTTAAGAATTCCCTCAGAAAAAATTTCAATCATTCCAAACGGGGTTGATGGACGTTTTGAATCCGGCAATCCGGCACTGTTTAAAAAGAAATACGGTCTTGACAAATTTATCCTGAACGTCGGACACATTGGACCGGTGCGAAAGAATGTTTTAGGCCTCATTCGCGCGTTAAGAACGATTGATCATCCCGCGGTCATCATCGGAAAAGTAATCGGCACTGAAGGAGAAGAGTGTTTAAAAGAAGCTGCAAAAAACAAAAATATTCTCATTATTCCAGGGCTTGAGAACGAGTCGGAAATGCTTGCTTCGGCGTACGCCGCCTCCGATGTATTTGTCCTTCCCTCTCTATTCGAAACGCCCGGCATCGCAGCCCTCGAAGCCGGGCTTGCCGGCTCGAAGATCGTCATCACGCCATATGGCGGAACACGCGAGTATTTTGGAAAGATGGCGCATTACGTAGATCCACATTCCGTTGAGTCTATTCGTGATGGAATACTTGCTGCACTAAATGAGAGTCGAAATACAAACCTTCAACGGCACATTAAAGAAGAGTACTTGTGGGCCAAAGTCGCCGAGAAAACACTGGCAGTTTACAAAAGGATATTATAGCCCTGCAACTGTGAAAAATCAACGACTCCTTATTATTAGACCCGACCGCATCGGCGACGTTGTCTTAACGACCCCCCTCATCAGATCAATCCGCAAACAATTTCCGCATGCTTTCATTGCAGTGATGGTGCATTCATCCAACGCACCGTTGCTCGAAAAAAATCCGCATATCAACGAAATATTAACAGACGATCCTGAAGAGAGCGATGACGGCAGAAGGGGGTTTTGGAAGCAGGTCGGACGATTGCGTGGATTAAAATTCGATATCGGACTAATGCCTTATCCACGGGAACGGCATGCGTGGATGATGCTCCTTGCCGGCATACCGACACGCATCGGTGTAGGGCATAAATTATATCAAATACTAACTTTCACAAAAAGTGTAAGCCGTCATAAGTATATACCGCTTCGGCATGAAGCCGATTACATGCTGGACCTGGGGCTAAAAATCGGAGCGACGTCACGCGATGCGACGCCCGAACTCTTTATCTCAAAAGATGAGAAGCTAAAGGCTCATGAGGATCTTTTGTCACGAGGTATTTCATTTGCCAAACCAGTGATAGGCATTAATCCAATTTCACGCGGCTCTTCGCCAAATTGGAGACCTGAAAAATACTTTCAGTTGGTTGAACGGCTGCTGTTGCGTTTCAGCGTCGTGATCAATCTTGGGCCGTTCGAAATCCAACAACGGACGCTCTTCGAGCCTCTTGAACATGACGGGGCTGTAATCCTTGTCCAGCAGCTCAGAGAACACATGGCAAGCATATCGCAACTCGACGCCCTTATTTCTTCTTCCACCGGTTCGATGCATATTGCGGCAGCATTGGGCATACCAACAGTTTCTCTATTCTGTCCGTTAACGGCCTGCTCCCCTCAATTATGGGGTCCGCTCGGGAATCACTCAAAGGTAATCTTACCTGTGCCGGATTATTGTCAAACACGCTGCCCAGGAGATCCGAAAATTTGCCCGCTTGACGATATTGAAATTCCTACCGTTATCAACCGTCTAGAAACCATTTTGCATGAAAAAAATATGGGGTGATGTCATGAGTGGAACGGCTTACGACGCTACGCTGTTCTATACTCCAATACCCGGAGAATTGATGAAATATAAGGTCGTTGTGCTCGCCCTCGCCGCCCTATTAGTAAATGGAGCCCTCATTGCTCAAACCAAAAAACCTTCACGAGTTATGCAATGGAGTTCTTTTGATGCGGGTATGAAGCGAGCAAAAAACAGACATAAGAAAGTGTTGGTGGACGTTTACACGGATTGGTGTGGCTGGTGTAAGAAAATGGACAGCGAGGTTTATGCTGATTCAGCTGTTAGGGACTATCTCTCGAAGAATTTTGTCATCGTCAAAATGAACGCAGAGGAAGATGTAAAAATTCATTACAAGGGCGAAGAGTATTCACCTGCTCAACTGGCAGCTGCGTTTGGAGTGGACGGTTATCCTGCTACGCTTTTCTTAAAGGAAGACAACGAGCCCATTACTCTGCTTCCTGGATATGTAGAAGCTCCGATGTTTCTTCATGTGCTATCATTTATTGCGGAAGATCAATACGAGAAGAAACAGTTTAGTGAATATCTGAAAGAAAAAGGAATTACGCAGTAGTTCCAAGACTTTCTGCAGTCAACTTTTCTCTTGCAAAGCTTTCAACCGCCTCAACAATACCTTCCAGATCAATCATTTGAATGCACTCAAGATCGTACGGACAATCTCTGTTCCAGCATGGCGCACAGTGCAATCCGTCTGGAATGAACTTCACGCCCCGATCGTACAGATCAATCTCGCTCCAGCAACTTAATCCAAACCATGCTATAACATACTTCTTTAGCCCGATTGCAACATGCATGCCAAATGAATCACCGGTAATAATGATGTCGCAGATATTTTCATAACAAATTCCCCGCCTCACTCCCAGTGTGGTTGGTGTGCCAATGACTTTCTTCCCTACACGCCTGACAATTTCGGCGTTGCGCTCTGTATCTTCCGGACCGCCGAGCAGCACGAGTTTGATCCCTTTCAATTTTGACAACGCCTCGATCAGAGTTACGTGCTGGTCAACGGTCATTTTCTTGTTCGGGTACAAGTGAGAACAACCGGTATTAAACCCGACCACAATCTCATGATCTCTCAACCCTATCTCCTTTGTGTACTTCTCACAGTAGCTCTTCTCTTCTTCGGAGAGGTTCAAAATATAAGGGTCGCGACGATAGGTAAGTTTCATTGCCTCCTGGACAATCTCAGTACCATATTTTTGATTAACCTTGAACTTTAGATTATCGTCAAGACCAAGAAGATAGCAGTACTCAGCCTCCTTGTTGAGCGGAACGATTTTCCCGTCACCATTAAGCCCAAAGCCGATCTTTTCTGTTGCGGTGAGAGAATTGCAAAACGCGCAGGCCTTTTTCGATTTATCGATACTGTAAACGACATCGAATTTGATATTCTGTAACACAAGCCAGCTTTCCGGCTCCCAAACGTACGCCGAATCGACGTAAGGATTGTTTTCGAGAAGTCGATAGGCGTTCTTCAAAGTGATCCATGATATGTGGCTCTTCGGGTATTTCCTTTTGATCGCAGGAAGCATCGCCGTCGTCTGCAGTACCGCTCCCATCGCATCAAGATTGATGATAAGGATTTTTGTTCCTATCGGATCCGGGTCCACGCATTCCCTGTAGCACGTCGATCCCGGAAAACAAGGTTTGTAGCCGGTAAACCGCTTACAATCCGGAATTGTGGTTTTGTTTCTATGTTTTTTAGAAGGCTTTTTTTGCTTCATAATTCTTTCGGATGATTAACCTCAGACCGATTCTTCCTTGCCCATTGGGCTTCAAGACTTTTAAACGCTTCCATTACACGTTCTACATCCAATTTTGTCATACATATATTTCCTATCGGGCAAGAGGTGAGGCTGCACTCAAGACACTCAAGCTCTTCGTTTCTGACCCACCGATGGCCATTTCCGTAAGGACCTTGCTGGCGCGGATTTGTCGGACCAAATATTCCGAGAGTAGGAATATTTAATGATGCCGCAATGTGCATCGGCCCGGAATCGTTGCTCACTACGAACGCGCACCGGTGAATGATCGCACCAAGCTGGGCAAGCGTTGTTTTCGGAATAATACAGGATGGTAATTTCATGCGTTGTTGGATAAATCGGGCATCTTCTTCTTCACCGGGCCCCCACAATAAAATAATCGAAGCAGCGTACTGTTGACCAATGTTGTCTCCAAGAAGCGCATAATGCTCAAGCCCCCATCTTTTTGTATACCATCCGCCGCTGGGGTTCAATCCTACAACTTGCTTGCCTTCCAGATTTTGTTTTTGAAACCAATCGCCGGCGAAGTTTTGCGCATGCCCCTCGAGTGGAAAATACGGATGGAAATGCTCGACGGGGATATCAAGCCTGCGCAAGGCATCCAAATTAAACTCGATGTTATGAATGTTGCCTGTGCGAGGCGGAATAGCGATGTTATACGCATACTTCCGCCATCGGAATGGAAATCCTACACGCATTTCTGCTCCGCTCAATCCCGTTATGACCGCAGAACGTGGATTGGAAAAAAGGTCGATAATGAGGTCGTACTTTCTCTTCCTCACCTGCTGGATTATTCCCACGCTCGAATCGTTCTTTCGGTCAAATGAAATGACATTCGATATCCACGGATTACCAAGAACAACATCGGCGGCAAACTTTTCCGTCAGAAAATCAATTTGCGCGGCGGGAAAATATTTGCGCAAATTCTGAACAACGGGCGTCGATAGGAGGACATCTCCAATTGCCCGAAGTTTGATGACGAGAATCCGGTTGATATTTTCTAAACGGAGAGAAATATGAAATAAGTTAGATTGAACGAATTTCGTGTGACGGTGGATCAAAAATACGAAATTTCAAATGGGATGTCAACGAACAGAGCGGCCGATCAAATTTCATCCAAAAGCATGAAGTTCTGGTCCCGGCGAGAGGACAAGGTTGCTTTTTGGGATGCAAATTTTTCTTTGTCAGAAAAGGTGCAGAGATCATAGAGGGGGCATTGGAGACATCGAGGACGTTGGGCGGTGCAGATTCCTCTGCCAAACCGAATAAGATTTGTATGGAACGAATACGATTTCCCTTTGGGAACAATGGTCTTCATCGCTTCGAAGGTCTGATCGGGCGTTTTTGTTTCAACAAGGCCAAGACGGTTGCAGATTCTATGAATGTGGGTGTCGACAGGGAATACTTCGCGTCGGAGAGAAAAAAGGAGAACGCAGGCAGCGGTCTTGAACCCGATTCCATGAAACGCAGTAAGCATTGAAATCACAGCATCGTTTTTCATCTTCTCGATACCCTTAAGATGGTATGATCCATACTCGTTGTGCACCCTAAGAAGGAGGGCTTTTATCCTGCGGCTCTTTTGATTTTTCATCCCTCCGACCTTAATTGCTGAAGCGATTGCGCCAATCGGGGCTTCAGCGACCCGCTTCCATGTCGGAAACTTTTTACGCAACTGGAGATACGCCCGGTGACTGTTTTTGTCATTCGTATTTTGCGATAGCAATGTTCCGATAAGCATATCGAGCGGGTCAGTGCGCTTTTTCTTTTGGCGTGGGATCCCGAGATGAAGGTCAAGAAGATGGATAACGCGGATCACTGCATGGTCATTCGTCATTGCCGTCCTAGATCTGAAAAGGGAATCAATTCATTTGTCGGTGATTTGAAAATACAACTCATTGTATTGATTATCAAATGAGACACCCTTGTTTGATTTGCGAGGAAAAGAAAGGTATATTGCCAGCAATTGATCAGTGGTTTTCAGTAACGCAGCACAATGCTCCTATGATCGTCATGAAATTTGGCGGAACATCTGTAGAAGATGCCCGCGCTATCAACAATGCCATCGCTCTCGTCACACGTCAAATACATCAACACCCTGTTGTAGTCCTCTCAGCCATCGCCGGGGCTACCGATGCTCTTTTAAAATCGGCTGAATTATCCGTCGCCGAGCACCTCGACGAAGCAACGCTGTTGCTTAATAAGCTTCTTGAACGTCATGTCCTTATTGCAGAAAACCTTATCGATTCCCGCTCAGCCGTCCAACAGCTCATCTTCCAATTACGCAGTCGATTCGAGGAACTCAAAAATCTTTCCCAGAGTATCGCCATTCTCGGAGAGCTTACAAAACGGTCCCTCGATACTATTGCCTCGATGGGCGAACTTATGTCGTCTCTGATCTTTTCAGAATCGATGAAGGCAAGAAATTACCCTGTAGCGTGGGTAGATGCGCGTACATTTATGGCGACGGATGATCAATTTGGAAACGCTACACCTCTTTTCAAAGAAATCGAGGAGAAGGCGACCAAGATCATTCACCCGTATCTCACCGAAAATTATGTGGTTATTACTCAAGGCTACATCGGTTCGACTTCTAGGAATATTACTACGACACTTGGGCGCGGAGGTTCGGATTACTCCGCAGCAATTATCGGGGCGACGCTGAACGCAGAGGAAATTCAAATTTGGACGGACGTCGACGGGATACTTACTGCTGACCCTCAGATTACTCCGATGGCAAAGAAACTAAAATCAATATCATACAAAGAAGCCTCAGAGCTAGCTTACTTTGGAGCAAAAGTGTTGCATCCTAGCACGATTCGTCCCGCAGTTCAAAAGAATATTCCGGTGATTGTGTTGAATTCGCGGAGACCCGATTCTTCAGGAACGCGCGTGGTTGCAAACCCTCCCCAATCTAGTATCTCGGTGAAGTCAATCGCAAACAAGAAAGGAATCACGATAGTCAATATCCAGGCAACACGCTTACTCTCCGCTAATCGGTTTATGGAAACTATTCTCGAGGTATTCGATAGGTACAATACATCTGTCGAATTGGTTAACACGTCGATGGCTTCCGCCTCGTTAACCGTAAGTAATATTGAGTATCTGAACGCCATTGTCTCCGATCTAGAACAATTCTCCGACGTCACGGTCTTTAAAGATAAAGCCGTTGTCAGCATTATCGGCGAGCGGCTTCATTCTACAGTCGGAGTCGCCGACAGAATTTTCCGGTCGCTCGAAGATATCGATGTCATGATGATTTCCCAAGGAGCATCAGAACTCAACATAAGTCTTGTCATTGATAATCGCAACGTCGTCAAAGCCGTACAGCGACTCCACAAGGAATTCTTTGAGCCTTTGCCGCAAGAAGCTCTTTTCGAAAACATCGCCACATCATGAACCACCGTCGTATTTACTTCCTCAAGGCACATCCAACCTGTAAAAAATACTTATTTTTATGGCACGAATAAAGAAATTTCGCGGAACAGGGACTGCCCTCGTCACCCCGTTTAAAAAAGACGGCACAATTGACGAAACGGCGCTCAGAAAGTTAGTAGACTATCAAATTGCAGGTGGTGTTGAAGCGATTATCCCTATCGGCACGACCGGAGAAAGCCCCAGTATCTCTCCAGATGAACACCGCCGGATCCTTGAACTGGTCATAGAGCGTTCGGGCGGCAGAATAAAAGTGTTCGCCGGCAGCGGGAGTAACTACACTAATAAAGCTATCGAATTGACTCGCCTTGCAAAAGATCTCGGTGCTGACGCCGCAATTCTCGTTGCCCCCTATTACAACAAGCCGACGCAGGAAGGTTATTTTCAACATTACAGGGCAGTGGCAGAAGCAGTCGATATCCCGTTGATTGTATACAACGTCCCAGGTCGAACTGGAGGAAATATTGCCGCATCAACAACCCTTCGGATGGCGGAGGAAATTCCATCAGTGATCGCCGTAAAAGAAGCTTCCGGTAATTTTACACAAATCATGGAAATCGCCCGCAACAGGCCGAAACATTTTTCACTCCTCTCGGGCGACGATGCGATCACCTTGCCGATATTGTCGGTGGGAGGTGACGGGTGTATTTCGGTTGTGGCAAATCAGCTCCCGAAGGATTTTTCTGAGATGGTTCGGGCGGGATTGTCGGGAAATTGGAAAAAAGCCTTGACGCTGCACAATAAGCTTTTGCCTCTGATGAACGCAAACTTCATTGAGACAAACCCGATTCCTGTAAAAGCATCGCTTTCGATGATGGGCATGATCAACGAGGTCTATCGACTGCCGCTTGTTCCGATGGGGTCGAACAACAAAAAAGTTCTCAAGAAGATATTGCACGATCTCCATCTTATTTGAATACGGAATTGCACTTGACCGGAAGGATTTGATTTCTAACACAAAGCCCCGAAGTTTATTCGGGGCTTTTTCACTTACTCCATGACATTATTTTTATTCAGAGTGTTCTTTTTGTAATCTCGAAGGAGGCCTTTCACCAGGTCCTCTCTTCCTTCCATGGGTCGGCTGTATTGCTATATCCGTTCTGTTCCCAGAACCCGGGACGGTCATCCTGCATGAATTCCAGCCCGTTGACCCACTTCGCCCCCTTCCACGCATATCGGCGCGGAGTAAAGACGCGCATCGGGCCGCCGTGGTCTCGCTCAAGAGGCTTGCCGTTCATTGTATGAACAAAAATTACGTCTTCGTTCACCATCCATTCAAGCGGTAGATTTGTCGTATAGCCGCCGTACGCATGCTGCATCAGATGTTTTGCCGCCGGTTTTACTTTAAGCGTCTTGAGCAAATCGGAGAACATGACTCCTTCCCATTCGTCATCATAACGGCTCCAGGTCGTCACACAATGAAAATCCGCTTTCAATTTCTTTTGAGGCAATTTCATGAAGTCATCCCATGAAAACGTTACAATTTCTTCGACCGCTCCCCACACTTTTAACCTCCATTCGGCGACTGATATTTTCGGAGTCACTCCATAGGTGAGGACTGGGAATTTTTCCGTCGTATACTGTCCGGGTGGATACTTCGGTTTAGCGAAGTAATTTACCTCGTTCGAGCTCGGCGTTTTAGTGCGAAATAATCCCATGCTGTGCGTCCTTCAAATGTTCTACACCGGTTGAACACCGCAGGAGAGAGCAAAGTTCAGTCGTGCTTGGTGTTAATAGAAATAATAGTGGCAAGCTATTTGCGGCATCGGGGCAATGTCGCCGTTGGAGAAATAGACAAATACACCTTCGAGCGATAAATTGACGGCTTCCTCCAAATTCACTTCGCCTCCAATCCCGATGCCCAACCGAAACGGAGCTGCAAAAGTGTTGCCGCCGGACCCGTTGTAGAGGTAACTCGTTGAAGGTCCAAAAAATAATCGCGTAGATTTTTCACGCACCAAATCGTATTGCAATTCGGCGCCGATCGATGCCGAGGTACTTCCACCCCACCTGATAATTCCGCCGACAATTTGATAGGATAGCTTTGACGGGAGATGATTCCGAAAGCTAATCCCTATTCCTGATGCAGGTCCCGCCGAAACGCCAAGGCCGTATACATCTCGGCCAAGATTCTCCGCTTGCTGGCTCCCTTGCACACTGACCTGTGAGAATGCCAATGAGGTTTCAAAGATGAGGAACAACGTCAACCATAATGCCGTAGATTTCACTCTTACCTCCGTGAGTTCATACATTCGTTGTCACCCAGCGGTACATTTCTTTCAAGTTTGGACGCTTGCCCGTGAGCAAAATTCCGATTCGAAATACCTTCGCGGCAACCCACATCATCCCCACGATGGAAGCGGACAATGTAACCAGCGATAATAAAATTTCCCAAAGATCGGGCGCTTGAATTGACAGCCGCAGAGCCATCATCGTCGGTGTGAGAAGGGGTATCTGCGACAATACCTTTACCATCATCGAATCCGGGTTTTGCATTGCCGGAATTGCAAGCGCGATTGGGAACATGACGAGGAGCGTTACGTACGCAGTCATCTGTTGTGCTTCTTGTTCGGTCGATACCGGCGCCCCGGCAGTAATGAAGATTGCTACGTACAAAAGATAGCCCAGAACAAAATATACAAGAAGGAGAACAATGTGGTCGAATGAAACAAAAGGCGTTGGCATGGATACATTCACCCCGACCAAAATCATCAGCCAAATTGATATCGTGGTCAAGCCGAGAAGCGAAAGGCCCAGTATTTTTCCCACGAGTAATTCGCGCGAGGAGCACGAAGACATCAACACTTCAACAATCCGGTTTGACTTCTCCTCTACGAGGCTTCGGATCAGCATTTGCCCGCTTGTCATCACAAGCATGAAAAGCATCATGATGAAAATATAGCCCGTAAAAAAAGTCTCGAGGAATCCCGATTCCTTTTCTTCCCCCTTTGACGAAACTTTAATGGTCTTCACGTCAACATCGGTCGACAGGTCCCGTATTTCTCTCGAATTATATCCTTTCGCTTCAAGCCTGCGCTCAATAATGACGTCTTCGAGGACTTTCGAAAAACGCTCCTGGTCCCGAATATTGCCGACGTTCTCCGACCGGTATTCGATCTTTCCTTTCTCCATGACGTCGGCGGGGATGAGAAAATACCCTTCAATCTGGTTTTCCAATATCTTCGCCGTGGCAAGCATTTTGAGGTGACCGCGGGAACGATCGTCATCGGTGATTTTTACGAGCCGATAATTTGCAGAACTGTCGGGAAGCTTAAATTTTGCAATCCGCTGGTTGAGATACGGCAGGAGTGAATCCGTCTCATCAATGACGCCGATCGTACGCATTTTCTCGTCGGCCTTCGAAGCCAGCAAATTCGGAATAACCGTAAAGATCGCGATGATCGTGGGCATCATAAACAAGCCGATGATAAAGGCCTTGGTCTTCACGCGTTCCATGAATTCCCATTTGGCAACCCGAAGCGACTTATTTCGCATGGGCTATGCCCTCCTCTATTCGCTGCAATTCAATCGCCACCACTTTTCGCATCTTCATGTATTTGATGAACGAGTAAGCCGAGGTTGCGAGAAGAATCATCGATACATTCCACGACGGTTCTCCTTTCTTTAACGTAATAACCGACATGACGAACGTCGCAACGAGAGCGAACACAAAAATGACCATTGCCTTCCGGACCCGCGTGTCGCCGGCAATGCTTTTCACTTTGGCAACAATCGGTGCGGATTCATGCCGTTCCCCCGTTTCTTCAGGTATCCCGACAACGTCAAGAAAAATCGAATTCAACGAAGGTTCGACGAATTCGAATTTCCTAATTTCCACCTTTGATGAGATCGAAGGAAGCAAATCCCGGGACGAGACATTTCCGTTCAACTGAAGCTCGGCGTAATTCTCGTAAACGGTTGCACTTTTCACTTGAGGCAACGCAGAAATGAAAGAACCATCGCCCGCAAATTCGATATGGACTGAATTCTTGCCGAATTTCTGTTTGACTTCTTTGATTTTCCCCTCAAGTACAATCTTTCCATGATTGACAAGGCAAATTTCGTCGCATAATTTTTCCGCGGAATCCATTTGATGAGTCGAAAATATAATCGCTTTCCCCTGCTGCTTTAATTCCTGGAGGATATCTTTTAAGATGATCTGATTGACCGGGTCGAGGCCTGAAAAGGGTTCATCCAGTACAATGTAGTCCGGGTTGTGCAGGATTGAAATGATAAACTGTACTTTCTGCTGGTTCCCCTTGGAAAGTTCTTCCACTTTCCTTTTCGCGTATGCCTCAAGATCGAATCGTCGAAGCCATTCGAGAGCTTTCCGCTTTGTCTCTACGCCGGTCATACCGCGTAAACCCGCGAAGTATAGTATCGTGTCGAGAAGCTTGTTTTTCTTATACAAGCCTCTCTCCTCGGGCAAATATCCTATTCGGTTTTGAATGTTGCGGTCGAACTGAACGCCGTCAAACGTCACCGTCCCTTTGTCCGGCGTGATGATATTGAGGATCATTCGAATTGTCGTGGTCTTCCCGGCTCCGTTTGGACCGATAAGCCCAAAGATTTTTCCCGGTTCGATTTGCAACGACACATCATCAACGGCGACGACATTTGCGTACTGTTTCCGAAGATTTTCTGCTTTAATCATAACAGCGTGAGCGTTAATAAACGTTTACGGAGTCAACCGATAAATCATACGAGCAAACGGAATGGTTTCGCGTACGTGATCCAATCCGCAGATCCACGAAACCGTCCGTTCCACTCCAAGGCCAAAACCGGCATGCGGCACGGATCCGTACCTTCGCAGGTCTAAATACCATTCGAACGCAGACTGCGGTAGGTTGTGCTCCTTCAACCGGGCAACCAGAGTATCGTAATCATCTTCACGCTGGCTTCCGCCGATAATTTCCCCATATCCTTCGGGAGCCAAGACGTCAACGGCGAGTGCGAGCTTTTCATTTTTTGGATCCCGTTTCATGTAGAACGCCTTCACCTGAGCAGGATAACGATGCACCATCACGGGCCGGTCAAATTGTTCGGAAATCGTCGTCTCGTCCGTTCCACCGAGGTCGTTCCCCCATTCAAACGCGATCCCCTTTTTGTGCAGTATTTCTACGGCTTCGTCGTACGTAATCCGGGGAAGCGGTCGCCTAACATTTTCCAAAAATTTTGTGTTGCGTTCCAGCGTTTTCAGCTCGGGCATACGATTCTTCAACACGTTTGTTACGATATGCTCCAGGAATTCTTCAGCCAGATCCATATCATCGTCTAAATCATTGAAGGCAACCTCGGGTTCGACCATCCAGAACTCTGCAAGATGCCGGCGTGTCTTCGATTTCTCTGCGCGGAATGTCGGGCCGAAAACGTAAACCTTGCCGAACGACATCGCTCCTGCTTCGCCGTACAACTGTCCGGATTGCGTAAGGTATGCCTTTCCAAGGTCGAAATAATCCGTCTCAAAAAGCGTGCTGGTTCCTTCGCATGCAGCCGGGGTAAAGATCGGCGCATCGAGGAGGAGAAAACCGCGTCCGTCGAAGAATTCCCGTATCGAGCGAATGATTTCATGGCGAACACGCAGAATCGCATGCTGCCGCTCGGAACGAAGCCACAGGTGGCGACGATCCATCAGAAATTCAACGCCGTGTTCCTTCGGCGTAATGGGATACTCTCTTGCAATAGAAATAATCTCAAGGTTTGAAACATCCATTTCGTATCCGCCGGGAGCGCGATCCTCTTTGCGTATTTTCCCCGCTACACGGAGAGAAGACTCCTGGGTTAATTCATCGAACCGATTAAACACTTCATCGCTCACGTTCGCCTTAACGATGACTGCCTGCATCAATCCGGTTCCATCACGAACAACGATGAACCTAATTTTTCCGCTGGAACGCTTTGTATAAACCCATCCTGAAATGGTGACAGTCTCGCCGACATAATCAGATAGGCTTTCAACATATTTTCGAGAACTCATGAGAAACTCGCTTTCTTTCAAAAAATTACGCAAAAATATACAAAACTTAGGGCATATCTACAAACAGGTAGTGGTATACTTTGAAAGTCAATGTCATTCCGGCGAAAGCCGGAATCCATTTAGATAGGCCTGGATGTCCCTCTTAGGGGGACATGACAGATCTTTTTTATTCAGAATACTCAAAGTGTAGCACTACCTACAAACACGAAATCCCGCAACAGTGCGGGATTTACACTACTTACTGATTACTGTCTGTTGAACGCTCTCTTTAGCTCATCTCCATCATCCTTTGAATTGGAATCAGAGCACGCCGGATTAATTCCGGTGCCATCGTTATTTCCGGGGATTTGTTTTTCATACAGAGGTAAAGCTTTTCCATCGTGTTCCGCTTCATATGCGGGCATTCATTACAGGCACAGTTTGCGTCCGGAGGAGCTGGTATGAACACTTTCTCGGGGGCACTCTTCTGCATTTGATGAATTATGCCGACCTCTGTAGCCACGATAAACTTCCTGGCGGGGCTTGACTGAACATATTTCAAGAGTGCGCTTGTTGAACCGATGAAATCTGCGCGCGCCAAAAGAGGGGCTTCACATTCCGGATGGGCGATGAGCTTTGCGTCGGGGTGTTCCATCTGCAATCCGATGATTTTTCTTTCGCTAAACGTTTCGTGGACAATGCAGCTTCCGTTCCACAAAAGCATTTGGCGCCCGGTTTTCTTTGCGAGGTAGGCTCCAAGATTTTTGTCGGGTGAAAATAAGATCGGTTTGCCTTTTGGGATTTGATTGATAATTCTTTCAGCACTGCTTGAAGTGCAGATGATATCGCTAAGAGCTTTCACTTCTGCCGAACAATTAATATAAGTGATCGCAACATGATCAGGATGAAGACCGCGAAATCTTTTGAAATCCGGCGCGGGACATCCCTCCGCAAGCGAGCAACCGGCCTCAAGATCCGGGAGCAACACCAACTTATGCGGATTGATAATCTTTGCCGTTTCGGCCATGAAATGGACTCCTGCAAAGACGATGACATCCGCATCGGTCGATGCGGCTCGCCGCGCTAATTCTAAACTGTCGCCTACGAAATCCGCCAAATCCTGGATTTCGGATTCCTGGTAATAATGTGCGAGGATAACCGCGTTAAGTTCTTTTTTCATTCGAAGGATTTCCTCTTCAAGATTGAGAGGAAGTTCGACCGTGTTGGACTTGATATTTTCCGCAGCGCTTATCATTTCAACTTAAGAATAACGAGTTTCATTCCTAAAATCAAAGGGTGGATTTTCTTACGTAATTTTTCATTGACGTCATGACTGCCGCCTGCACTTGTTCGATTGTGATTGACGTAATGCGCATATCATCCGCACGAACTGCTATATGCCTCCGATGCGGCGGTTTCCAAATCGCCGGGTCGCTTAATGAGTGGAACGACACCGTTGGTACACGCTGCGAGGCCGCTATATGGAGAGTTCCCGTATCATTACAAAGAACTAGACCCATATGCCTCATAAAGGCCGCCATAACGCGGAGCGGCATGACGGGCGCAGAATAAACTTTGTGGTGAATCATCGATAAAATAGATTGTCTCCGCTCGATTTCATTAGGGCTCACAATAAGCACAACACTTGCGTCAAATTTATCTATTATCCAATCGACAACTAACGCGAGTTTCTCAAGAGGAAAACACTTTGAACGATTCAAAGCCCCAAAGTGCACGCCAACAACCCGTTTGTTCCCTTCCATTCTAAGCGACTGATAGATTTTTTCCGCTTCAATAACCTCCGCATCGGTTAAAACAAGATCGTATTCACAATCGTTCTCTTCGCCGCCCAGGGATCGGACGATGTCGAGATTGCGTTCGATCTCATGCTTTTGTAAGGGGGAAGCATGAACAACGACATTATAAATTTTTTCAGGAAGTAATGGATCGAGTCTCAGGTGATCGGAGCCGACTATAAACTTTGCCCCGCTCAGAAGAGCTATCATGTCAGAAGAGAACGAGCGCGAAATCGTATTCAGGACTATCGCGCAGTCATATTCATTCCGCAATGATTTCCAAAAAGCAACCGCTTTCCTTACATTCCATCGCCACAACTTTTCGTAAAAAATGATAACCTGATCCACATAGGGATTGTTTTCAACGATCGGCGACGTGTATTCGCGAACGACTATCGCAATGAACGCATGGGGGAATGTTTTGCGCAGTGCGCGAAAAGACGGCGTCGCGATCAATAAATCGCCAAGCTGATCATGCTGGCGAATAATCAAAATACGGTTGAGAGAAGCTACGGGAAGCTGCGAAACCGAGTACTGAGCACCGGAGCGGAACAAACCAATAAGACGAAGAAGCAATCGCTTGAGAAAGTGTTCAAGAGGTCTCATGTAATGAAAGCATTGTCAAAGGTCACTTTTTGTCGGTAATATCCTCGAAATCTGCATCCTGCACATTATCAAATTGTTGTTTTGTCTTCTTCATTTGAACGCCTGACACCGGCGAGCGGGGCGTTCCGAAAAAGGGCCTGACGATTTGCAGTAGGACTCCCAGGAGTTTCGCAAAGATATAAATAAGAATGATCCAAACAATGAACCGGAGCATAACGTTGTTCAGGTTTTTTTCGAGCGCGGGTTGTAATACTCAACGGCGGAGCGATTAGAACGAAGAATTTCTGTATACAACTCTTCGAAATCGTTTTTGTCGCCGACAAAATCGATTTCAGTGGAATTGACTATCAGCAGCGGGGCGCTTTTGTACCGGAAGAAAAAATAATTATATGCCTCGTTCAGATCTTTGATGTATTCCTCTGAAATATTTTCTTCATATTTTCGGCCCCGGTCCTTAATATTCCACATCAATCGCTCAACGCTCGATTGCAGGTAGACGACCAAATCCGGCACCGGAATATTTTTTTCGATCGAACTGACGAGAGTTTCGTACAACCGCAATTCATCATCGTGGAGATTAAGGTACGCAAAAATCTTATCCTTCTCGAAAATATAGTCAGTGACCAGCGCGCTGTGAAAAAGGTCGGCCTGAAACAGATCTTGCTGTTGTTTATACCTGCTCAGTAAGAAAAATATCTGGGTCTGGAATGCGTAGTGGTCCGAGTCGTCGTAAAAGCGCTCAAGAAACGGATTTTCTTCGAATTGTTCGAGCACGAGCCTGGCGTTGAGGCGTTCGGAAACCATTCGCGCCAACGAAGTTTTCCCGGCTCCTATCACTCCCTCAATAGCAATATAACGGACATCCGCGTGTTGTACAGGCAATGTTACTCCTGAAGAGTTGTAAAAAACGAACGTGTCAGTTGTGCCGAACGCTCGACACTGTTTGTATCTTTACATTCGGCAAGCAAGGCCCTGACTGTCTTGTGAACAGCCGGATGAACCGTTTCAGATGCGATTTCAGCAAGAGGCTGGAGAACAAATTTACGATTGATCAATTCAGCGTGTGGAATTGTCAGTGTCGCCTCGTTCATAACGATGTTTCCATACAATAAAATATCAATGTCGATTTCACGAGGTCCCCAGCGAATTCTCTTCAATCGTCCGATTTCTTTTTCGATCAGCTTGATCCTGGAATGAAAGTCCGCCACTCCGACAGACGTTTGAGCCCACACTACAGCGTTAAGAAAGTCCCCCTGGTTTTTCACACCAACGGGTTCGGTTTCATACATGCTGGAAACTTTTACGATATGCGTTGAAGGAAGTTCCCGCATCTTTCGAACCGCTTGGGCGAGAAAGTAAATTCTGTCGCCCATGTTTGAACCGATTCCCAGAAAAACATCGTCCATCGGAAAACCTATTCCCGTTCGGCTCTGCCAGACTCTACCTCGATTTCTATATGGTCGATCACGCCGTGTACGGCCGCTCCCGGCTTCCGCACCCGTACCGTCGTTTTTTGCACTTCCGGAAATTCTTTTAAAATGCCCTTGGCAATCGCTTGAGCCAGCGCCTCGATGAGAAAATATTTCTTTCCCACGACCGTTTGCTTCATTACACCGTAGACTTTTTCGTAGTTCACGGTCTTGAGCAAATTATCTCTTTCTTTTGCTTCTGTGAGGTCGCAGTGCAATTCCACATCGACTTCAAACTTGCCGCCGAGATGTTGTTCGTCCGACATAACTCCGTGGTACGCATAGAAAACCGCATTGTGAAGGCGAATGATGTCAAGTTTTTTCATACATACCTATTTACCGGAATCATAAAGTGCGAATCGAGAAATATGAGCAACGCCTGCCATGATGCGTTCATGATTTTATGATTTTCGCCCATGTATCCCTCAGGGTCACGGCCCGATTGAAAACAAGCGCACCTTTTTTCGAATCGGAGTCAACGCAGAAATAGCCGAGACGCTCAAACTGAAAACGATCCTGCGAAACAACTGTCGCAAGGCTCGGTTCAATTTTGCAATCTCTTAAGATCTCTAGCGAATTCGGATTGATGAACTCCTTCCAATTATCTCCTTCCGGATTCTCAACAAGAAATAGGCGGTCGTACAGACGCGTTTCCGCTTCAACGGCATGCGACGCAGAAACCCAATGTATAGTCCCTTTTACCTTCCTCATGCTTTTAGGCGAACCGCTCTTTGTCTCCGGATCGTATGAACAACGCAGTTCCACGACTTCTCCGGTTTTCTCGTCCTTCACGACACCGACGCACTTGATAATGTACGCATACCGTAGACGAACTTCGGCGCCCGGGGTGAGCCTGAAGAATTTTTTGGGCGGATCCTCCCGAAAGTCATCCTGTTCTATGTAGATAACCTTTGAGAATGGAATTTTTCTTTCTCCCATCGTTGGATCTTCCGGGTTATTCACGGCGCTTAATTCCTCGACCACCCCTTCTGGATAATTTTCAATCACAACCTTAAGTGGACGAAGAACCGCCATCACACGGGATGCATGCTTGTTCAAATCGTCCCGCAAGCAATCTTCCAACCATAACGCGTCTGAGGTATTTTCACGCCGCGCTACTCCGACGCGGTCTGCAAAGGCGCGAATAGACTCCGGAGTAAATCCACGGCGGCGAAGCCCGGAAATCGTCGGCATACGCGGATCGTCCCAGCCGTTGACATGTCCTTCTTCCACGAGCTGCAGAAGTTTTCGCTTGCTCATCATGGTGTAGGTCATATTCAACCGGGCAAACTCGATTTGTTGAGGATGATGCAGCCCCAACTCATCCAGGAACCAATCGTACAGCGGACGATGATTTTCAAACTCAAGAGTGCAGATTGAATGGGTGATTCCCTCGATCGAATCGCTTTGTCCATGAGCCCAATCGTACATCGGATAGATGCACCATGTATCTCCGGTGCGATTATGCGTCGCAAAAAGGATTCGGTACATCACCGGGTCTCGCATATTGATGTTTGGCGAGGCCATATCAATTTTTGCGCGCAAAGTACGGGAGCCGTTCGGGAATTCGCCGCTACGCATCCGACTAAAGAGGTCGAGATTTTCCTCGACGGTTCGGTTACGGTACGGGCTTTCTTTTCCCGGAGCAGTAAGCGTACCTCTGTACTCGCGTATTTCATCGGCATTAAGGTCGCAAACGAACGCCTTTCCTTTTTTTATCAACCGCAGAGCGAAGTCGTGGAGCTGCTCGAAATAATCGGATGCGTAATACAGCCTATCCTCCCAATCGAACCCCAGCCAACGCACATCCTGTTTAATCGATTCGACGTATTCTTGCTCCTCTTTGGCGGGATTTGTATCGTCGAAACGCAAATTACACAACCCGTCATAATCTCTTGCAAGCCCAAAGTTGAGACAAATGGATTTAGCGTGCCCAATATGTAGGTATCCGTTCGGCTCCGGAGGAAAACGAGTGTGCAATTTGCCGTCGAATTTATTTGTTTTCAGGTCTTCGCCTATTATTTCACGAACGAAGTTTTTCCTCTCAGGCAATTCGCCGTGCGTTCTGTTTTCATCAACGCTTTTTTGTTTCTCAATCATAGTCATCGTAATGTATCAATTGCTGAATTAATCCTTTTCATAGTTTCTTCTTTACCAAGAACAAAAAGAATGTCGAACAATCCCGGGCCGGAACCCATACCCGAAACGGCCAGACGCAAAGGGTGAATCAGATCACCGTTACCTACTTTCATCGTTTCGGCGGCTCGGTGAAGAGCCCCTTCGAAATCGTCTCTCGCAGGATTTTCAAGCCGAGAGAATTCTTTCGTCAGCTCATTCAGTAAAGCCGGCGATTCCCGCTTCCATCGCTTTTTTACCGTGTCGGCGTCGTATTGAGATGGGGCCTGAAAAAAATATGGACTCTTTTCAACAAAGTCCTTTACGAATGATACCCTTTCACGCATTGCACCGATAACCTTCAACAGGTATGCATCATCGAAATGTTTATCGCCGAACCCGGACTGCGACAACTGCTCTTTAAGGCTCTGCAGAATCTCCGCGTCGGATTTTCTGCGGAGATGTTCAAAATTGAGCCAATCGAGTTTCTCGATGTTGAAAACTGCACCCGAATTTCCCACCCGCTCCAGAGAGAATTCTTTTGAAAGTTCTTCTAACGAAAAGAGTTCTCTCTCGTCGCCCGGATTCCATCCAAGAAATGCCACAAAGTTGACAAGGGCTTCCTTGAGATACCCTTTTTTGCGGTAATCGTCTACCGCAACATCACCTTGGCGCTTGCTTAATTTCGATTTATCCGGATTGAGCAACAGCGGTAAGTGAGCAAACTGCGGTATTTCCCATCCAAAATGATTGAATAAAATTACGTGTTTTGGCGTGCTCGAGAGCCATTCCTCGCCGCGGATAACATGGCTGATTTTCATGAAATGGTCGTCAACAACGACCGCTAGATGATATGTCGGGTAGCCATCGGATTTGAGAATGACTTGATCATCGATCACTTTATGCTGGATTGTCACTTCGCCCCGAATGATGTCGGTAAACGTTAAATCACCCTCAACCGGTACCTTCATCCGGATAACGTATTGTTCGCCTCGCTTCAGTTTTTCCGTAACCTCTTTTTTCGGAAGATTTCTGCAGTGGCGATCATACGAGGTCGTCAGCTTTGCGGCCTGCTGCCTTTCCCGCACTTCCTTCAGGCGCTCTGCCGAGCAAAAGCAATAATACGCCTTCTCTTCTTCAACTAACTGATGCGCATACTTCTGGTATAAATTGATCCGTTGCGATTGGATATACGGACCGTACTCACCTTCTCGTCCGGGCCCTTCATCATAATGAACGCCTGCCCACTCAAGTGTATCGATAACGTTTTCTACTGCGCCCTCCACCTTACGAGACTGGTCGGTATCTTCGATCCGGAGGACAAACGCTCCGCCTTCTTTCTTCGACAATAGATAATTGTACAGGGCCGTTCGCAATCCTCCGACATGCAAAAATCCTGTCGGACTTGGAGCAAACCGCGTTCGTACTGTACCCATGCAGTATTCTCTCGACAAATATACAAAGGGATCCGACTCCACGACCGTTCCAACAATGCTTCAAAAGCTCAGATTAGCAAATAGTGGTCGAGTACCAGGAGGAAACCCGTAATTAAAAAGATAGCAAACTTTTGATGGGAACGCAACCGGAGGGCGAATCCCGAAAAAACCCATTTTCACTCTTTTGATTTCGCTTGCTGCATTAAGAACGTCATTAACCGTGAGGCGGGTACGCGAGGATTGAAGGAAGTATTATCGCTGAGGTACGATATAAATTTTCCCTCGCGATATAACGATGGCGGACTCGGACAACTTTTGTTGAACGGACTGAACACTCCCCGTAATCCTCCGTACGGACAGTTCGGGTTGAAGATGCTTGTCGGAGAGCCTTCGAAACCATACTGCCCCCATGGATTAACGATCGAGTGAGGATGTGACGTGTCGGCCCATACTAGTCCAAGATATGCTCCGTCGGACGCTATAATCCGGCATCCCAGATATTGAAAAAGGTCTTCATTCACGCCATGGGCCTCCGAGGTATCCGGTTGAATGAATTCCGCCTGCATACTGGTATCCGGAACTCGTGCCTTCATCTCCGTCGAATATTTTTCATAAAAATATTTTTCGAGGCTTACAGGCTCATTGATCTGGTCAAAGACAGTCCATTCTTTTTTGTTCCCTTTGCGATCGAATTTATATTCGTTTTTGAACGGACGGTCTTTCTCGATACCTGATTCTTCAACGAGGTTACCTCTTCTGTCGTATGTATAGGTCACACAGTAGTCGACAAGGCCCATCGCCGACGAATCAATCTCAGTGACAATATTTCCCTTTTTATCGTATTCAAAATTGGATTTTTCCTTAACTCTATTATCGGGCCTGTAAATTATCTCGGTCGTCAAGTTATCCAAGGCGTCATATTCAAATGTAATCCGGTTGGCGACATTATAGACTGCCGAATCGAGGTTATTAAAGTCCCTCCCGTACTTTATCATCTCTGTCATATTGCCGTTATCGTCATAGGCATACGTAAACCGGGCAATGCTGTTTGTCTGCTCAATCACATTGCCGATCGAATCGTGGGAGTATAGCTCTTTTGAGAACAACCTCCCGTCAGAGAGATACCCCAGACTTTCTATGAGGTTATTGTCGTCGTCATACTTATAGACGCCTTTCCGGTCAACCGATCCATCCGGCCTATACGAGACCATTTCTTTCTTGTTCCCGGCAGAGTCGTAACGATAAATCGTCTTTGTTTTGGCATCCCCTTTCGCTGTGATCTCCTCGACGAGGTTTCCGTCTTCGTCGTATTTATAGTTGGTTTTCGTAAGAACTGTCCCGTCGTTCTGATTAAAGGTCGTCTCTTCTATTGTATAGCCATTAACATCATAACGGACGGACGATATTTCCATTCCTTTCTTCTCAGGTTTACCGAAACTATAATTGTGCTTCCATGCAGACATAGAGTAAATACCCGCGGCCTTAATCCTATCGCGCTCTTTCTGCTCAATGCGTTTCTCTTTCAAAAGGTCTTTTTTGCTTCGTTGAGACAATCCCCCCTCGGCTAGTCCTTCATTCGAAAGGAGAAGAACCAGAGGCAAAAGGATGAGGCTGAAAATGAAGCGTGGTGTTTTACTCATTTAACCGAATGTGGATACTTAAATCGTCAAATGCGGGATACAACATCGCATGAACTTCAATTACTAGTTACGAAATCACGGCTGGCTCTTAAGGTACTAAGCAGATAGTTACTATTCAACTCTATTTTTTTCTTTGATCGAATCAGATAAGGAACAATATTGAGGTTTCTCCACGATAAAATCCGTCGGCCACTCAAAAAATCTGCAGCCGGTACGCGCACTTTTCTTCAGGAATAAATCAACTACATTGAAATACGTAGGGCTTAAGCCCGACAGAGGGGGAAAAGACCAATAATAATGAATAACGGGCGGTTTGCTTCGCCATTTTTCAATGCTCACAGGGCTGATAGAAATAATAACGAATCCCAAAAAGAGTGTCATGTTGCAAGCAGGCGGGAATTTTCCGAGAGCACTTGAGCGGATACAAGTACAATGTAAAGACGATGGAATTTATTCAGCAGAAGCAGGTTAGAGAAACGGCGCTAATTGAATAAGCCACGCGCAATTGCAATAACGAAAAATTTCATAGCTGATCATGCTGCAGAAACAACTGTCGGCATTTCTAATTCTTCGCTTCGGTTATTTTCTTGAGCTGCCGAACTTTCTCATAGAATTGTTGCAAGGACATTTCCGTGAGAAAAATCATCCCTCGGGCTCCACGAAGACGAGGGTGCGCGTTTTGTTGGAAAAATTTCTTGCCGAGGCATGTTCTGATCATTGAATACTGCTGCACTTGAATTTTTTGCGCAAGTTCTGAAAACGGTCCGTCGTGCTCATAACTCGGAAACGACGCGGCACTTTGCGAACCGAAGCAATTCATAAATGACGTATGAAGGAGCGATAATGTATTCAGTGAAACTGGAACCATCGTATCAGCAGCCGAGGGCGTGAACCTATACCAAATATTCCGGTAACCCCAAATCTTCAAACTCGAATCACCGCTTTCTTGCTGATAGAGTCGAACTGCTTCCGCGATCGCTTGCAGGACTTTATAATGCGTGTCCGGACCGCTTCCTTCGGGGTCAAAAGCGACCGTTATGACATTCGGTTTTATTTTATTTAAAAGATCAAGAATCGGGACAACATCTCGGTTGACTTGAGGCTCCTCGGAAAATAAATCCCCTCGATAAAATCCTAACCTCAGCGGAAATACTGATGAAGGCCTTATTCCAAAATACGACCAGAGCAGCTCCACTTCCCACTCGCGAAGCATTCCTTTGAGCGTTTGTACATCCTCAGGATCCTTCGCTCCCGGGTATTGATGTTCAAAATACTTTTCAAGGTCAATAATCCTTTGCTTAAGTACATTGAGGTCCCTGGTTGCAAACACTTCCACGAAATTCCTGCACACCCTGCGGGCTTCAGCCTCATCCTTTGTCTCCTGCATTTTGGCAGCAACACCGTCCAGAAACATATACACTTCCTCGGCTCGTTTCGCTTGATCAGCAGGGTGGAAATATCCAGAGTTCAAAAGATCCAGAAATGAGGACTGTTCCATGTGTCGATGCAACTTTCTTACGATGGAGAGGTAATAATGGTTCGACACTGCGGTAAACCCTGATGTCATATTGGCAAAATAATGTTCGTTGCTCGGGTCTCGAACGAGATGGTACAAATAAGAGAGATACCCAAGCGTAATGTCGTCATGGTGAGGTTCAGTGTGAAGGAACGTCGTTTTCAATAACGGTTCAAGCCCCTTCGAAATTTTTCTGCGCAACGAATTTTGAACGGCGGTGGTAATATCGGCAGGGCTTTTTTGGGTACGGCGAAGCAGCTCTTGAGTAAATCTATTTGATTCAAACTCTTCTTTCGTCAGCTCATCCAACCTCTTCTCCTCTTTAAGCGCCAGCGAGATCACAACATCGTCTCGATGGATATCACTAAACGACGGTAGTGCACAAAAATCAATAAAGCGCCGTTCAGTGAGCAGGCTTGCCGCACCTTTCGTCAAATAGAATTTTGCGTACCGTAAATCCTGCAAGGCAGAGGCAGGGTTTTTTGGATTTTTAGACTCTTCAATAGCTTCACGAACTATGGACGCCTTCGCATCTCCGGCAGCAATAATGATCGCCGTCGCCGATTCGTTGCAGGTAATCGTCGCAAGGCCGATGGTTATCACAAGCCTGCTTCTCGAAATTTCAATCCCCCCAAGATCGGTTGCGGCGGCAGCCTGCGTCTCATAATTTGTCCCGGTCAATCTCGTCACCGAATAAAAACTCGAACCCCTCACATTGAATGCAATATGTCCGTCCGGTCCGATGCCGCCGAGAAAGAACCCTATTCCACCCATTTCACGGATGTTGCGTTCATAGTCCATGCAATACCAATCGACCCGGTTTATTGTGTCGCGTTGAAGACTCTCTAATTCCGTTCGTGTTTGACGTACACGGAGCGAGAGGTCGACAACACCGTCCGGAAAAATTTCACGCATCGTTTTTCCGGGTGGTACACCGAGACTCGTTGAGTCGATCAGCAACGCTTTCTCAGGAGACAGACCGAAACCATCGATGTAATATTTTCGCACGTAATGATTGAAACTATTATGCTGCTGGGAATCCATCGGGTAAAATTCATCGATCTGAACAAACGAAAGACTCTTCATGTCCGGCCGTTTGGCACCATCGATCCCATACCCCTGCACCATTGATTGAACTTCCTTTGTTTCCCACCGATCTAAAATGCGGCTTACCCATCTGATAAAATGTTCGGGTGTTTTGCCGGTGGGCAGAGAAATAACTCCGCCCGGGTTTTTCAACACCCACTCTATAAATCGAAATGCGGCCAGCTTCCCTAGCAGTGGAAAGTTATCTACTTCGATGATTTGAATTTTTTCCGTCGGCGGATAGCTGTATTTTCGTCCGCTCCTCTTGAGTTCAGCTGCCTCGACAGAAGAACTTCCATCATAATCTCTCATTTCTTGACGTTCTCCTCCAAATAAAATTTTAAGGTTCAAGTTTTTTACACTGTGGGCTTCGAACCTCGGACGAGGATCTATCGGGCAATCATGCCTGCGGCTTTCCGATCCTTGCCAGTCAAATCAAAAACCGATCGCAAGACGGATTCATCTGCGGCCGAAAGCTCGAGTTTTCGGCGCCCCATGACACGCCTGGCGACGCTAAGGGCACGTTCAAACTCGTATGTTTCCATGGTATTTGCCCCTCCCCAGGCAAACGATGGTACGAATTTCGACGGAAAACCACTGCCGAAAATATTGCTCGACACCCCAACAACAGTCCCCGTATTGAACATCGTATTAATGGAACTCTTCGAATGATCGCCCATGATGAGCCCCATAAACATCGACCCACTATCAATTTCATCACCGTCGAGTACGAGTTTGACATTGCCATAGTTGTTTTTAAGGTCGCTGTTGTTTGTATCCGCTCCCAGATTGACCCATTGCCCAAGATAGGCATGACCAAGGAAGCCATCGTGCTGCTTGTTGGAGTACGAGTGTATAATTGAGGCCTCAACTTCGCCACCAACTTTGCAGACTTCTCCGATGCTTGTGTTCTCGTATATTTTCGCCCCGATCTTGATGAGTGAGCGGTCCCCCACGAAGGCGGGTCCCTCAATCACCGCGTTTGGAAACACCGTGACATTATTGCCGATGAAGATCGGACCATTTTCTGCATCTAGAACAACACCCGGTTTGACCTTAGATCCCTCGCCAATTGTAATTTTCTCCCGGTTTATGAGATGCGCTCCTTCGTACACCGTTCCTCGTATTCGCACTTCCTCACTCGACGCAATCGAGACATAGTCTGACACAATTTCTTGGCCGTTGTTGTTGATAATATCCCACGGATAATCTATCAGTTTCACGTTGATAGCTTTTTTTGGAATGTCGCCAAAGGTGGAAGGTACAATTGCCTCGGGAAGTGCACGGCGCAGACGATCGAGCGATGGGGCGCTGATCCGCGCGGCCACCAGTGTTTCTCCCTGCACATAGAGAACATCTTCCCCAGTTAATGGTATCCGGCCTCCCAAATCGTTTGTCGCGAGAAGACGCCCATTAAGAAAGAGACAACCGTCTCCATCAACCTCGTTCACGCCCAGTCCTGGGTTTCGTCGACGCACAACTTCGGAAAGATATCTTCGAACGTGCAGAATCGTTTGGATGTTTGGATACTGGCGGCGCAGCTTCTGACCCAAATCTACAATGCCACAACGGAGATCGTAGACCGGTCGTGTGTACACGAGGGGCAACAAACGGCGGTAAAATTGATCTTCAAAAATACATATTCTGTTTATCATAGACTAAAGCTCCTTGCCACAATAACAACAAGATATGCAATCATCAGTTTCTCTCAAATATCTTAGACTCCCACGTGTCATTATATGTGCCGATCAATTTCGACGCTGCGTCTTTGTCGATAAAGACAAAGGCAGAACGGTGCATTTGGATTATTGAAGCCGGGCACATGGCCGTGAGCGGTCCTTCAACAGCGGCTTTGACCGCGTCGGACTTGCCGGTCTTATTTGCCACAAGTAAGAGTTCTTTCGCATCCATAATCGTTCCGACTCCCATGGTGATTGCATACCGCGGCACTTCTTCTTTTGTTTTGAAGAACCGCGCATTATCCCCCCGCGTTGTTCCCGTAAGTGTCTTGATACGAGTGCGCGAACCGAGCGATGATCCGGGCTCATTGAAGGCGATATGGCCGTTGCCTCCGATACCAAGAACTTGTAGATCAATACCGCCGCATTGTGCAATGCGTTGTTCATACCAGCTGCAAAATGCGTCGATATCCTTTGCCATTCCTTGGGGGACGTGGATGTGGCGTGCGTCAAGGTTGATGTGCTTAAACAGGTTCTCGTGCATAAAATAATGATAACTCTGGTCGTGTGTTGGCGGCAATCCAACATACTCGTCAAGGTTGAATGTTGTAACCTTAGAAAAATCCAACCCCTCATCTTTATGCATGCGAATAAGTTCTTTGTAAAGCCCTAGCGGCGAACTTCCTGTGGCTAGTCCTAAAACAAGGTTTGGTTTTTTACGGAGTCGGTCAGCAACGAGTCTGGCAGCTTCTTTGCTTAGTAGATCATAAGTATCCTTTACGATGACGAGCATGGTGAATTCCTCCTTTTTAAGTTGTAAAGCGTCGAGTCAAACAACGATGCCCCACAGATATCAACAATGAGCAACAATAAGCTTGATCATCACGAATCTTGTTATGGTACGCGCGAATAAATTAACCCATGATCACGGACACTTCGTTTACAGACCCGGATTTCTGCGGAGCGATTGCTCCTTGAATCTCCTTGCCGTTGAGCGTGCGCCGTATCACGCCTTTGCTTACGCCGCGCGGATTCTCAACACAAATTTTGAACGTCGCTCCGCGCCAGCATCGCGAGACCTCAAAAGTTTTCCATTCTTTAGGGATACAAGGATCAATGAGCAGCCCCTCGAAGCTCGGGCGAATCCCTAGAATCCATTTCGTTGCCGCGGTGTAAGACCACCCGGCGCTCCCTGTCAGCCAGGGATGACGCGATCTGCCGTACGCTGTGTGATCTTTTCCCATAATGAACTGGCAGTATGAATACGGTTCGGATTCCCGGATCTCGATCATATCGTTTTGATTGTACGGGAGGAGGGCATCGTACAACTTCATCGCCAAATCCCCTCTGCCGAGCTTGCATTCTGCGATCATTGCCCAAGGATTCGGATGACTGAATATCGCCCCGTTTTCCTTAATGCCCTTGTACACTCGCGTTAAATATCCGATATCGTCATTCGGTTTCGAATACGTGGGCCAACAAAGATGAATACCGTACGGCGAGGCAAGGTGTTTATGGACGGCATCCATGCATTTTATTCCGCGTTCTTGGGACGCTGCCCCTGAAAGAACAGCCCAACTGTTGCTCTCAAGAAATATTTTCCCTTCCTCATTCTTTTGCGTACCGATTTTGATTCCTTTTTTTGTCACACCCCGAATATACCATTCTCCATCCCACAACTCTTTTTCACACGCCTCGCGGACTCTTTTCGCCATTGCTGAATATTTTTTTATGTCTTCGAATCGGGCAAGGTGTTCGGCGGCAGCGACAAATTCCTGCAATGCCCAATAATGCATGAATGAAACCATTGCACTTTGTCCGCCTCCAAGGTTCAAACAATCATTCCAATCGGCACGGAGACCGAGGCAGATTCCGTTCGCTGCAGTTTGTTCTGCAGAAAAATCCAGAGACCGCTTCATGTGTTCATACACTGTCGCATCTCCACTGTCGGCAAAAGGGACAATGCGATCGAAAAACGCGGCGTCTCCCGTTTCCTTCACGAACTCACAAATTGAGGCAATAATCCAGAGCGCATCGTCGGAACAGACATCTTCCATTCCGTGGATAATATCGCCGGGAGCCGGCGTGGGTACGACAGTGGGAAGTTTCACGCCGGGAAGTTTTTCTTTCTGCGGTAAAAATACTTCCGGATCGAAAAGATGGAGCCCGTATCCCTTGCTTACCTGTCCATGAAGAAGCTCAAGAATTCGTTCCTTTACCTTCTCAGGGTTGGAATGAGGAACCGCCATCACATCCTGCGACGTATCTCGGTACCCCAGCCCCGTCCGTCCGCCGACTTCAATGAACGAGGCAAAGCGCGACCAGACGACGCATGTCTCAGCCTGGAAAAGGGTCCAGGTATTGATCATTGTGTTTAACCCTTCGTTCGGCGTCGTGCATTTGAATATTGATTGTTTCTGTCTCCAGTATGCTGCAAGCTCGAGGATTGCGTTTTCAACATTCTTAAGGTTGGAATATTTTTTCCGGATCCTTTTTCCCGTTTCGCGCGAGCCAACCCCAAGCATAAAAACGAGTCGGGCCTCTTCACCGGGCGCAACCATCATCTTCTTGTGAAGTGCACCGCAGTGGTTCCCTCCAAGTTCACTGCTCTGACCGCAGATTCCGCGCTCCACCGCATTCGGATTCGTTTCTGTCCGATAAGGACCGAGGAAGCGATCACGGACGCAATCATAGCTGTCAGGCTTGATGTTGGACGTGAAATAATGGTACGTCCATGGCTCGTAAAAGAAATCGTATTCGATAATGCCGTCGAGATAATTCGACCCGCTGGCATATAGCGACATTTGCAGATTCTGGTTGTCGATTTCAATGTGATGAAAAGAAAATTCGACATACGAAAAAATGCTGAGATTTCTGGGCTTCCCGCTGTCGTTTTTTATTTTCACGTCCCACAACTCAACATCGTCGGCTATCGGAATAAAGAGAAGCTGCTCCGCGTGAATTCCTTTATAGTCACTGATAAATTTTGAGTACGAAAGGCCGTGTCTGCATTGATACTTCGCTTCTGAGAGATCTTTCCCTACCGGCTGCCATGAGATTGACCAATACTCCCCCGTTTCATCGTCACGGATATAGACATAATGACCAGGGCGATCCAAGGGAACGCCGTTTTGTCGGAACCTGGTGATCCGATGATGTTCAGCCCCCTTGTAGAACGAGTATCCTCCCGCGTTGTGAGAGATGACGGTGCACATATCTTTCACGCCGAGATAATTCGTCCACGAAACGGGAACGTCGGGCCGTTCAATTACATACTCAAAATTTTCGTTATCAAAATATCCGTATCGCATGATATTCCTTTTATCTTGATCCGGGTTGAGAGGAAAATACGGTGTAAAGAACGTCCATCAATGGCGTCTCACCATCCTCCAAATAATCGCCGGTGATCTCCCAAATGATAACGCCCCGAGCTTTGTGGTCGACAACATATTCGGCTTTGAGCTTGATCGATTGTTCGTCATCGAAAGAGACAAGCGTCTTTGTCTCGGGAAATATGAGATACGGAACAGATGCCTTGTCATCCCAATGACGATATTTATCGAGGTATTGAACAATGGAGTAATAGTTCACATCGCCGCCGGGAAAAAGAGTTGTGTCGCTTCCGTGATATTCTCCGTCCAAGCTCGAGCACTGCGCGAACGAGTGGCCATAAAAGGGAATCCCCAGATTGATCTTTGCGGCTGGGACGTGAAGATCTTCCGTAAAGAGTTTAAACGTTGCATCAATGTTGAGCATGCTGTCAGAAGGGGTCGAGGCGTAGAGGGGTGAGTTATGACCGCTGCGAGGTGACCATGAGCCGTTATAGTCGTACGTCATGACATTCATCATGTCCAAAATATCCGTTAACTTCCCTATCTCGAAACCCGAAAGATGATCCGTAGTGGCCGGAAGCGCAGCAGAGAGAAGCATTTTTTTGTGGATCCGCATTCCGTATGTGTCGAGACTATCACGCAGGTCCGTGAGGAGTAGCGTGGAATTAACACTATCGGCCGGCGTTCCGTTATGATCGACGTACCCGGGATATTCCCAATCGATATCGATCCCGTCGAAATCGAACTTCTTTATCGCCTCGATGCATGCGTGCGCAAACTCGGTTCGAAGGGCTTCTGTTGAAGCGACCACCGGGAAAATATTGGAATCTTCCCACCCTCCGATTGACAACATCACTTTTACTTTGTTCTCATGTGCAAGCAATACAAGAGGAGGATTTCTCATCCCTCCATACAAAATGAGACTATCGCCTGCAGGATTGATCCCAGCAATATTCCCGTCGGGCAGCGGATGCCAAAACGCATAATCTATGATCGTCAATTTCTTGAAGGGGATTTTATCATACGTCATCAAAGAGTTTTTGTGTTCCCATTTCCATGAAGGGAAATAGCCGATAACTTCCTTTTGCTGCCCCTTGCTTGCGGTTGATAGCAAGATGGTCAGCAGTAACAAATAATATGAGATCCTCTTAGTCATCATGTTCGTCTTGAGTTGAAGGAGTATGATTTCGTGCCTCACTCTGTTGCTTCATTGATCTCCCGGAATGGAACAAACCACGTTGCAAGAAAAGACGGTATCGTCGCAATAACTACCCAGATAAAGAAATCTTTGTACCCCAAAAGGTCGCTCAAAAAACCGCTCAGCATGGAAGGTATATTAAACCCTAACGCCATTAGAGCAGTCGCAAAGGCATAGTGGGCCATCTTATATTTACCGGGGGCGATTTGCTGCATCATGAACAACGTCAACCCGATAAAACCGAAACCGTATCCGAAGTACTCGAACACGACCGCAGATTCGATCACGTAAAAATTCGCCGGCTGGACAATAGCGAGAAAAGTGTAGACTGCGAAGGGGATGTTAAAGAAGCAGCAAAGGATGAAAAGGGATTTCCGCAGACCCCGATTTGCAGTGAAATACCCCGACAAAACAGATCCGAGGATGAATGCAAGAGGCGGGAAAAATCCGTACAGAAAGCCGATCTCTTCGGTCGATAGCCCAAGCCCGCCGTGCGCGCGCACAGCACGCATAAAAAGCGGTACGATTTTTATCGCCTGTCCTTCGGCGAAACGATATAAAACTAAAAAAATAATCCCCCACCAGATATACTTCTTTTCAAAAAAGGTTTTTACAACCTCCTTAAATGTTGCAAATCCTTCCTTCATCGTTTGCACGTTGCCCGATGCCCCGCCGACAGGTAGCATTTTGGCATGGTAGAGACTTAATCCGATGAGGATCGCCGAAAACATCCCCATCACAATACCCCACGCCGGAACGATCCCAAGGCTTATTTCAAGTTTTCCTGCAATAATAACAAAAACACCCTGTGAAAGAATTTTACCAACGTTGTAGAATGCCCCCTGCCATCCGACGTACTGCGATTGCTGCTTGTCCGACAGGACATTGACATAGACACCGTCTGCAGCGATATCATGCGTCGCAAAATTAAAAGCGATGACGGCAAAAAAGACAAGCGACCACTGGAAGAAATTCGGAAGCTGAAAGGTAAGGGCGAGCAATCCGAATAAAACTCCTCCTGCAAACTGGGTTGCAACGACGAAATACTTTTTCGTTTTGAACATTTCAAGAACCGGGCCCCAAAGGGGCTTCAACATCCATGGCAAAGCAACGAGCGTCGTGAAAAATGCGATCTCGCCGTCAGATCTTCCCATACTTTTGTACATCAACACTGAAACGACATTCACGACGACAAACGGCAAACCCTCCGCTGTGTAGAGTGTGGGAACCCAAAGGGCCGGATGTCGTGATTTCAATTCGTTATTGCTTGTCATCAATCTCCCTGTCATTCAGATGATGTACTATTTCTACTGCATCAGCATCATTTTTTTTGTCTCACCAAAAGATCCGGCTTGCATGTGGTAAAAGTAGACGCCGCTGGCGAGATGGTATTGCGAAGCATCGAACCGAACGGTTCCGACACCAGCAATTTTATATTCATTGAGCAGAGTTGCAACCTCACGCCCCAGCAAGTCAAAGACCTTAATAGAGACGCGGGAAGCGACGGGCAGAGTAAATTGAATTGTCGTAGATGGATTAAACGGGTTGGGATAGTTGTCGTACAAAACGAAGCCCGCCGGAAGGATATTAGGCCGGGCATCGGATGCGACGTCGGTAGTTATCATCTGCGTCCCGACGACATCTAAGAGAGGCTGGCTTTGACCAATGACATCTTGAGTAATTTCCCAGATCATCACACCCGACAAGCCTTGAGTTCTTGCATACTGGCACTTAAGCGCGATCGAAGCAGAATCGTCGAGCGTGATCAGCTCCGCCGGAATCGCCGAGGTATAATATGGGGCTTCGGCCCCCGTGTCCCAGATGTATGTCCACTGGCCGCGTTGAATCGTGCTCATGATATCCCAGTACGGAAGGTCTTCCTCCTGAAGATATGGAGAATAGAGTATTGATGTTCCGAATAATT
The DNA here is from genome assembly GCA_049578505.1 of Bacteroidota bacterium. Classification (GTDB taxonomy): domain Bacteria; phylum Bacteroidota; class Ignavibacteria; order UBA10030; family UBA8401; genus JAGVPT01. The sequence continues at coordinate 10,875 of JBAUMC010000044.1, read as the reverse complement.
TTCCGTAGAACGGCAAACCAAGCACCAGCTTGTTTTTTGGGATTGCCCGTGCGCCAGCCAGGTATTGAATACTCTCAACGATCGAATATGAATCCGGGTCTGTGTTGGGATCTGTCCCAACATTAAGAGGAGCATTGTGCCCTGCAATCGTACTCCAGCTTCCATGAAAATCGTACTCCATCGCGTTGAACCAGTCGACGTAAAGATCAAGCGCCGCAAAATTACGCCATTGGCCGGACCAGTCTGAGGCTCCAATCGCCATCGTAATAAGCAACGTCGTGTCGACCGCTCGAAACGCAGATCTCAGCTCCTGAACAAATGCCACTTCGTTCGCCTTTTCGGCATTGTTCGATGGTCCTTCCCAATCAAGATCGGCACCGTCATAATGGAAAGCAGTAAGATGTGAAACAATATTGTTCACGAATGTTTTCCGAAGAGACGAGTCTGCAGTAACAACTGCAAAGTTCGCTGTCTGTGTCGCTCCCGCCCCGCCAAACGAAAGGAGGACCTTGCGTCCAGCCCTGTGTGTCGTGTTGATGAGAGCCGTATCGACGGTCACATCGTCCGACGAGATGCTTCCATCCGCATTTGGCCAGGCAAAGGCATGGTTGATATGTGTAAGAAAATTATATTCAATACTTGAAGCAGGCAAGTTAGTCCGTTCCCACATTGGATAGTATCCGACAACACGGTATTGCCCGTGAGCACCCACCGACAGCATGAGAAGTAAGAAAGCCAGGTGTAGGGCTCGATTGCGAAGTACGATGTTCATTGTCTATTAATCACCGAATGTAGTTTTTTTCATTTGTGTCGCAGTACCTATTCATCCACCGCCAAAAGACCTGTAAGATATAATGGATAGTTCCGGTACGCCGTCAGGAAGGATCACAATGGAAGGTCGAGATTTTTCTTCTGTTCGATTAGCCCTCTGCGTCGGCAAATGCAACGCTCTTGGCTCGATGAACCAGCACCAACTTGGCCTGAAGGGACGTGCATATCTTCAAACACAATCACAGGAGGCACCAGAATCGGCGCCTCCTGCGATCATCCCAAAGGAGAAAGCTATTACTTTAACAACATCATTTTTTGAACCAGACGATTCTGACCTTGCTCAAGTGTATAGAAGTAGACGCCACTCGTCACAGTTGACATGTCAACATGGACGGTGTACGTTCCGGCTTCTTGATGAACATTGTCGACGACTGTTTTCACGAGCTGACCCAGAATATTGTATACTCTCAAGCTTGTGACACCTGCGTTTGCAAGATTGTACTGAATATTCGTGCTCGGGTTAAATGGATTCGGATATGCTTCGGACAATGAAAATGACTTCGGCGTCATGCTAACGCTAGCTGCAACGCCAGTTGTTTTACCCGTAAACCAGAACGGATCGCCAACCGGCAGGCCGTCTGTTGATGTTAGGCTAGCAGTGTATTTCAAATCATTCGAAGTTGCCTCTGGCAACGGCCATGTAGGCATCCACGTTGCAGTATTCTGGACAGTTGTCCTTTGATAACCCCAACGATCGGTAGCAGCCGTTCCTCCTCTTATTTCCACAATGTATTTCAAAAGGCCAACGCCGTCACCCGTAGCGCCAGTCAACACACCGGAAGAAATTCCAGTAGGAAATCCGGGATCGGTCAACACATTACCTGATTGAACGAAACCTTGTTCCGTTGTGGGTGATGAGAACAACGTTGTTGTTCGTGAATTCATCCAGGTAGGAGTAATCGTTGAATCGCCAAATGCAAAGCCCAATGAATCGTGATGCGCAGGATCTGGATACGTCCACTTTGCAGTATCATCTAACGCTTTCCAGAATGCCGTTACGCCTGAAGGCTGGAAATATGAATTGTTCTTCACTTCGACTTTTCTCATATTTTCTGCTTTTGCTTCTAACGTAGCTACCCAAGCATCATCAGCGGCAGAATCTGATTTACTTGCCGCACCGATGTAATTGGATTTTGCAAAAAATCCTGCAGAGTCGGCTGCATCAAACGCCGCTGCATTGGCACCGTTGAGCTGTTCAAATGCAATGGTACTGATATCGCGATCGCCGTACCATAGATTGTCCCACCATGGAGTTTCTGTATAGTTTGTACCGCCGACGTACGTGCCATAGAAGATATTATTATCCATTTTGGCATTCGTTTCGTTATAGATGAAGAAAGGATTTTTGAAATTATACACTACGTCGTTGTGTGAAAATTCGAAATATCGTTGATAATACTTCGTGACAGGAGCCGCCGTATAACCATTGACGCATAACATGGTATTGTATCTGAAAACCATGCTATCGGTATATGCTGCACCAGGGTATTCATTACGGATAACCTCCCCGATGTACTGTTGGGTAGGATCAACCATATTTCTGAATTTACAGTTGAGTATGAAGAACTTATCCCACTGACCGTTATAGCCAATGGCAAATGCTCGCCATTCATCGAACACGACATTGTTTATGTTAAGGGTAACTTTGTCGGCCGATACCTGCACTGCGCAAGCATTTGCACCGTTAGCGGCATCTGTAGTATTTGTGTTCGATAATCCTAGCAAGTAGAGATTTTGCAATTGCACTGTCGTGTTTGCTCCAATAAATACAAACATGTTGACCGGAACTGTATTGTCTGATTGTGTGTGTGGCTGGATGCAAGGGAGTTGCCCGTTGGAGCCGGTCTTACCAATAATTGCAATACTCGATTTCGAAGTTATTGGCCCATCGATTAAGTATGTTTGAGTTGTCGTTGTGAGTTGATAGACTTTGTGTGCGTTAGCGCCGCCGGCAACAGTGTCACTGTTGATTTGTTTATCAAGATTAGCGCTCACAGAAGTCGCAACAGCAAGCGTATCACCTGCAAACGATCTCGTCGGCGCGAACAGTAGCACGATTATCGCGACGACAAATGTCACGGTGAATAGGTATTTCATGGTTACTCTCCTTATGTTTGTTAAGTGTAATTAACGGTTTACAACCACACTTTCGTCTCGCATTTTTTCAGAAGAGAGTGGTTTTACTTCTGGAACTGTTTGCATTAGGTCTGTTCCTTCGCCTCCTTTAATTATTGTTTTGAAAAAATGTTTATTAAAAAATAGTTTACTCATGTACGACAAATGCAGCACAGCTTCATTTTCAGACAAGAACTCTTTTCACTTTCGCATCTTCAAGAATCTTTAAAAATCCTTACCATCTACACGACACTGGTTCGCCAACTGCCGTTAGGATCACAATTGCCATCGCAAACCTAGATCTGCGCTCAGTCCATACAACTCCATCGATTTGGGAACCCCCGTCGTCGCTTGTATAACGCTGACATCTTGGACGGCAGTGAAATTGTTCAAATCGCCATATATCTGAAAGCCGAACCACGGCAACTCTTGCTTAATTGAGAGATCCCAACGATTGTTTGCAAGCGTTGAAGCGTGCAATTGCGAATAGAAATCCGATCCGGCCGACCCCGTATAAATTTTAGATGTGTAGATCATCGAGACCCGTATCGAGAAACCTCTGTAGTCATACCCGACGGCAAGATTGACAACGTTGGCAGGCTGATCGATGAGCGGTGCCGTGAAGAATGTGTCTATTTGAGTTGCGCCTCGGGTCGGCGGCAGATATGTAATGGGATACTTTGCGTTTGAAAAGATATGCGTGTAATTGGTATTCAAAACTAATCCATCGAACGGGTGGGGCAAATACCAGAAATGCGTCTGCCAATCCAGCTCCATGCCGTAGTCATTGACTCTATATGGATTGTTTACAAAACTCGTGATGACGCCGCTGAGCCCCGATGCATTAACTCCTTGAACAAATCTCTGCGGATAGTATTGCAAGAGTCCTGTATCTGAAACGCCGAATGAATACGTATAAATCAGATTGTCAATTTGCTTTAAGAATCCCCCGACGGTAAATAACCCTATAGTATTATCGTAGAAGGAAAGGTAAGCGTCGTAGTTTTTGGAACGAGAAGGAACTAAGTTGGTATTGTTCCAAGAAATATTGCCGCCGCTGGCTACGTCGATTCTCGGAGTGATGGCATTATAGTCGGGATATGCTAATGTGCTCGAATATGAAAGGCGCACGTCAAACCACGAGAGCGGTTTATAGCGCAAAGAAACGTCGGGGAGCCAGTAGTAGTGATCTTTTTCCACGAGGGTATCATAGCCGTCGAACTCCGCATATGAAAATGTATGCTGGATATCTTGGGGTGCCACGTAGTGCGTGCGAAAGTCCTGGTAACGTATGCCTGGAATCAGAGTGATTTGCTCGCCGATGTTAAATGTTTCCATAACATACCCGGCACTCTGATGCTCATAGCCGCTATAATTATTCGTTGTGGAAGCTGTCAAGTTGCGGGAATAGCCTTCCGCATCGACTTGTTCTATCGCGATAATATTATCTTGTAGAAAATTTGCCAGAGCCCCCGCCAAACTGTAGTTCATGGCGTACGCCGTTGCGTAATTACCGCTGAGAAATTTGCCGTAGTTAAACTTTGGGTCTATGAAGGGGACAATTGGGATGCCGCCCTGTTCTACTTTTATGGTAGGAAATTGGGCGGCGATCATGTTGGCGACAACTTTAGCGCTTGCCGAACTAAAGGAAGTAAGGTGATTGTCAAATTGTTCATACGTGTACGACCTCGGCTGGAAAATGAACTTCCCACCAAATTTTATTACCGAGGTGATATTGTCGGATATATTCAACGGTGCGTCTAAGTCCAACGCAGCTGTAAACGCGCGGTCCCTTGTCCAACTATTGTTGCTTTGAACCGCAGTCAAAAAAGTCTGGGATGGATTATTTATCGCAGCTACCGGAACGGCCTGTGGAGTGACATCCGATTTATTTGCAAATTGATTAAGCCCCGGATCGGCAGATTGAGTAAATGCCACAGTCCAGTCCTGGGGGTCTTTTGTTTCAGAATAGGTATGCGAAAGCCTCAAATCGGCGTGAAATATCGGCAATTGCTGTTCAAGCTCAAGCGAATTAGTCAGTGTATTTAACGTGCTATTTGCAAGCGTTGAAGTAAAACTATGATTGTTAGTTGCTCCGAGAGTAAAGGCCTCCTGCCTTGTCTCCGTTTCCGTTGTTCCGGAACTAATAAAGTTCGTTAACGTGATTTTTCCGTCCGGTAAATTATAGTCTACGACAAAACTTCCGTTGGCGCGTTCCCTGTCCCGGGGAATGTCGTTGATTCTTAGAGAAGTAATGACGTAATCGGTTTGGTTATTCTGGAATTCATTATATCCGGCAGTCAATTCATTAGAGCTGAGATTTTTCCTTTCAAAATCTCCCTGCGCCAAAATACCGAGACTATGATCCTCGAAAAATCTCCCCTCAACGCTCGCAACATACTTATAGTCATTGTACTTGTTCAGAGCATCTGGAAGACCGTCGTAACCCCCTTGCCCGATAAGACTAAGTCCTAAGCCTTCTCTTTCCGTCGACGCTTCTTTCATTTTAAAATTTACCGTACCTCCCAGTACATCCGGATCCTGATCAGCAGTAACAGATTTTGAAACCTCTATCCCTTCGAGTGAATAGGGAGAAATCATGCTTAGATCTGCGCTCCGGTCGTTGGAGTTCGAAGAGGACATACGAACCCCGTCGATCATTATGGCATTGTATTTCGGTTGCAGTCCGCGAATGACAACCTCATTTCCTTCACCGCCGCTCCTTAGAACGGAAACCCCCGACAGTCGCCCTACCGCCTCCGCGGCGTTGGCATCCGGCAATTCCTGAATTCGTGCAGCGGATACAACACTGACGATTTGCTGTGACGAAAGCTGCTTATTAATCGCCTCGTTTTGACCTGCCGCCTGAGCAGTGACAACGACAACTTCACCTTGAATCGCCACACTGACAAGATTGAAATCCTGTTTGAGCTCTGCTCCTGAGCTGACTTGGATGCTCGCGGATGCAGGCTCATACCCGATGTAGGATGCGCGAATAGTGAAGCTCCCGAGGGGCACGTTTCGAAGGATATATTTGCCGTCAACATCTGTCGATGCTCCAAGGCTTGTTCCAGCAAGGGCAACGGTAGCGCCGGGGAGTACCTCACCCGTCTTTGAATCTTTCACGATACCTGAAATATTTGATTCCGAGGCCGCCGCAAAGGAAGACAACAACGCCGAAATCAGGGCTGAGAGGATCGAGATGAGAATAGTTCTTTTGAGCATATTGTTCTCTTTCAATTTTTGCCTCTTATTGAAAAAGGTTTCTGTCTCTGTCGATGGTTCAACTTTACAGCGCGATTCGCGCGATTGAGCACAGTTTATGAGTTTGACAATGAACTGACCTGAGTGTTACCCTCGACCCTCAATCATCACATTTCCCGGAATCGCTTCAGGATCTGTTTGAGAACCGTCGGGCGTTACAAACGCCCCATCACTGACAAGAGAACTTACTCCGAGAATCGCCGCTTCGCCGTCTTTCAAATGAGATTTCAAAATGACTGCATTTCTTTTGTGAAGCATCAGTACGTTTTCAGTGAACGATTTCGTCGTAGGTTCGAGCAACAAATCTCCCGCATGCATTAATCCCCCTGATAAGATAATAGCCTCGGGATCAAAGACGGCGACGGTGTTTGAAAGCACGCGGCCCAAAATTTTGCCGGTGATTTCAAAAGCTTCAAGTGCAATGGTATCGCCGCGGCTTGCAAGCTCATGGACTTTCTCGGCGGTAAGCTCATTATAGCTTATATCCCGAAGCTCGGTTTCCTCGGTAGATCTGGCTAAAAGTTCAAATACAGTCCGCCGGATGCCTGTCGCAGAAACATACGTCTCAACACAACCCTGTCTTTTACAGCCGCACAGTCTTCCTCCCGGCTCAATCGTCATGTGTCCCAGCTCTCCGGCCACTCCGTTCTCGCCATACAGCAATCTGCCATCAACGACGATACCGGCGCCTAAACCCGTACCCATTGTTATGACAACAAAATTTTTCATCCCTTTCGCCAAACCAAATTTCATTTCTCCCAATGCCGCTGCATTGCTATCGTTCATGAGAACGATCGGAAGATTGTAGAAGGGTTTCAGCAAATTAACAATGTCGATAGTTCCCCATTGGAGATTGGCAGGGCTTTGAATTGTACCTTCACGATGCCGCGCAGCCGGGGCGGCGATGCCAATGCCAACAATCTTTTGGACAGCCGATAATCTCTCAGAAAGCTCTCGTATCCCGCTGAGAAGCCTCATTTTGAAAACTTCAGCCGTTGGAAATTCTTGAGTAAAAAATTTTATCCGCTCGACGCAGTCTCCATTACCGGCCACTAGGCCGACCACGGTATTTGTGCCGCCGATATCAATGCCGATTGTAAACTTTTGACTTTGCATGTACTTCTATTTCGTTTAAATGACAATTCTGTAATCAGTGAAAATCTTGCGTATCGATAATGCTGCTGCACCGAGCAACGGTGGATTATCGGTCAGTGACGTCGGGAGAATTAGGGTGTTCCGTTGTTTGCCAAAAAACCCTCGCTTATAGACCGTATCCATAATAACCGGGTAAATGGTATTCCATACTTTGACCACCGATCCGCCTATGATAATATTCTGAGGGTCAATCGTTCGGATGATATTCGCTATTCCTAGTCCGATGTATTCTGCAGATTGCCGTAACGCCTCAGTTGCATTTGTATTCCCGTCGAGCGCAAGACCGATAAGCTCATCTATGGTTATTGTCGATGTAGTAATTCCTTTTGTTCCGCTGCGAGTTAAATAATAATTTATGGTCGAACGGTCTGACGCATACATTTCCCAGCATCCTTTGTTGCCGCACGAGCAGGGTTCTCCTCCTTCAACAAGCGTCATGTGTCCATATTCTCCGGCAGCATGTGAGCTGCCGCTCAAGATGTGGTTATCGACGACGATTCCCGCTCCGATGCCCGTCCCGATGGAGAGAAAAATAAAATTTGACGATGCGATTCCATGCTTCCCCAAAACTAATTCTGCAAGGGCAGAAGCCTTCGCATCATTTTCAACGGTGATGAGCTCAATTTCCGGACTGTGCTCTTGCGCGATCGACCCGAGATCAAGGTCCTCCCAGCCGAGATTTGAGGAATAGACAACCCGCGAGTGAATCGAATCAACGATTCCCGCCACGGATATCCCGACTCCCCGTAAAGAACGGGAGTGAAGTTTTAGATGCATCTTCTGGAGCGAGTCAAGACATAAAGCAATGAACGTTTTCGGATCGCGCGGTTTGGTGTCGATCGTAACCTTGTTAATCAAGGTTCCGTCGATATCAACTATCGCGAGCGTTGTGTGAACCGAATCGATGTAAATTGCTCCGACAAAGTTCTTTTCGCTCTTAATACTGAGATCGACCGGGTTTCTCCCTACTTCCTGATTTTTTACGATCTCTTCTATGATTAGGTCCTCATCAAGAAGAGAAGAGACGATATTTGAGACTGTGCTTTTATTTAGCCCGGTGATTTCAGAAATTTTGGTGCGCGAAATTGGTTGTTTTTCTCGGACCGCGTTCAGAATAATTGCTCTATTAATATTCCGTCCGACTTTTGGATTAATGCTCGTGATCTGATCGTACCTTTTTTTCATCCGTCCGCTGATCAACTATAATTAATTCATCGTTTCAACAAACTAATCTTGTGCATCCCAAACGTAATTTTTGATTAATATTGACCAATAATTAGTTTGTTGTATCAACAAACTAATTCGATAATAGGCCTTTCTTTTCGTATTGTCAAGTACTTTTTTGCCTATTTTCCAGCGTTCCAGGGATGAAGAACCGTCGAAGGAATATTACTCGAATATATACCAGAGAATCCCAAATTTTTCATGGCTATATGAGAGGTTAATCGCATAACAGTCCGATGTGCAACATACCCTTTTCAATCAGTTTCGGCAAAAAGAATCCGGGGGGTGGCAGAAAATCGGTGAGAAACTAGAATTAGGAGCGCCCAGCCCGTACGATCAGGCAAGTGCAGGGAATTGAGGTAATTTAATCTGAAACGGATGCGTGCGACCCTATGAATGAGTACCTTCGGGAAGCATTTAGAGAGATTGTATGAAGAGGTTCAAACATTTCATAAAGCACCAAACCCGTCGCACCGAGGGCAACTGCTTCCTCCCCCCGTGTGGCGGCTCTTACCATCACTGCTTCAGCAGGAACAGACAAGAGATCTTTATGAATCGTTTCGCGAGCAAGATCGATTACGTTCGGATAACATTGTGAAAGCTCTCCCCCGATGATGATGAGTTCCGGGTTCAAAGTGTTTATGAGATTGATGCAGAGGCTGCTGAGGAGTAAATTACACTCCATGATAATTTGAGTTGCGGTACTATCGCCGTCTCTCGCTTTATCTGCAATCGTTGCCACCGATATTTGTCTCTCGGCATTTTCCGAGCTATGTCTCCGGTAGCTCTCAATAATGTTTGTATTCGTAAGAATCTGGCCGAATATCGATTGCCCGTTATACAATAAAGGGAATCGCTCTCTATAGTAGGACGCAGGCTCAAGTTCTGTGTAGCCGATCTCCCCTGCACTTGAAGTGAAGCCTCGGTGCAAATGTCCGTTAATCATAATTCCGGCGCCAAGACCGTCGCCGATAAAGAGGTACACGAGGTTTTTCACCCCCTTTGCAGACCCCAGCAAGTATTCGCCCAATGTCATTGCTTTTACATCGTTCTCAACATACATCGGCACTTTGAAATGCATTTCTAATTCCGCACTCAACGACTCGCCTTCCCATGATTTCTTATTGTGCGATACCATCAATGTGTTCGTTCTATAATCTATCAATCCTTGAACCCCAACACCGATACCGACCAATTGAGATTGTGAGTCGTTTATATCAGCCAGCAACGTCACAATTACGTCGACAACTTTTGATAGCACTTCCTTTGCGGCTGTCTCTAAAGAATAGAAAAAAGTCTTCTTCCGCAAAACTGTAGCGTTAAGGTCAGTGAGAACGATGGTCGCGTGAGTCATGCCGATGTCGACCCCCGCCACGAGGCCGGCGAGAGGAACAAATCGGAGGAGCATTCTTTTCCGTCCCACCTTATCGCTTGCTTCGACTTTCCCCGTTTCTTCCAGAAATCCGGTTTGAATCAGCTTCGCGACAAGCTCGGAGACATAGGCTTTATTAAGGTTACATGCTTTGGCAATTTCGATCCGCGAGATTTCCCCGCTGTCCCTTACTAAACGCAGAACACGCACTTCATTTGGTTCTCGAATCAGTAATGAACGCTGGTTAATGACTTCCCACAAAGAAGTTGACCTATGGTATGATTATGCGGTGCAGATATTGGTTGAACGCCACTAACCTACCGGAAAATAGAATAAAAATCAAGGGAAAAGAGTCGGCTTCTGGATTGACCATTGTCACATGCGAGCTTCTCGAGAAACGGACAACTCCCAAAGTTCTTCTTGTTTTCGCTCCCCTACTTTTGTACCTTTAAGAAGTTTTGGAGAGCTGGCAGAACGGCTATTGCATCCTCCTGAGGAGGACGCCCGTGAGCTATTAAATTGACACTTAAAATGTTCGATGACCTCGACTCGGAGAGCTGGCAGAACGGCTATTGCACCGGTCTTGAAAACCGGCGCCCGTAAGGGCTTGTAGGTTCGAATCCTACGCTCTCCGCAAGGTGGAACACTTCTTCGTTTATATCCTTTATTCTCAAAAGCATTCAAGATCGTATGTCGGCCAGACGAATAATATCGATGCTCGACTAGAGCGACATAACAAAGGCGAGGTCATATCGACTAAACCATATCGACCGTGGGTGAGAATTTATTATGAAGCCTACGAGACCAGAGGTGAAGCCGTGAAGCAAGAGCGATGGTATAAAACCGGAATAGGGCATGCCCGGGTTAAAGAACTGATCGCTATTTACTTGAAAGAAAAGGCGGCTATTGCATCC
>JBAUMC010000043.1:0-74470 GCA_049578505.1 Bacteroidota bacterium | reverse complement strand
GCATCGGTTCAAACGGCTTGGCACGGTAATCCTGATCAAGTCCTGCGACAATCACCCGCTTGCCTGCATTCGCAAGTTGCTCACACACATCAACAATCTCCGGCGAGAAGAATTGTGCTTCGTCAATTCCGATAACTTGTGCTTCGGACGACTGCGTCAGAATTTCAGCGCAAGTATCTACGACCGTAGAAATGAGCGATTGTTCGCTGTGTGAAACAATATGACTGGAACTGTATCGATTATCGATCCGCGGTTTGAAAATCATTACTTTTTGACGGGCTATCTGTGCTCGTCTCATTCGGCGTATTAATTCTTCCGTTTTGCCGCTGAACATGCACCCGGCAATGACTTCAATCCAACCTGTGTTCTTTGGAGATGAGTGAGGGGAATCTTCCATGAGCGTAATGTAGTAAAAGTTAAGGTAATGTATTGGGAAAAAATATAAATAAACGAGGAGGGAATAGCAAGAAATGAATCGGCAAATCCTCCATCGCTCTTTCGCCGGACCGTAATAAAATTATTGCAGCGTAATTTTGGTAATTTCAGGGGGGCAATTTATCCGAATCGGAACTCCCACAGTACCGATTCCGCGCGTGACATACATTTGCGACTTGCCGAACTTATATAAACCCCAAACATACTTTGAGAAGAGGGCAGCAGGGCAGACGATCATATTTCCAATATTAGCAAAAACAATCTGACCGCCATGTGTATGGCCAGCAAGCGTCAGATCGATATTGCGATCTGCAAAGGTCTCAAGGTAATATGGTTTGTGGCAAAGCAATATTCTCGGATTCGTGTTTTGGACAGAAGATAATGCACGATCAAGGTACGTATCTGGCGTCCCGTTTATCGGGATATCGTCGACCCCGACTAAATTGATAAATGAGCTTCCCTTGTTTATTTTTACCGCATCATTTCGAAGGAGTTTTACGCCGCACCCGTCGACCTCCTTGGCAACAACGTCGACATCTGCATAATAATCATGATTGCCGAGGCAGCCGTATACTCCATACGGCGCTCGTAGGGCTGAAAATGCTTCCGCGAGGGGGTACACTTCCTCTGTTTCACTGTTGACAAAATCTCCAGGAACGAAGATGACGTCGGTTTTAAGACTATTCAAAGCGGCAACGTAATTGTCCATTGCAGGCTTTTTCATAAAGACGCATGAATGAATATCGCTCATCAAACCGATAGTAAAACCTTTGAATTCATCCGGTAAATTCGGAATACGAACGGTCCTGTCGATAATATCATAGTCATTGCGGTCGATCAGACCCTTCGTGGCGCCAATAAAAGAATAGGCGGAAAGCGCGACTGCGCCGGTTTTCAAAAAGGTCCTTCTGGAGCTATCAAATCTTTCAAAACCGGCCGTTGATTTGAGAATAATGATTCTTTGATTGATTGGGGGAATCCTCTTACCGGCACGAAAAATTGCCATAAAAGGCAGGCGGATAATTCTTAGAAGGGACATCACCAGAAAGATGAAAAGAGTTGCACCTTGCCAAATATAAGCTGGGTAAACAATGTAATGCACCACCCATTTTGGAAAAGTATATATGTAGGGGTGAAGAAAAAGAAGAATTAAAAAGGGGATGTTAAATAAGACGAAAAAAATTAATACTGACCTCTCTACCCAGGAGGCGGTAAGGGGAAGGTTTTTAAAGAAGCGCACCGCCTGCTTAGCCAAATACCATTGGGCCGCAAGAAGTAAAGTTGGGACTAGAATTCTAAAGATAAAATAAAAGGGTGTTCCGCTCATTTACAAAATCAGTACTGCAACAAATTGAAGTTATCTGCAATCTTTAAATATAGCGTAAAAACTCCATAAAATCACTCCAGTATCCTTTCCGGCGCTGGCTCAGATTGTCGTTCCTGCGTGCCAAAGGGATTCCTCCGGAACGTGGGGATGACAATTTTTTATTCAAATTAAGCCGCTACTTCCCTTAATTCATTGGCCATTTATATACTTAAAGGGGGTAATCTATAACTATCGGATCGGAAAACACCCAACGCACCGCATTTTAAAAAGGGCAGCATGCCGGGAAAATTGGAGGATAAGCATGAAATCTTCATCGGGTACCTCTAATTTAAAAACACGATCGAGCCATGATAGATTCCCTGCAGAAAGGTAGTGCTACACTTTGAGTAATCTGAATAAAAAGATTTGTCATGTCCCCCTAAGGGGGACATCCAGGTTTAATTACATGGATTCCGGCTTTCGCCGGAATGACATTGACTTTCAAAGTATACGACTACCCAAAAAAAATAGTTGTTGATTTTTGGGTTGGTTTTTGTTATTTTCTTTTAATTCAAATGCCCAGGATGTAGGGCTTTTTTATTTTCGAGGATCAACAAATATGTATATTTTTTTTATTGCTATTGAAATAATTGTCTCCATTCTTCTTATTGGAGTCATCCTAATGCAAAATAGCAAGGGGGGCGGGCTTGCAGGGGCATTCGGTGGTGGAAATTTCGGGACTGTCTTCGGTGTTCGCAGAACTGCCGATTTTCTGACCCGCGCGACGACAATTTTGGCCACCACATTTATGGTTCTTGCGCTTCTCATTAATCTTTTCTTTTTGCCCGGCAAAAACGCATCGTCGAGGGAGAGCATCATCCAGAGTGGACAAACCTCAGTTCCACCAGCACAGTTGCCACCCCAGACACAACCTTTGCCGTCAAATACCGCTCCAAAATGAGTCGCCTGGTGCAGTGTAGCACCCATGGCTCAATTGGTAGAGCAACTGACTCTTAATCAGTGGGTTCCAGGTTCGAGTCCTGGTGGGTGCACTAATAGAAGCTCGCCGTGAGGGTGAGCTTTTTCCTTTCTAGCCGTTATCGCCTGAAATAGCCGGTTTCTTCTTGACAAATCTGAATTTTCTCTTATATTACTTTTGATTTATCGATAATCTGAAAGAGGAATTTAGAATGATGGCAGTTATGGGATTCCTGGGAGGGTAGGAATTTAAGACTACGCTTCAGGAGTCTATCAAATCCGCTGCGATCAACAATTTCTTGAAACCGAGCGAGAATTTCACGAAGCATAAATTCAATAAACATACCATTATTCGATTAATAAAGAGGAGCACCATTGAAGAGTGCTCCTCTTTATTTTAGGAAATTATTTCACTCTGTCCGCTGTTCAAGGTACAAGAATGAATGCGCTCTCGACATATACGCCGGAAAGGTTACGCCGGCTCCCTTTGCATGAGTATTACGAAAGATCAAATATTCGGCTTGGAGAGGAGGGGGGTTGGTTATTACCAAAGCAGTTCCACAACCTTGCCGATGAAGTCAGCCTCCTTGAACACGGGCCCGCGCTTCTCGACTTCTCAGATCATGGACTCCTCTCGTTAGAAGGAAAGGACGCTGTAGACTTTCTTAACCGGATTTCAACGAATGATTTTAGGAACTTTTCTCCCGGAGGCTCTCAGCAAACCGTTCTGACATCTGAGAAGGGGAGAGCCATCGATTCGATTATCGTCGCCGATCGGCACGACCATTTATTATTGATCGTTAGCCGTGGTGCACAGTACGAAGTCAAACAATGGATTGAGAAATTCATCATAATGGAAGACGTGAACGTCGTTGATCGAACGGGACAACACCTTCTTTTTGTTCTGTTCAATGCACTGGATGCGACGAAAATATTATCAGGAGATAATAATTACCAGGCTTTTCGCGCTCATTATTATGAGAACGATGTAACCTTTTTTATAGCTGACGCAGAGGCTGGAATACTGGGCGAACTGCACCCCGTTTTGAATTGCCAGGTCGGCAACGACGCTTATAATTTTTTTCGTATCCAGCACGGTATTCCCTGCTACAAAAAAGAAATGGATGGCGAGTTCAATCCGCTTGAGCTGAATCTTTGGAATCAAGTTAGTTTTAGCAAGGGGTGTTATATCGGACAGGAGGTCATAGCACGGCTCGATACCTATAAGAGAATTCAACGAGTGCTTTGTAGAATTCGGATTGACGGCCCGCTTCTCCCGGAAGCAAAATATCCCTTAACCTCCGGAGAAAAAGAGATAGGAAAGATTACGAGTTTTATGCCCGACGCATATCAGATAGATAGCTGCGTAGGACTTGCGATAGTCAGGAAGGAATATGCTATTGTTGGATCGAAACATCCAGCCGGCAACAACGCGGTAACGATTACTATACAACATGTTTTCGAACGGATCGAAGATCGCAATGGAAACCATAACGGTAGTCGCTGAAGAAAAAAGCGAAAAGTATGATGAATTATTTCCCCAAATTGTCGCGCTGGTGAGGGACGAAAAGGATCTTATTGCGAACTTAGCAAACATTAGTGCGGCATTAAAATCAACCTTCAGCCCTTTTTCATGGGTTGGGTTTTATCGAATGGGACAGAGCGAACTCATCCTAGGACCTTTTCAAGGGAAGGTCGCATGTGTTCGAATTAAGATCGGAAAAGGAGTGTGCGGGACCGCCGCCAAGGAAAGGAAGACCGTACTCGTTCCAGATGTCACAAAATTTCCCGGACACATTGCCTGCGACCCTGAATCGAAATCTGAAATAGTGGTTCCGATAATTTACGAAGGAATACTCCATGGGGTTATGGATATCGACAGCGAAAAGATCGATTGCTTCGACGAGATCGATAAGATCAACTTGGAGAAAATAGCGGCCATCGTCGCACCAAAATTTAATTAACCATTTTCATAAAATATAATTTGTGGCGAAACAAAATAAACATCTCGGCCCGCTGAGAGCGTACAAAAACCCATTCTTTTTGAACAGCAAAGATGCACGACCGATAAGGATTCTCTCAGAATTTCTGGAGCCCTTGAGCAGGTTCAATTATTTCGGTGTTAAGGATATTATTGTTTTCTTTGGTTCGGCCCGAATAAAATCGCCGGCTGACGCCGGCAAGAAACTTTCAGAAATTAGCCTGAAGCTAAAAAAGAGGAGAAAAACAGATCTCAACAATTCGGAGGAGTACAGAAGGGCAAAAAATGCCCTCGAGCTGTCGGCCTACTACAACGACGCAGTCAGGCTTGCTTTCCTTCTGACGAAGTGGTCGAAATCACTGAAGGAAAAGAATAGATTTGTTGTTTGCACTGGTGGCGGACCCGGGATTATGGAAGGAGCAAATAAAGGAGCTTCCCTTGCAGGCGGGAAATCAATCGGTTTAAACATAAGCCTGCCGTTCGAGCAATTCCCGAACAAATACATTACATCAGAATTGAATTTTGAGTTCCATTATTTCTTTATGCGAAAGTACTGGTTCATGTACCTTGGAAAAGCCCTCATCGCTTTTCCAGGCGGGTTTGGAACGTTGGACGAGCTGATGGAACTGCTCACCCTTCTCCAGACGGGAAAGATCAAGAAGAAAATGACAGTTATACTGTACGGCAGAAAATATTGGGAGCAGATCGTAAATTTTCCACTCTTAAAGAGCCTTGGAATGATCAACGAAGAAGATCTTAATTTATTCAGTTTTGCAGATAGCCCCGAACAAGCTTTTAAGTTATTAAAGGATGGACTCTTAAAGAACTATCCACATCAATCGATCCGAAAAAAAATCAAATGAAACAACTTGATAAAGATGCTCTAATTCGAGTTAAGTCATTGATCTATCTTCTTGATGATGAGGATGATTCTATCTACTCTGTCGCAAAAAAGCATCTATTGTCGGCAGGAGAAAGCGCACTTCCCGTTCTCGAAGACTATCTCCAAATTGAAGACTCGCTTATTCAGCGTAGGATAAGAGAGGTGTACGAAACCATCTCTCACACAACTTTCAAAGAACAATTACGTTCTTTTTGTGAAAGACATAAGGCCGATCTTGATCTGGAAGAGGGTTCCTTTTTAATAGCGAAATACGCGTACCCAAATGTAGATATGCGCATCTATTTTGACCTCCTCAATTTCTTTGCAGCGGAATTTCAATCGAGATTGGATGCGTCGGATGCTCCCGAAGAAATAGCCGTCAAGATCGGGAATTATTTTTCTCGAGAAAAGGGTTTCTCAGGAAACGATGCCGATTATTACAATACTGATAATCATTATATTAACAAAGTCATCGAAACCAAGAAAGGAGTTCCCATTGTCCTCTCGGTTATTTACATGCTCGTTTTGCGGAAACTAAATTTCCCTGTATATGGGATTGGAATGCCGGGACATTTTATCATTAGATACGATTTCGGGACAAACTCACTCTTCGCTGATCCGTTTAATGGAGGCAAAATCGTCTCAATCGCTGATTGTAAAAAATCTTTAATTAGATTGGGCTATTCATATAAGAAAGAATATCTTGAACCAGTGTCTAATAGGCAAATTCTTGAGCGAATGCTGCGAAATCTGGTGTTAGTCTTTGAGAAGCAAAATCAACCGAAAAAAATGGAGTCCTTGTTACAATGCATTGATATTCTAAACAGTAATGTGTAGATTTAAGCAAGGGGGTGAATGGTTTCGACGGGGTTGAAGATGGTTAGACATAAGCATACCGTGCTCTCCGAGTTGCACGCAAATAAAACGGAACCACTATAAGTGCAGACTACAACTACGCACTCGCCGCTTAATTAAACATTAAGTAGCGCATCTTCATGAAGCTCTACCTGACTAGTTTCATGCAAGGTGTCGCCTTCAGTCGGGCGTGCTAATATCAATGCTGGAGCGGTATTAGTGAAGCTTTATGCCAGATAGCTTTGGGATTGGTGAGTTCATCCATCCAGCTTGAAGCGAAACCGCACGAGATGAACTGTGTATGGAGAAAGTCTAATGGTCATCACTTCGGACCGGGGTTCGACTCCCCGCACCTCCACCGTAGGGGATTTTATCCGATTCGTTCATATTTTCTATGAGCCAGCACAACGTAAAGTGTGTTGAATTTACAAAAATGTCCGGAGCAGGCAACGACTTTGTTGTTTTGGACAACCGGAACAGCTTGATTGCTAGGCCGAGCAACTTCGCAATGCTAATTTGCGACCGGCGCCGAGGAATCGGGGCAGACGGCTTACTGCTTTTGGAGGAGAGTGCCAAGGCTGACTTTGCGATGAAATATTTTAATTCTGATGGAAGTTATGGTGGAATGTGCGGTAATGGTGGAAGGTGTATCAGCAGATTCGCATATGTTAGACGGATTGTTTCTGGACCTGAAATAACGTTTGAGGCCCTCGACCACATTTACAAAGCTTCCGTGATGGAGGAGGGGGTCAAATTGATGATGAAAAGACCGACTGATTTTCGCATAGACCAGAAACTCGAGGTATTTAACTCGCCTCTTCACTTCCATTTTGTTAATTCCGGTTCCCCTCATTGCGTCATTTTTTTGGATGAAAACAAGAATCTAAAGTCGACTCTCGAAGAGATTGATGTGGTCAAGATCGGAAGAGAGATACGCAATCACCATTCTTTTTATCCTAATGGTACTAATGTTAATTTCGTGACGATGAATGATTTAAGTCTATTCTCTGTCAGAACGTATGAACGGGGAGTTGAAGCTGAGACTCTAGCGTGTGGCACGGGATCGGTAGCAATCGCGTTGATTGCGAACCAGGTCAAGAGGTCGATATCACCAATTACGCTTCACGTGCGAAGCGGGGAACTCTTAAGCGTAAGCTTCAATAGAGGCAACAGCGGAGAATATGAAGATGTATCGTTAAGCGGAAGTGCACATGTTCTTTTCAATGGAACATTCAAATATGATTTTTCTACTCAGTCTATCCTCGATATTTCTTAGTGCTCCCAATCTTTCTTATCCTGAATCCTTCTTCTGGCAGCGGGAAGAACGATAAACTCGTCCCTATTATTCGTGATTACTTCGCAAACGCAGGGATCCCTTTTGAATTTCACATCACTAAGCGTCAGGACGAAGCCAGAATAATTGCAGCCGAAGCAAAGAACAACTATCCGATCATTATCGCAGCAGGCGGGGATGGGACGGTCAATGAAGTCGTAAACGGAATAGCGGGGTCTGAATGTGTTCTCGGTGTTTTGCCTCTAGGGTCCGGGAATGATTTTGCAAAGGTCTTAGGCTATCCTAAACAATTAATAAGCTCCCTAAAAGTTATTAGCGAGCAACAGATTAGATCGATTGATTTAGGAATAATTGAAGCAATCAATTCACTTGCAGAAAAGCAGACTAAGCATTTCATAAATTTCGTGGGAATAGGTTTAGACGCTCAAGTAGCAAACGAGGCCACGAAGATACGCTGGGCTCGTGGGTTGGTTAAATATGCGATTGCCGCGATCAAAGTCATATTTCGGTACCATGCAGATTTTTCGAAAGTGACCGGCACGGAGTTCGAGAGCGAAGGAAAGCATTTATTGATTTCTATCGGAAACGGGAAGAGCTCCGGTGGAGGTTTTTACCTAACCCCAGATGCACTACTTGACGACGGGCTATTGGACATTTGTATTGCAAAGAACCTCTCAACAATTGAGATTTTAAAAATATTTCCCTTTGTCATTGCAGGAAGGCATACTAGGTTTAGTAAAGTTTCTATGCATCGAACAAACAAACTAATGATCAGGTCCGGGAGCAACTTGCCAATTCATGTGGACGGAGAAATTCTGGGGTTAGATTGTCGCGAAATCCATATAGAGTTGATTCGCCACGCCATTCGAGTAATTACGCCCTAAACAGCATACGAGAAAAACGATATAATATGTGTTATGTAAAGTTATTAATAGCGAACCATCGTTGCACTCAAACTCAGCTTTGCCGATCCATTACTTGGCCTATCGAGTCAAAATAAACCCGTTCAGCGACACCCCTCTCCATGCTAATAAGCCCCTCGATTACAATCCTATGGGACGATGTGACATTTCCCAGCAGGGAAAAATCTACTCCATATCGCCGAGATATTTCTTGAATTCTTGAACGATGGTGAGAGCGTGAGGAGATGACAATACGGCTCTGTTCTTCACCAAAGAGAAGAAAATCTTTCCGCCAGTTCCACGATCGTGGCAGTTTCACCTTGCACCCCAGGGCAGCATTCTCGCCGGTAATAACAGATTCAATCAACGCAATCGCAAGTCCACCTTCAGAAATATCGTGGGCAGAGCCAAGAAGCCCTTTCCGAATCAGTTCAAGGCAGCAATCTTGCAGTCGCTTTTCGTCATCGATGTCAAAATAAGGAGTATCATTCCCTGTAGAGCTGAAGATTTCTTTTAAATACTCACTGCCGTTAATGTCTCCCCGAGGCGTACCCAACAGTACGATATCGTCCCCATCTTCACTAAAAGCGCTTGCCGTAACCTGTGACTCATTCTCGATAATTCCCACCATCCCAATTACCGGAGTTGGATAGATTGATCCAAGTGGGTTTTCATTGTAAAAACTCACATTTCCCCCCGTGACGGGCGTTTCGAACGCCCTACAAGCGACTGCGATACCTTCAACGGCCTCCTTGAACTGCCAGTATGATTCCGGCTTATATGGGTTTCCAAAATTTAAGCAATTTGTTATGCCAATCGGCTTACCCCCTGAACAGGTAACGTTCCTAGCCGCTTCAGCTACAGCAATCTCGGCTCCAATCTTTGGGTTCAAATAAACATATCTTGCGTTGCAGTCGACCTTCATCGCAAGGAGCTTTTCGGACCCGTCTACCCGGACAACCGCCGCGTCCGAGCTGGGGCCAACTCGAGTATCTGTTCTTACCATGGAATCATATTGTTCAAATACCCACCGTTTACTGGCGATGTTCGGAAGCCCAAGCAATTGTAGCGTGATTTTCTGGAGATCACCCGGCTCTTCGAACGCATCAAATTCCTCTTCAGAATGATTTTCAATGTAACCGGGTTTTTTAGATTCGCGCGCATAGACCGGAGCACCGCCCCCTAGCACCAGCGATTCTGCAGGAACCGCAGCTTTCAATTCCCCTTTTCTCAAGATCTTCACGATCCCGTCGTCAGTAACCTCGCCGATTACAACAGAATTAAGATCCCATTTACCAAAAATATCGTTCACTTCTTTTTCCCGGCCTCGTTTAGCCACGAGCAACATTCTTTCTTGGGATTCTGACAACATAATTTGATAAGCGGACATGTCCGCCTCACGCACCGGAACTTTGTCCAAGTCGATGGTCATTCCTGAATTTCCCTTGGCGCTCATTTCTGTCGTTGAACAAGTAATTCCAGCAGCCCCCATATCTTGTATGCCTACAACTAAATTCGCCTTAATTACCTCAAGTGTTGCCTCTAGAAGTAATTTCTCTGTAAACGGATCGCCCACTTGTACGGACGGACGTTTACTTTCTGATTTTTCTGATATCTCTTCAGAGGCGAAGGTCGCACCGTGGATGCCGTCTTTGCCTGTTGAAGATCCAACAATCATGACAGGATTGCCGGCGCCTCTGGAAATAGCGGAAGCGACTTCTGAATGCTTCACGATTCCCACAGCCATAGCATTAACGAGAGGGTTTCCCTGGTAGCTTTTGTCAAAATAGACTTCACCGGCAACCGTAGGAACGCCGAAGCTATTGCCGTAGTCCCCTATCCCCTTTACTACACCACGAAATAACTGTCTCGCTTGCTCATCACTCAACTCGCCAAATCTTAAGGAGTTCAGAGCGGCAATCGGTCGTGCTCCCATAGTAAATATGTCCCGCATGATTCCACCGACGCCGGTAGCAGCTCCCTGGTATGGCTCAACCGCCGATGGATGATTGTGGCTTTCAATTTTAAATGCAACTGCTAGACCATCACCAATATCAACAAGACCGGCATTTTCCTCTCCGGCACTGACAAGAAGCCGGCCACCCGAACGCGGAAGTGTTTTCAATAATGAGATGGAATTCTTATAACTGCAATGTTCACTCCACATTACGCTATAGATTCCAAGCTCAGTGTAAGAGGGTGATCTGCCTAGTATTTTCAGTATCCTCTGATATTCTTCTTCTGTCAGCCCATGCTGCAGGGCCAACTCTCTTGTTACAAACGGTTCTTCGTCTAATTCGTCCGACATAAAGTTATCACACCCTTATCCTATGAGGAGTAGTAATTCGCCTTTGTCAACAACCTGCTTATCAACGACAAGGATTTTTTTGATTGTTCCTTCTTTCGTAGCCCGTATTTCGTTTTCCATTTTCATTGCTTCTAATATGAGCAAACCATCGCCTGCTACAATTCTTTCCCCCTCTCGAACTTCACACCTGACAACCATTCCAGGCATCGGAGAACGAACTTCGATATGGGCTTGCTTTGTTCTTGAAACAGCCGCCTTAAGCGCGCCCAATTTTATAGCTGAGGTTTCTGCCTCTACGCTATAACTATTTCCGGCAATAGTCACAGTATATATAAACTCATTTCTATCTATAGCAGCAAGATACGATTTGCCCTCCAGGAGTATTGAATATCTTCCTGCAGAGATTTTTTTTACATCAGCATGAACTCCCTTTCCGGCGAGCGAAATTGCGCCATCCTCCTCAAAAGTCCATTCAAACCTCTTATCACCAATCTTTGAGATGACCGTCGCCATAAACTACTCTTCGAATCGACTATTTTTCCAACGACCAGGCGTAGCTCTTTGTATCTTTGCATCATTTCCTATATTAGAAAAAAAACAGTATGCTGCAATAAATGAAGCAGCTAACTCTTCACTACCATTATAGGTTACCGCTCCTGGTTGATAATATTTCTCGACAAATCGGATATCATAATTGCCCTCTATAAATTTCGGATGAGACAATACAAAGGAACAAAATGGAATTGTCGTTGCTACACCCGTAATGACATACTCAGAGAGCGCTCTTGCCATTTTCCGAAGAGCTTCTTCACGATCCAGGCCCCAAACTATCAACTTCGCCAGCAAGGGGTCGTAGAAGTGAGGTACGGTGGTTCCCCTCGCGACACCCGAATCATGGCGAATTCCAGGGCCTTCGCTCGGAGCATACTCTTCAATTGTTCCAATTGAGGGAAGAAAATTATTATTCGAGTCCTCGGCACATATTCTGCACTCGATCGCATGGCCGCGTGGAACCATGTCTTCCTGTGCGTAAAGTAGTTTTTCGCCCTGAGCAATTTTGACCTGCGCTTTTACCAAATCAATCCCGTAGACCAGTTCAGTGACAGGATGTTCAACTTGAAGTCGGGTGTTCATTTCAAGAAAATATAATGAGTTAGTGGCGTCAACTAAAAATTCGATAGTGCCTGCGCTAACGTATCCACATTGCCTCGCCGCGCTAACCGCGGATTTTCCCATTTCGTCCCTCAGCAACTTAGACAGATTGGAACTGGGACACTCCTCGATCACCTTTTGGTGTCTTCTTTGGATTGAGCATTCCCTCTCCCCTAAGAAAATCACATTACCGTGCATATCAGCTAGAACTTGAATTTCAATATGACGCGGATTGTCAAGATACTTCTCCACAAAGACATCGGTACTGCCAAATGCCTTAAGAGACTCTGATTGGGCTTGTTGAATGGCGTCCTCAAGATCTTCTTCTTTCTCAACCTTCCTCATCCCCTTTCCACCTCCTCCATGTACTGCTTTAATCAAGATTGGATATCCGATTTGCCTTGCCGCAAAAATTGCCTTCTTATGATCTTTGATGGGAGAAGTCGTTCCCGGAACCACCGGAACACCCCCCTGTTGCATTAATTCACGCGCTGCAGTCTTGCTTCCCAATGCCTTCATGGCAGAAGCTGGGGGTCCGATAAAAGTAATTCCCTCAGAACTTACCGCTTCAACGAAATCAGAGTTTTCGGAAAGAAATCCGTAACCAGGGTGGATTGCATCACAATGCGTTTTTTTTGCAATGCTAATTATCTTATCAATATCTAGATAAGTTTCCTTTGACAGATTTCCGTGAAGGGGAAATGCCTCGTTCGCATTCATCACGAAGGGAGCACAACGATCCACATCTGAAAATATTGCGACAGTCTGAATTCCCATTTCCGACGCTGAACGCTGAACCCGCAACGCAATTTCCCCCCGATTAGCAACCAGTATTTTACTAATGGGCTTTGTCTTCATTCGTCTTTCAAATCCACAATTGTGACCCCCATACCCCCTTCATTCCACTCGCCGAAGCGATGAGACTTTATCCTTGAATCAGATTTTAAGAAAAGCGAAATTTTCTTTCTTAATGCGCCGGAACCTTTGCCATGTATAATATTTACTTGATGCAAGCCCGTAAATATCGCACTATCAATGAATTTATCGACAGCACCTAATGCTTCATCCCCATATAATCCTCTCACGTCGATTTCCCGCTCTACCTTGGCATCCAACGGGACAGCTGTATAAAAATGGGAAGTCGCATCTGATTTCTTAAAAGGAATCACGTCATTAATGTGGACCCTTAGTTTCAAGTTGTCAAAGGCAACTTGTAGGAGTCCATTTGAATCGGGCGGCTGTAAAATCTCACCTACTTGAGAATTTAATATTAATTTGACCACAGACCCCTTCGTCATTTTGTCGACTCGCTGATGATCCGGAGCATCCGATTCAATATTCATTAGAGCGTTTTCGACGGAGAGAATTTCTTTCTCCAAGATTTTGATTTCTTCTTTGCTCTCGATAATCGAATTCTTGTCGGCTTGGCGCAGTCGGATTTCTTTAACGGACTTTTCAATGATCGAGTTAGCTCTGTCAATTATTTCTTTAGCCTCTTCGATGGCTTTTGATTTTATTAATTTGACTTCTTCTTTCAGGCCCTTTAATTTAGTTTCATAATTTTTAACTAAGTCATTTAATTTCAATCGCTCAGTATCAACAACGAATATTTGTTTCGAGAGAGATTGTGACCGGCTTTCCAAGTCGACGATCAATTTTTCCAGCCTCGATTTCTGTTCTCCTGCCATTTTTTCAGCTTCCGCAATGAGGGTTGAAGGAACTCCGAGACGTCTGGCGATTTCTAAAGCATAGCTACTTCCTGGAACTCCTATGCGAAAATTAAAAGTGGGCATGAGCGTCGTCTGGTCGAACTCCATCGCGCCGTTTTCCATTCCTTCGGTTTCGTGGACAAAAGCTTTCAGTGTAACTTGGTGGGTCGTAGCGATCGTCAATGCTCCCACTTTAGTCAGCTCGGCTAAAATCACAGCCGCAAGTGCCCCTCCTTCTACCGGGTCAGTCCCCGCCCCTATCTCATCTACAAGAACTAAACTGTGGTCGTCTGCTGAGTTCAGTATCCCTTTAAGCATCGTAATATGTGAACTGAATGTGCTCAGATCGTTCTCGATCGATTGGTCATCCCCAATATCAACAAAGAGCCGTTCAAAAATCGGGAATTCTGAATCCGGAGAAGCAGGGATATGGATACCACACTGCAGCATCAGAACCAGCACCCCCACAGTCTTCATCGCCACGCTTTTTCCGCCTGCGTTCGGTCCCGTGATAAGCAACGTTTTATAGCCGCTTCCCAACTCGATCGACAGGGGTATTATTTGTTGGCGAGAATGGCGAAGAAGAAGGATGGGATGCCGCGCATCAACAATTTTCAGGGAGCCAATTTCTTTTAAGAACGGCTTATTTCCTTTTATCTCAATAGAATACTTTGCTTTAGCATAAATTAAATCTAGCCGTTGCAAAACAACGAGACTCTTCAATAAATCAAGATGAACTTCACGAACTTGTATTGTGAGCGTCCGGAGAATTTTTTCGATTTCGCGTTGCTCTCTGAAGAGGAGTTCGCGAATTTCGTTATTAAGAGAAAGGGTCTCTGCTGGTTCAATGAAAACTGTAGATCCACTTGCAGAAGAGCTATGTATAAAACCGGGAACGCTGTGCTTTTGCTCCACCTTAACTGGAATAACCATTCTCCCATCTCGCGTGGTAATAATCTCTTCCTGTGTAAGGCCTTGTTCTGATACATTTTTCAGTATCCGTCCCAGTTGTTTCCGAAGCAATTCATACATCGAGACTAATTCGCTTCGAATTTCTTTCAATTCTTTACTTGCGCTGTCCTTAATAGTTCCATTGAGATCTATAGCTTGAGTGATATTATACTCAAGTATTTTATTGACGATTATAGCCTCACAAAAAGTGTGTAACTCCCGGTAAGCCTCCTTTCTTTTCAGAATAAAGAGCTTGAGGTTGCGTGCAGCCTGGAGCGTCTGTGCAATTGGAAAAAGATCGGATGCGCTAAGAATGCTGTTTTCTATGCCGGCTCTCTGAAGCGATTCCCGGATATTTCGAAGCCCATCTATCGGAAACGGGTCATCGCTTTCCAGGAGCTTTTTCATTTCGTCTACACGATTCAATTCCTGCGCGAGCTGGCTTAAATTTTCAGTCGGAACAATATGCTCCGCTGCATCTTTTCCCAAATCGGAGGAGGCATAAGTTTCAAGGCGGCCGAGTATTTTTTTGAACTCAAGTTTTTCGGCGGCGGACTGAAATTCAATCATTGGTGCAAAGGCGGCACAATATGGTTGGAAGATTTTTTCACTGATGTTATGATTTCCTGATAGAAATCTTCTGATTCAGGGAAAAAAGTATTAATACTGTCGAAAATACGGGGCGCAAAATTTTTGACAGGCCGATAAAGCAGGGAATCAGAGCGAGTCTCCAAAGATGGAAAATGGAAATAAATACTGAGAAAAATGACCATCAAGCTTAGGAGGATCCCCCCTTCGACTAAACCGATTATGACCCCTCCTATTCTATTCCAAATTCCTTCAGCAAGTTTCTTGATCGCAATCTTGTATATGATTGCCTGAGCGAGCATAATTCCTCCAACAATCACGATATAGGCTAACGTAGTACTCATGCCAGCGGAAATCCCCGCGGGGACGAGTACTTTATCGCCAAACGAGGAGGCGTACTTTGTCGCAATGATGAGAGAAAGAGCAAGGCAAACCAAGGCAATAATCTTTTTGAGGAAACCGCTTCGCCATCCGGCAAACATGAATATCCCGAGAACGACGAGAAGCACTGTATCAAAGGTGTTCATGACTGTGTCCCGAGCTTTTGTTTTACGATCTCTGAAATTATCTTGGAATCGATTTTACCTTTCAATTCCTTCATAGCAAGCGGCATGACTTTTCCCATATCTTTTAGGGAAACAGCACCAGACTGCCGCATGAGGTCTGCGACAATATTTTCCGCCTCCTCCCGAGACAGTTGCTTTGGCAAGTATTCAGCTATAATCTCAAGCTCTTTCGTTTCTTGCTCGACCAATTCCATCCTTCCAGCATTTTTGAACAACTCGATTGCTTCTTTTCGCTTTTTTGTCGCGGAGAGGAGAATGGATAATTCGTCTTCCTGATTCATCGGCCGGTCCAGTCCTCTTTTTTCAAATTCTATGATTTGCGCGCGAAGCATGCGGAGAGTCTCAAGACGTAACTTGTTTCCCGATTTCATCGCATTTTTTAAGTCTTCCGATATCCGTTGCGTGAGTCCCATAAGTAGTTTGTTAACGTGAACGTATTGTTTACAGTCCGCCGTATATTTTTATTGTTTCGCCGTTAATTGACGAGGCTTCATCAGAGGCAAGGAACGCAATGAGATTAGAAGCTTGTTCCAGGGTAACCCAGTTTCTCGCCTCTTCTTTCGATGCAGTGCGTCTATTTGATTCCGTTAATAAAACACTTGGTGCAATTGCATTCGCGGTAATATTTGAATCAGAGAGGAGTTTCATTTCCTCCCCCACAATCTGAGTAAATGTAGCAATAGCAGATTTGGATATCCCGTATGCACCACGTCCGGCTTCGGGGGAAAGTCCTGCCATCGCTGAAACGTTGACTATCCTGCCGTATTTTTTCCCCTGCATGATACGTAAAGCGTGCTGCGTGCATAAAAAACAGGTCTTTAGATTTAAAGCAAGCATAAAGTCCCATTCTTTTTCACTCAACTCCGTAATATTTCTCTTGGGCATATATCCTCCTACAAGATTACAAAGGATATCTATCCATCCTTTTTTATCAATGTAGGATGCAAAGAGTTGCTGAACGTCTCCCTCCTTGGATAAATCCCCTTTAAGAGCCAGGACATCGGGGAACTCCTTTAGAAACGAGGCAGCTTCTGAATCCGAATAATACGTGACTGCAACTTCGGCTCCTTGGCTCTCGAAACACTTTGTCACCGCCCTTCCCAGTTCACCAGTCCCTCCAGTGATTAACGCTTTCTTTCCTTTTAATTTCATGTACTAATATATCGTATAGCTAATCGAAAATCAATTAGTGGTATGGGCTCAATTTGTCATTCCCTGGAGGTGGGTCGAAGATTCCGTATGGATCTTTCGACCTGTAGGATCGTTCCACGAATCTACGATTCGTAGGTCCGTAAAGAGGCGACTCGGCGGAATCCAAACATTCATTTTTTACTGCACACTGGATGCCCCATTTTTCCCAAATGGGCGCCTTCGACGCGTGGGGATGAGAATTCTTTTATCATATTGAGTCACTTCGCAATTAGTTAGATGGTGCGATACATGTTCAAACGTGCATTGAAATCTTGAATCACTATGCAGATGCTTTGACCGAGATAAATGGCCCTCTTCGGATCAGATTTTCAGGACTTGTGGTCGAACCTCCCAACCTCCTAATTTGAGCAGCTGCATATACACATCGGAACTCAATCATTAAAAGAATTATCCGCCGCCGATACCACACCCAATCGAATATCTGCAAAAGAAATAAGTCAGGGCGAAGTAGCGAATTCAATAAAGGCATAGATAGGGATATAGTAAGAGAGATAGTCCATTCCTAACGCTTCATGAAAGCCCGCAAAAATAAAAAGAGATAAAATGGCAAATAGGCAGACAAATCCCAACAGCTAGAAATCCATGTTCTGATTGAGCACACTTTGTTGCTGTAAAGCAATTACGCCCAGCTTTTAACTCTAAAGGTGGGCGTAATTGGCTTGGCTCATTTCGGTATAGCCTTACGTTGCACGGTGCTGGCGTTTACAGCGAAAACCGGCGCAGATTCCAGCAACCCAGTACAACAATCCCCCTACTTTTGATTGAAGCTCGGTTCTTCAAGATTTGCGGCTTATACCGAACAGGATTCATCAGTGCTAATGGTCTCCCGTCGCTAAATCGGAAACAAATTTCGACCCGTCGATCGAGAATGTCGCATCACCTCCGCCTAGAACGATGGTAAATGATTTAGTAACGGTGTACGACGCTTTACCCGGAACTGTAACAGTGGCTTCGTAATTCACCAAAATGGTCCCGCTCGTCTTTTCGGACCGGGCATATCTCGTGCCGCGAGGTCCCTTGACATTGACAAACGTCAACGTGATCATGCGATTCAAAACTCTTCCTTGACGAGCAAGAACCTTAATCGTGTCGATCCCAGACCAAGTGTAAGTGCCATTGATAGTTACTGTATCAGTGTTCGTGTTGGAAGCCGTCCAATTACTATTGATCGAAAGTAAGTGGTGGACTAGGCGTGGAGTATAGAAATAGCCCGTGCCACCGGTAAGCTTATGTAAGATGGTGTCAGCAACAACGCCATTTGTCACCCTTAGTTTTTGCGCATTGCCATTTGCTCGGAATTGAAGCCAATAGTCTCGCGTCCACACTCCAAAGTAAAACGGGAGGATGGATTGCTCTTTGAATGTGGTCAGTGTCCAGGACATCGAAGTGCTGTCATACTCTCCTACTGCGTTAGTGGTATCGGTGTTTGTCTTTTTGAGTGCAGTTGCTCCTATGCCTACGCCTCCGGAAATTTCAAAAACATCGTTGACCTGATCCATTGCGCCGCCGTTGTTGCTCGCCATAGCATCGGATACTGCATCGGCTGCGTCGGAAACGTCGGCGGAAGTCGTCACAGTTGTAGAACTACTCATCGGATTGCTGTCATTTTTTTTGCAGCCCGTTACAAAAGCGGCAGCTAGAAATAGGATCCCGACAAAGCTAATAGGGAGATTTTTTCTGACCACAGAACCAATGCTTTCCATCTGTTCCTCCTTAACAAAGAATGTGCGAATGATAGTTGTTGGGTACTATGTTATGATCTTCCGTTGGACACCTTCAACGTAATCTAGATTAATCTTTTTTGACACTTGCATCCATTGCCAATAGAAACATACAAATCCAGACACTTCACAGTTTTTTGAAAAAATATAGGCTACTCCTGCATGTCTCAATTATTATCAACAACGATGCCAATGATTTATCGGCCTATTTTGACAAAAAGAACGAGTCGGGGAATACATGCCGCGCACAATCTGCGCAGTACGCGCAACGATTGCACCGTAGCCATATATGTGAAGGGAACAAATAAACGCAAATTTGATTGGCCATCTAAATTTCAATGAGGGGGATGAAGTGTTTTATTTGATCTTAACGAACCGTTGGTCTAATCTCCCACACTCCACCCATTTGTAGGAAGGATGTTTTGAAATCAACTGAATTGCATGATTAAAGTCTTTTGCTTCGAGCAAGATAAAAGCATCGAATTGGTCTTTCATTTCCATATAAGTACCGGCGATAACGGAAAGTTTGCCACTTTGCGATCTCAGAGTGGCAGTGTTCTGCGGACCCTGAAGCACTTCACCGCTAACAAAGTGGCTCCTCTTATTTAATTCTTCAATATAATATGTGCATCGATCGAGGAAGATTGCATGATCGGCCTCACGCATCTTCCTCCTTATTTTATCGTTCACATAACCTATGCAAAAATATTTCATCTTTGCGAGCATCCAAAAAGCAGCAAGCGATCGCTGCTTTGTCCTCGATCGTGGTATGTATTATCGAATTTTAAATTTACCGCCTGTGCTGACGCTGGGAGGAGTCGGATGATAAGCGAATTCGGTCAGCAGGCAGTTGACGCAATCGCTAGATCAATTACTCTTTCCAAAACTTCTCAAACAAAACGGTCCGCCTCGGCATTCCATACCGTCAATCGGTTTCAGGCCACGGGTTCTTTAATGCCGCAAAAAGGTTTAACATCCCTTGGCCTGAAATGATTGGTTCATTTGAATTGAGCGCGGCTCATTCTAGCGATCCTACTTGTTTTTCTTGATCGCAGCCGCAATCGCTGTTTCATTTGCCGCTTTTCGCACCTCATCCGGCCACTCTGACAACTCGAATACTTGCCGGACTTCGATCACTGCGCCCGATTCGACCTTCACGGCGGGGCATCGTTTCGCCCACTCGACTGCCTCTTCCTTTGACTTCACGTTGATCATCCAGTAGCCGCCGACAACTTCCTTTGCTTCAACAAAAGGTCCATCGGTCACCAGCTGTTTTCCGCCGCGAAAAGTCACCCGAGCCCCTGCTAGTAGAGGGTGAAGCCCATCGAGTGAAACAAGGATACCGGCTTTTGCCAGCGCTTCATTGTATTTTGCCATAGCTGCTACAGCTTCTGCGCTTGGTGCGAAGTTCGCTTTCGCCTTTTTGTCTGCAGGAGCATCAGTTTGGTATTCGGGCGGGATCATAAACATCATGTATCGCATAGTAACTCCTTTTGTTGGTTGAGAAAATGGGATCAAAGCGATGGCTTTGGCCTGGCTTCATTTAATAGTCGTATAGCAAGTGGGAAAATCGACAATCATTTTTATTTTTTATCCTAATTTTTTCACTTTTTCTTCAAGAAATCTCTTCTCGGGCTGAAGCTGGGTCAGTGATAAGGCTTTTGTAAAAGCCGCTTTGGCTTCCCCCTTCCGCCCCAGACGATAACAAAGCTCTCCTCTTACCGAATACGAAAGGTGGTAGTCGGTGAGATCTCCCCTGGCGAGAATGGTATCAACGATATCCAAACCGGCTTGCGGACCATCGCGCATCGCAACTCCCACCGCGCGATTCAATTCAACCACCGGAGACGGTGCTATTTGCATCAGCACGTCGTAAGGACCGACAATCTCAACCCAATCCGTTTCGGCGGTACTACGAGCCTCTGCATGAATTGCAGCTATAGCTGCCTGCAATGTGTACGCACCAAACCCCTGAGAAGAGAGTGCCCGTTCTACAAGATCGATTCCCTCCTTAATTTGTCCCCTGTTCCAGAGTTGCCGGTTTTGCTCTTCCAGCAAAATCAAGTTCCCTGCAGGCGATGTGCGTGCTGAACGACGTGACTCCTGGAGCAGCATCAAAGACAGCAAGCCCATCACCTCCGGTTCCGGGAGCAACTGCAATAGCAATCGCCCCAACCGAATCGCCTCTCCTGAGAGATCAGCCCGAGTAACCGTCTCGCCTGAGGTAGCAGAATATCCTTCATTGTAAACAAGATAAATTACCTGTAACACGGCATTCAGCCGCCGGGGCAACTCGATCTCCGACGGAACATGATAAGGAATATGTTCATCCCGGATTTTCGCTTTTGCTCGTACGATTCGCTGAGCCACCGTAGGAGGCGTAGTCAAAAAGGAGCGCGCTATTTCTTCGGTGGTGAGGCCGCATACTTCTCTCAGAGTGAGTGCAACGCGGGCTTCCGTTGGCAATGCCGGATGGCAGCATGTGAATATCAAGCGAAGCTCGTCATCGTGGATTATTTTGTCAATCTCCACTAGAGGATCTGTGGTGTCAGCTTCGAGTTGATCAGCGGCTTGATCTAACGAAGACTCGAACCGAGAATGCCTGCGCATACTGTCGATGGCTTTAAATCGACCAGTTGAGACTAACCATGCGCGTGGGTTTGAAGGAATGCCTTCTGCCGGCCATTGCTCTGCAGCGGCAGCAAACGCGTCGTGAAGGGCATCTTCCGCAACGTCGAAGTCCCCAAGGAGTCTGATAAGCGTTGCTAGGATTCGACGGGATTCTGTCGAGTAGAGCTTATTTAGAGCTTCACCAATCTTTTCGGCGTGGTTCTCCATCACGCTTCATTTCCCAAGATGATTTCTGGAAAAATAGAGAAAGAGGTTTATTTAGTAGTGGCTTAATTTGAATAAAAAATTGTCATGCCCACCTTCCGAAGGAATCCTCCGAAGGAGTCCTATGGACCTTTGGGAAAAGTGGCATCCATTGTGGAGCAAAAAGGGAAAATTCGGATTCTCGCAGAGTCGTCTATCTACGATTCTACGAATCGTAGATTCGTGGAACGACCCTACGGGTCGATAGACCCGTTGGCAGTCTTCGAACCGCTTCTCCCAATGGGATTCCTTCGGGACGCGGGAATGACAAACCGAGCCGACACCGTTTTTTGACTTCAAACCGTTGAGGGGTGGAATTGCTTCTCAAAATTTAAACAATTTACAATGATATCGCAACATCATTGCAGTGCCGTATAAGGCACTCAACACGTGCGTAATTCATCGCGCCTTTGTATAACTGAAAATCTATACGCGGGTGATGCGTTTTGTGCTCTACATCTACAAGTCCTCTAGTTTATCGCTACTGCACTAGGATCGCACCAAAGGCCGGCTTATTAATTTTCGAAACGCTCCTGGCGCAGTCGCGGTTTATAAAACACGATTAACTTTAAGAATTAGGTCAAGTATCAGGTATTGTCTGAATTTATCATTCCCGCGGACGCGGCTTCAAAGGACTCATTCGGAGAATTCATGCTATTATTCTTAAGCGACATGAAGGCCCGCATTTCCTGAAGGGAGACCTCGTGCGTGGACATGACATGGCTTATTAGTAGAAGTCATTTTTAAACTAAGCCATTGTCAAGCATCGGATGAAATTGATTCTTACAACATTAGCCCGTATATTGGATACAATTTCATTCACCAGTTAAGGGATACAATGGATTGGATTGATTATAAGCAGATCCAAAATTTTGAAGTCGGCATTACGCCGTTGTATGTAGATTATCTAAACGATTTCGAGAAGTTGAAGGAGTACTACGCGGCTGATTTTCGAAATCGCAAAAGCTGGAAGAAGCTTATCGAAAAGGTGCTCTCGAAGAAAAAAGATCGTTCAACCCTCGTTCGGGTTCTTACGGAACAAAATAAACAGCACCACTGCGGAATAAAGACCCTCGCAAATATCGATCTACTCGGTAACGACAACACGGTTGCCGTGGTCACAGGTCAGCAGGTGGGAATCTGTTCGGGCCCGCTCTACACAATTTACAAAACAGTCACTGCTATCAAACTTGCCGAACAGTTATCGGTACAATATTCAGATTACAATTTTGTGCCGGTGTTTTGGGTTGAAAATGAGGATCACGATTTTGAAGAGATCAATAAAGTCAACATTATTGGTCTCAATGGAGAAATCCAGACACTTGATTATTTGTACGGGGGAAAACCTTTTGAGCGCAATCCGGGAGCTGTCGGCAGTATCGTGATCGACAATTTTATCGAAAACTTTTTCGAAACTATGCAGGCGCAGCTCCAGGAAACGGAATTCAAGGCCCAGTTATTCACTGCTTTGCGCGGCTACTATCGCCCTGGCTCTACACTTGGAGGAGCGTTTGTAGGGCTTTTGAATCAGTTTTTCGAAGATTCCGGTCTGATTTTCCTCGACCCGGGTAATGCAGAGCTAAAGAAAATTCTGAAACCAGTCTTCCAAAGGGAAATTGCCGAAATCTCAAAGACTTCGCAGAGAGTCATCGATAGAAGCGCAGAGTTGGAAGAGCACTACCATGCTCAGATTAAAGCAAAGTCGATAAATCTTTTTATGCTCCATAAAGGGGGACGTTATCTTATCGAGCCGAGGGAAAATGATTACAGCCTTAAAGGAACTCGGCAGTTTTTTTCCAAAGAAGAATTGAACGCACTTGTTGAAAATACACCGGAGGTGATATCTCCTAATGTCGTCTTGCGGCCGGTTTGTCAGGACACGATTTTACCTACACTTGCATATGTTGGCGGGCCGTCGGAAGTTGCTTATTTTGCTCAACTGAAACCCGTCTACGAGGCCTTCGATGTTCAAATGCCTGTAATCTATCCACGGGCAAGTGTGACCATCATGGAAGAAAAAATAAAAAACATCCTCGACAAATTTCAGGTAAATTTTACGGAAATATGGTCCGACATTGATCCCCTATTGATCCGGATTGCAGAGCAGGTTTCTGAAGTGAAGCTCGATACTCTTTTCGATCAGCTCCATCACCGCGTCCACGAAGCTATCGCGGAATCGCGCTTCGGCATTCAGCAAATTGACCCGACGCTCTCGGGTGCAATAGACTCAACTCTGGCAAGAATAGAATCGCAGTTGAAGGTGTTGAAGGAAAAGACACAATCGGCGCAGCAACGGAGACAAGAGGTAACGATAAAGCAGATTCAGAAAGTGGCCGCAAACATTTTCCCAAAATCAAATTTTCAGGAACGGGAATTTAATGTAGTGTATTATATGAATAAGTACGGACCGGATTTTGTCAAATGGTTAAGCGGAGAAATCATTATCGACCGCTTCCAGCATCAACTCATCGAGTTGTGAGGATGCCATAACCCTATATAACCTTTTCGGTCCCTTTGTCGAAGAAATGAGTCTTGGCCATATTGAACATGAGGTCCATTTCTTTACCCGCCTTGGGCTCTTCTGTCGCGACGATTCGTGAAACGTATTGTTTCCCCTTCCCGGTCGTAAAATAAACGAAGATTTCATTTCCCATCGGCTCCACGACCTCTATTTTCACTTTACACTGTGCGTATTTCGAGCCGGCCGGTTTTTTTGTATCGGAGATATGTTCGGGCCGGATGCCGAGCCAGATTTCTTTTCCGAGATACGGTTTCAATCTTCTCTCGTGCTCCTTCAGTAGACCGAGGACAATTCCGGTCTCATTTTCGATGAAAACAAGTCCCTTCTTTTTCGAAATTACTCCCTCCATAAAGTTCATCGCCGGACTTCCGATGAAGCCCGCCACAAATTTGTTTAAGGGGTTATGGTAGAGGTTCAGCGGCGTGTTGATTTGCTGAATAACTCCGTCTTTCATGACTACAATTTTGTCACCCATGGTCATTGCCTCAGTCTGATCATGCGTCACATAGACCATCGTCGCTTTGAGGCTGTCGTGTAATTTTGAAATCTCGGTCCGCATCTGGACGCGGAGCTTTGCGTCGAGATTGCTCAGGGGTTCGTCAAAGAGAAAAACTTTTGGTTTTCGTACGATTGCTCTTCCGACGGCAACCCGTTGACGTTGGCCGCCGGACAGTGCCTTCGGTTTTCGGTCGAGATATTCCTCGATACCGAGAATCTGCGCTGCTTCCCGCACGCGGCTCTCTATTTCGGCTTTCGGATATTTCCGGAGTTTCAGACCGAATGCCATGTTTTCATACACCGTCATGTGGGGGTATAAAGCATAATTCTGAAAGACCATCGCGATGTCGCGATCTTTCGGTGGAACATCGTTTACAATCTTTCCATCAATGGATATCGTACCGCCGCTGATATCTTCAAGCCCCGCAATCATTCGAAGCGTTGTAGATTTTCCGCAGCCAGAAGGGCCTACGAGTACGACGAATTCTTTGTCGGCGATGTCGATGTTGACATCTTTCACGGCAACCACTCCCGCCTCATATTCCTTCCGAATATTTTCAAGTTTAACACTAGCCACAATGACCTCGATTAATTTGCCAACGTGTGAAGCGTTTCCCAGAATGATGGGAATGAAATATCGACGCACTCTGCATCTTTCACGGTCGACTCGCCTTGTAGACCGGTTGCCGCAACCCCGAACGCCATAGCGATTCGATGATCTCCAAAGCTGTCAAAACTACAAGGAATTAATGTGCTTTTTGAACTAAACGCAAATCCATCCTCACGTTCATCAACTTCGACTCCCATAAGAGTGAGATTCTCGCACACTGCCCCAATTCGGTCACTCTCTTTGTTGCGCAGTTCGAATGCTCCGCGGACCTCAAAGGTCCCATCGGCGAAAGCAGCTGCAACTGCGAGAATAGGAATTTCATCGATAATGTTCGGAATGATCGATCCTTCGAGAGCCAGATTGGATCGAAGGGCTGAGCTTTTCACCAGAAGGTCGCCGATCGGTTCGCCTCCAATGTGCCGTTCATTTTCTGTCGCTATGTTCCCTCCCATCGAGCGGAGTACATCGAGAAATCCCGTTCGAGTGGGATTGATTCCAACATTTTTGATCAAGATCTCAGAATTCTGCGAAATGAGCCCGGCGACGATAAAGAACGCAGCGGACGACGGATCACCCGGAATAAAGAATTGTTTCGCGGGGAGTTGTTTTCCGCCAACTACCGATACGCTAGTCTTCGAAGTTGTTCGGGAAGAAGTCAATCCAAGCATTCGCTCGGTGTGGTCTCGCGACCCTTGTGACTCTTCAACCGTCGTAATCCCTTCGGCGAAGAGCCCTGCAAAAAGAATAGCCGATTTGACCTGCGCACTGGGAATTGGGAGTTCGTACGTAATCCCGTGGAGTTTTTCAGAAGGGAAAATTTTCAACGGAGCCGTAAATTTGTCGGTACCGACGATATTGGCACCCATTTCCGTCAGAGGATCGATAATGCGTTTCATCGGCCTTCGCAAAAGATATTTGTCCCCCGAAATTTGCGTTGGAAATCTTTGACCGGATAATACTCCTGATAAAAGACGGATCGTTGTACCGGAATTTCCTGCGTTTAACATTTCGCCCGGCTGGCGATAACCATGGAGACCCTTGCCGACGATACGGAGCGACCCCCTTGTTATCGCTGTCTCGATGCCCAACGCCTGAATGCACTCAAGAGTGCTTCGCGGGTCAGCAGCATTCAAAAACCCAACGACTTCCGTCGTGCCTTCTGAAAGTGAACCAATCAATACTGCGCGATGGGAAATTGATTTATCTCCGGGAACAGTAATTTCGCCGCGTAGGTGTCGAGCCGAGTGGAGAATCTTATCCATGCAAAAAATCTGTTCCGCAGGTCACTTGAGAATGATTCCGGCAAACGCATTAATTGGTATGTGGAACCTCTTCTTTTTTCTTTTCCGCGAGCATGACAGCTTTTCGGCTGAGGTTAAGCCGCCCCTTATCGTCAATTTCAAGAAGTTTTACGTCAAAAACGTCGCCCACTTTAACGAAGTCGGCAACTTTTTCAATTCGTTTGATGTCTAGTTGAGAAACGTGGACCAATCCTTCCTTGCCCGGGAGGATTTCAACAAATGCCCCGAAGTCCATAATCTTTTTTACCGTTGCTTTATACGTTTTTCCGACTTCCGGCACCTCCGTGATACGGCCGATCATTGCACGCGCCCGCTCGCTCGCTTCTTTTGATGTCGCCGCGATGACGATTGTTCCGTCGTCATCAATATTAACCTCGGCTCCAGATTCAGAAACGATGTTTCGAATGTTCTTACCCCCCGGACCGATGACCGCCCCGATCATGTCGACCGGAATTTTAATTGTTGTTAACCGTGGGGCGTACTGACTCAAATCGCCTCGTGGCGAAGAAATTGCAGCGTCCATTATTGCAAGCTTGTGCAGTCTTCCCTCTTTTGCCTGCTGGAGAGCTTTTTCAATAATATCAAACGATATTCCGTTAATCTTGATGTCCATTTGATATGCGGTAATTCCGTCTTTTGTTCCAGCAACTTTGAAATCCATATCGCCAAGATGGTCTTCATTTCCGAGGATATCGCTGAGAACGGCGACGCGGTCTCCTTCCTTTATTAATCCCATTGCAATTCCTGCCACCGATTTTTTCAATGGCACTCCTCCGTCGAACAAAGCAAGCGAGCCGGCGCAAACAGTAGCCATTGACGACGACCCGTTCGACTCGAGAATATCAGAAACGATGCGAATTGTATAAGGAAATTCTTTCCCTTCGGGAAGAAGGTTTTTCAACGCGCGTTCGGCGAGGTTTCCATGCCCGACTTCCCGCCGGCCCGTGGCAAGCCGCCCAGTTTCGCCGACGCTGAATGGGGGAAAATTATAATGGAGCATAAACTGTCGAGTTGACTTCGGACGTAATCCATCGACCATTTGCTCATCGAGTTTCGTCCCAAGAGTTATCGTGGTCAAAGATTGCGTTTCTCCACGGGTAAAGAGAGCGGAGCCATGTGCGCGCGGCAGAAGGCCAAGCTCGATCGAGATAGGCCGGATATTTGTCAATCCCCGTCCGTCCAAGCGTTTTTTCTTCGCGAGAATCATTTCACGCATCTCGACTTTTTCGAGGTCGTGCAGAATTTGCTTGATGGACTCTTCCTGTTCAGGAAATTTTTCGACAAGCGCAGCGTTGACATTCGCCTCGATCGCCGCGTTTGCATTCGAGCGGTCCTCCTTCGAAAGCACAGTATTTACCGTCGATCGTATTTTTTCCTCTGCCAGACTTTTTACCGCTGCGAGCAATTCGGGGTTGACTTCGGGAAGAGTAACGGGACGTTTTTGCGTTTTCGCTTCTGCGGCAAACTCTTTTTGGAGAGCACAAATTTTCTTAATCGCGTCGTGAGCAAACTTGAGCGCAGCAAGCATGTCCGCTTCGCCGATTTCACGGGACTCACCTTCCACCATGACAATCGAATCATCAGTGCCTGCGACGGTAACATCCATATCGCTGGTTTCAAGTTCGTCGAACGTCGGGTTTATCAGCATTTCTCCATTTACCCGGCCGATGCGCACTTCGGCGATTGGGCCGTCGAACGGTGAATCCGACACCATCAGCGCTGCAGAAGCCGCGCAAGCGCCGAGCACGTCGGCATCATTTTGCTGGTCCGATGAGAAGACGTTTACGATGATTTGTGTTTCATTATGATAGCCCTCCGGAAACATCGGCCGAATCGGTCGGTCGATAAGACGGGCCGAGAGAATTTCTTTGTCCGACGGTCTCCCTTCACGTTTTAAAAATCCTCCGGGTATTTTCCCCGCCGAGGACATCTTTTCTCGGTATTCTACTTGAAGCGGAAAATAGTCGAGATCGTCTTCCGATTCTTTTGGTGCAACGACGGTTGCAAGGACCATCGTGTCGGCATACCGGGCCATGACAGCACCATCCGCTTGCTTGGCAAATCTGCCTGTCTCAAACGAAAGTGTTTTATTCCCGATTTGAATTTCTTTTTTAATTACCATGATTACAATTCGCTTTAATTGATTCGTGTTAATGCTGAATTAGTTCAGCGCTTCTCTCCAGTATAACCGTTATTTACGGATGTCGAGCTCTTGTATAATCTTTCGATACCGCTCAATGTTTTTTTCCATAAGATAATCAAGGAGGCGGCGGCGTTTTCCGACCATACGGAGCAGGCCTACTCGCGAATGGTTATCTTTTTTATGCACATCGAAGTGGGAGGAGAGCGCATTGATGTTCGCCGTAAGAATTGCTATTTGCACTTCGGGGGTTCCAGAATCATTTGGGGATTTACCATACTTGGTAACGAATTCTGCCTTTTGAGCTTTTGAAATTGACATGAACACTCCTTAGAAATAATTATACATAATATTATTGAACATTCTCAAAAATGTTTTTTCCGATACGCTTATCGTTATTCATTTCCTTCACCAATTCTTCTGAAGAGAAGAATTTTTTCTCCCCACGAATCCATTGAACACATTCTACCGTCACCGTTTTCGCGTATATATCTTGCTTAAAATCATAGATAAAGACTTCACACACGCGTGCGTGATCTTTATAGAACGTCGGCAAAACGCCTATACTCATAAGCGCCTCGTGCGTCGCGCCTTCAACCAAAATTTTCACCGCATAGACTCCATTCGCTGGCAGAAGTTTTCGCGGGTCGCCCACGGCAATGTTGGCCGTCGGAAAACCCAATGACTTTCCCCGATTGTCGCCGGCGATCACGGTTCCGGAAAAACTGAAACGCCTCCCCAGGAGGATGTTTGCTTTACCAACTTCTCCTTGAAGGAGAAGCGAACGAATACGCGAGCTGCTCACAAGCTCAGCGTTTACATTGAATTGCTTTTCTGCAACGACGGAAAACCCGAATTCTTTTCCAAGGGCGAGTAGCTGTGCAAGTCCGGCTTCGCGATCCCGGCCAAAACCGTGGTCGTAACCTTCGATCACTTCGCTTACGCCTATTCCGTTCACAATATACTCGACATAAAAATCGCGAAAAGATTTCCGCGAAAATTCGTAGGTAAAGGGCACTACAAAAACGATATCGATGCCGAGACGCGAAATTAAATCCAGCTTTTCGTCGTGGGTCGTCAGTAGATCGACCGAATTCGGTTTCCCATTTCCATCACTCCGCTCTCTTTTGCCGACAACTTCCTTCGGGTGAGGATTGAAGGTTACAATTACGCTTCGCCCGTTCCGTTCCCGCGCTCTTTGACTCACCTCGCGGATAATTTTTTGATGGGCAAGATGAACACCATCAAACGTTCCGATTGAAATAACGGAGTCTTTGTTGAGCGTAATTTCCGAAAGCGATTGAACGATTTTCATATATTACACACGTCTCATCGGATGGCACCGATCGCTGAGAGAATAGAGATCTTCGATATGCAGTGCCTGGTCCAACGAAAGGTTGCCGATTCGGGTGCGGCGAAGTTCTTTCAAATAAGCCCCGCAACCCAATTTTCTACCGCATTCATCGACAAGCGACCGAATGTATGTTCCCTTTGAGCATACGACCCGGAAATGAAGGTACGGCAGCTCCATCTTTATCAACGCAAATTCGGATACAGTAATTTCACGGGGTTCCCGCTCAAGAGAGCGGCCTTTTCGTGCATATTTATAAAGCGGCTTCCCGCCGTATTTTACCGCTGAGTACATCGGAGGGACCTGTAATTGTAAACCAATAAAGGAGGAAAAAACTTCCACGACTTGTTTCTTGCCGATACTCAGGCAATCCTTTTGTTCCTCCTCGGGAGTTTCAGAATCGAAGCTGGCCGTTGTTGCACCAAGTTGCATAATTCCTTCGTACTCTTTCTCTTGCCCGGTAAAGGAATTAATTTCTTTTGTCTTCTTCCCGGTGCAAAGAATTAATAATCCGGTTGCTTTCGGATCCAGCGTGCCAGCATGCCCCACTTTTTTGACATGGAATAAATCCCGGACGCGATGGACGACGTCGAACGATGTCCAATCCAAAGGCTTGTCGACAAGAAGCACTTCCCCTTTTTCAAAATCCAACGCATTGACATCCGACGTCATCGTAACCGGCTCATTCTGGCTTAGTGTCGTTTTCATGTATTTTTTTTATCAAGTTTTCCAGCGTCTCCACCCGGTCCATCGTATCGTCATGGTAAAATTGCAGTGCCGGCGTGAACTTCATACTTACGTGAGATGCAAGGAGTCCCCGGATATGTGATTTCTCGCTTTCCAGACGTGCCAATGTTTTTTCTCTTACCGGGGGTGGTCCGAGGATACTGACATAAATTTTCGCAAGCTTTAAATCGGGAGTAACACGAACTTCTGTCACAGTGCTGAATCCCAATTCTCCCCCGCTGTAATCGCGGCTGATAATTGTTCCGAGTTCGTGCCGTATGAGTGATGCGACTCGTTCCGTTCTGACCGACAT
The DNA here is from genome assembly GCA_049578505.1 of Bacteroidota bacterium. Classification (GTDB taxonomy): domain Bacteria; phylum Bacteroidota; class Ignavibacteria; order UBA10030; family UBA8401; genus JAGVPT01. The sequence goes on along the minus strand of JBAUMC010000043.1, from coordinate 43,295 downwards.
TTCATTCCTTTTACAAAAAAAAACAAAGCTCGATATCGAGTATCAGAGTTTACGTTTTGTCTCTATAACTTTGTAAGCTTCAATAATGTCCCCTACTTTTATATCGTTAAAGTTCTCTAAGCCGACGCCGCATTCAAAACCCTGCTCGACCTCGCGGACATCGTCTTTAAATCGTTTCAGTGAAGCAAACGTTCCGTTAAAAATTGCTACCCCATCGCGCAGTAAGCGTACTTTGTTGTTTCGAGCAATCTTTCCGTCGGTGACATAACAACCAGCAATGGTTCCGATTTTGGGCACTTTAAACGTCTCACGCACTTCGACGGTCGCCGTGATCTCCTCCGAAATGGTGGGAGCGAGCAATCCTTCCAAGGCGTTACGCACCTCATTGATCGCGTCGTAAATTATGTTGTAGAGCCGGATGTCGACTTTTTCCTGCTCGGCAAGGCGGCGCGCGTTAAGGTTCGGCCGTACGTGGAATCCGATAATTACGGCATTGGACGCAGCGGAAAGGAGTACGTCTGATTCAGAAATCGCACCAACGCCTTTGTGAATGACACGTATTTTCACTTCGGCAGTGGAGAGTTTCATGAGTGAATCTGCGAGAGCCTCAACAGAGCCGTCAACGTCGCCCTTGACAACTATCGAAAGTTCCCGGACCTGCTGCCCTGCCTGGATTTGTTCTGAGATTTCATCCAACGTTACAAAATGGATTTGCCTGAAATCCTGCTCACGCTTTAATTGTTGCCGCTTGAGGCTGATTTCGCGCGCTATCCGATCGGAATCGACCGCAATGAACTGATCCCCTGCTTGCGGTATGCCGTCGAATCCGAGAAGTTGAACAGGGGTGGATGGGCCGGCCACTTCAGTCCTCCGGCCTCGTTCATCAAACATCGCTTTTACTTTTCCGCTGTAAATACCTCCGACGAACGGATCGCCGATTCGAAGCGTTCCTTTTTGCACAAGAATAGTGGCAAGTATTCCTTTGCCCTTGTCAATCTGGGCCTCGACGACGGCCCCACGTGCAGTGCGGTTTGGATTAGCTTTTAAGTCAAGAACTTCCGCCTCGAGCAGGATTTTCTCCAAGAGGAGTTCGACATTCAATCCCTTCTTTGCAGAAACTTCGACGCATTGGTATTTGCCCCCCCACTCCTCGACTAAGATTCCCTTATCGGCAAGTTGTTGCCGGATTCGGTCGGGATTCGCTTCGGGCTTATCAATTTTGTTGATTGCAATGATGATGGGAACATTGGCAGCTCGTGCATGACTTATCGCTTCAAGAGTTTGCGGCATAACGTTGTCTTCCGCAGCCACGACAAGCACCACTATGTCCGTCAATTGAGCGCCCCGGGCACGCATCGCTGTGAAGGCTTCGTGCCCAGGAGTGTCCAGGAAAGTAATTTTCCTTCCCGAGTCGAGGCTCACTTCGTACGCACCGATATGCTGGGTGATACCTCCCGCTTCACCCGCCACAACATTTGTGCGCCGAATATAATCCAAGAGAGAAGTTTTGCCATGATCTACATGCCCCATGATAGTAACAACGGGCGAACGGGATTTCAATGTCTCCTCTGAGTCCGGCTTATCTTCAAGCAGGTCAACGGTAAATTCTTGATGAAATTCGACCTGCAGTCCGAATTCATCAGCAACAAGTGTAATGTTGTCCTTATCCAATCGTTGATTGATCGATACCATTAATCCTAAGCCGATGCATTTGGCGATGACATCTGCAACGGGCACGTTCATGAGACTGGCAAGCTCGCCCACGGTGACGTATTCCGTAACGCGAAGTTTTCCTTCTTCACCCTGCGCTTCTTCAAGCAGCCTCGCTTGCTCCTCCTCGCGCTCCCGTTTTCTCTTTTTCCGATTAACGGCGCGGAGACTGACGACAGATTCATCCATCCCGGCAAGCGTTCGCTTAATCGCCTCATTCACTTGCGTATCGTCAATTTCATGAACCCGAAGCTTCTTCTTCTTTTTCTTCTTCTTGGAAAGATCCTCAATCTCGGATTCACTGACTTCCTTGACTTTGTCGTCTTTAACTTTTTTCTTTTTCTTTTTCCTTTTGCGCTGCTCCTCTGTCTCGGCGGTAACTCCCACCTTGTGTTCTTCTTTTTCTGCTGTCTCAGCAGTCTCTTTCAGGTCCAGTTTTCCCCGAATAGTAAGACCACGGCGGCGCGCACTCAGTTCGTCTAAAGGCGATTTATATGCTTTTTCACCTTTTTTCCTTTTTGCACTTTGATCTTCTTTCAGCGGTTCTGCTATGGGGAGAACAGGAGCCGCCTCTCCCTTCGTTTTCGACTGGACAGGCTTTTCAACAGGTGTACTTTGAACTCCTTTTTCCGGCTGAACGATCGTTTTTTCTTCTACTGGGGTTTGAACGGCCGCAGCTTCTGCGTGGTGTAAATCCGGGAGCTCTTCAGTACTAGGGAGCGGCGCCACGTCTACTGCTTCCTCGCCGGCCTTTTTCTTCGGAGTTTCTTTGGCTTCCTCTTCGGTTTCTTTCTTTTTTTCGGCCGTCTTACGTTTTGTTTCCTTGATCTCAGCAATTTTTCGTTGATGCCTGTCCGCGACGTCTTTATCTTTCTTGAAATGAGACATAATGTCTTTCATCATGTCGCTTTCGACGATAGACATCGGCCCTTTGATTGTGTATCCCTTTTTTGTGAGAAACTCAATAATGGTACCGCTCGCAAGATTCAAATCCTTTGCGAGATTGAATATTTTAATCTTCTTTTCAGTTGCTTCCGTCATTCGAATTCCTTTGATAAAAAGGAAACAAGAACAATGAGTGAATTCATCATCGTGTAAGGTTTACGGTGTTTCTGTTTTCTCTTCTTTTGGTGTGTCGGTAGCTACGTTCGAAACGACTTCCTCTTTTTGAACTTCTTTTACTGCGGCAGCCTTCTCCACCGTCGCTTTCTTCCCTCCCTCTTCTTCGTCTTCATCAACCTCAGCTTCTTCAAATTCCTTTTTAATGAGGGCGACAATCTCTTTTATCTTCTCCTCTTCTATACCTAATTCTTCAACCAAGTCTTCGACGTCTGCCTCCATCACCTGCTGGGCGGTGTCGTATCCATTTTCGATAAACTTGTCGTAAATTTCTTTACCAATCTCTTCGCGGAATTCAATAAGTTCGATATCGTATTCGGCTCCCTCTTTTACGAGCTGCAAATCAAAGCCTGAAAGTTTTCCGGCGAGCCGTATGTTTTGCCCTCCTTTACCGATTGCAAGCGACACCTGGTCATCCGCCACAAGTATTGTTGCCTTCTTGGCTTCCAAATCGAGATCGATCTTTTTCAGCTTTGCCGGAGCGAGCGCCCGCGTAATCATCACAAGAGGTTCTTCGCTGTAGTTGATCACGTCGATGTTTTCGTTGTTGAGCTCGCGCACTATGGCATGAATGCGTACTCCCTTCATCCCGACGCATGCCCCGACGGCATCGATACGGTCATCATGAGATTCGACTGCGACCTTTGCACGGTCGCCAGGCTCCCGGGCGATATCCTTAATTTCAATGATGCCGTCGTAAATTTCGGGAATCTCGATCTCAAAGAGGCGGGCCAAAAATTTCGTATCAGCCCGCGAAACAATGACTGTCGGATTTCCAGAATTCTTCCTCACTTCTTTTATGACTGCACGAATTGTATCTCCTTTTTTGTATCGCTCTTTTTGAATCTGCTCGCTTTTTGGCAAAACGACTTCGTTTTTGTTATGCATGATAAGAATTTCATTTTTCCGAATTTGATATACTTCGCCGACAAGTATTTCACCGATCGAGTTGCTGTACTCGTTATAGATAAGCTCTTTCTCAAGCTCCTTTATTCTTTGATTGAGATTTTGTTTAGCCGTTATGATCAATCGCCGTCCAAAATCAGCAAGGTCAATGATTTCAACGTAGTCTTCGCCTACATCCAGCGGTTCGCCCGATTTCTTTCTTGCCGATTCGACGTCGATTTGGGTTACCGGATCGACAACCGTTTCGACGATCTCTTTTTCGAGGTAAATCTCGATATCACCCTTTTCCATGTTGACGACCACGTCAAATTTAGCCTCCTGGCCGTATTTCTTTCTTACCATCATCCCAAAAATATCCTCCACAATTCCTACGAGGATATCCTTGTCGATAGATTTTTCGCGAACCAGTGAAGAAAATGATTCGACAATCTCATAATTCATTGAAGCCTCCAAAGTGAAAATTGTAGTTCATCCGAACAGTGCTTTACTTGAATTTCGGAAGCACGTATGCTTCCTGAATATCATTCAGTGCAAAAATTCTTTCCCCCTTATCCCTCGTCACCAATGTCAATGTCGATTCGTTGGCATTCTGCAATATTCCTTCGGTCGCGTTTTTCCCGCTATCATCAGAAGAGATGATTTTCAGTTGGCGGCCTATGTTTTTAATAAACTGTCTTCCCAGCTTGAGAGGCCGATCGAGCCCTGGTGAAGAGACCTCTAACCGGTATCGACCGGAAATCAAATTCAACCTGTCGAGTTCTGTCGCGAGATGGCGATTTACCTGGGCGCATTGGTCTGCCGTAATTCCATTGTCCGTATCCACATATACTTCAACGATCGAGCTGCCCCGCTCCCCGCGCATATTCACTTCGACAACGTATCCGTCAATGGGCTGAAGCTTCGATAAAGCAATTTCAGAGATGTTCTCAATCAACGTCATTTTTGCGCTCTTTTCGCCACCAAAAAAAAGTCCCGCTTGAGGCGGGACTTTACGTTGCAGTGCATAAAATATATGCAATGAAACGTTTAGATGCAAGTAAAATATTGTAATCGATCCAGCATTAAAAAAATGCGCGCACCTCTGCTTTTGCAGTGTGAACCGGCGCATATGATTGCTCGGAACGGCCAGTATATTGCAAAGAAGATTGAAGATTGTTGCTGAGCTTGTAATCGAAAGATACACCCCAGAGGTACGTTTTACCTTCCAACCTGCCGGCAGTTAAATCGAATGGGACAACCGCACCCACTACGCTATTTTCGAGGCCAACCTCTTCCCGCGAAAGGTCGAATCGAAGTTGGCCACTTCCTTGGAATGAAAAAACTGTACGCAACGATTGGGCATTTAAATCAGCGATGATCGGAGTAGGATTATAATCGTCTTCCGAACGCGATACTTCAATTTTGAAGCCGACTTCGACATTTTGTTCCGGACGATAGGAATAATCTGAAGCGATGTCATCAGAACTGATGAGCTCTGCGCGGCCGCTGACGAGTGATGCGGCGACATTGTTCTGCTTGTTTACATAATCGATCTGATTTGAAATCTCCGGAACAAGTTGTACGCGAATTTCGACCGACCGTTCTCGATTGTAGCTTTGCTCGTCGCCTGTGCTGTATTGTCCGGCTCCTTTCTGCTGTAAGTACCTGAACCTAAACGAAAGATCCCGGCGATTCTGGAAAAGAAAAAGGTCCTGCTGTATAAGCTGGCTGCCGAGAATTGTCGTTGCAGGATCAAGAAAATGGCTGAGGTCCAAGAGATAAATTTGACTCGTTTGGGGGTCGGAACTCTTTTCCTCAATCCGAACATAACTTTCCGTAGTGATATCGGTGAGAGCTTTTTCAAACCACCTTGATGGTGAAGAGATGAACTTACTCGGAGTGAGGCGCAAGCGTGTCGATGTTTTTACATTGATCACCGGAAAAAGCTGATCGGTCGGAATGGTAATGAGTGTGTAATCACCGTCATACCTGCTCAGTTCGAAATCCTTTTCGTCTGTGACGTTGACATTCCCTGTGCCGGCCCAGATATACTGTCCGTCGCCCTTCTGGACTTGGTAGAAAACGCGCTGAAGTTCCGCCGAACGCTCCGTTGAGGTCTCGTAATATACGTCGGCATCAACGCCCCGTTGAAATGGAGAGTATCTCGTTTCCGAGCGGACGAGTACCGTTTGATCATCGCTATTTGAAAGTCTGAACTGGTCATGAAACGTTTTATCTCTCAGAATAACATCGAGGGAAGATGAAACGTTGTGAACTTCTGGCAATTCCCAGGCGTAAGTTTGCGTGAACGATCTGTCTTCGGGCTCCAGCTTTCCCTCGTATGCTGCCTTATCGTCGCGGAGTTCAAATTCAGTGGAAAGATTCATTCCGTAAATTCCTTTAAATGAAAATTTTGGAGCAAGGGTTGTAAATCCAAAACTGGCATTGTCGAGAGAATCTGGCACGGGGGTTTCGATTGAGCGATCTTCATGCTCAAATCGAAAACTCGGTATAAAATTTTTAATCGCATAAGCAATAGAACCGTTCTGTCTCACCCAATCGTTCTCTGGGACGGATGTCCCTTGTGAGCTTGTCACCTGCTCGATTGTATAGTCAATTTTTGGTAAAGAGTCGCCGGCGAGCCGCAGGAAACCCTCCTTACGATCCGCCGTGAATTGGCTGCCCATATCGTTTGACCCAAGCGATCCTCCGATTGAAAGCGTCCTATTCGGAGAGTATGTAAGTGCGGCTTCACGGATTTCCTGCGACGATGGCTGTATGGTAACCGTGCTGTCCAGGCTCCACTTCCTTGCAAAGTCCACATCATCGATGCGATCGATCGGTGTAAAGTTTTTATCAACATAACGGTCGGAAAGAGAGAGATTGAATGAACCAATGTTGGCGCCTGCTATTTTAACGTTGGTCGGTGTGAAGTTTGCAGCATATTTGGTTGCATCGCCGGCTGCGGCGGCATTGGGGGCATACGTATTGGCGTTGAAGTTGCTAGCCGCAAACTCCCCGGTAACCGTCAGGTCTTTCGTGACGTGGATTGAAGTATTGACATCTGCAATTTGCTGAAGTTGTGGCGCGGGCAAAATAATTATGGGCAAATAATTGCCGTTGTGCGGACCGACATAAGTATACTGCCCAAGTTGTTGGTGTGTATAGTCCCCCTCCCCCGACCCAACATACGAAAACGTTATATTGAACTGAGCAGTAGGCGTTTCGGCGGCAAATCTGTAAATCCTGATTGGTGCTCCTTGAACAACAGTATCAATGGCTTCATATTGCCCCTTCCCAATATTTAAGGAGTCAACTCCGACCGAATCAACTCCTGAGCGCGAAGCCAGCTTGCTCCCGCTTTGTGCAAGAATAGTTTTGTCGCTGTCGCTCAACGAAATGTCGATAGGGGCGTTTGGATCATCCCCTTCTTGTGCATACACGACGGAAAGTTTTACTGCATCGGAAAATGTCTTTGCATCCGACTGGACTGAAAAGAAATTTCGGGTATACGATTGATCCGTGTATTGAAAGTCCACGACAATACGTGAATTAACAGTTATTAACCTCTTTGATGAGAAGGTGATTTGGCTGTTTGTATAATCAATCGAATAGTCATTATTTTCCCCCCTGATCATCAAAATCCCATCAACGTAAACTTTTTCTGTTCCCGCTATAATAACAATGTTGTTCTCATTGTTTTTCCCATAGAGTTGATAAGGACCTTGAACGGCTTCGATTCCCGGAAATTGATTAGTATTAAATTTACCCCGTGATGTGGCAGCAGTTACTGTGGTCGATCCGGAAAGCCAACTCGCCGAATAATTCGCCGTCCCCGTGGCACCCTCAAGTTTACGGCTTAACTTACCGAATTCTCCTTCCGACATATCTAAGTAAAAATCACCCAATGTAGCACCGTAATTAGCGCTCTTAATTTGGACGAACACATTATCCAATTCTTGAATCGTTTGGGTGTTTCCGTCAGGTTGGATGGGAGTGTTCTCATCAGTCAACGCGGCGACGACTTCAATATCTGAAGACAGCTTACCCGAAAATTGAAGGCGAAAGCCCGAGTTAAGGGTTAGATCTCTGTTTGTGCCAACAGAAAATCCGCGAAAGATGCTGCCGCTCTTTTGAAGATCGCTACCGAATATGTCGCCGAGAGGACCCGAAGCTGAACTTGCAGTTACGATAGCCGTTGACCGGTTCGTAACTGAGTCTCTGCGAATGCTGTAGCTTTTATGCCGATAATTAGATTGAAATGAAAACGGTAAAAAATTATAGTAAATGGTGATAGAGATTTTTTGCAATCTAAAATCTAATTTTTCATGAAGATCAATGCGCAATCTACCCGTAGAATAGTCAATAAAATAATCCTTCACTTGATTAAGTTTAAGAGAATCCAAAAAGACTAATTCGGTACCCGGAATGAGAAGGTCGTGAGACAGTTGAAGGGTGGTGTCAGTGCGGGTAAGTCGAAATTGCTCCGCGGCAGGAGCGATCGCATCGAATGTCTGCGCTTTCGCTGCTCCCGACAAAATCGAAAGAAGAAAAACAGCCAGGGGTATGAAACAGAAATTTATTTCGGAGGTCAGTCTCAATGGAAACTATGATAGATACGACAAAGCTACATCGTAGAAATTTGATGCGTGACCTCCATGTCCTCTTAACTCATATCGATTGCGAAACAATAAATTATCAGGAAGCCCCTGATTAAAATCGTACCAAAGGAGGGACTCGAACCCTCACCTGGGGTAAGCCAGACTGGATTTTGAGTCCAGCGCGTCTACCAATTCCGCCACTTTGGCGCTTAGTGTCGTTAATATAGCAAACTTCACATACCAAGGCAAGAATTTTTAACTATTGTGGAACATGAATTGTCTCGATATTTTATAATCAAAAGGTTGTCCATGACCCGTTGATTTTACATCTAATTTTTATTTACTCCGATTAGTTCTCGTTCAATTGATATCTATAAGTATGATAGTTAATAGGTTCATTCGGTCTTGATAATAATATTAATTCTTGCATCAGGTGGCGTCTTGAATACAAAGCTTGTAGGACCAAAATTATCAATCTCTTTATTAAATAATTTTCACAATCGCTCAATAATGAGATTGTAAATTTATGAATTCCGGGTAATAGCTTAATTTGATTAAAAATTGTCATGTCCATAGAAGTGGGCTTCCATGGTGCAGTAAAAAGTGAATATTTGGTTTTCCGCTTTTCCCAAAAGGATGCATTAGGCAAGGGGGAATGACAATTTGAGCCAGTACCGAAATCCGGGGTTACTTCTTCTCTGGTCTTTCATATAAATATGCCAAAGGTAGAAGTTTACTGATTTGACCTTCATTGACTGCAAACGTCCCCTTGCTCCATATCGAGGCTCCCCCATACTCCCCCTTTCTATTTAGTGCATAAAATTTTACATCAAATTTTGGTCTTCCATTCTCATCGAGGAGGCGTTTCTCTTTTGTATGCTCCACAATCCTTTTACAAGCCATTAAGCAAGCTTCTTCCGGCGATTCCCCCCGTTTCATATACTCGACGATCATGACGCTGCTGCAGTTGGCAATGTTAGCCTCGCCACGGCCAGTCGAGCCGGCAGCGCCGATCTCATTGTCGACGTACAGTCCGGCACCAATTATTGGTGAATCGCCCACCCTGCCCGGAATCTTATAGGACAGTCCACTTGTAGTAGTAACGCCTGAAAGATTTCCCTGTAAATCCAATCCCAAACAATTTATAGTACCGTACGTTTGAAGAGCTTTCTTGATTCCTTCGCCAATATCTTTATCCTCAATTGTATGGGGTGGTAAATAATCGTCCTCGTTGCTGAGGGTCTCTTTCCAACGCACCCACTCTTCTCTCGATTGTTCAGTAAGGAGATTCTCTTCTTTAAAACCGTGCATCTTCGCAAATTTAAGCGCGCCTTCTCCTACCAGAAATACATGGTCTGTTCGATCCATCACCATCTTTGCCACCTTTGAGGGGTTTTTGATATTTTGCAGCGCACCAACTGCTCCCGCACGGTGAGATGGCCCATGCATCACTGAAGCATCGAGCTCTACAACGCCATCTGCGTTGGGCAACCCTCCCAAACCAACAGACATGTCATTTGGATCATCCTCGACAATGTTGACTGCCGCAATCACGGCATCCAGAGCATCGGCACCGCTTTTAATAAGTTGACTGGCCTTTTCTATCGCCTGGAGCCCGTTTGCGCTTGAAACCACTATTCCCTTTCCAGTTGTCGGAAATCCCAATCCGGTTGCCGAAAAACCCTTTTGGGATAGGAAGGCGGACCCAAAACCAAAAAGGGTCAACGTCTTCATAAAATCTCTGCGCGTGTTTTTAATATCCATTGTATTCTCCTTGTTAAGAACGAAGCCTTAATCAGGCTTTTTCGTGACCATGAAAAATGTTGATGGACAGTTCCGTTTGAATTCCGAATGCTGAAAGAAGGATTTTCTTTCCCATTAGTGTAAACGAGCCTTCAAAATAAAGACCATTCAGTGAATTCCCGTTACACTTAATCTGACTTCGCGTAAGCCCTTTGCAATAGCGTCGCAAGATGGATCGCTTCTCCTTTAACGTTATACATATTCAACCCTTGATTGAGCTGCGCCAAACATCCTGGATTACATGCAACGATGAGCTCTGCCCCCGTTGTTTCAACGTTTCTTACTTTGCGTTCGAGAAATTTCATTGAATCATCATAACGCATGATATTGTAAATGCCGGCGCTACCGCAGCACCATGTCGACTCCGTTAGTTCAACAAGATCGAGCCCTGGTACTGCTCTCAAGATTTCACGGGGCTCCGAGTAAATGTGTTGAGCATGAACAAGATGGCAGGCGTCATGGTATGCCACCCGAACGCTGAGCGGACGTGAAGGTTTCTCAAAATTGATGGAGACCAAAAACTCAGTCAGGTCTTTCACTTTAGAGGAAACAAATTTGGCTTTTTCAGCATACTGAATGTCTTCTGCGAGATAACGATCATATTCTTTCATGAATGCACCGCATCCTGCCGAGTTGATGACGATTGCCTCAAATTCGTATTCCATAAAAATATCGATATTGCGGCGTGCAAGCTTTCTTGCGGATTCGAAATCTCCGTTGTGCGCCTGCAAAGAACCGCAACATTCTTGCGTTCGCGGCACAATAATTTCGCATCCGTTTCGCCTAAGCACTTCGACAGTGTCGGCGTTTACGTCGGCAAAAGCAACATTCATAATGCAGCCTGAAAGAAAAGCCACGCGATGCTTAACAGCTCCAACCGGACGGATTATTTCAGGAAATAATTCATCAAAGGATTTTTTGTTGATGCGAGGGGAAAAACGTTGAAGCTTTGCCATTTTTGGCATGAGGCGATCAAGAAGACTTGCTCTTGTTGCAAACCATTCCAAACCAGACCGTTGATAGAATCGAAGCAGTATCGCAAGAAACTTTATCTTTCTTTTTGATGCAAGGATCTCGGCCAGAAATATGCTCTTCAGCCATTTTTCCAACCGAGTCACTCTTCCCTGTTTGTAAATCTGATTTCGGGCAGCTTCAATCAGGGCTCCATATTTAACTCCGGCCGGACACGCCGTTTCGCACGCCTGGCAGTCGAGGCAAAAATTCATTTCGTCAACAAAGCCGGGGGTAATTTCCATATCGCCGTCAGCGACGGATTTCATTAGCCTTATACGTCCGCGAGGTGACGATTTTTCTGAGCCAGTCAATACGTACGTGGGACAAGTAGGCAGGCATAAACCGCAATGCATGCAATTAGTGATAAAATCATAACTCGGAATATCGATGCCGATGAATCCGGATTTATTCTTTTCTGGTAAAGCGTTCTTTGTAGTTTGATCCGCCATAACTACTTACGCTTTCAAAAATAAGACGAATTTCATTTCCAACCTTCCTTACACCTAGATATCAACCGTTTTCAAAAATTGCAAGCAGCGGCAAAATCGATGAACTCCTTCCTTACATTTCATGTCCATGCGCCCAGTTCTTCAAACTTTCTGATTTGCTCTTGACTCCGAGGAAGATTTCCTTCGCATTTAGGCTTAATCGAGAAGATTTTACCCGGATTTAGAACGCTATTAGGGTCAATAGAAGATTTTATCGATCTCATCATTTCCACGGCAGGGATACCAGCTACTGCGGTAAGAAATTTTTTCTTTGCTAAACCGGTGCCGTGCTCGCCTGTAATCGTTCCCCCCAATTTTATCGACTCGTTGAAAATTTCCTCGAACGCTGATTCTGCCCGTTGAATCTCATCTTTGTCTCGTTCATCCGTCAAACAGGTGGGATGAAGATTGCCATCGCCGGCGTGCCCAAATATTCCAAACATGACGTCGTAATGTTTTCCTATCGAAATGATTCGCTCAATCATTGGAGCAATTTCACTGCGAGGCACTGTAACATCTTCCAAAATTGTCGTGGGCTTTACGCGTGCCAGAGCGGAAAATGCAGCGCGGCGTGCGGTCTTCAATCGAACGGCATCAGACTCATTATGCGCTGTATTGATTTCTGTGCATTTGTGCTTTTTGCATAGTTCCACTACCTTTGCAGCGTCCTCTTCTACGATTGCAGCACGGCCGTCCACTTCAATTAATAACAATGATTCAATCGACGTCGGCAGACCAAGATGTGCATACTCTTCAACGCATTTAATCGTTGTTCGATCCAAGAATTCGACGGTAACCGGAATAACATGGGCAGCAATGATTGCAGAGACCGCTTCCGCAGCATCATTTCGAGTCTGAAAGTACGCGAGCATCGTCTTGCTAGTTTCAGGTTTAGGAATGAGTTTTAGAAGTATTTTTGTGAAAACTCCGAGCGTTCCCTCCGAGCCGACGAAAAAGTCTTTTAAATTATAGCCTGCCACATCCTTTACCATTTTACCGCCGGAAAAAATAATTTCCCCGGTTGGAAGCACGGTTTCAAGTCCCATCACGTAGTTCTTTGTTACACCATACTTCAGTCCACGCAGGCCGCCCGCGTTCTCTGCAACATTTCCGCCGATCGTGCAAATATTCATGCTTCCCGGATCAGGCGGATAGAATAACCCCAATTTTTCAACCGCCGAATGTACATCTGCTGTGATAACGCCTGGCTCTACCAGAGCGGTTAAATTCTCCGTATCCACTTCCAGAATCTTGTTCCAATGGGACATAAGCATTACGATTGAATTTTCCACAGGGATTGAACCGCCGCTGAGTCCCGAACCGGAGCCTCGAGGGACAATCGCAAAGTGTTCCTCGTTTGCCAATGCGAGAATTTTGGAAATTTCTTCCTTCGTATGAGGAATGACAATCGCGTCGGGCAAGGAGTGCAGCAATGGCGTGCCATCATACGAATACGCTATCTTATCTTCCTGAGAATCAAGAAAATTATTTTTTCCCGCTATCTGAGAGATTTTCTGAAGGACTGTCGGACTGATCATTGAAGTTGTTTTATCTTCGAGGAGATGGCGTTGAACATCGGATGGAGAATCAGTATATTGAAACAGTTAAAATTATGATAGCAAATTCAATTTCGAAAGTCAACGAACTGTACTAGGAGTATCTATGGCGAAATTAGAACGTCGGTCATGGGCAGAGCCGTTTAAAATAAAAGTCGTAGAGCCGTTGAAAGTAACTACACGCGAAGAACGGCTTACGGCTATCCGGGAGGCTGGATACAATACATTTCTTCTCCGGTCGGAGGATGTTTACATAGACTTGTTGACAGACAGCGGAACTAATGCGATGAGCGACTACCAATGGGCCGGAATGATGCTGGGAGACGAAGCGTATGCCGGCAGCAAGAATTATTACCATCTGGAAGAAAACGTACAAAAGTATTACGGTTACAAGTATCTGGTACCAACACATCAAGGACGCGGTGCGGAACATATTATATCAAAGTTGCTGATCAAGCCAGGCGACTACGTACCGGGCAATATGTACTTTACGACAACCCGTCTTCATCAGGAATTGGCAGGCGCGACATTCGTCGATGTTATTATCAATGAAGCTCATGATTCACAAAGCGTGCACCCGTTCAAAGGAGATATCGACCTTCAAAAGCTCGAGGACCTAGTCAAAAAGGTCGGGGAGAAAAAAATTCCTTATGTCACCGTAGCAGCGACGGTGAATATGGCGGGAGGCCAGCCAATATCGATGGAGAATTTACGCCGCGTCCGAACGTTGACGGCAAAGCACAATATCAAAATGATCCTCGACGCGACCCGGGCAATGGAGAATGCGTACTTCATTAAAGTGCGGGAAAAAGGATATGAGAAGAAATCAATCGCTGATATTTTAAAGGAAATGTGCTCCTTGACCGACGGTGCAACCATGAGCGGCAAAAAGGATTTGCTCGTCAACATCGGCGGCTTCCTCGCGTTAAACGATTATGACGTTTTTGAGGAAGCGCGTAACATGGTTGTGGTCTATGAAGGGCTACACACATACGGCGGGATGGCAGGGCGCGATATGGAGGCGATGGCGCGCGGGATCGAGGAAGGTGTTCAAGATGCACACATCAAAGCGAGAATCGGGCAGATTGAATATGTAGGAGAAAAACTGCAAAGCATCGGGGTTCCTATTGTTGTCCCGATTGGAGGACATGCGATATTTCTCGACGCAAAAAGATTCCTTCCGCATGTTCCTCAGATCGAATTTCCAGCGCAGACTCTTGCAGCAGAGCTATATATGGATTCCGGCATTCGCTCGATGGAACGCGGTATTGTTTCAGCGGGCCGGAACAAAGAGACCGGCGACCACTACTATCCGAAGCTTGAACTTGTGCGCCTTACGTTTCCGCGACGTGTCTACACACAGGCACATTGCGACGTAACGGCGGAATCGGTCGAAACGGTGTTCGAGCAACGCGCAACTATCAAAGGAATGAAAATGGTGTACGAACCGAAGTACCTGCGCTTTTTCCAAGCAAGGTTTGATCGGTTGTAATCATCCCGCTCTATTTGGGAATTCTTGAGGGGAGATGTTCCGAAAAGACAAACGAACTTATCGATGCAACGCGTTCGTTGATACTAATATCGCGGCATCGACGGGTCAACCACCTCTGCCCATTCGTCGATCCCGCCGACCAAGTTTTTCACCTTCCGGAAACCGGCCTGTTTCATAAATTCGACGGCTTGGCGGCTTCGACCTCCGACTTTGCAATGAACTATAATTTCTTTAGCTGTGTCCAGCTCGTTAATTCTTTTTGGCAGGTCTCGTAAAGGAATCAAATAACCATTAAGATTGCAAATCTGATACTCCTGCGGCTCTCGCACGTCTAGAATGAATAGGTCGTCCTTCTTGTCGAGCCGCTGTTTCAGCTCTCCAACCGTGATTTCGTATTGCTCCTCCCTTGTGAAAGAATCCCAGCCAGGTTGTACACCGCAAAATGCTTCGTAGTCGATGAGCGATGTGATTGTGCGATGTTCGCCACATACCGGACAGTCCGGATTTTTTCGAAGCTTGAGTTCACGGAATTTTGTCTTCAACGCATCGAAAAGCAATAATCTCCCGACCAGCGGCTCTCCCTTTCCGATAATAAGTTTTACCGTCTCATTGGCCTGAATCGTGCCGATGATTCCCGGCAGAATTCCAAGCACCCCCCCCTCTGCGCAACTCGGAACCAAACCCGGTGGAGGGGGCTCAGGATACAAACAACGATAACAGGGGCCGTCTTTCATCGCAAAAACAGATACCTGCCCCTCGAACCGAAAAATACTTCCGTAAACATTCGGTTTGCCGGTCAGAACACAGGCATCGTTGACAAGGTATCGGGTTGGGAAATTATCAGTGCCATCGACAATAATATCGTACCCTGAAAATAATTTGAGCGCATTCTCGGAGGTGAGATGCATTTCATGCGTCTCAATCTTCACAAACGGGTTGATACCCTCAAGCCGTTCTTTTGCTGATGCGAGCTTCGGGCGTCCAACATCTTTCGTCGAATGCATTACCTGGCGCTGCAAATTAGAATAATCGACAACGTCGAAATCGACTATGCCGATCCTTCCGACCCCGGCAGCCGCAAGGTATAGCCCCAGCGGCGAGCCAAGGCCGCCGGCACCGATCAAGAGAACGCTTGCCCCCTTCAATTTCTTTTGTCCGTCCATTCCGACCTCCGGCATGATCAAGTGCCGTCCGTATCGTCGGACCTCTTCTCCCGATAACTCAACGTTTGCCATTTATAGATCTCCTCCTGCGATCGACGGGATGATGCTAAGGACATCTTTCTCCGAAACGGGTGTCGCTTCTTTCTGTAAATAGCGAATATCCTCGTCGTTGATGTATACATTGACAAAATTCCGCAACTTCCCGTCATCAGAGTAAAGGTGTTTATGAAGCGCGGAATATTTGACGCACAAGTTCTTCAGAGCTTCTCCAACCGAGCCTCCGTCAACGGAGACCGACTCGAGGTTATTAGTAAATTGCCTCAACGGCGTTGGAATCAATATTTGAACGGACATTATACTTCCTCTGCTATTATTATTTATTCGATGACAACACCCTCTTCTTTGAACTTACTCCTATCGTTTTCCATGATCCACGAATGATGATCGCAGTACTTGCTCTTCATGATGGAGACAATGAGATACGAGAACCACGGAAAGGCATGGTCAAGATCATATTTCGACGCTACCGAGGGTGAATCCGGATGCGAATGATAGAATCCAATAATGTCGAGTTTTTTTGCGCGCGCATCGGCATCAGCTGTCCTGTAGTTATCGGGAGTAATAAGAAAACGGTGATACCGCTCCGCTTCTTCAAATTGGTTCTCGATCACAAAAACTTCCGTCACAGATCGCTGTTCCCCGTCCACTTTGCCGAAAAGCACCCCGCAGCACTCGCGCGGAAAAGTCTTTTGACCTTGTTTTTGAATTATTTCGAAGACAGCTCTCGATAATTTAAGCATGCTTATCCCAGATATGCTCGCTCAAATACCGCGAACCGTCGTCGCACAGAACCGTCACAATAACGCCTCCAGAAATCTGTTTGGCGATCTTCAGTGACGCCGCAACGTTAGCGCCGGAAGAAATTCCGACAAACAATCCTTCTTCTTGCGCGAGTCTTTTCATCATTGCCTGCGATTCTTCCGTCGAGACATGAAGACACTCATCAGCAATCGAGGGGTCGTAAATGCCCGGTACAATCGCTGATTGCATATGCTTGAGTCCCTCGATACCGTGAAGAGGCGAATCCGGCTGGACCGAAATGCATCGGATATCTGAGCGAAATTCCTTCAGTCTCCTGGATGTTCCGACAAACGTGCCGCTCGTTCCTAATCCTGCAACAAAGTGAGTGATGGTGCCGTTTGTCTGATGGATAATTTCCTTTCCTGTTCCGTTGTAGTGAGCTTTCCAGTTTGCGGGGTTGTTGTATTGGTCAGGATAGAAAAACTCTTCCGGATTATCCCGCACTAATTCTTTTACTCTTTTTTGTGCCCCGTCAGTCCCCTCAAGGGGATTTGTAAGAGTAAGCTTTGCTCCAAAGGCCGCAATCATTTTTTTCCGCTCTCTCGACGCGTTTGAGGGCATGAAAATATGTACCCTATAACCACGCACCGTACCAAACATTGCCAGTGCTATTCCGGTGTTACCGCTCGTTGCATCCACGATGATTCGTTCCCGAGTGAGGCGGCCGGATTTCTCTCCCTCAAGAATCATGTTCAAGGCCGCGCGGTCTTTGACAGACCCGCTGGGGTTATACCATTCGGCTTTGACGTAAAATTCCACCCCCGGAAATTCCTTTCCGATGTGATTCATTTTGAGCAACGGGGTATTGCCTACCAAACTGGAAAACGTGCTGTCGTGAATCGTAGGATGAATTTTGATCTCAGAAGTTTCCACTATTCTCAGTACTTTGCTGTTGTGTGCGTCGTCTGTAACTATAACATTTTTAAGGCTCTGAAGGTTCAACGCAGTCATAATCCCACATCGGAAGCGTTTGTTTTCAAGGCATTGATCACGAACTGGATGTGTTCATCCAGCGGAACGCCAAGTTCCTCCGCGCCATGAATAATATCCTCCCTGTTCACATTTCGGGCAAACGCCTTGTCTTTAAGTTTCTTCTTTACAGAACTGACCTCAAGCCCTTCAATTTTTTTGTTGGGACGCACTAGTGAACATGCCACAATAAAACCGCACAATTCATCGCAGGCAAACAATGCTTTTGACATAAGCGACTCGCGCGGAACTCCCGTGTACGAAGCGTGGCCGAGAATTGCGGCCCGGATGTCGTCCGGGTATCCTTTCGCCTTTAATACTTCCGAACCTTTCATCGGATGGTCCGGCGCCTGCGGATATATCTCGTAGTCAAAATCGTGAATCAATCCAGTAATTCCCCATAGTTCTTCATCCGCGGAGAATTTTTTTGCGTATGCTCGCATCGCCGCCTCAACGGTTAAGGCATGCTTTCGCAGGCTTTCACTTTTCGTATATTCATATAGCAGTGCAAGAGTGCTGGCTCGATCCATTTCGCCGGCCTTTCTTATTTGATTTTTAGGGGGATGTTATTACATTCTGACTATTCATTAAAGGAAATTTTCATGACATTATCAATTTTGGCTGCTTTGTTTCTACTGATGCTCATTGCTGTAATCTTTTACGGCTATGGATTTATCATGAAGTCAGCCAAACCCCTAGACGGAAGAGATACGGAGCAGTGCGCGATTTGTAAGAAAAGATTTAACAAGCAACAACTTGTCGAGAGGGAAATCGGGGATTCGAAACTCTTTTATTTCTGCAAATTATGTATTATGAAACTTCATGACGACGTCTCGAAGCTCTGAGGATCGACACTCTCCTCAGGCTTCTGCCGAAGGGCACTTATGGCTGAGAAAACAGACGCTACATTGCGGTTTTCGCGCGTTGCAGATTCCTCTTCCGTGAAGAATCAACGCATTTCCAAAATGGATCCAGTCCTTCCTATCGATCAACCCGCATAAGTCTAACTCAATTTTTTCTGGCGATGAATTTTTTGTCAATCCGAGTCTCAGCGCTAACCGTTTCACATGAGTGTCTACCACTATACCAGAGGAAATATTGAAGGCTCCGCTAAGAACACAATTCGCCGTTTTCCGCCCCACCCCTGGAAGCTGAAGGAGTTCATCCATTGATGATGGAACTTGGCCGGCGTGCTTTTCAATGATGGCTTTGCAGCAGTTGATGATATTTTTCGCTTTGCTGTGATAAAATCCTGTTGAATGAATTGCCCGTTCAAGATCGGCGGGGTGGGCATGAGCGAAGGCCTCAGCCGTTGCATATTCCTCAAACAGCGCCGGCGTCACCATGTTGACTCGCGCGTCAGTACATTGGGCTGAAAGGATGACAGAGATCAAGAGTTGAAGTGGGTTTGCATGCCGGAGAGCGGTCGGGGCGGAAGGATATTTTTCTCGAAGCAGCAGCTCTATTTCAAACGCTCGTTGATTAATCCCCTCACCTGCTTCTTTTCCCCTTTGTCTCTTTATCATACCTAAGAAATAATCTCCTTAACAATCAGTGCTGCATTCGCCGTTAATGCCTGTTTCAGTTGCACATTTTCCGTCGAGGCAAGCCACTTCACAATTTCAAACAGCAATTTCTGGTCCGGTATCATCCGGACGCGAATTGTGAAACCATCCTCATCACGGAACGTGAATCTTTTTTGCCACAATGACAATTGGTGAAGATTAAATTCCTTGGACAATTGCTCAAATATTTTTTCAACCTCCGCAATAAACTCATTGTTGTTCATTCCCAGTATTTGCGGATAGAGTGATGCTTCCCATAAGCTTGCGGTTTGTTCCCCCACACCTGCACTCGCTACTATTGTATGTATTCCGCTCCATGTACGTTCTACATTTCGGGAGATATCCAGAACCGAAGCGCTTTTGCGAAGAACGTACTCCAGCAAATCGACGTTGATTCCGGTCTCCAAAAGGTACACTGTTTCGAAAATCGTCGATGAAGATTTTCCGCGCGAGAAACCTAAATGGCCTAGCGTGCGTTTTCCAGATGAGAGCATTTTTCGGACGAGGACAGACAATTTCGTCTGAGATCCGACAATTATTGCATCCCCGACAATGTTCGAGTTCCAGGCAGCTTCAATTCCAATTTTGGCTGTTGGAAGTATTTGGTCCGAATATTTTTCGAGAGCTTCCTTGATAATTCTTCGCACATCTTCGTTGTCGGATTTTATCGGAGTCGACAAGTATTGATTAAGTGCCCCTTGAGACACTTGCGCCGATTTCATCCGTGCCTCAATGAGCGATGATTGGAACGCATCGCGGAGAAGAGCGGCGTCCATGAGAGTATTCCGAAGAGATTCATTGATTACCTTCTTAAATTCAACGATCTCTATCACTGGTCGTGCCTGGTACACCATGGAGTACGATATGGTTCTCGATGGAATTCCAAGCTCGGTAAAGATACTCATTGTTAATGTCCCAGTTGTTCTTGATCCGATGCCGCTACTAGCTTCTCGTCCCTTCCCCCTCACCAAACTTTTACATCACCAAAAATCTGGTGTGAAATTATGCGAAGTTTCTTGGTCGCGCCTGCATAACTAGGAGTCGAGTAAGAGATATCCTGACCAAACCCGCCTTTGATAGTCCCCAGCACCCTGACATCCCCAAAAACCGAATGGGTCGCCACGTACAATTCAATGTCCTTCGGAACCAGGACATGAAGATCTCCGAAAACGCCGTCTAATTTGAGGATTTGTTCTCCCTCGGCTAACGCTATTTCAGACAGGTCAATATTCATTTCACCGAAGGTGTTGGAGATCGAACCGCCGCGGAATTCTTTCGAATTGATTTTAAGGTCAACATCGCCGAACACATTCGAGTTGTTAACGGAAGATGCGCTCGACTCCTGAGCAGCACCGGAGCCTAGGCTCACAGTTGGCGAGGACTGAGTTGAACTTCTGCCATAGCGAAAGAAAATTCTGATTCCTATGAGGATGAGGATAAGGGGCCAATAGGTGGTGATGACGCTCCCAAAGTCTGCAACACCAAGATTATCAAGCAAAAATAGAATCCCGAGTGTGATAAGAATTATTGCGCCAAGATACGGTCTTCGATGCGCGCTCATGAGTTTCTCCTTTACAGATTACCGCTTGAAAGAGGATAAATATTTTTGGACTTGGTGCAAGCCCATCGTGTTGAGAACGTCATTTTTCTCAAGCCAGCCCTTTCTGGCAATGCCGACGCCATACCGTACGTCGTGTAAGCCGTCGACCACATGCGCATCGGGATTGATTGAGATTTTGACGCCCTTTTCTTTGGCATACTTGCACATCCGCCAGTCGAGGTCCAATCGGGAAGGATGCGCATTGATTTCGATACACTTTCCGTACTCTGCTGCGGCATCGATGATCGCTGTCTGGTTCAGCGGATACGCATCGCGCTGCAGCAACAATCGGCCCGTTGGATGTCCCAGTACTGTCACGTATTTGTTCTTTAGAGCCCTCAGAATTCGTTTCGTCATTTCGGCTTCAGTCATTTTGAAACTACTATGGACTGAGGCAACGACATAATCGAACGTCGAGAGAATTTTATCACTGAAGTCGAGTGCGCCCGTCGGCAGAATATCGACCTCAGTTCCACTAAAGATACGGAAGTTGGGCCATTTTTGATTCAATGTATTAATTTCTTTTTGTTGCTTTTTTACGCGATCTTCGGTCAAACCGTTAGCGTAAACGGCAATTTTGCTGTGGTCCGCGATGCCTAAATACTCCCAGCCTAAATTTTGCGCGGCTTGGGCCATTTCCGAGAGCGTATTTATTCCGTCGCTGTAATTTGTATGGCAGTGGAACGTTCCGCGAATATCATTTTCCGAAACTAGTGTCGGAAGCTTATTCTTTTCTGCTGCCTCAATTTCTCCAAAATCTTCGCGAAGTTCAGGAGGAGTATATTGAAGACCGAGAGTTTTATAGATTCCCTCTTCGTTTTTGCAAGGGACGGTTTTTTTTGCCTTCCCCCTTTTTTCTTCCGACCCGATTTTAGAGAAACCGTACTCGTTCAAGCTCAGCTCGAATTTCTTTGCGATAGTCCGCAGGCGGACGTTGTGGTCCTTGCTTCCCGTGAAATAATTAAGCGCGAATGGAAATTCAGAATCATCGACAACGCGCAAGTCGCAATTGATTCCGGATTTGAGGACAACGCTCGACTTTGTTTCGCCTTCACCGGTGATGCGTTCGACGTCGGAATGGGAAGTAAAGGCCTTCATGATTCCCGAAACTGCAGACCCCTTTGCACTGGCGACGATGTCAATATCTCCAATAACCTCCTTTTTCCGCCGCAGGCTGCCCGCAATTTCCGCCCGAATAATTCCTTTTTGCTTGAAGACGACGGCATAAATGCTCTGTGCGGCTTTTTCAGCGACAGAGTAGAGGAATTTAGAGCTGTGCTTCCTCATTGTTTCAATCCCCGCCAAAATATTTTCTTCCGTTTTCTTACCGAAGCCTTCCAGCTTTTCCAGCTTGCCGGCTTTGCAGGCTGCCTCAAGCTCTTCAACCGATTTTATTTTCAGCTTTTCATAAAGTACTTTAACTTTTTTCGGGCCGACACCCGAAATTCCCAGCATGCCCATCAAACCTTCCGGCAAAGAGGCTTTCAATTCTTCATAATACTTCGATTTCCCAGTAGCTATAAGCTCAGTGATCTTTTCGGCAATTGCTTCGCCTATCCCCTTTATATTTCTGATCTCTCCCGAACGAACGAGTGTCTCCAGATCGGCTGTGGCACCTTCAATAGCACGGGCAGCGTTATGGTATGCGCGGCACTTAAAGGGATTCTCTCCTTTGAGTTCGAGCAGGGTACCGATTTGGTCGAGTACCTCGGAGACTTTTGCTTTTTCCATCTTTCCCTCTAGAAGTTTGGTGCGTGCTCGGTCGTCTTGTAGAAATCAGTGACGATTTCCGCAGCAACTTTCGGGTCGTCCGTTATCGAAAACAACTTTAGATCTTCGTTTGAAATATTTCCCTCCGCAAGCATTTTTGTCTTTATCCAATCAAACAAACCGCTCCAGTATTCCTTTCCCATAAGGATGATCGGAAACGTGCTCACTTTTTTTGTTTGTACCAGCGTGATTGACTCAAACATTTCATCGAGAGTACCGAATCCGCCCGGCATCACAACAAATGCTTGTGCGTATTTAACGAACATTACTTTGCGAACATAAAAATGCCTGAACGTGATCAATTTATCCTTGTCGATATAAAGATTGGCGCTCTGCTCGAACGGCAGATCGATGTTGATACCGACCGAAACCCCTCCTGCTTCTTTTGCTCCTTTATTTGCAGCCTCCATGATACCCGGCCCGCCCCCCGAAATAATACCGTATCCGTTCCGGACAAATTCGCCCGCTACCTTTACAGCCATTTCATAGTACCGCGAACCAGGCTTCGTTCGGGCCGAGCCAAAAATCGTTATACAAGGTCCCAGCCGGGAGAACGTTTCAAAGCCCTCGACAAACTCGGACATCACGCGAAAAACTCGCCAGATATCCTCTTGAGTCTTAAGGAGTTGCTCAAGCTTAATATCCTGAATAATATCATGTTCCGTTCTTGTTGGAGCCATAGTGAGATTCCTTTTCGAGTACCGACAGGGTTAATAAAGACGTTTAACAAAGTTATCCAAAATAATCTTCCCGTGTTGTGTCGCGATAGATTCGGGATGAAATTGTACTCCGAACGTCGGGAATTTATCGTGCTTTACTCCCATGATGACGTTGTCGTCGGTCCAGGCGGTAATTTCCAGTTCTTTTGGAAGGCTCTCTTTTTCAATGATTAATGAATGGTATCGAGCCGCCAAAAATTTATCCGGAACCGACCGAAAAATTCCTTTACCGGTATGATGAATTGTTGATACTTTTCCGTGAACAACCGTCGGGGCTTTTACGATCTCTCCTCCGAATGCCTGGCCGATGGCTTGATGTCCGAGGCATACCCCAAGGATAGGGATTGTGCTGTAGAATTTCTTAATCAGCTCGACCGAAATACCGGCTTCATTCGGTGTGCACGGCCCGGGAGAAATTACGATCCCCTCCGGATTAATTTTCTGTACATCGGCGATCGTCATTGCATCATTCCGGGCAACGCGAATCTCAACGCCGAGTTCGCCGAGATATTGAACGAGGTTGAACGTGAATGAATCGTAATTATCTATGATGAGAATCATCGGGTGTCACTGCAATTTTCGTAAATGTTCAACAGCCGTCAATGTCGCGGCAACTTTGTCGAGCGATTCTTGGAATTCTTTTTCAGGGACGGAATCGTGAACAATTCCGCCTCCGGCCTGGAAATACGCAACCCCGTCCTTCACGACCATCGTCCTGATTGCGATACATGAATCAAGGTTGCCTGAAAAATCCAAATAGCCGACTGCACCGCCGTACACGCCTCGTTTGTTCGGTTCCAGTTCTGCAATAATTTCCATCGCGCGAATTTTGGGAGCACCGCTCAGCGTTCCTGCAGGAAAACAAGAATAAAGCGCGTCGACAGCGGACATGCCTTTTCGAAGCTTTCCTCGGATGTTCGAAACGATATGCATGACATGCGAGTATTTTTCAATTGCCATGAATTGCGTCACTTCGACACTCCCATATTCGCTGATGCGGCCGATATCATTTCGGCCAAGATCAACCAGCATCAAATGCTCGGCGCATTCTTTTTCGTCTGCGAGCAATTCGCTCTCCAGGCGGGTATCTTCGGCCGGGGTTGCACCGCGGCGGCGCGTCCCCGCGATAGGTCGTGTTTCAACGATGCCATTGTCAAGCCGAACAAGTAACTCAGGCGATGACCCAATGATAGACATCCCATTGATATTAAGAAAATAAAGGTAAGGAGATGGATTTACAATACGCAACATTCGGTAGAGATCGAACGGATCTCCCTCAAATGTCATCTGCATTTGTTGCGACAGAACCACCTGGAATATATCTCCATCAATAATATACTTTTTAGCCTTTCCTACATTCTTAAGAAAATCATCCCGCCCTATCATATACTTCAATTCACCAATTGACCGGGCAGCTTTTACCTCGTAGGGGACATTTTTTTTCAGGATCGCTTTCAGCTTTTCAATTTCTGCGACTGCTTTATCGTACTCTTCATGCAATTGAGTTTCACTAGCCCCTTGAGGTATGTAGGCGTTGGCAACAGCAGAGACATTGCGCTTTACCGCGTCGAATACGAGTAGCGTGTCAAAAAACATCAACGTCGCGTCGTTCCAATTAAGACTGTCCACCTTCGCAGAAGGAATCTCTTCCAAAAGCTGAATAGTTTCATAGCCGAAGTATCCCACGGCGCCTCCCGTAAAGCGGGGCAAGCCATCGACTGGAACCGTTTTGCAGTGAGCGAATATTTTCTTCAAAGCTTCAAGGGGAGCCATCGACGCGTCGACAAGCGTCGGCAGCACTTGCACATCCGGATGGCGCGGTTTAATGGAGAAGGACTTCCCTCTAATTTCAAACACCATAAAAGGATTGTAACCGAGAAACGTATAACGGCCGACCTTCTCTCCGCCTTCCACGCTTTCGAGCAAAAACGAATACGGGCTTTCGTCTTTGACTTTAAGGTAGACAGAAACAGGCGTCTCCGTATCCGCCATCAACTCTTCATAGATCGGAATGATATTCCCGCCACGCGAAAGTGTTTTGAATTCTTCAAAAGTAGTCATGCATCATTAAACAATTATTTGCGGCCAATAAATGGAGGCGGTTGTACCTTCGTAGCGCTGAACGAGTTTTCGAAATTCATCAGGAACGGGCATGGTGGCATTTGTTTTGTGATTAATCCAAACATGAACGGCTACATTTTCTGCAATTATGTCGCCGGTTGATTCCCGTTCGAGAATCCCTTCAAAAATAAAGCTGGAATTCTTGATGGTGGAAACTCTGGAATATACGTTGATCGTATCGCCGTACCGTGCCGGATTACGGTAATCAATCTCATTTCTTGCAAGCACAACTTTTGCCTCGTGATTGATTGTGTTGATATCTACTTTTGCTCCGATCGTATTTAAATATTCTATCCTCCCTATCTCAAAATAATGGAGGTAGACTGCATTGTGGACAATTCCCTGCCAATCGATCTCATAATTTCGAACGCGGACCTGAGTATGATGGTGAAATAATTTTTTATCCATGCTTATCTCAGCTGGCAGTGAAGATTTGAACCGCTAGTCGCACTTGTTCCATCGACACATCGAGATGCATAACGGCACGGATACTGTTGTATGATCCGAGGGTTACGAGAAGTCCCTTCGCCTTGAGAAGTGCGATGATCTCATCAGGCTGTTTTCCGGTTTTTTCAGTGTTAATAATGACAATATTAGTTTGCACGGTCTCCATGTCGACCGAGAGTTTTGAGAGAAGAGAAACCTTTTCTGCAAAATATTTTGCTTTTTCATGATCCTCTTTCAGCCGTTCAATATTGTGATCAAGTGCATACACAGCTCCGGCAGCAATGATACCAGCTTGGCGCATTCCCCCGCCGTACACTTTTCTCCATCGGTGTGCTCGTTCGATCATTGTCCCCGACCCAACGATGGCCGATCCGATAGGCGCACCAAGTCCCTTTGAAAAACAGACGGAAACGGAATCAAAATATTGAGCATACTCTTTCGGATGAATTCCCGTTGCAACCCAGGCATTCCATAACCGTGCACCGTCGAGATGCATTGTCATTTCATGAGCGCGGGCAAACAAAGCAATTTTCTTTATTTCATCGAGAGGATAGACTGTTCCTCCGGCGCGGTTATGCGTATTCTCCAGGCAAATCATCCTGGAGCGAGGCATGTAGTAAACTTTGGGTCTGATGGCGGCTTCCAACTGTTCTGCATGGATAACACCTCGAACTCCCGGAATAGTTTTAACCTGGACTGAGGAGATGAGAGACGGCGCAGCCGTTTCATAGTTGAAAATATGTGCGTCCTGTTCACAAATGATTTCATCGCCCGGGTCGGTCTGCGCTTTGATAGAGAGCTGGTTGCTCATCACGCCGCTTGGTACATAAAGCGCCTTTTCTTTTCCAAGTAGCGCAGCAACTTTTTCCTGAAGTGCAACGACGGTCGGATCTTCACCGAACACATCATCGCCAACCTCGGCGTTCGCCATTGCCTGGCGCATTGCCGCTGAAGGTTTTGTCACCGTATCACTTCGCAAGTCAATGTAGGTCATTGTGATGTCCATTCCGTTTCATTGTTGACCGAAAAAAAAGAAAATGTATGAAGCTTCCAGCTACAAAAAATCCTGAGATAATTCCTGCGATGCGGGCAAGCCAGTCGCCGTGCTTTGTATAAAAGGTCTGCTCATTTCTCGGTTCAATCGATCTTACGATTGATGCCTCCGTGTACATTTGAGTCTTATCGTAGATCCTTCCTAGCGGATCGATGAAACACGAGATGCCTCCGTTTGCACAACGGACAATCCATCGCCTGTTTTCCACCGCGCGCAGTACGGCATATTGGCAATGCTGTCTCGCTCCCGACGTATTTCCCCACCAGCTGTCGTTCGTTATAAAGACCATGAATTCCGCTCCCCTCTTTACAAACGAACTGACAAATTCCGGGAAAATGGATTCATAACAGACCATCGCAAGAAATTTTGAGTGATGATTCGTATCTTCAAACACCGTACTGTCTTTTCCAATTCCCCAATTGCTTATTCCAACCCCCCACCGAAGCGGCTCAATAAGGAAAGGAATAGACTCGGCGTACGGAATGCGTTCAGCAAAAGGAACGAGCCTCATCTTTGCGTACGTTTGAATTTGCTCGTATCGAGGCTCAAGATACAAAATGGCATTGTAAGAGTCATAATGCATATTGGACCCTCGAATAACGCTGCTTGTCAATGGCGCTTTGCCGGCCTCATAATACTCGTAATCGATATATCCGCTCGTGAGCGATATGTCGAGCGAATCGAGCGCTTTCTTAACTCTCTCACACTCCTCCTTGACCGTGGGCAGGTCGAACAAAATTGCTGTTTCGGGCCACACACTCATTTGAGCTCCCGAGGCTTTTTGTTCCCGTGTTACATTCAAAAATTTCTCGACTTGTTGCTCTCTGCCTGCAAGTGTTTTCGAATTTTCCCATTTATCCCACGGGTCGACATTTGGTTGCACGATTCCAACTTTTAGAGATGGGAGACCGCCGCCGGAGAACTGCTTTTCGTCTATTGTCAGGCTGTACAAATTCGGCAATAAATAGACGATGACAATTATGACCGCAAGGTACAGCTTCGCCTTCACCGGTTTCTTGTCGTTGTTCCGCAACACAGCCATCAACAAAAAGAAAAACAACACATTCATCACTACCAGCCACAACGATATCCCATAAATGCCGGTAAGTTCAGCAAATTGAATTTTCTCGAGCTGGTAAGTTTGCGTATTGCCCAGCGTGAGCCAGGGGAACGCAAATTCGCCGAGTGCATACAGCCATTCAAATGTGACCCAAATAAAAGGGAGGGCTGCAAGGCCGGCATTCAGCCCGAAATTCTTTCTAACAACAAGGTAACAAAGAACTATCACGCTAAAAAAAAACGGTTCCCACAGCAACACAAAACTCCCCGCCATCATCAGAAAAGGGTCTTTCGCATGAGTAAATCCTCCGATCCAATAAAGAGCAATGCATGAAGCAACAAAAAAAGAAAGATATGAGTAGAGGAATTGTTTGCGAAAAGAGTGAAGCCGCTCGATTAATAGGAGAAGCGGTACCAGCGAGATGCAGGCCAGCGACCCGAGAGGGATTGGTGGGAAGGAACAGCCGAATAAGACGCCTGTAGAAAGAGCAAGAACAATATTGGTTCGTGTTGCATGGTTTGTTTCAATGAAATTATCCACAAAGAATTTGAATCGAAATAGTACTGGATAAATGTAGAAAGAAGAATCGAATTTTGCAAACTGATTTTATTGAGGCCGTCTAAAGTATTTGCGAACAACCGATCGTTCGACAAATTCCCACGATTCAATCACCGCAAATGCACAGGCCCATCCGATCAAAGCCCCTCCAACAATGTCAGACGGGTAATGAACGCCGATATATGGTCGCGAAAGGGCAATAAGCGATGCCAGCGAAATCCATCCCCAAGCGTACTTGCGGTAGTAATGTGTGAGAATCGTTGCTCCGGCAAAATTATTAACGGCATGGGATGACGGGAAGGAGAACCCGCTCCCGCAATCGACCAGGAGGCGGACACCCTGTAACACGTGACACGGACGAAGCCTGCCGACGAAATGTTTTAACACTGAGCTGCTAAATTGATCGCTGACAACAATGGAAATGACCAAAAGAATACCAGCCGTTCTGCCCCTCGACCCTCCCCGAATCATCAGCCAAAGCCAAAGCATAACCGCTACCGCTATTGCGGGTTTATGTTTGTTCAGGTCGGTCAGGAAGGGCATTAGCCAATCCAGAACAGGATTGCTGATGGTATGATTGAGGAAAAAGAATACGGCCTTATCGATTGAGTAAAGAAATTCAACCATTGAGTTTGTTACGCGTATAAAGACGCCGAATTCCCCAAATAGCAAATCCAGAGATGATCACACCGGTAATAATCTGGCTGTATGTCGATAAGTATAATGCGATCGAATTCCAATTCTTGCCGAGCAAAGAGCCGGCAAACAACATCAGCCAATTCCAGATCAATGCACTAAGGCCGCACAAGATTGTTGTCCGAACCAAACGCAGTTTTGATAACCCGGCAAAAAAAGAGACAACTGCACGCGTACCCGATAAGAATCTGTTTGCAACAATTATCCAATACCCGTATTTCCTGAACCATTCTTCCACTTTATGAATGCTTTCCAGAGGAAGAAATGTTAACCTTCTCTTCTCAATTATCGATTCCCCGAACCAATCACCAACTTTATACATCGTCATAAAACCGGTGATGCTTCCGATCGTTGTCAAGACGAGAGCCGCAGGAAAATTAATCGTACCCAAGCCTACAAGATAACCGCCAAAAACAACAATGACGTCACTCGGCGACGGCGGAAAAACGTTTTCAATATATGCGATCGCAAAGAGGCAACAATAAATTAACGTCGGGCTTAGGTTCTCAAGCGTATGAATAAATGATTCCAAAGCTTAATCTTTTTGTTGTTTTGAATTCACCAGTGCCACCGCATACGCAACGGCGCCGTCTCCTGCACCGATGAATCCCAACCCCTCATTTGTCGTCGCTTTCACCGATACTCTGGAAAGGTCGAGCCGAATAGCGAGTGCAATGTTATTTCTCATTTCATCAACGTACGGGGCAATTTTCGGTTTCTGTAAAACAATTGTCGAATCGATGTTGATGATCTCATACTCGTGTTCGATCATGAGTTTGCAAACGTGTTCGAGCAACGTCAGGCTGGAAATGTTCTTGTAGGCCTGATCAGTGTCGGGAAAATGCTTTCCGATATCGCCTAGCGCAGCCGCCCCAAGAAGTGCATCCGCAATGGCATGCAGAAGAACATCGGCATCCGAATGTCCCAATAGTCCTTTTTCAAAAGGGATATCAACTCCACCCAGAATAAGTCTTCTCCCTTTAACGAGCTTGTGAACATCAAACCCAAATCCAATTCTATTCATTGCAATTGATCCGGTGGCGCGTTACGATCCTAAAGAATTATCGTACCCACGTCATTTTATTAAGAATCCATTAAGGAGATGTTTAGGTTCACTCCATTCGACATAAACATCTTTCACATGAGCCGACCGTGGACCGATTTTCAGTTGATTGATGAGCTCTTCGACAAGGGAGCGATCCCCTTCGACTTCAACTAGCACTGTCCCGTCATAATTATTTTTTACAAATCCCCTCAAGCCTAGCGTCACAGAATGCCGGTTGACAAACCAGCGATACCCGACACCCTGCACAAGCCCCTGCACGGTAATTGTCGCGTGAACATCCATAGTCAAACGATTCGCCCATTGTAAACAGGAATCATTCTTCTTCTGCCAACGGTATGTTCCAGTGAAGTTTCTTAAAAAATTTATCCGATAATTCTGAAATAAGAATCCCGATGACAATGAGGAGAGCGCCGACAATACCCAACATACCCAAAATCTCGCCTAAAACAAAATATGCCAGGATGGCTGAGATAACGGGTTCTAGGGTGAAAAGGATTCCAGCCCTGGTTGGAGTCGTATCCTTTTGAAAACGAGTTTGCGTATACGTCGTTATGACTGTGGCTAAAAAGGCCGTATAGAAGAAAAGGCGGAGAAGATTCCAGGTGAAATGAATTTGCGATGTTTCAAACGGGACAAGAAGCCACCCGAGAATGGCCGTGATGACAATTTGAAGGAACGCAAGAGGAAAAAGTTCTTCTTCTTTTGAATAGATGTCGAGGTACACAATGTAAAAGCCGAACAAAAAAGCGCCGATAAGCGTTAATGCATCCCCAAGATTAAAACCCGAACCGCTTGGAGACGTAAGAAAGTACAGACCCGTGGTTACTACGGCAACGCCGATTACATTTTCCGGTTTTGGAACGCGCCGCCCGACAAACATTTGAGCGATCGGAGTAAACACTACCATCATGCCGGTAATGAACGCCGACTTAGATGCGGTCGTTATCTCAAGACCGTATGTCTGGAGAATAAGCCCGATGCCCAGCAACACGCCGAGAATAGTGCCCCTCCGAATTGTTGAGCGACGGATAGATCGCAGGTGCGGAAAAAAAATCAAACCGAAGATGATCGACCCAAGAGTAAACCGGATAGCAACGAATAAAAAAGGAGAAATATCCGAGAAACCTAATTTCATCACGACGAACGTTCCACCCCAAATAACGGTCGTCGAAAGGAGGACGAGCTCCGCTTTTTTTCGAGAAGTCATCCTTTTATGTCATCCCTCCCGTATTCGTCAAAGAATCTGGCCCATTTTGACTCAGAGCGCACTTTTCGCATCATCCTTTTCCCCTTCGTGGGCCACCAGAGATAATCGTGGTAAAGATACGACCCAAAAACGAAACCATACACAATCGGCGTATGGAAGAAGAACTTTTGAATCGATTTTAGGGGGCCAAACCAGAAAAAGTCGCCGGCCAAGCTCGCTATATTGTCTCCGACGGTGAAGCCAAAATTGACATTTGAAATATCTTCGCCGAGAATCTCGATATCACGCGGGTCTGCGCAGCCGAGTTTGTCTTCGTGTGCCAGTCGAAGGTACTTAATGCTGAGGGGGTCGAACCCCATCAACTTTGCAGCTACGGCATCGATTGCAACTTGGTCCGCGCCGGCAAGGATATAGTCTTTTTCCACAGGAATCATCGTTCGCGGTCCCGGGCCGTTGCCGCAAAGCGTACCGTCCATAACGGCAAATATTCCGCTGTGAATCTCTTTTTGGATTGCTAAGAGGTCGACAAGTGTTTCATGAATCCATGAGTGAGTATAATGCCGCCGGGTATTGAGGAGTCCGCCAAAAGCATTCTTCATCGCTCCCGTCGTCGTGGTGTAAATGTGGGTCTTGACCGTTGGAAGATGGACAATATTTTTTCCAAAAAAATATTCGGGAAGGTGAATGCCGTGAGGATAGACTTTGTCTAAGGCATGCATCCGCGCTTTAGGCTCATACCGAACCCACTTAATCTCATCAGTATTGAAATTGTACCGCTCCTCGATTCCGTATTTTTTATAGATGGGGTCGAGCTTGTTCATTTTTTCACCGCGATACGGGTCCGTCACTACGGTATTATTGTGTACAGAAACCAGATCCGAAAATCCATTGTTGCGGAGCGCTTTCACGGTTCCTTCCAACTGCCACGGAGTGGTATTTGCGCTGAGGTAAGGAAAATGCCAGCTGATGTTGTCCTTCAAAATTGTCTGGGATGATTTCGAAAGCGCATGGTCAATTCCGGCAAGTTTCACAAGCTTTTCGTAGTCGGAAAGAACTGATGTTGGATGAGTTTTGATGACTGCGACGCGGGAACGGGTCATTAATTTATCTGGCAATGAAAAAGAAACTTTTGGATAAATATAAAGAATTTTTCAGTAAGCGCCAATAGCATGTGCGGCGAAACTTCATCAGCGAAGCTAAGCAAATTGTAAGCTAATTAAGCAGCACTCGGTTCTTCGGCAGGCCGGCGGGCTTTAAGGATAGAGGGACGATATTTCCATAGTAATCGAAAGAGGAGCAAGGCAGCAACAATTGCGGCGTATATTATTTGTCGGTATATCACAACTTTCACCAACCACATGTAATGGATCACCGCTCCGACACCGGTAAAATAAATCAACCGGTGAAGAATATCCCACCTCTTTCCCCCGAGTCGACGGATCATCTTTTGAGTCGACGTCACGGCAAGCGGCACCATCAAAACGAAGCTGGCGAATCCGACGGTAATGAATGGACGTTTAGAAATATCGGCTGCCATCGATTGCCAATCGAAAAATTGATCGAGCCAAATGTACGTTGTGAAATGGAGAAAGCCATAGAAAAAGGCAAACAGCCCGATCATCCGCCTGAATTTGATCAGCCAATGCCAGCCCATGACTTTTCTGAGCGGAGTTAACGCGAGTGTGATAACAATGAACCTCAATGTCCAGAGGCCCGTTTCGTTTGTAATGTCGGAGATGGGGTTGGCGCTCAGCTTATCATGCAGGCCGTTCCAGGAAAGAACAATTATTGGCAGTAAACATGAAATGAAGACAAGAGGTTTAACCAGCGATACCGCACTTCTTCTTTTCATCGAAGGACATTGCCAAAATTACTAGACGCCATCTCAAAAACCCTTAGATCGTCATTCTGAACGGAACGAAGCGAAGTGAAGAATCCAAACAATTTGAATATCATGGATGCTTCGCTATGCTTCCCGAAGGGATCCCTTTGGGGACAGCATGACAGATACAGTTATTTTTCGTAAAATCTATTTTTGAGATGGCTCCTAAGGATAAATTTCATCCCTTCAACCCTAAAAATATTTTCGAAGATCCATTCCAGAATACATGCCCGCAACTTGGTCGCCATAACCGTTGAACATTAGCGTTTTTCGCCTGAAGAACTCCCCGATGCGCCGTTCGTGCGCCTGGCTCCAACGGGGATGGTCAACTTCGGGGTTTACGTTTGAATAAAACCCGTACTCGTTGGATGCCGCACGGTTCCAGGAAGTAGGTGGTTGATCCTCGACGAAGCTGATTTTGACGATCGACTTGATGCTCTTGAAGCCGTATTTCCACGGGACTACCAGACGAAATGGCGCCCCATCTTGATTCGGAAGCTGTTTACCGTATAGTCCCACTGCAAGGATTGTGAGCGGATGCATTGCCTCGTCCATCCGCAGCCCTTCCACGTATGGCCATTCCAAAACGCGAGTTTGCTGTCCGGGCATTTCCTCGGGAGCAAACTTGGTTTCAAATGCGACATATTTCGCCTTTGATGTTGGCTCGACGTTTTTAAGGAAATTCGAGAGAGGAAAACCAAGCCACGGAATCACCATCGACCATCCCTCAACGCAGCGATGTCTGTAAATTCGGTCCTCCTTTGTTTCCTTTTTCAAAATATCTTCAAGATGATAGACTGCCGGTTTCTTTACATAGCC
This sequence comes from Bacteroidota bacterium, assembly GCA_049578505.1. Taxonomy (GTDB): domain Bacteria; phylum Bacteroidota; class Ignavibacteria; order UBA10030; family UBA8401; genus JAGVPT01. The sequence goes on along the minus strand of JBAUMC010000043.1, from coordinate 9,070 downwards.
TTCAACCGCAACACTCCACGGTTCAGTTATTAATGAACCGGCATAGCGGGCCGGGTCGTCTTTGTCAACACCGAACTCATAAAAATTATTGTACGAAGTGATATCCTTATACGGCGTAATCTCCTCTGTCGTATCGAATGTGCTGGGATTTGTCGGTTTCCATGATTTAGCATCCTGGGCAAAAACAGAAGAAACGTTTTTGGGCAAAGCAACAGAGGCAGCAGCACCGGCAACTACCAGAGCGGCATTACGCATAAATTTTCGACGGTCATGATAAAGCGCCTCCGCGGTTATTTCAGATGACGCAATATCGTCCTTCCTTTTTATCAACATGCCTACCTCGCTATTGAGCGACAAATTGTTGTAAGATAGAACTCCAAAATAGGCTCATTTGTTCCCGCGCTGACACTCTGAGGTTAAGAAGAGGATGGTCGAAGTTGTTTTTAGTGATAAATAATTAGAACGCAGGAGAGGAACCACAAGCAGAGGTTTATGAACATGGGTTTATCCCTAAAAATAATGACAACAGAATTTTCTCCCATATTTTTTTTCATGACGAGAAAGAGGTAGCGAAAAATCCCGAAGAGTACAAAAATAGTAGTGAAAATGAGGTAGTCGGTTCCAAATGCCGTTACGGTGCGCTCAGCGACGGTGTAAAGAGCGTACGAAATTGCCATCCCGGAGGAAGTAATCATCATCGTACCGTCAAGAAAATTAACATCATATTCCTCTAACACCTTACGCTCCGATCTGCTTTCAGTCAAATGGAACACGGCAATTTCACCTCGGCGTTTAGCAAGCGCTAAAAAGAGGGAAAGAAACATCGTGCAAAGAACAATCCAGTCAGAAATCATCACATCTATCACTTCTGCACCGGCAAGGACACGCAGCATAAAACCCGATGCAATAATGAAGACGTCGAGGATGACAATCTTCTTTAAAGCAATGGAATAGAGGATCTGTAGGACAAGATAGGAACTCAATACTAATTGAAAACCCAAAGGAAGCGAAAAAGAAACAATGGCCGTAATACATATTAAGACCATGCTCAGAAGCGCCGCAGCTGGAACAGAAACCTTGCCTGATGCGATCGGCCTATTCCGTTTTAACGGATGTGCGGCATCCGCGTCCCTATCGAAAATGTCGTTGATAACATAAACTGCACTTGAAACTATGCTGAATGAGATGAACCCTTTGAGAGCGGCGAAGAAAAGCGGCGGGTCGAATAAATGTTTTGAAAACACAAGCGGGGCAAAAATAAAAGTATTCTTGATCCATTGTGAAGGTCGGAGAAGCCGAAAGTATTGGTTCATTTTTTCTTCAATTCAAGTTTTTCCGAAAGCCATACTTACCCCGCTCCGCGCTAGAAGACGGCCGGCTCTTCGTAAACTCCAAAATGTTCAGCTAGAGCGTTGCACATTTCGCCAAGCGTTACGTAGGCGCGTGTGGCGTTAAGGAGGAGTGGCATCAGATTAGAACCATCCGCCGCCCCTTTTTGGAGGTCAGAGATAGTCTTCTCGACGTCACCTTGGTTTCTTTCGTGACGTAATTCCGCAAGGCGTTTCTTTTGTTTGGCTTCAACTTCAGGTGAAATGCTAAGGATCGGGATTTCGATTTCTTCTTCTTCTTCAACATACTTATTCACCCCGACGATTATTTTTTCTTTCCTGTCGACCTCGCTTTGGTATCGGTATGCAGCTTCCGCGATTTCACGTTGAAAGAACCCTTCCTCAATGGCAGGAATGACTCCGCCCAGAATGTCGATCTTTTCAAAATACCGCTCTGCTTCTTCCTCCATCCGCGTTGTCAATGCCTCTACAAAGTAACTACCCGCTAACGGGTCGATCGTATTCGTAACGCCGATTTCATGGGCTATAACCTGTTGAGTACGAAGCGCTATCTTTGCAGCCTTATCGGAAGGAAGGGCAAGCGTTTCGTCCATAGAGTTCGTATGTAGCGACTGCGTACCTCCTAATACGCCCGCCAAAGCTTCTAAAGCCGTCCTGACGATATTGTTCTCTGGTTGTTGAGCCGTAAGTGAACAACCGGCCGTTTGGGTATGAAACCGGAGCATCCAAGATTTCGGATCTTTTGCGCCGTACTTATACCGGAGCCTCTTTGCCCATATCCGGCGAGCCGCACGAAATTTTGCAACCTCCTCAAAAAAATCAAGGTGAGAGTTGAAAAAAAATGAAAGGCGGGGTGCGAATAAGTCAATATCCAAGCCTGCAGCAATTCCTGCCTCGACATACGCAAAGCCATCCGCTAAAGTAAAAGCTAACTCCTGAACTGCAGTTGAACCAGCTTCACGTATATGATAGCCGCTTATCGAGATAGGATTAAATTGAGGAAGTTCTTTCGCGCAATATGTAAACATATCGGTAATGATTCTCATGGAAGGGACGGGTGGATAAATCCACTCCTTCTGCGCGATGTATTCTTTAAGGATGTCGGCTTGTATTGTTCCTCGCAGTAGACTCTGTTTCACCCCCTGCTTCTCAGCTACCGCGATGTAAAATGCGAGCATCATAGCAGCGGGAGCATTGATTGTCATTGAGGTTGAGGCTTTATCAAGCGGAATTTCCTTAAAAAGGATTTCCATATCTGCCAGGGAACTCACCGATACGCCGCATATACCGACCTCTCCTTCCGAAAGGGGATCGTCTGCATCTCGCCCCATTAGCGTGGGAAGGTCGAAGGCAGTCGAAAGCCCGGTCTGACCATGCTCTAGGAGATACTTGAATCTTTCATTTGTGTCTTCGGGAGTTCCAAAGCCGGCAAATTGCCGCATTGTCCAAAGTTTCCCCCGATACATATTCCGATGAACACCGCGGGTATAAGGATATTCACCTGGAAACCCAAGATCTGAGAGGTAGTTGATCTTTTGGATATCGTCAGGTGTATAAAGAGTATCTACAGGTTCACCGCTCACAGTAGTGAACTTCACGTGGTCCCTTTTCTTCGTATTTTCTGCAAGACCACTCCATTTATCCTTTGCCCGCTTTATTGAGTCAAGGTCATCGGCTGCCGACATAGGCTCTTCCCTTCCGTATTTATCATCGAATATTCTTAGCTAATGGTAAACTAATCAATGCTATAATAAGATCTTATGGGGATGATTAAAACTGTTTTCATGAAGTACGCATGAACCTTCTATCCAACTCACTGAGGGATATCTTAACCACCACAGGGCGGCCGTGCGGGCAAACATACGGCATCGCCGTAGCGAAAAGCTGATCGATTAAAACCCTCATTTCAATTTCGGAAAGCTTGTCACCAGCTTTGATAGCGGCCTTACACGAGAAAGATTTGGCGACATTATCTCGCGAATCGAGCTTCACTCTATGCTGGTTGTTTTTGAATTCATCGAGGATATCCTGAAGTATGCTCCCTTCCATCCCCGCTTTCACATCTGTCGGGACACCTTCAAGGACGATGGTGTTTTTTCCGAAAAGTTTTAATTCAAATCCCAACGCCTGCAAATGGGGGATCAGTTCCTTTGCCAGAGCGAAATCGCCCGACGATAATTGTACGGTGTGCGGAAAAAGCAACTGTTGCGATACCGGGACTGCATTCTCAAAACTAGCCAGCGCCCGTTCGTACAGGATTCTCTCATGAGCGACATGCTGGTCGATGATCATCAAGCCCGTCCTGATTTGAGAGAGGATGTATTTATTGTGAAGCTGCCAGATTCCCTTCCCTTCCTTTGCTTCGTTCTCGCGTGTCCCGTGAGCAAACTGTTGCGGTTTGGCAGCCTCCGGCAACGGGACGGTCGGAATATCTGAAAACAATTTGTCGAGCGTTAACGAGCTTTGCGAAGCATTTTCCCTGTTGAAATTCGGCGACGGGATTGAGAATATTCCTCTTTCAGAATGGCCGACGTCACCGGAAAAATGATGCGGAAGCGCGGCATGTCGTAATGAGGCAAAGGAATGGTCAAAATTTCTGGAAGCGTTCATCTCTAATGAGGGAACGATATCGTTTGTTCCGAGGGCTTTTCGAACCACTGAGATCACAAAGCGGTAAATGCTTTGTTCATCGGCAAACTTTACCTCCATTTTAGAAGGGTGGACGTTCACATCGACTTTTTGTGGATCAATCTCAAGAAAAACGAGGTAAAATGGAAAATTCCCTTTCTCGATCAAATGCTCATAACCGGAGAAGATTGCGTGATTGATCGACCGGTTAAGAATGGAGCGCTTGTTCAAAAATAAATACTGATCGACTCGCGACTTACGCGCAAAATCTGGCTTACCGATAAATCCCAAAGCCGAAATCATTTCGGTTTTCTCGGAAAAAGGAATGAGGGTCTCAAAATGGCGCTCACCGTAAAGATTTTTCAGCCTCTCCTCAATTGTGCCCGACCGCAGGTCGAGCAAATCTTCGCCGTCGCTTATAAAGTGAATTGCGATATCCGGACGAGACAGTGCGACCCGTTGGACAACGTCATAAATATGCTTGAATTCCGTATTGTTGGACTTTAAAAAATGCCGGCGAGCTGGAGTATTATAGAAGAGGTTTCGAACCGAAATTATCGTTCCTGGCTGCGTGCCCGTTTTGGAGTGATCCTTAAGCTCGCCTCCCTCGATTCGCACTAACGTCCCAACTTCATCCGCAGCGCGCCTTGTTTTTAGTTCTACATGCGCGACTGCGACGATCGAGGCCAAAGCTTCACCGCGAAAACCGAGAGTTCTGATATTTTCGAGATCTTCGTACGATTTTAATTTGCTTGTCGCGTGCCTGCCGAAGGCGATCGCAGCATCCTCATCATTCATACCGAACCCGTTATCGGAGATTTGAATGAAACTCTTCCCTCCTTCTTTTACCGAGATCGAAATGGAAGTAGCGCCGGCATCGATCGAATTCTCAACCAATTCCTTCACGACGGATTCGGGGCGTTGGACCACTTCACCAGCGGCAATCTTATTTGCAAGCTGTTCAGGTAAGATGTTAATTGTCGTCGCCACGGATTTCCTTTATATTAATCCAGCTTCGAATCAACTATTTCTCTACACAATTTAGGCTGCTTCTTTTTCAAACAGCGCCTCGACAAAGGCATTCGAATCAAACGGCTGCAAATCTTCGAGTTGTTCACCGACGCCGATAAACCGAACAGGAATTTTTAACGCTCTTGTAATTGCGATAATAATTCCGCCCTTCGCTGTTCCGTCGAGTTTTGTGACCACCAAGCCCGTAAGCCCGACAGCGGCATCAAATTGTTTTGCCTGTTGTATCGCGTTTTGGCCGGTGGACGCATCGAGGACGAGGAGAACTTCGTGCGGTGCGTTTGTATCGCATTTATTAATCACCCGTTTGATCTTTTTAAGCTCTTCCATCAAATTGATTTTTGTATGCAGCCGTCCAGCGGTGTCGATTATAACCACATCTGCATTTCGAGCCTGAGCTGCTTTCACAGTATCGAATGCAACCGCGGCCGGATCTGAGCCTTGAAGTTGCTGAATCACTGTAACCCCTGCACGTTGTGCCCAAATTTCCAACTGCTCATTTGCCGCTGCACGAAACGTATCAGCTGCTCCGATAAGCACGCTCTTACCGGCGGACTTATAGTTGAACGCAAGCTTGCCGATCGTCGTGGTTTTACCAACACCGTTCACACCAACGACCATGATCACGTACGGCTTTGAGTCTGAACGAAGGTCAAAGGGGCCGATATTCTTCATTGCCAATCCTTCCACAATTATGTTGGAAATCGACGCCCGAATTAAAGTATTAAGTTCGTCCGGATTTTCATAACGCTGCTCTCTAGCCTGTTGTTTTACCGCCGATAGAATGAGGTGTGTCGTTTCCACTCCGACATCAGCCCCTATAAGGATCTCTTCAAGTTGATGGAGAAAATCCTCGTCAACGTTTCCTTTCGCAAATACCAGCCTGTTAATCTTTGTAACGAGAGCATTGCGTGTTTTCGTAAGGCCGTTTTTTAAGCGAGACAGCTTTAACGTATCGAAAAGGCTCATGGATGCATCGAGCGCTTATCAGAGGAAATAACGTTCATGAAACGTTGGACGTATATTATGAACGAAAATAGAAGCAACACAGTACTTGCGAGCAAAGATATGTCGCGTGCGACAAAAAACATGCGATAACGAACCATCGACAGAACCAACGTCAACGCGACAAATGATACTGCGAATTTTCCAGGCATATTTGATGGGAGAATAAGTCCCGTTCGCTTCCTAATGTACACTCCTCCCAAAAAAATCAATATATCTCTGCTCAGGATAAGAAAGGCAAACCACAAAGGAATATCGCCAAAAATCAATAGTAAAACAACAACGATGCCCACGCCGATTTTGTCGGCCAAAGGGTCGATGACTTTGCCCAACTCCGATTCCTGATGCAGCAGGCGCGCTAAATATCCGTCAAGCGCATCGGTGATCACGGCAAGCAGCGTGCACAACACCGCATACTCTCGACTATGCGGCATCGGCGTTAAGAAGAAATAAACTACCGGCGCCATCAGAACGATGCGGCTCGCACTGAGCATATTAGAGACTGTCCAGAGTTTCTCTTTCATCGTTTACCGGATAATTGCAAATTTTCCAAGTTTAGTCCGGACTTCATTATTGTTTGCATCGAGCTGCGTTGCCAAAAAGATATAAATGCCCGAGTCGACCGGCCTTCCATGCTGATCCATCAAATTCCAATCAATCCCGTCAGCCCTAGTGCTTCCTTCAAGGGTAGTGACTTTTCTTCCGTTTGTTTCAAAGATATCGATGCGGCAATATTCAGGAACATTTGCAAAGGTCAGATGATTCCGGCCAGCATCTACATTGGAGAACCTCAACGGATCGGGGAATACTATAATATTGTCGAGATTGTTTACATCAATCACGAGAGAAACAGATTGTCCCTCACCATTGTTGAGAGCTTCTCCCATGTTGTTCTGAATTTTATTGTTTGCCGTCAAATCCATTTTGAAGCCTACGGGTGTGAGATGCTCGTTATCCGCAAGAGAAAGCAAAACTTTACTCCGGGAGACTGTATCGAGCTTAACATCCTTGAGTGCAAATGTCCTCACCGCGTTGGAAAAATGGTAGTTGCTAACGTCAAGCGCTGAAGACGATAGAGTATCATTGAACACGATTGCGATAAGAGATTGGGTAACAAACGAGGCACTTTCGAGATAAAAGGTGTGCGTGGCTTGAAGCGAAGCGTAGAATGGAATGCGTTGCGTCGTATCTGCATCCATTCCATATATGTCGAAAAGGTTCTTTATTCGAACGTAGTGGGAGTCACTCGCGAAGGGTTGAGCAAATGTTAGCAATAGATTAGAAGGAGTATGAATCGCGATCGAATTCGGATTGAGTGAATCATCAACAACAATCGCCGCAACTGCCAGCCTGTTTTGGTCGACCGGCAGCGACATCGCTAAAGAAACTTGACTAAGACCCTGTTGAGTAACCGAGACGATTTGCGCCGGGTTGTGTGGCACAGTCGACACCGATGAAGAGTGGTCACTTTCCGTAGGATTTACCAACGAAACGGCATACCAATACGTTTTCCCTGTCACAACCGTTGTATCAATAAAGCTTGTCCCAACCACGCTTGTCAACAAGTTTTGCGGCTGCGAAACAGTATCCCGATACACTTTGTGCATTGCAGAGGGAGCAACGGAATTCCATTGGAGTTCCACGGCCCGCGCCGAAAGGGGCGTTGCAGAAATACCCCACGGCGCCTGAGGTTTGGATGTTGTCGAAGTCTGTTCGAAGAACCGTGTTTTTCCATCAGCATTGAAACCAAGTTCAGGAACTCCGTCGCCGTTAAAATCCGAAACAAGAACGGAATTCGATGCGGACGAATGAACCCACATTGGAGCGAAATTCTGGGCAGCTGCATTGTATTGTATTACGTAGAGATACGGGTTGAGACTGAGCAATAATTGATCGGCAGAGGTTCCCAAAATTTTTCCAGACGAAATGCCATTGTCGTACGAAAAGCCGGTCTTCACACCATAAAAGATCTGTTCCCATACTTTAGAAAAGGAATTTATCGGATCAGTCGGTCGATGCGTGAAAATTCGCACGGTCCACGTCGGCGGATCGTATTCTCTATCTGCATTCAGGTCAAGATTTGAATGCCCTGCAATTGCAAAATCAAGTTGTCCATCACCATTAAAATCACCAGCGGCAAGATAATCACTCGTTTCGAGTAAATCGGTTGTATCAGTCCACACAAGTTGAAATTGAAACGGAGCCGTTTGCTTGTTTACCTGGCGGTACATTATCATGTCACCGTCGTAATCCGCAAATATAATCTCTGCGTTTCCTGTTCCCGAAAAATCCCCCACGAGGCTTCGAGGCGGCCCAAATTCGTTGGTTGTTTCTCCCGTTAAAGGTGGTGTCGGGTCGGCAAGTTGAGCCATCAATTGAAAGGTATTCTCTCCCATATTTTTGAAGACCAGATATTGGGAGCTACTGCGGGCGATAAGGTCTAACTTTCCGTCGCCGTCAAAATCGTACAATTGACTTCCCCACACGTCGGCCGAATCGACAAAGGTTTTATTTACAAAAAACGAACTCCCTCCAGAATTCGACGAGAGAAGCTCAGTGACACCTTGGTCTTGAACTAATGTGGAAAGTCTTCCGTCATTGAATGCATCCTTCAGGTCTCTTGGAACCCATTGCCGCTGAGTGGAATCAACCGGGTTAAATGCACCGTTGACATATTGATACGCCATTAATTTTCCGAAATTGCCCGATGTATCGTACCTATTCAAAACCAGAGTAGGCTTTCCGGCGATCACAGACGTCTTGTTTAGAATATATCCCGATGGAAGCGTAAATGGCAATTGTGTGAACCCCGTTGTCGAAATATTTCGGCCGGTAAATGTAAAAGTGAAATGGTCGCTTCCGTTGGAGGCAACTGTAGGATAATGTACGGAATTTCCGCTTTGATCAGCCGCCTCAAGGTAAAAATCGTACGGTGCTCCCGAATTAAAGTCTGTCTGGGTTAATAGGAATGAATGATCTAGACCAACCTCGGAGGAAGTCATTTCCTTGTATATTCCGGCCGGGGCGGCAGTGCGATACCAAAGCTTGGCTGAACAGGG
>JBAUMC010000042.1:0-32342 GCA_049578505.1 Bacteroidota bacterium | reverse complement strand
GTTTTGTTGAAGAGAGGAATGTCGAGCACGCTCAAAGAATTGTTGATGTCGGCGGAGTACATCATGTCTCAGGGAAATTACAATGTCGTTTTATGCGAGCGGGGCATCCGCACTTTCGAAGATTATACCCGAAACACATGCGACCTCTCTGCCGTGCCGGCGTTGAAAGAGTTGAGCCATCTACCCGTTATCGTCGACCCGAGTCATGGAACGGGAGTGCGGAGCCTGATTGCGCCGGTTTCAAAAGCCGCCGTTGCCATCGGCGCTGATGGGCTTATCATCGAAGTCCATCCCAACCCTGAGGAAGCATATTCCGACGGGGCACAATCGTTGACACCGAAACAATTCGAAAAATTGATGGAAGAAGTGAAGAAATATTTACCACTGGAAGGAAAACATTTGTAGAAGTCAGTTATCAGTAATCAGTAACCAGTAAAAGAATATGTTCACTGTCCACTGATGACTGTAATGATAAACGCGATTCACCACCTAGAGGATATTATGGACAACAGAGTTTACATTTTCGACACGACATTGCGCGACGGCGAGCAGTCTCCCGGATGCAGCATGAATTTTGAGGAGAAGATTCGTATGGCGCGGCAGTTAGAGCGTCTGCAGGTAGATGTTATGGAAGCAGGATTTCCTGTTGCGTCAGAAGGGGACTTCGAATCTGTGCGGGAAATTGCAAAACAAGTACGGGGCTGTTCCGTCGCAGCGTTGAGCCGGACAACGATACCCGATATTGACCGCGCCTGGAAAGCGCTGCAATACGCAGCAAAGCCCCGCATCCACACCTTCATTGCGACCTCGGATATTCATCTCAAATATAAATTGAAAAAAACCCGTGAGCAGGTTTTCGACGATGCAATAAAAGCGGTTCGCCATGCAAAATCACTCTGCGAGGACGTGGAATTCTCTTGCGAGGATGGTTCTCGGACCGATATTGATTATGTCTGTCAAATTCTCGAAGCAGTTATTGCCGAAGGTGCAACGGTCGTGAATATTCCCGATACGGTCGGATATTCGATTCCCGATGAGTATGGAAAAATGATTCACACCATTATAGAGCGGGTGCCAAATATCGGGAAGGCAATTGTCAGCGTCCATTGCCATGACGACCTTGGTCTTGCCGTCGCAAATTCGCTTTCCGGCGTTCTCAACGGCGCACGGCAGGTGGAGTGCACGATCAATGGAATCGGCGAGAGAGCCGGCAATGCATCGCTGGAAGAAATTGCAATGGCCATTCGCACCCGTCACGAAAAAATGGGCGTGGAAACCAACATCAACACGGAGGAGATTTTCAAATCGAGCAGGCTGTTGACGACGCTGACCGGCATGCATATCCAGCGCAATAAGGCGATTGTCGGCGAGAATGCATTCGCACATGAAGCGGGAATCCATCAAGACGGAATGCTGAAAAATGCGATCACGTATGAGATTATGACACCGCAGACGGTGGGCATCAAACACAGCACGCTTGTGCTTGGAAAACACTCTGGCCGCCACGCGCTGAAGCAGCGCTACAGCGAACTGGGCTACGAATTGACGCAAGACGAACTCGACGCGGTCTACAAACTTTTCACTACGCTTGCCGACGAAAAAAAGGAAATTTTTGATGACGATCTGGTTGCGATTTTACAGGACGAGATCTCCTCGATGAAGTCGCTCTATTCGTTGGAGAATCTTCAGGTAACAAGCGGGCTGAACGTTGTCCCGACGGCAATGGTCGGACTGAAAAAAAACGACGAGATTCTTCAGGATTCAGCCACGGGAGACGGTCCGGTGGATGCGGCGTATCGTGCGATCGAACGCATTACCGGCATCAGCGGCCAACTGCTTGATTATTCGATTAAGTCTGTTTCATGGGGACACGACGCGATCGGCGAAGTATTTGTGAAAATTGCGATAGACGGATTCGTCTTCAACGGACGGTCTGCAAGCACGGACGTTATTACCGGAAGCGTGAAGGCATATTTGAACGCAATCAATCACGCGGCAACCGCACGCTCCAGACGGCAACAGAACGAGGAATTGAAGGAAGAATCCGCTTCTGTTTAATAATCAACAATCAACAATGAACAATCAACAACTAACAATTAAAGAAAGGAACGGCGAACAATCGTGATCATTGTTGATTGTTGATTGTTGGCTGTTCATTGAGATACCATGAGCATGACGATAACGGAAAAAATTTTGGCGCGGCGCTCGGGGAAAAAAGAAGCAAAACCGGGGGACAATGTCTGGGTTGACGTCGATGTGTTGATGACGCATGATGTTTGCGGACCGGGGACGTTCGGGATTTTTAAGCGGGAGTTCGGTGCCAATGCAAAAGTCTGGGACCGGGATAAAGTGGTTGTGATTCCCGACCATTACATTTTCACCTCCGATAGTCATGCCCACCGAAACGTTGACATCCTTCGCGATTTTGTGAAGGAACAAAATCTTCCGCACTTTTTCGACGTTAATACGCCGCGATATAAAGGCGTTTGTCATATCGCGATGCCGGAAGAAGGGTTCACTCGCCCAGGCGAGGTTCTATTCGGGACAGATTCTCATACGTGCACGGCCGGAGCATTCGGCGAATTTGCAACCGGCATCGGGAACACGGATGCAGCCTTCATCCTCGGGACTGGAAAACTATGGGTCAAAATTCCGGAAACAATGAAGTTTGTTTTTGAAGGAGAGCTTCCGCCGTACTTGATGGCGAAGGACCTGATTCTTGCCGTTATCGGAAAGATCGGCGTCGACGGGGCGACGTATCGCGCGATGGATTTCAGCGGCGATACGATTGACCGGATGGATATGGAAGCGCGGATGACCCTCTGTAATATGGTGATCGAAGCAGGCGGAAAAAACGGTGTCTGCGCTCCCGACAAAACAACTACGGATTTTGTCAGCGCGAGGACGAAGGTGAAATTCGACAGTGTGTACAATGACAAGGATGCAAAGTACCACAGCGTGCATCGGTTCAATGTAAAAGAAATAGAACCGCTCGTTGCCAAGCCGCATTCACCCGACAATAAAGCTAAAGTGAGTGAGGTTGCTGGCACGAAACTCGACCGTGCGTACATTGGTTCGTGCACCGGAGGGAGAATCACCGATTTCGTTGCCGCCGCGGAGACGATGTACGGGGAAAAAGTAAAAATAGATACCTTTATTGTCCCCGCAACAACTGAAGTCGCCCGCCTCATGAAAGCAACCAAAGTCAAAGATAAATCCGTGTGGCAGATCCTTGAAGAAGCCGGTTGCAGAATCGGCGATGCATCGTGCGCAGCCTGTCTCGGTGGACCGTCCGATACGTTTGGCCGGCTCAACGGTGTTGAAGTCTGTATTTCGTCGACAAACAGAAATTTTCCCGGAAGAATGGGTTCGAAAAAATCGCAGGTGTATTTGGCATCGCCATACACCGTCGCCGCCTCTGCGTTAACAGGCGTCATTACAAATCCGAAACAATTTTTCAACTGATGATTTGTGGTGGTTGCGTTGTTATAGACGGAATGCTGTACACAGTAGGTTCTTAGCGTTATCAATACTCAGGCTGAAGTACGCCTGAGTTTTGTTTTTCGTTAAATCCAAAGGGGGATTACACAGAGGGACACGGAGGTGCACAAAGTTACACGGAGTAAAAAAGAAAAAAACGTCAAGAGGGGGAGACTAAAATGGAACGGCTCAACGAATATTCGGGGAAAATAATCGGCGCGGCGGTAGAGGTACATAGGCATCTGGGTCCCGCTCTTTTGGAATCTGCTTATGAAGAATGCTTAAATTATGAGCTTGGAAAATACGGTTTGTTGGTCAGGCGGCAAGTACCGGTTCCGGCCTTGTATAAAGAAGTAGAACTCGAGTACGGCTACAGAATCGATATCCTTATTGAAGATTTAATTATTGTCGAATTAAAGTCTATAGACGTACTGCTTCCGATCCACGAAGCACAGATCCTTACATACATGAAATTCTCACAAAAGAAGCTGGGTTTGTTGATTAATTTCAATGTAACACTTTTGAAAAACGGTCTAAGAAGGTTCATAATGTAATCTCTGTGCATCTCAGACTTCTCCGTGTAACTCTGTGTAATCTTTTTCCCGGATTATTGAAGTAAAATGCCCCGCACGACATCTACAAAATATGACAAACCACTTCGAAAGAACATTCGATTGCTTGGCGATCTACTCGGTCAAGTTATCGAAGCGCAGGAAGGCCGCAGGCTGTTCGAATTAGAAGAACAGATCAGGCTGTATTCAAAACAGCTTCGTCAACGTTTCGATTCATCTCATCAGCTCAGGCTTCGGCGATTAGTCCAGGCGATGGGCCCTTCCGATATGGCGAAAATAGTCAGGGCGTTTGCAGCGTACTTCCAGCTTACAAACACCGCTGAACAACATTATCGCATTCAGCGTCAACGAAGTTATTTGTTGCAACATCCTGCAGCCGGATACCCGGGCTCACCTCAGCATACTTTTGAGAAGTTTAAAAAACTCGGCATTACAGAAAAAGAGATCGCTGGCCTTTTTTCAAGGCTGGCAATTATTCCTGTCTTCACTGCCCATCCGACGGAAGCGACGCGAAGGACGGTACTTGAAAAACACTCGCGGATATGGAAATTGCTCGAGGAATTCGACCGAAACAACATCACCGCGAGGGAACAAGCAGGGCTGGAGCTGGAGATTAAGCGGCACATCACGAGTCTCTGGCAGACGGAGGAAACTCGCTCCTACAACATTTCCGTTCTCGATGAGGTGTATAACGGGTTGTATTATTTTCGCAACGTACTCTACAAAACGATTCCAAAATTTTATCGCGATCTTGAACACTCGGCAAAAATGGTGTATCCAGAATGGAACACGCCGATCCCTACATTTATCAGATTCGGATCATGGATCGGCGGGGATCGGGATGGGAATCCGTTTGTTTCCGCAGACGCGACATGGAAGACGCTGCAGCGGCAATCAAAGACTATTCTTGAACTGCATCTTCAAGCAGTCGATGACCTTTTTGTTGAGTACAGCGAGTCGGCAAAAGTTGTCGGCCGAAGTGATGAACTCGTTCAATCGATACGCAACGACAAAACCATGCTAGGGAAACCGGCCCAGGTGCGTAACGATGACGAAGTGTACCGCGTGAAGCTGGCATACATTTACCGACGATTACAGTTCCGGCTTCATTATACGGACGACGATGCGTCCCATGCGGAACTGATGTACCATTCTTCGTCCGAGCTTCTCAACGATTTACGCATTCTTGACCGAAGCCTGCGAGATCATAAAGGGGAATTACAAGCCGACGGCTTGTTGAAGGATCTCATCCGCAACGTCGAGACGTTTGGCTTCCATCTTGCTACGCTCGATATCCGTCAGCACCGCGCGGTTCACACCGACACAATTTCGGAATTATCGGCACAACATCATGTGGACTACTCAACATTCAACATCGAAGATCGCGAGCGCTGGTTGACGGAGCAACTGTTGAAGGATGGGGTTCCGTCGTTCGATAAATCGAAATTATCTGCAGCGAGCGCGGAAACGCTGGCAGCATTCCGGAAAATAAAGCGAGCACAAACGGAAATTGACGAACAGGCGATTCGTTCCTACGTCATCAGCATGACCGAGTCCCCAGCCGACGTGCTGGAAGTGCTCTATTTAATGAAGTGCACAGGCCTCTTCTCGACAAGTTCTCAGCAAACAGCGAGTTCGATTGATATTGTCCCTTTGTTTGAGACCACCAAAGATCTGGATGCGGCGCCAGCAGCGATGGACCGATTGTATCACAACGACGCATATCGCCGCCACCTTGAAAGCAGGGGCCGGCGCCAAGAAATTATGATCGGTTACTCGGACAGTACAAAAGAAGGAGGGATTGTCAGCTCGCACTGGTCGCTCTACAAAGCTCAGCGGCAATTAACAAAAGTTTCGCAGCTTGCAGATATCGATTGGATGTTTTTTCATGGAAGGGGTGGAACGGTGGGGCGTGGGGGCGGACCGGAGTACGAAGCAATTCTTTCCCAGCCGGCTCACTCGCTCAACGCGAAGATAAAAATTACTGAGCAGGGAGAGGTTATTTCTTTGAAGTACGCTCATCCGGCAATCGCACAGCGTTCGCTCGAGCTGACAACATCAGCGATGCTGATAGGAAATATTCCGAACGCCCGGTTTGATCCGGAGTTCGATAAGAATCGCTCTCGCTGGTTCGACGCTATGGACGAAATTGCGGAACAAAGTTATACTTCATACCGTCGCACGGTCTACGGTCAAAAAGAGTTCGTAAGATATTTTGCACAGGCCACCCCGATCGAGGAGATTACCAAAATGCAAATCGGGTCACGCCCGGCAAGACGGATCGAGACCGAGCGCATCGAAGATCTTCGCGCTATTCCATGGACATTTGGCTGGATGCAAAGCCGGCATGTTCTTCCGGGGTGGCTGGGCGCGGGGGAGGGCTTCAAAAAATTCCTTTACCCCGAATCGTCCGTCCTCGACACGAAAAGGCTAAAATTGTTGAAGAACATGTACCGGCGCTGGCAAACATTCAGGTCGCTTATCGATAACATGCAGATGATCCTTGCAAAAGGGGATTTTGCGATCTCGAAAGAATACGCTTCGCTCGTTGAGCCTAAGGAATTGGGGGAAGAAATCTATGAAAATCTCAAATTACTATTCGACCAAACGTGCGATATGATTCTGCTCATCACCGATCAAAAGGAAATTCTTGAGAACAACGAAATGCTTCAGCGTTCGATTCAACTAAGAAACCCATACGTCGATCCGCTGAGCTACATTCAAGTCGAACTCCTAAGGCGCCTCCATGCAAAGAATCTTTCAGAATTGGACAGAAGCGGCCTCGAGCAAGCAATTTTCCTGAGCATTAACGGAATTGCAGCAGGATTGAGGAACACCGGCTAAAAAATGCAATGCCAGCACCCATCCGGAGGCTGTTGATTCTTTGTTCAAACAGAAAGATATTATGCCGTGAGAAATCAAAGATGAGAGGGATCACTATGAATACGGCTCTTCTGAGTGTTACCTTCGCTCTTCTTCTTGCAGGGAAAACTCTCGCGTTTACAGCATCACCAGCGAAAGGAGATACGGCAATGGATATTAATATCAGCAGCACGGTGTTTAAGGAGGGAGAAATGATTCCCTCTAAATATACCTGCGACGGCGAAAATATTTCCCCCTCTCTTGGATGGACGGGGATTCCGAAAGGTACAAAAAGCCTTGCTCTTATTTGTGATGACCCGGACGCCCCGCGTGGAACGTGGGTTCACTGGGTGCTATTCAATATTCCCGGCGACGTGAGCGGGCTTTCGGAGAATATCCCCCCTCACTCGACACTGAAGAATGGGGCGCGTCAAGGCATTAACGATTCCCGGCAACTCGGTTACGATGGCCCATGCCCGCCTGGAGGAACTCATCGGTACTTCTTCAAGCTCTACGCGCTTAGCGTTGTGCTTACCCTGGAAACCGGTGCTACAAAAGCGCAGTTATTGAAAGCAATGGAAGGACATATTCTTGGAGAGGGACAATTGATGGGAAAATACAAAAGATAATTAAGAATTATGAATTAAGAATTAATAATTGAAAGAAGGTTAATGCTGATACAAAATCTTCTTTCACGATTCGCCACCACCAATTTTCAAAGGATGGAACCATGCATCCACGAACTAAATACTTGCTGTTGACCGGATGTGCTTGTTGTCTGTTTTTTTGCCTCGGTGCGTTGATTGAAGAACAATCGTCATCCCCAATAACACGCAATGTTGTCGCGAGCGCGGAGAAATTATTCGGCCTGAATTTTTCCGATGTGAAACGGGATTCAATGCTCGACGGACTGAAAGACCAGCTGGCAAATTATCAAAATATCAGAAAGGTCGAATTGGCGAACAGCATTCCTCCGGCGATAACGTTCAATCCAATTCCTGTCGGAATGAAATTTGAATCGGTGCGAAAGCCATTCGTGATGAGCCCGGCGGGAAATATTACCGTCCCTGCGAACTTTGAAGATCTCGCATTCTATTCCGTAGGGCAGCTCGCAGAGTTGATCAGGACAAGGAAAGTGACGTCAGTGCAATTGACAACGATGTACCTGAACCGTCTAAAGAAGTACGGTCCCAAACTTCACTGTGTAATTACGCTCACCGAGGACCTGGCAATGAAACAGGCAAAACAGGCGGACGCCGAGATTGCTGCCGGGAAATACCGCGGACCGCTTCATGGAATTCCTTGCGGCGTCAAAGATTTGCTATCGACGAAAGTGTACAAAACAACATGGGGAGCGCCTCCGTTCAAAGATCAAATGATCGACGAGGATGCAACAGTCGTGAAAAAACTGAAGGAGGCCGGGGCCGTTTTGGTGGCGAAGCTTTCGATGGGCGAACTTGCCATGGATGATGTTTGGTACGGCGGAATGACCCGCAATCCGTGGAATTACAAAGAAGGTTCGAGCGGTTCTTCTGCCGGTTCTGCCTCGGCGACTTCAGCGGGACTGGTTGCCTTTGCGATCGGGACGGAAACATGGGGATCGATTGTTTCTCCTTCTTCTGTTTGCGGGACAACGGGGTTGCGGCCGACATACGGACGCGTGAGCAGGGTTGGCGCAATGGCGCTCGCCTGGTCGATGGATAAAATCGGACCGATTTGCAGGACGGTTGAAGATTGCGCGTTGGTGTTCAATGCCATCTACGGGCCCGACGGCAAAGACCAAACGTTGTACGATTTCCCGTTTAACTATAATCCGAAGATCTCTTTGGACAATTTAAGAATAGGATACTTAAAGAACGACTTTGACAGCGTGAAGACAAACCGGGAGAACAACGACTCATCCTTCGCGGTGCTGCGGCGTTTGGGAGCGAAACTTATTCCTGTAACCCTCCCTGCGCTGCCGATCAACGACCTTTCCATCATTCTCAGTGCAGAAGCGGGCGCTTCTTTTGACGAACTGACCCGGAGCGGCAGGGACAGCCTCCTCGTGCGGCAAGCTAAATACGCCTGGCCGAACGTTTTTAGAACAGCGCGATTTATTCCCGCCGTTGAATATATTCAGGCGAACCGTGTCCGGTTCCTCGCAATCCAGGAGATGGCGAAACTCATGAATCAGGTAGACGTGATCGTCGCACCGCCGTTCGACGGAGACAATTCACTCCTTACAAATCTCACAGGGAATCCATGTGTTGTTCTCCCGAACGGATTCTCGAAGGAAGGAACGCCGACAAGCATTACTTTTCTCGGAAAATTGTTTGATGAAGCAACACTGCTCGCTGTAGCGAAGCAGTATCAGGATGCAACGGACTTTCACCTGAAGCATCCGAAGCTGGAAGAGTAAATCATGAAACGGAAAAATATTTCCAGCGGAACGCCATGGGAACCAATCGTCGGCTATTCGCGGGCTGTTCGGACCGGGAACAAGGTCTTTGTCTCTGGAACCACCGCAACAGGCGAGAATGGAAAAATTGTTGGTGTCGGTGATCCATACGCTCAAACAGTACAAGCAATCAAGAACGTTGAAGCAGCGCTGAAAAAAGCCGGCGCGAATTTGAAGGATGTGGTACGAACGCGAATGTTTGTCGTCAATATCGCAGACTGGGAAAAAATTGGCAAAGCGCACGGTGAATTCTTCAAGAACATCCGCCCCGCCGCAACCATGGTTGAAGTTCAACGGCTCATCTCGCCGGAACTATTGGTAGAGATTGAGGTCGATGCAATTGTCGAAAAGAAAAAGAGAAAATGAAAGAACGCTGTGCTTGGAGCGGATCAGATCCTCTCTACATTGAATATCATGACAAAGAATGGGGGGTTCCGGTTCATGATGACAGGAAGCTATTCGAAATGCTCATCCTTGAAGGCGCCCAAGCCGGGCTGAGCTGGATAACGATTTTGCGAAAACGCGAGAACTACAGGAAAGCATTCGACAACTTCGACCCAAAGAGGATCGCGCGTTATGGTCCGAAGAAAATAAAATCTCTTCTCAACAACGAGGGAATTGTCCGGAACAAATTAAAGATTGCGGCATCAATCGGTAATGCAAAAGCTTTTCGGGTTATTCAAAAAGAGTTTGGGAGCTTTGATGAGTACGTCTGGAAATTTGTCGGACGTAAAACAAAGCAGAATAGACCGAAAAGCCTTAAGGAAATTCCGGCTAAAAGCGCGGAGTCAGACGCAATGAGCAAAGATTTAAAGGCGCGCGGGTTTAAGTTTGTTGGCTCGACAATCTGTTACGCCTTCATGCAAGCAGTCGGTATGGTTAATGACCATACAACCAGCTGTTTCAGGAAAGAATTAATCATTTAGCCACTAAGGCACCAAGACACAGGGGGGAAAATGAAATATGAACCGCTTTCGATTCGTGAAGAGCAAATTGCAAGAGGAATTGTCGACGCAGCCTATAATGTTCATAAGAATTTGGGGTCAGTCCTACTCGAAAAAATT
This sequence comes from Bacteroidota bacterium, assembly GCA_049578505.1. Taxonomy (GTDB): domain Bacteria; phylum Bacteroidota; class Ignavibacteria; order UBA10030; family UBA8401; genus JAGVPT01. The sequence continues at coordinate 21,924 of JBAUMC010000042.1, read as the reverse complement.
TATGAAGTATGCTTTTGTCATGAGCTTTCAAAAAAGGGATTTCGCTGTCAGCGCCAAGTAAACCTGCCGCTAAAATATGACGGAATTATGTTTGACGAAGGATTGCGGCTTGATGTCTTAGTTGAAAATCTTGTTATCTGTGAATTGAAAGCCGTTACTGAAGTGAACCATTTATGGGAAGCACAACTTCTTAGTCAATTAAAGCTGACAGGCAAACGTCTAGGTTTTGTCATTAACTTTAACGTGTCGTTAATCAGAAAAGGAATTAAGCGCATGATTCTCTAAATGATCTTGTGCCTTCGTGCCTTGGTGGCTGCCTAACTATAAAAATAACATAAACTAATATCACATAAAGTATGAAAAATATCATCACTGGAAAAGCATTCGTTCTCGGGAACGATATTGACACCGACCAAATCATTCCCGCAGTTCATTTGGTCTATAAACTCGATGATCCCGAAGAAAAGAAGAATTTCGGCAAATTTGCGTTGTCGGGGGTACCGATCGAAGCCTCGGGGCTGCCCGCTGGAAACATCCCGTTCATCAAAGAGGGAAAATGGCAGTCCGACTATAAATTCATCGTCGCCGGCAAGAATTTTGGATGCGGTTCCTCTCGCGAACATGCACCCGTTGCCCTCGAGATTGCAGGCATCGAAGCGGTCGTTGCCGAATCGTATGCGCGAATATTTTACAGGAACGCCATCGACGGCGGTTTCGTCGCACCCTTTGAAACGAACAAACATTTATATCAGGAAATCAAAACCGGAGACGATCTGTCGCTCGATACTTCCAAAGGGATATTGACGAACAACACGCGACAAATCGTTTACCAACTGAACCCCCTGGGAGATATTGAAGGGATACTTCGTGCCGGCGGGATTTTTTCCTACGCACGGCAATCAGGAATGTTGAAGGAGAAATAACATGGAGCGGAAAAAAGAACACCCCTTTGTGACTAACGAAGAGGCCTCAACTCGCGGGGAAAAAATTAGCCTCAATCGTGCTATTGCGATCATTGGGGCGGGAAACATGGGAACGTCGCTGCTGCGCGGTATTCTGGATGCGAAGCTTGCACCGCATGATAAAATTATCGCCAGCGGAACCCACTCCGCAAAACTGGAAAAGCTCGGATCGAAATGGAAAATCAATCACACGCTGGACAACGTACAGGCGGCACAGTTTGCCGACATCCTGATGCTCTGTGTGAAGCCGTACACGATCGGAAAAGTTCTCGACGAAATTCGAGCGGTTTTGCGTCAAGACCAGATGCTGATTTCCATTGCAGCCGGTGTGACAATCGATTCGATACTTCAGCGAACCGGGAAGAATAATCCGATAGTCCGCGCTATGCCGAATATTGCTTCGACGGTCGATGAAGGAGCCACCGCCGTCTCCTTCGGGCGATATGTAACCGAAGAACATCAGCGTATCGCGATTTCTATTTTCGAAGCTGTCGGCGAAGTGGTCGTGGTCGAAGAGTCGCAGCTCGATGCGGTGACCGGTCTGAGCGGCAGCGGCCCGGCATACATCTATATGGTCATCGAGGCCCTTATCGACGGCGGCGTAAAAATGGGGCTGCCCCGCGACATCGCTACGAAACTTTCAGTTCAAACGGTGCTCGGTTCCGCAAAACTTGTAAAAGAATCGAACCTTCATCCTGCAATTTTGCGTGACCAGGTAACGACCCCCGGGGGAACGGCAATCAATGCCGTGCATGAGCTTGAATCGCACGGACTTCGTTCGATGCTCATTAACGCTGTTGCAACCGCAACGAAACGGTCACAAGAATTGAGTGAAATGATTAATAAATAAAGATGAAGAGACCAAAAGCCAATGACCAATGACCAAGGACTTAGGACTTAGGGCTTAGCACTCATAACACCAACTATAGAAAGTAGAAATCTTTGTATACTATCACGGTAATACCCGGCGACGGAATTGGACGGGAAGTTGTTTCAGGAGCAGTAAAAGTCTTAGAATCCATTGCAAAAAAATACGGGCATCAATTTACATTCAAACAATCCCTTGCCGGCGGAGCGGCACTCGATGCTGTCGGGGTTCCGCTTCCGGAAGAGACGTTGGCAAGTTGCCGGGCGAGCGACGCCGTGCTGCTCGGGGCAGTCGGAGGGCCGAAGTGGGATAACAACCCTCCGCACCTGAAACCCGAGCAGGCTCTCCTTGGGCTGCGAAAAAATCTTGGCCTATATGCCAATATCCGCCCGGCAAAAATTTTCTCCGCGCTTGTCGATGCGTCCGCATTGAAGCGGGAAGTGGTCGAAGGAGTCGACATTGTCGTTGTTCGCGAGCTGACCGGTGGAATTTATTTCGGAACCCCGCGCGGTATCGAAACGATAAACGGCGAGCCGGTTGCGACAAACACGCTTGTCTATTCTCAATCTGAAATTCAGCGGATTGCGAAGAGCGCGTTTGGCATTGCGCTTAAAAGGAAAAAGAAAGTTTGTTCGGTCGATAAAGCGAACATCCTCGAAACATCTCAGCTATGGCGAAAAACGGTGACGGAAGTTGCAAGACAATATCAAGATATCGAGCTCTCACATATGTATGTCGATAATTGCTCAATGCAGCTTGTTAGGAATCCGCGCCAGTTCGACGTTATTGTAACGGAAAATATGTTTGGCGATATTTTGAGCGATGAAGCGGCGATGCTGACCGGATCAATCGGCATGCTGGCATCGGCAAGTCTGGGTGGAAAGGTTGCGCTGTATGAACCCGTTCACGGAAGCGCGCCTGATATCGCGGGGCAGGACAAAGCAAATCCTATTGCCACGGTCGCCTCGGTCGCCATGATGCTCCGGTATTCATTCGACCTCCAAAAAGAAGCAGACGACGTTGAATCTGCAATCGAAAAAGTTCTTGATAATGGATACCGAACTCCCGATATTATGACGGAGAAATCAAAACGAATTGGAACCAAAGAGATGGCGGAACGACTCTGTTCCGCAATTCTGACACCATGAACACGTCAACGACAATAACTACGACCACGCTAACGACGCCCTGCGTTCGAGCGCTATCGTGCGTATAAATTTACCATCAACCTCACGAAGCCTCGAAGAACACTCGAGGCTTTTTTGTTTTAGGACATTCGCATCATGATCACAATGAAATTCGGCGGAACTTCCGTCGGCGATATTCAACGGCTTCAAGAGGTTGCCAGCATCATCCATTCCTATTTACCCCAACGCCCGGTCGTTGTTGCATCGGCAATGGCAGGCGTAACGAATACGCTTCTCGAAACCGCACAGCTTGCCGTGCAGCGTGATACCGACCGGGTGAAAAAAAATATCGACGCGCTAAAAGAAAAACATCTCGATGTTGTCAACACCTTATTGAAACATGCAGTCCGCCACAAAGAACTGATCCACCGTCATTCGGTACTCATCGATGAATTGTCGAACCTCTACCGCGGCGTCAGTTTATTGAAGGAGTTGAGCGTGCGCTCCCTCGACGCCATTGCATCGTTTGGCGAGATTCTTTCGTGTCTGCAGCTTGCTGCGATCTTGAGCGATCACGACATGACGGCTGAATTCGTCGATGCCAGAACGCTTATCCGCACCGACAATCGCTTTGGAGAGGCGACAGTTGATTTTTCCACGACCAATGAAAACATAAAAAAAGCGCTTCTGCCGATGGTCGAAAAAAAGATTGTACCGGTTGTGACCGGTTTCATCGGAAGTACTGAGGATGGATTGACAACGACCCTTGGCCGCAGCGGTTCGGATTTTACCGGATCTATTGTCGGCGCGGCAGTTGACAGCGAAGAAATCTGGATATGGACGGATGTCGACGGCGTTATGACCGCGGACCCGCGGTATGTAAAGGGCGCAAAGGTACTGTCGGAGATTTCCTATCGCGAGGCGGCAGAAATGTCGTACTTTGGCGCAAAAGTTATCCATCCAAAGACAATGATGCCGGCCATCGAAAAAAACATTCCGATCAGAATAAAGAACACGTTTAATCCATCACACCCGGGAACATTGATCTCACGGTCGACTCACGCGACCGAACAGTTTGTGAAAAATATAACGTCCATCGACAACCTGAGCCTTGTCTCGATTGAAGGGAACGGTATGGTGGGAGTTCCGGGAATTTCAGCGCGAATTTTTTCGGCTCTTGCACGGGTTAAAGTCAACGTCATGATGATATCGCAGGCCTCTTCGGAACACAACGTCTGCGTCGTCATTCCTCAAAAAGATTGTGGGAGAGGTGTCGCAGAGCTTCGAAATGAATTCGAGGTTGATATCGCGAAAAAAATCGTCGACGATATTAAGCTGCAAGACAACGTTTCCATCGTTGCAGTTGTCGGCGAGGGAATGAAGGGAATGCGCGGGATTGCTGGAAAGACGTTTACTGCCGTCGCAAACGCCAGCGTGAACATCGTTGCCATTGCTCAGGGCTCCTCGGAATTGAATATTTCGCTTGTCGTCCAGCAGTCAGAGGTGCACAAGGCCGTTCAGGCAATTCACGATGCTTTTCATCTGACATGAACTCCTTTTACTGAGATACTCACCTATGAACATTTCACTCCTCAAATGTATTTCATGCGGGAAAGAATTTCCCTTGACCGATGTTCGGTTCACATGCACTTGCGGTAATCTTCTGGACGTGGAACACGACCTGTATCTTCTCAAAAAGAAATTCCGCCTTTCGCAAAAATATTTCGACGGCAAACGTGCGATAATTAACGGTCAACCTTCAGGGGGTGTTTGGCATTTCCGCGAAATCGTCCTGCCGTCTGTTTCCGATAAGGAAATTGTCTCCAAGCAGGAAGGAAATACCCGCTTACATCATAGCAGGAAAATTTCCTCCTGGCTGGGTCTTCAACGCTTCTATCTCAAACACGAAGGAGAAAACCCGACAGGATCTTTCAAGGACAGAGGAATGACGGTTGCGACGACGCAGGCAAGACGACTCCATCAGAAAGCCGTGGTGTGCGCTTCGACCGGAAACACTTCGGCGTCGCTTGCCGCCTATGCATCGGAAGCGGAAATAACAGGAATAGTGCTCATTCCCAAAGGGAGCGTTGCAATCGGGAAAATTTCTCAAGCGCTCGCTTATGGAACAAAAACGCTCGTTGTCAACGGAGATTTTGACGATTGTATGCGATTGATTTTTGAGGCGCAGGAAAAACTGAAGGCGTACCCGCTCAATTCGATCAACCCGTTTCGGCTTGAAGGTCAAAAGACAATTATCTGGGAAACACTTCAACAGCTTCAATGGAAAGTTCCAGACTGGTTTGTTTTTCCCGGCGGGAATCTTGGCAACACGAGTGCGTTCGGCAAGGCGCTGCATGAAGCTCAACAGTTGGGTTTGATCGAAAAGATGCCGCGGTTTGCCGTTGTTCAAGCGGAGGGAGCAAGCCCTTTTTACAAAGCGTACAAAGAGGGCTTTAAAGGATTGAAGCCGCAGAAGGCCGAGACGATTGCAACTGCGATTAAGATCGGAAATCCTGCGAACTACACAAAGGGAGTCAGATCGTTGGAATGGACTAGCGGCATCGTTGAAAGCGTCACCGACGAAGAGATCCTTGACGCAAAAGCAATAGTAGATGCTGCCGGCATCGGTGCCGAACCGGCGTCGTGCGCCACTGTTGCCGGACTTAAAAAATTGGTTGGCAACGGTACAATCAAGCCTAAGGAAACTGTAGTTGGAATCCTCACCGGAAATATTTTGAAAGATCCACAGATCATCGTCGACTATCATGTCGCGTCGCGGAGCAAGCATTCAAATCCACCTGTCGATATCGAAGCTTCAATCAGTGAAGTAAAAAGATTTTTGTAGATTGAGTTGCCTGAATAATTCAGCAGCAATGTCATTCTGAGGAGCATAGCGACGAAGAAACCAGTTTTTTCGATTTCAAAAAGTAGGTGGATTCTTCGCTTCGCTCAGAATGACAATTAAGAGACATTTTTTGAAGATCTCAATCGACATCCATTACACCATTCTGGTGAAACGATGAAAGTGAAAATTCCTGCATCAACTTCAAATATAGGTCCAGGTTTCGATACGCTTGGACTCGCATTAAATCGGTATTTGTATTTGTCAGTTGAAAGGGAAAGCGCCCCGCCATCCTCGCTGAATATTTCCGTTGAAGGGAATGGCAAGGAACATATTGCAAAAGATGAGACGAACCTTGTCTATCAGGGGATGGCCGCATTGGCGAATTTTGCGGGGACTTTGTACGTAAAGTCTCTGCAGAATATTCACCTTCAGATCACGAATGAAATTCCTTCTTGCGGCGGACTTGGCGGAAGCGGGGCTGCAATTGCCGGCGGCATTTTCCTCGCGAACGAACTTCTCAGCACAAAAATGTCGCGTGAGGAGATGCTGAACATTGCCGTTTCGATTGAGGGGCACCCGGACAATGTTTCGGCGGCGATGATGGGGGGCTTGACTGTTAATTGTTTCGATAGAGGAAGGCTTCGATGCCGGAGCATTAAGCTCGCCTCAAAACTTTCCGTCGTTACATGCAGTCCAAATTTTCAAGTTCTCACAAAACAAGCCCGACAAATCTTGCCGAAAGAGGTTCCGTTGAAGGATGCCGTCGTCAATATTGAAAATGTTGCTTCCCTCATCGCGGCAATTATGGAAGGGGATGTAGAGGCATTGCGGTATGCAACAGGCGACCGGCTGCATGAACAATACCGGGCTGCGTTGATTCCGGGATTCGCCGAAGTAAAAAAGGGGGCGCTGGATGCAGGGGCGCTCTCATTCAACATCAGCGGGTCCGGTCCGACAGTGTTTTCGTTTGCAACAAGCGGCGAGAAACGGATAGGCGAGGCGATGGTAAATGCGTTTTCGGCTCGTGGGATTTCCTCGACATATGAAATCATGACAGTCGAAAATAAGGGCGCACGGGTAATTGAGTAAGAAAAGTTCCGAAGCCTTGTGCTTGATTGTCGAACTGATTTACCCTCCTCGTCTTGTTTCACTATAAAAAATCCGCTATCTTTCCCGCTGAAATTGTATCAATGCACCATCACTAAGCGGCCGCACATGAGAAAAGTTGTTGTTACAGGGATCGGTTTGATCACTCCAATCGGACTATCAACCGACGAGTCGTGGAAATGCTGCATTGCAGGCAAATCCGGTATCGGTCCGGTTACGCGCTTTCCTGCTGAGCAATACCCCACACGCATCGCGGGCGAAATCAAAGGTTTTGACGTAACAAAATATTTTGAGCCGAAGGAGGCGCGCAGGTTCGACCTTTTTAATCATTACGCGGTCGGGGCCGCGCTCGACGCATTAAAGGATTCCAATTTAGAGATTACTCCGGCGAACGCAGAGCGGGTTGGAATTATTATCGGCTCTGGTATCGGCGGCGTTATCAGCATCAGTGAGACGGCGATCAATGTCGCGAAGAACGGTCCGCGGTACGTGACGCCGTTTTTTATTCCGGGAGCGATCATCAATATGCCGTCGGGCTATCTCGCGATTCGCACCGGAGCGAAAGGGCCGAATTATGCCGTCGTTTCCGCATGCGCTACGGGCAATCATGCAATCGCCGACGGCTTTCATGCGATCAGGCGCGAAGAGGCCGATGTCATGATTGTTGGCGGGTCGGAAGCGTCGGTGACGGAAGTCGCGTTTGCCGGATTTTGTTCTGCGAGAGCGATGTCGAAACGCAACGATGAGCCGGAACGGGCATCGCGGCCGTTTGACCGAGATCGTGACGGCTTCGTGCTGGGCGAAGGAGCGAGCGTTATAATTCTCGAGGAGGAAGAGCATGCCCGGCGGCGCGGAGCCCGCCTCTATGCGCGAATGCTGAGCTGCGGTATGACGGCGGATGCGTATCACATTACCGCCCCCCCGGAAGACGGCAATGGCGCACAGCGGGCAATGAAACTTGCCGTTGAATATGCCGGACTCAAGCCGGAACAGATTGATTATATCAACGCTCACGGGACATCGACAGGCCTTGGTGATGTTGCCGAAACGAAAGCAGTGAAGATGGCGTTTGGTTCCCACGCAAAAAAACTCGCTATGAGCTCAACGAAATCAATGATCGGGCATTTACTCGGCGCGGCGGGCGCAGCAGAAGCGGCGTTTACAATTCTCGCGCTGCGCGATGGCATTCTGCCGCCTACTATCAATCTTGATAATTCCGACCCGGAATGCGACCTCGACTACGTGCCGAACATTGCGCGGAAGCAAAATATTCAATATGCCTTATCGAACGGGTTCGGGTTTGGCGGAACGAATGCGACAGTCTGTTTTGAGAAAATAGACAAATAATGCTTGTCCGCGCAGAACACGAAGGGGCGCAAAAAGACATGACAAATCGAAAAATTGTAAAGATCGGGTTAGTGCAGATGAGCTGCGTGGAAAACCCGGCAGAGAATATGAAAAAAGCAATCGCCGGCGTTCGCGAAGCAGCAGCAAAAGGTGCAAACGTTGTTTGTTTGCAGGAGCTGTTCCGTTCCCTTTATTTTTGCGTCAAAGAAGAATACAAAGCATTCAATTTAGCAGAACCGATTCCGGGGGATTCAACAGCTCAGTTTCAATCACTCGCTAAAGAACTCGGCGTGGTCATCATTGTCCCGTTGTTTGAAAAACGCGCAGAAGGAGTCTATCACAACTCTGCTGCAATCATCGATGCCGACGGAAGCTATGTTGGAAAATACAGAAAGATGCATATCCCGGACGATCCTTCGTTCTACGAAAAATTTTATTTCGCTCCGGGTGACATCGGTTTCAAATCTTGGAAAACAAAATTCGGGAAAATTGGCGTGCTCATTTGCTGGGATCAATGGTATCCCGAGGCGGCGCGTCTCACCGCGCTATCAGGGGCGGAAATTTTATTTTATCCCACGGCGATCGGTTGGGCGGAGAATGAAGAGTCAAAAACACGGGAAGAACAATTTCAGGCATGGCAGATGATTCAGCGGTCGCATGCGGTCGCAAATGGAATCCCCGTCGTTTCAGTGAACAGAGTCGGCACGGAGAGCGGTCTTAAATTCTGGGGAGCTTCATTTGTTGCCAATACGTTCGGGGAATTGTTACACCAATCCTCCACCGATAAGGAAGAAGTCGGCGTGGTGGATGTCGACTTGAGCCGTTCGAACATCACACGAACGCATTGGCCCTTTCTTCGCGACAGACGGATTGACGCGTACGGCGGGTTGACCAACCGAATGCTGGATGAGTAAACTCTATCAGTGAACAGTTAGCAGTAATCAGTTAACAAGAGTCAATTAGTACGGGGGAGAAAATGGCTTTGAATGATGAGAACAATTTATGCTCAAAATCGTTTAAGTTTGCTGTTCGAATTGTTAAATTATATGCATGGATAACCGACAATAAAAAGGAATATATTTTGTCCAAACAATTGCTTAGTTCTGGAACATCGATCGGTGCTAATATAGCTGAAGCAAACGGGGCTATCTCGTCAGCCGATTTTTCCTCGAAGATTTCAATATCATATAAAGAATGCCTCGAAACGAAATACTGGCTTTCCTTGATAAAAGAAACAAAATTCATCGACGCAAAATTATATTCCTCTTTATTTGCTGATGTCGATGAGTTATCAAAAATTCTCTTCGCCATTCTTAAAAGAACTCGGATAAAGAGAAACTAATATAATTTTCCAAAAGAATACCGCATAAAAACTCTTCCGATGTGCTTCCGCGCTTTTACAATACTGATAACTGTTAACTGATTACTGATTACTGATAACTGCTGATTGCTGATTGAATAAGACTCCTCGACAACTTGGATACCGTTTTCCGGCAGAGTGGGAACCTCAAGCGGCAACGTGGTTCTCCTGGCCCCACAATAAAGAAACATGGCCGGGCAAGTTTGACCCGATTCCGGGCGTGTTTACAAATATTGTAAAAACGCTCGCCTCGTACCAGCATGTCAACATCAATGTCGTTGACGATGCAATGGCCGACGATGTGCGATCACGGCTGTTACAGGCAGGGGTTCATCCTACCGAATTCACGCTGTTCACAATCCCGACAAACGATTGTTGGTGCCGGGATCACGGCCCCGCGTTTGTCGTCAATCCAAATTCCCCAGAACCGCTCGCTGTCATCGACTGGGGTTACAATGCATGGGGAGGGAAGTATCCGCCGTACGATATGGACGATATCGTACCGTCGCGGGTTGCCGATCTGCGAAACATCCCTGTCTTCCATCCGGGAATAATTATGGAAGGAGGCGCGATCGATGTTAACGGAGAGGGGTGTTTACTGACGAGCAAATCGTGTCTGTTAAATGAAAACCGCAATCCGGCCCTTACCCAGGCTGAGATCGAAGAGTATCTGACCGAGTATTACAATGTCGAAAAAATATTGTGGATTGATGAGGGTATAGCGGGAGACGATACCGACGGGCATATTGACGATACGGCCCGGTTTGTCGGCCCGAATACAATTGTCGCGGTCGTTGAGAACAACCCTGCCGACGAGAACCACAGGATTCTTCGGAAAAACCTTTTGACCCTGAAAGCGATGACGGACGTAAAAGGAAATCCTTTCCGAATCGTAGATGTCCCCATGCCTGCCCCAATTTTTTTTAACGGGCAGCGTTTGCCCGCAAGCTACGCAAATTTTCTTATTGCAAACAATATTGTACTGGTGCCCACGTTTCGTGACCCAAACGATAACATCGCAATAGAGATTTTGCAGCGAGAATTTCAGGACCGCACCGTGCTCGGAATCGATTGCGTTGATCTAGCATGGGGGCTTGGAACGCTCCATTGCATCAGTCAGCAGGAGCCGAAAGTCAACAGTCAGTAGCAAAAAAAATAAACATACAGTAAAAGCTCTTATGAAATTTGAGGCTCACTTCGTGCAAATTCCCTCAACGAGCAAGCGGCATCGTGGAAACCATGTTTTTTACTTGTCGGTCTTTTGGCTGGATACTTGAAATTTCAAACTCCAAACAACGAAAGAAAATGGAATCTGACCGTCGACAGAGTCAATTTAAACGATGAAGGTAATCGGTTCGTCGCCGAAAAAGATGCACCACTGGTGAAGGTTCTAATTGCCGGGAAATAATTATGATACGAAAAACGATGGCGGAAAAAGAAATTGGCAAGAAGAACGACTTTCGTTGGAGAGGGGGCGAAGTTCTTCGTATCGAAGGCTTCAGCGACGCTGTCTTTGCTTTCGCGCTGACCCTGCTTGTTGTATCGCTGGAAGTTCCGAAAACATTCAACGAGCTTCTTGCAACAATGAAAGGATTTGTTGCATTCGCCATATGTTTTGCGTTGCTGACATTTCTTTGGTATGAGCACTATAAATTCTTCCGGCGTTATGGGCTGAGCGACATGTTTACCATTACGCTGAATTCCATTCTCCTCTTCGTCGTTTTGTTTTATGTTTATCCGTTAAAGTTTGTTTTTACCCTTGTTATCGGTCAAGTCTTGAACATTGGCCCGCAAAACAATCTTGCCCAACCAATTATTCAACAAGGCCAAGCGAGCGCAATGATGGTGGTGTACGGCGTTGGATATCTGGCCGTGTACCTTCTTTTTACGTTTCTCTATTATCATGCGTTTCGGAAGAAGGAAGAGCTTGATCTCTCCCCGATTGAAATTTATGACACAGTCTCAAGCATTTCTGGGAACGTTATTCATATCTCGGTTGCCACAATATCCATTTTCGTTGCAGTAATAGGAGGGGAGGAGTTTTCCGGATGGGCAGGGCTAACATATTTTCTTCTGGGACCCGCCCTAACAATTCACGGAATGATCCGCGGCAAAGGGCGGAAGAAACTTGAGCAATAATTTTGTCGGCGGAATTACAGTACTGACTCGGAGAACAAAAATGTATAGAACAATAAACGATTTCATAGAAGATTGGCGTCGAGAAACAATATCGACATTGAGAGTTTTTCGCGCATTGAATGATGCATCGCTCTCACAAAAAGTTACCCCCGACGGGCGATCGCTCGGTTTTTTAGCTTGGCACATTACGCTCTCGCTCGGTGAAACGGCGGAGAAAACCGGCTTAAATATTGCCACTCCAGCCGAAAATGCACCTATGCCGAACAATGTGCACGACATTGTAGACGCATATCAGTCTGCAGCCCAGACAATCGCAGATCAAGTTCAGAAACGTTGGAACGACGCAGCGCTCCTCGAAGAGGTAGAAATGTTCGGCCAAAAATGGAAACGCGGTTTTGCGCTTGCTTCGCTACTCAGGCATCAAACGCATCATCGCGGCCAAATGACAGTGCTCATGCGACAGGCGGGCCTTCGCGTACCGGGTGTTTGTGGGCCAGCAAAAGAAGAATGGGCGCGATTGGGAATGCCCGCAATGCAGTGATACGATAACAATAATTTATGACAATGACCGAATCAATTCGCATTGAACGCGCAGCGCCGCAAGACATTCCACTCATCCTCAAATTTATACGGGAGCTTGCGCAATACGAACGTATGTCACAAGAGTGTGTTGCAACTGAAGACCTTCTTCGTAAGGCACTGTTTGGCGAAAAAAAGTTTGCCGAAGCCGTGATCGCGTACTATCAGGACAAACCTGCAGGTTTCGAAGTCTTCTTTCATAACTTTTCCACATTTCTTGCGCGACCGGGAATTTATCTTGAGGATCTTTATGTCTCGCCGCATTTGCGCGGTAAAGGGATAGGAAAAGCGTTGCTTCTTTATCTGGCGCAACTAGCTAAGGAGAGAAATTGCGGCCGGCTTGAATGGGCGGTCTTGGATTGGAATGAACCATCTATTAATTTCTATAAAAAATTAGGAGCAATTCCGCTTAATGATTGGACAACATTCCGATTAACGGGGAATGCATTGGATATGTTCGCCAAAAACTTCACTACAAAAACCTCACCGCAATAAAAATTCCGCATCACGATGTTTTAGTGAAACAATGTTTCCCTTGTTTCGTAATCTCTGTTGTGATTACTGTATGAAAAACTCCAGCTTCAATGTTGGTATGGTAAATATCCCTATATTATTCACATTTTGGATCCTGTTAATTTTCTAAAATAATGATAGTTTTGATTGACAACGTAACAATGTTATACTATATTGAAATCCATGACCACAGCAACGGACTCTCAACGAGACGAGTCCCTGCCGGTTTTCGCTCGACACGTTCGTCGCAGTTTGACGACCGGAACGACACCTAAAGTGAAACTGAGGCACTGTCGACCGGCAGGAATTAGGTCACACAACACCTATTAGCCCGGAAAACAAACGACAAAACTTTTCTATGAACAAATATCTAGGGAACGATGAGATGAAACACAAAAGTGCTTTTGGCGGTATCTATGGTTTGGCCTTCATCGGCGCTGCAGTGTATTTTATTCAGCACTCAGCAAATTTTTGGGAAGGTGTGGTTGGTTTTTTAAAAGCCCTTGTTTGGCCAGCCATGCTGATGTACAAATTGCTCGAATTCCTCAAAATGTAAGAATCGATTTTATCGGGACGTTCTCGTCTCCTTGAAATCAAAAACTTGCGCCATAAAGAAATTTTTTAAAAACAGAGAACTGCCGGTCGTGTGCATAATTTAGACGGAACCGGCTTCATGCCGCCTTTTAACGAGGCGCAAGGTCAGGGAGTCGAAGACAGCGCAGCCCGGCTTTCTTCTTTGTCGATAAAATTTTGCGACAAGCAATAAATTAGATTTATGGAAAATGAACTGATTTCAAAAAAAGAACTTCTTGAACTCACGGGTATTTCTTACGGTCAACTCTACCGGTGGAAACGCAAGAACCTGATCCCGGAAGAATGGTTCGTGAAAAAGTCCACCTTCACCGGGCAAGAAACCTTCTTTCCCAAAGAAAGTATACTTGCAAGGATCGACAAAATAAAAAACATGAAGGAGGATCGTTCCCTGGACGACATCGCGGGAATGGTTTCACCGGTACTTGCTCAGGCCGCTTTGAGTGTAGAAGAAATTATGGATCGAAAAATTGTTTCTCAAGCCACGCTTAACAGCTATTTTGAGAATAAGGATTCCAACGGCGTCCTATCGTTTCAAGTTCTTCTTGCACTTTTCGTTTTGGAACGTCTGCTTCAGTCGGGCGATGTAGGTATAGGCGAGGCAAAGAGTGCGGTAAAAACAATGGAAGAAGGATACGGCAAATTTGAAGGCAAGGGGTGCGATATGGTCCTCATTCGTAAAACCGGAATATCATTAACTCTTTTGGTTCCCGCAATCTCTCCTCTTCATTTCGAAGAGGGAATCAAGGTCGTCGCCCGCATCAACCTCGAACGGTGTGCCGAAGAGCTAAAAATGGTTGTATCATAAAGGAATCACAATCATGGATAAGAAAAACAGGAGCGATTTAAAGATCTCGGGAAGCGCAAACGCCTCAGGAGGGTTTTACAATAATGTTGTCATAAACGGACAGGGAGACATCAACGGCAACTTCGATTGCATCGATTTGAAGGTTTCGGGAACGTCCGACGTTGACGGAAATGTTAAAACAAAGACGGGCAAAATAATAGGCAGAACCGCAATTACGGGAAATTTGGAGACGGATGAATTCAAAGTGAGCGGGATACTGGAGGTGCGGGGAGCGGTGGATGCAAAAGAGATGAGAATAGACGGAACCGCGGTCGTAGGTGGGAAGTTGTATGCCGAGCATCTTGAAATTAAAGGCGGTTTTAAGGTGAAGGGCGATTGTACCGCAGAGACATTTATTTCCAAAGGAGCCTTCAGTGTCGGCGGCCTTTTGAATGCAGGTGACGTAGACATCGTTCTTTACGGTCCCTGTCGCGCGAAGGAAATTGGAGGCGAGACAATCAGCGTCCGCAAGGGAAATACTTTTCGGCTTGGACGATTAATTAACTCGATCCTTTTCTCCTTCGATCTTCACGGCGGACTCTCCGTGGAGACTATAGAAGGAGACGACATTTATCTTGAAGATACAAAGGCGAAAGCAGTGCGGGGAAACAATGTTAGCATTGGGCAAGGTTGCGATATTGGGCTCGTCGAATACAAAGGTAAGTTTGAACAATCAAAACAAGCGAAAGTAAACGAAAACAAAAAAGTGCATTGAACCAGAGTAAGGTAATGACTCAATTTGAGAATAAAATTGTCATGCCCACGGAAGTGGGCATCCATTGTCCAGTAAAAAGTGAATATTTGGATTCTCGCCGAGTCGCCTATCTACGATTGTACGAATCGTAGATTCGTGGAACGGCCCTACGGGTCGATAGACCCGTTGGCAGTCTTCGACCCGCTTTTCCCGAGGGGATTCCTTCGGAACGCGGAAATGACAAATTGAGCCAGTAACCAGTGTAAGGTAGTGCTACACTTTGAGTATTCTGAATAAAAAAAAGTTTGTCATGTCCCCCTAAGGGGGACATCCAGGTTTAATTGCATGGATTCCGGCTTTCGCCGGAATGACATTGACTTTCAAAGTATACCACTACCCAGCGTAAGAACGTGTTGATTTTTGTAATCTATTTTCACATATTTCAGTGAAATTTGAATAATGGATACTCATTCCGTAGGTTCTTTTTCCAGCCAAGAATCAACAAAAAACGAATTCATGTCATCCGAAACACAAAAAGCGGATCTGTCATCGCTCCGTATTAATAGAAGTGCTCCCGAATCGAAGAGCTCCGGCGGGTCGAAGAAGAATTTTATTCTCTATTCGTCGGTCGGAGCCGTGTTGATCATCGGAGTGCTGTTTTTTGTTTTTAGCGGCGGTATTGCATCGACCGAGCAAGTCGAAACGGCAACGGTGTCCTTGACCTATCCATCACAAGCCAACACAGTGCTTACGGCAAGCGGTTATGTAGTCGCTCAGCGCAAAGCCGCGGTCGCATCAAAAGGGACCGGACGTCTCGAATACCTCGGCGTGATCGAAGGAGACGTTGTGAAGAAGGGGAGCATTATTGGAAGATTGGAAAGCAGTGATGTTGATGCTGCTCTCGGTCAAGCGAAAGCTTCGCTGAACGTCGCGAAAGCGGCAGTTGATCAAGCAAAAGCGGAACTTGACGATGCGAAATCAAATTATGAACGGGAAAAATCTCTTTTCAGCCAAAACCTGGCATCGAAAGCAGATTATGATCCCGCAAACGCCCGGTATAAAAAAGCTGTTGCTGGAGTGACATCGGCTGAAGCATCTGTGAGCGCCGCGGAAGCCGGCGTTCGTTCCGCCGAAGTGCAAGTCGAGTACACGTACATCCGCGCTCCGTTCGACGGAACTGTGTTGACAAAAGATGCCGACGTTGGCGATGTCATTACACCGTTTGGCGCCGCATCGGGTTCGCGCGGAGACCTTGTTACGCTCGCGGATATGTCCTCGCTTGAGGTAGAAGCGGATGTGTCGGAGTCTAATATCGAAAAAATACATACCGGTCAGCCGTGCGAGATCACGCTTGACGCGAGTCCTGATAAACGGTACCACGGCCAGGTTCACAAAATAGTTCCGACTGCGGACCGGGCAAAAGCAACCGTGCTGACGAAAGTTCAATTTGAAGACCGGGACGATCTCGTTCTTCCCGAAATGAGCGCAAAAGTTATTTTTCTTAGCAAGGAATCTGATAAAACGACGGAAAATTCCACGCCGAAAATATCAGTACCGGTTTCGGCAATCACCACGCGAGACGGGAAAAAAGTCGCGTTTCTTCTCCATGATGAAACTGTCGTGGAAACTCCGGTAGTTGTCGGTGAGCTTATGGGAAGCAGCATTGAAGTTAAGGAGGGGCTTTCAGTCGGAGACAAGGTGGTGGTCCACCCGTCAGAGAAACTTTCTTCAGGGTCGAAGATCGCGATTGCGAAATAGCCGAATCTTCATTTAAAGAATTCATCTTTCACTTTTTCATATAACCTTTATGGCCGAGCCAATCGTTCAAATTCGCAACCTCACAAAGATTTATAAACGCGACAGCATGGAAATTCCCGTGCTGCAAAACATCACCCTCGATATTCCCGAAAGTGAATTCCTTGCTCTCATGGGACCTTCGGGATCCGGGAAAACAACACTGCTGAACCTCATTGCTGGCATCGATCGGCCGAACAGCGGATCGCTGACGATCGCAGGAACGGACATTTCGACTCTCGGCGAATCGGCGCTCGCAAAGTGGCGATCGCACAACGTCGGGTTTGTTTTCCAATTCTACAATCTTCTTCCGGTGCTCACGGCCTACGAAAATGTAGAACTGCCACTGCTGTTGACGCATCTTTCAAAAAAAGAAAAGCGCGAGCACGTAGAGGCCGCGTTGAATGTCGTCGGACTCGGCGACAGGATGAAGCATTACCCGAAACAACTTTCCGGCGGGCAGGAACAGCGGGTTGCAATTGCCAGAGCAATCGTTACCGATCCCACTATTATCGTTGCCGATGAACCGACTGGCGATCTTGACAAAAAATCAGCCGACGAAATCTTGATACTCATGGAACGGCTGAACGCAGAGTTTAAAAAGACGATCGTAATGGTCACACACGACCCGCATGCAGCAGGGAAAGCGCACAAGGTTCGTCATCTCGAAAAAGGAGACCTGCTGGACAACTAATATTTTAGTTTAAACCGCTAACACGCCAAGTGGTTCAGTGACATCATTGCGTATTTGCGGTAAAAACACAATATGGCACCATTGAAGGAAAAGTCATGAAAGTGTTGAAGCTTGTTATCAAAAATCTCCTGCGGCATAAACTTCGCACATTTTTGACCATTTTAGGCCTTTCTTTTGCTGTTTTTGCCTTCGGGTTTCTCCGGACGATTGTGACGGCTTGGAATTCGGGCGTCGCTTCTTCATCCTTAAGCCGGCTTATCACACGGCACGCGGTCTCATTTATCTACCCGCTGCCGTTGTCGTACTTAGACCAGATAGAAAAAGTGCCCGGCGTGACGAAAGTATCGTACGCGTACTGGTTTCAGGGCGTCTATAAGGATCAGTCATTCGACAATTTCTTCCCGCGGTATGCCGTTGACGCTGACAATTTTCTCAGCATGTATCCGGAATTTGTCATTCCCCCGGATCAACTTGAGACGTTCAAAAAAGAACGGAACTCATGTATCGTCGGCAAAAAAATTATGGATAAATACGGCTGGAAGCTGGGCGACATTATTCCGATCGAAGGGGACATTTACCCCGGACATTGGCAGTTTGTGATCCGCGGAGTTTATACGGGGAGGGACAGAACGGTGGATGAAACACAAATGTTTCTCCAATGGTCATACCTTAACGAACAATTGAAGCAAACTGCTTTATACCGTGCGGATCAAGTCGGATGGTATGTGATTCAAATCGCCAGTGCTAACGACGCTGCATCCGTTTCAGAAAATGTCGACGCCCTGTTCGCCGATTCTCCCGCAAAGACAAAAACGGAGACTGAAAAAGCATTCCAGCAAAGCTTCGTCTCCCTATCGAGCGCTATCTTAACTTCGCTCGAAGTTATTTCGTATGTCATTATCGGCATTATTTTATTGGTGTTGGCCAACACGATCATCATGTCCGCACGCGAGCGAATTCGTGAATATGCTGTGCTGAAGACGCTTGGTTTCACCGCCGGTCATGTTGCGGGACTTATTGCAGGTGAGTCGCTGGTTATCTCGGGCATCGGCGGATGCCTGGGGATCGTATTCGTGTTTCCAATGGCCGCCGCCGTCGCAGCCGGTTTTCCTACGATGTTCCCGGTTTTTAATGTAGAGATTTCAACAATCGTTCTTTCTATTTCTTTTTCTCTTCTTGTCGGCGTGCTCGCGTCGATCTTCCCGGCCATCCGTTCATCCCGGATAAAAATTGTCGACGGCTTGCGGCAGATCGGATAGTTACACTGGGAGGGAAGGTATCCACGAAGAGCACGAAGGAACACGAAGGTTTTACAAAGTTCGCGGATAATATTAAAATGAAGCATGTATGAAAATTCCCATCACATATAATATTCGTAATCTCTGGACACGACGGCTGACGATGTCGTTGACCGTCGGTGGTATCGCACTTGTTGTTTTTGTCTTCGCTGCCGTCCTGATGCTCTCCGAGGGCGTAACGCAAACTCTCGTCTCAACCGGATCCGATGATAATGTCATCATTGTCCGCAAATCGGCTCAGAGCGAACTGGTGAGCGCGATCGGGAGAGAATCGGTTGCCAACATATCTACCTTTCCGGAAGTAGCGACCGGAAGCGACGGCAAACCGATGGCGACAGCGGATGTCGTTACCATTGTCAATTTGAGCAAGAAGGGGTCGAGCGGAGGAATGGCGAACGTGCCGGTGCGGGGCGTCTCTCAAGGTGCGATCGCAATGCGTCCGCAGGTGAAGATGATAGAAGGAAGGATGTTTCAACAGGGCTCTTCCGAAGTAATCGTGAGCGATGCGATCGCATCGGGGTTCGAAGGAGCGCAAATCGGACAGACGATCCAAATAGGAACAGGACATTGGACGATCGTCGGGATCTTCGATGCCGGAAAGAGCGGATTTGCTTCCGAGGTTTGGGCAGACGCAGACCAATTGATGCTTGCCTTTAACCGGCCGGTCTATTCGTCTCTCACGGTGAAGCTGAAGAACGTAAACGATTTCGATGCGTTTAAGAACAGGCTTCAAGCCGACCAGCGGTTGGCCGATCTTGAACCAAAGAGGGAGAAAGCTTTCTACGAAGAGCAATCGCAGGGACTGGCGGTTTTTATCCGGGTTCTCGGATTGATCATCACTATCATTTTCAGCGCCGGCGCTATGATCGGTGCAATGATTACCATGTATGCCGCGGTTGCCAACCGTACCGTTGAGATTGGGACGCTGCGTGCGCTTGGATTCCAACGCCGAAGCATCCTCACCGCATTTTTACTGGAGGCAATATTTCTCTCTCTCATCGGCGGAGGTATAGGATTGGCGCTTGCTTCATTTTTGGAATTTGTTTCGTTTTCAACGACTAACTTTACTTCATTCACGGAGCTCGCGTTCGGGTTTCATTTAACGCCCACGATAGCTGCGTCCACCATGTTCTTCTCGCTTTTTATGGGAGTGGTTGGCGGTTTCCTTCCCGCAGTGAGAGCTTCACGATTGAACATCATCAACGCGTTGCGGGCTTCGTAACGGGGTTCGACGGCTCGCCGAAACGATTTCACCTTCAATCGATGAACGAAATTCTCTTACATCCGTCTAATTGTACACCCCATAGTTTCTTCTTTTATTTTTCTCCGGGAGCTGCCCAGTCAAGTCATGACGGTAAACCGATTTTTCATTAATGGATGCATTCTCCTCCTGCTGGGGGCATGCTGTTCCCGCCTTAGTGCACAAGACTCCACCAAAGCCGCGGTCTTCAAAGAGCACCGGGCTCCGAGCCTGAACCTGATCAGGCGCTCGGACGAATCGTATGAATTATGGGAGGAGTTCAAGCTGATGGAGCAGGCGAACAACGGGGATGCTTCAGCCGAACACGAGCTTGGCATTCGTTATTTTCTTGGAAAAGGTTTCGGCGTTGATACGGTGAAGAGCGCATACTGGATTCAAAAGGCAGCCGATAAGAATCTTGTCGTCGCTCATTACAACCTCGGAATTTTTTTGAATAACGGATGGGGTCTTCCCTGGAATCCTTTCAAAGCCTTTCAGCATTTTCAATACGCCGCTAAAAAAGGAATGCCCGAAGCGGAATATGTTTACGCTTCTATCCTCACGGACAATTTGGTCGCGCCGCAAAACTGGATCGAAGCGTACCGCTGGATGAAAAAGGCTGCAGACGCAGGATACCAGCCGGCCCGCGATGCACTTGTTGAGTTTGAAAAACGAGGCATCGATATCCATGCAGATTCGTCCGACACCTCGTTCGTTTCCTCGTTGAACCCTGTTACAAAAAAAGATTCGGCGCTAGTACTGCCGACACATTCATGGAAACCGGTTCTGCTTGATTTCAGCGACGAAACCGCGACAAAGCAGGACGAACTTGCATTTCTTAAAGACATGCTTCGGAAGGGGAGTCCGGAATTGAAGAGCGCGCTCGGTATCTCGACTCTGAACACGGATAATATTACCGCGGATTCAACGCTGTTTCTTCTGATTGATAGCGCGGCTGATGTCGGGAGCCCTGAGGCCTTGGCTGTGCTCGGACGTTTTTATGAGAAAGGCATTATTGCGCGAAAGAATTTGATGCTTGCAGCGACGGAATACTTACGGGCTATCCGGCTGGAATTTCCGCGGGCGCCGGCTCTTCTCTGGAATGTGTTTCAAGATAAAAAATTCGTTCAGCAGATGAACGCGCTCGTGCTCCATGGAAATGCCGACGCCGAATTCGTGTGTGCAGGGTTGATCTCTGTCGGTTTTGATGCCGAATTGCCGCCGGAAGAATCATTCCAATTACTCCTTAAAGCGTCAGCTCAGCATCATATTCAGGCGATGATTGAAACCGGACTCTGCTATTTTTCTGGAAGAGGCGTTGAAAAGAACAAAGAAAAAGCCGTGGAATTATGGAGTGAGGCCGCAGCGCTGGGAAGCCGCGAAGCGCAAATACGGCTTGTGGCGACAAATGTCATCGCAAATTTACATTTGCAGGATTATGCCGCTTCGATTCCCGAACTCGATTCGGCCTCCCATAAAGGATCGCTCGTAGCTCAAGTGGCTCTTGCGTATTGCTACGAAACGGGAACAGGAGTTGGACAGAATAAATCCGAAGCGGTACGGCTGTACCGCGAGAGTGCATACAGAGGAAGTCAGATAGCATATTACGCACTGAAAAAAATGTACGATGATATTCGACCAAGCTCGCCGGAATTTCGAATCAAGGAAGAGTGAACATCCCGCATGAATATTTCGATTGATTCATCCGGCGGGACACTTCATGCTTGTAAACGGAATCTATTTTTATAGATTTAATCTTCTAATAATCAGAACAAAACGGAGAAGAGATGCCTGAAAAAGTACTGGTCGGACTCATTATGGGTTCAAAATCGGATTGGGAAACGCTTCAGCATTGTGGCGCCATGCTCGATCAATTAAAAATTCCGTACGAGGCGCGCGTCCTCTCTGCGCATCGGACA
>JBAUMC010000041.1:0-1519 GCA_049578505.1 Bacteroidota bacterium | reverse complement strand
CGGTCATTCCGTATAATTTTGAAACGCCGTTGATCACAATAATATGGGTCGATTCAATGTCTTTCTTCGTGTACTTATAGCAAATGGGAACCGTCTTTCCGTCAAACACAAGCTTGTGATAAATATCATCCATGATAATGTAAATCCCTTTTGCCTCGCAGAATTCCACAATTTTCGCGATGAATTCTTCCGAATATACGACCCCTGATGGGTTGTTGGGACTGTTGATGATGATCGCTTTCGTATACGAACTGACCGCTTTCAACACATCTTCCATTCGTGGATAGAATCCGCCGTCTTCCGACGTAACGATGACCGGGACGCCGTAGACCATTTTCACCATTTCCGGATAGCTAACCCAGTACGGAGCGAGGATAATCACCTCGTCCTGCGGATTTACGATTGAATAGAGGACGTTGAACACCGATTGTTTAGCACCGGCAGAGACGATAACATTCTCCGGCGCCACTACTCGATCGTAATGCTCCTCTGTATATTTTATGACTGCTTTTTTGAGGGATGGAATCCCGTCAGAAGGAGTGTACTTAATATCTGCAGCGTTAAGCTTAGCCGCCGCACTGAGAATTGCGTTGATCGGAGCCTTGTTTTTCGGCTCGCCCGCACCAAGATGAACCACCGCTTCCCCTTTTTCCCGCAATACTCGCGCCTCTTCGTTCAACTTCAGCGTGGGCGACTCAGCAATTGATTTTGCAAGCTGACTTACGCTCATGGTATGTGACCTCCATTGTGAAAAGATGTGAGTGGATCAAGAAATAGGTTTGTTCAATTCTAATGCCAACGTTGATTCCGCAGATCGCCTCAGATTCGAACGCAGATTACAGATTTGCCCAGACGATTTCGTCGATTCAGCGGGGTTTTAGATAATTTGCACGGAGGAATTTTCAAAGAACCCGACCGGACAATATCGTTCTCAACTATGCGAAGATACATTAGAAATCGTTGGCAAAAATGATAAAAAGGTTCTGTTTAGTAAAGAAAGATGAAGCTGAGGTTAAACAAATTAGATAATTGTCCTCTCCAGCTTCTCTTTTTCCTTGTTATTTCATCAGCACAATCTTCTGAGTAAACGCATAACCCCCTGCCTCCATTCTGCAAAAATATACGCCGCTGGCAATGTGGTTTGCATTCCATTCAACCTGATAATTCCCTGCGCTTCTTCTCCCCGAAACAAGGGTTTTAACTACCTCGCCGACGAGGTTATAGATTCTCACAGTGACAAATGACGGCGATCCAAGTGTAAACGAGATCGTTGTGCTCGGATTAAAGGGGTTAGGATAGTTCTGATTGAGCCCGAATTGATTCGCAACGCTCGTTTGTGAATTCACAATGTCGATGAGGGATTGGCCGTTCCCACCTACTCGGATCGTGTCTGGCGATGAAGGTGCATTACTTGTAACGAATATCTCTGCACTCGCAGAACCCGTCACTGCCGGGGTAAATCGCAGTGTATCAATAAACGATTGGCCGGGTGCAATGCTCATTGAGGTCGCAAGGACAG
>JBAUMC010000040.1:0-1653 GCA_049578505.1 Bacteroidota bacterium | reverse complement strand
AAGAGCTGACGCTTGCACAATCGTACGAGGAATATCTAAAAGCCTGGTTCGCGCTCCATTTATTGAACGACGTTTTCCATTTTTCTCCATTGGGCAAGGGAGCATTCGTTTTCAACATGAGCGTCGGTTACACACTTGACGGCATCAAGTCGGAAAAAATGAATGCTTTCATCGACACTCTCAAAGATGCGTCATCACACCCATTATTCAGCACATTTAAATCCATCGTCGAATACCAATCAACGGGGGGAATACTCTCGCAATTCATGAAAGGCGATGAAGCCAGAAAGCAATGTGTTCAGAAGGTTGAGGACATTTCTCCTTCAATTGCAGGGTCAGTTACTCTCTCCACTATGCACGGATGCCCTTCCGATGAAATCGAGGCGATTGCGAAATACCTCATTCGTGAAAAGGGGTTGCACACTTATGTAAAACTGAATCCAACGCTGCTCGGATATGATGCCGTCAACGATATCCTTCAGTCGCTTGGATATCGGTATATCATGTTGGAGAGAGAATCCTTCATGCGCGACCTTCAGTATACTGATGCAGTTCAGATGATTGAGCGTTTGAAAGACTTTTCCGCGGTTCATAAGAAAACATTCGGCATAAAGCTTTCGAACACACTCGGAGTGATGAACACCAAACATGCTTTGACAGGCGACCAGATGTATATGTCGGGAAGGTCATTGTTCCCTGTAACGATCAACCTTGCCTACAAACTGGCAGCAACATTCGGCGGCTCGCTCAACATCTCATTCTCCGGCGGAGTGACAAACAATAATGTAGAAAAGATATTCGAGGCGGGAATCTCGCCGATAACCCTTGTGACAGATTTATTGAAACCTGGAGGCTATTCGCGATTGTTCCAGATGGCTCAAAAGATTGAGAACAATATAGGCGGCCGAGGCACTCTCCCAGGGGAAATTGATCTTACCCAACTCAAAGCATTGGCCGAAGGATCCTTAACCGATGAAGATTATCGGAAGAGTAAAAAAGAGATCGAATCTATCAAAATTCCGAAGAAGTTAGAGAAGTTTGATTGCTATATTGCTCCATGTGCAGTTGCCTGCCCTATCAATCAGGATGTTGCGGAATACATTCGGCTCGTTGAAGAAGAACGGTATGTCGATGCGTTCGAAGTTATTGTAGACAAAAATCCATTGCCGCATATTACCGGCTATATTTGCGACCACCAATGCATGAACAAATGCACTCGCTGGGATTATGACGGCCCTGTCCAGATTAGAGACTTGAAAAAAGTCGCGGCGGAACATGGGTTTGAAGGATATCTGCAGCGGTTCAAGGACAATTCATCCCGACAAAAAAACCACATCTCCGTTGCAATTGTTGGAGCCGGCCCCTCCGGTTTGGCCGCAGGATACTTTCTGGCGAAAGCGGGGTTTGATATAACCATCTTCGAACAACGCGACAGGGCGGGCGGAACCGTTCAGCACGTCATTCCGGAATTCCGTCTGCCACAATCAGCCATTGACGGCGATGTTGAATTCATCAAGAGACACGGCGTGAAGTTTGAGTTTGACTCGATGAAAGATTTTTCGGTACAGCAACTAAATGCAGACGGATTTAAATATATTTATCTTGCCATCGGGGCACCGAAACCCAACCATCTCCCGCTTACGGGGAACAACA
>JBAUMC010000039.1:0-165026 GCA_049578505.1 Bacteroidota bacterium | reverse complement strand
GAGATTATGGGATGTCTACACCGGGGGAAAAAAGAAAACGCTCGAGAAAGTAAACAGCAGAGGCCACGTTGCATTCAGCAAAGACGGACGATTTCTTTTCGACGGCGGCGAGGAGGGAGAAATTGATGTTTGGAACGTCGCGACGGGTCGGGTTATTCAGTCTCTTAATTGCCGCGGATGGGTAAAATCAATTGCTGTAAGTCCCGATGGACGGAAAATTGCAGCAGCAAGCAGCAAATATATTACGATGTGGGATATCGCACCGCCGACGGAAATGAGTAACAGTGCTGTTCTGCATGTCCGCGCGCCGCTAATTCACGTGTGCTCAATTTCCCTTTCTTCGGCCGGCAACGTTTTGGCAGCAGGGCTTGAAGACGGGCATGTCGAAATTCTTCGCTTATTTCAAACCTTACCCCTTACATCGTTCGCGGGCGTTCACGGTGCTGCATCGACGGTGGCGCTTTCACCAGATGCAGAGGACTTGCTTTGTATCTCGTCAACTTCGATGGTTATCTCCTGGAGTGTTGCTTCACCTCAGAAGAATCGCCTTCTCGTCGGAAGCGGGAACAAACTTCCGATGTTCCCCCTTTCATCGGCCGCGTCGTTCAGCGCGGACGGGAAATTGGCGGCGAGCATCTTTCAATTTCACCTGGTGAAAATATGGGACGCAAAAACGGGGCATTTTATAGCAAATTTAAACCCGACGAACGATTCACATCTTCTTACGCTGGCGTTTAACAAGACGACGACGATGATTGCCGCAGGGGGGTATAATTGCATGATCAATGTTTGGAACCCGCATTCAGGTAAGAACATTCGCAGCATCGGTCACGAAACGACGATCCAGAGCCTTTCATTTTCACCAAACGGCGAACTCCTTGCGTGCGGATCTCAAGAGACGAAGCCTGGTGAAAAAAATTCGATTACCATATGGAATATCAAAAACGGAGAAGAGGCAGCCGGGTTTCCCGGGAATCAAAGGTCGGTCTCATCGCTCGCTTTCAGCCCCGACGGTAATTCGCTTGTGACCGCCGGTGATGACGGAAGCATTTCGGTATGGGACGTTCTCAAAAGGCAATTTCGCCGCAATCTTGCGGGCCATTCGGCCGCAGTTCACTCACTCGCCTTCGAGCCGAAGACTTCTCTTCTATTCTCAGCAGGTGACGATGGAGCGATTAAGCTATGGAACCTCTCTTCGGGGACGGAGCTGGCAACATTAACCTTGGTCGACGACAAAAACTGGGTTATCACAACACCTCAAGTATATTTTGACGGGACGCCGGAAGGCACGACGCATATCTATTGGACCGTAAGAAACCGAGCAGTGACGTCAGACAGCCTTTTCAAAAAATATTACATTTCCGGCTTGGCCAGAAAAATTCTGAAGGTTCCCTCACGCTAAACTTGCTTCTAAAGGACCATCGCATGATAACCGTCAAGCATTGTAGTTTACGAAATCGTTTACTCCCTCACTTTTTCCCTGCAATACAAGCGATTGCTCTCTGGATAAGTTTCTCGATCGCAATGTCTCAGCCTCCCAGGACGGTCGGACCTGTCATCAATCAAGATAAAGAGCTGACGTTGACCGGCCACAAAGGCTCAGTGAGGTGGGTCGCGTTCAGTCCCGATAGCAAATATCTTGCCAGTGCCAGCAGCGATCACACTGTAAGGCTTTGGGACGTGACCTCCGGAAAAGAACTTCACTCGATTGTGAATCCTTACGACGACTTCAGCGCGGTCGTCTTTAGCCACGACGGGAAGATCCTTGCAGTAGTCGGGAGGGGAACAATCACGCTGATGGGAACGGAAGCATGGAAGATCCGAAACAACATTTATGGGAATACTACCTCGGGGCATACACTTTGTTTCAGTCCAGATAACAAAACCCTCGTCAGCGGGGACCCCGGCGGAAAGATTTTTTTCTGGGACGTCAAGAGCGGCTCGGAAATAAAAAATTTTCGCGCTCACAAATTTGGAGTTGTCGGGGTCGCATTTGATTCTTCCGGAAAGTATTTGTTAACCTGCGGTAGGAGTGACTCCTTAAGAACATGGGATGTACAAAGTGGCGTTCGGATATCGTCCATTTGGGTCGACCGCTTTCTCGTGCACGACTTTGCGTTAAGTTCCGACGGGAAGACTGCCGCAGCAGCAGGAATGAGTACGCCGCCGAAATTATTTAATGTGCAATCGGGCGCCTTGATCAAATCCCTTGGCGAAGGTCAAAACACCAGCTCTATTGTCTTCGGCAAAGATAACCGGTTCCTTTTTGGCTGTGGTGCCGATAGTTCTTTGCGTATTTGGAACATAACAACCGGCAGAATAATCCAATCCTTAGATCCGAAACAAAAGATATCGAGTGTCGCCGTGAGCCCTGACGGAAAAATATTGGCTGCTGCTTCGTCCGATCAAATACTCACCTGGAGATTACCTCCATCGATCAAGGAGCAAGTGATTATTCATGTGGCAGAGCATTCTTCCTCCGGTATCAATTCCGTGAGCATAGCTCCCGCCGGGAACGTCGCCGCCTTCGCGCGAGCGAACAAAAAAATTGTCTTGTTCAATCTCACCAAAACCGCGCCGTTACGAACCATAGACTGTATTGAGGTCCCCTACTCTGTCGCGATTTCACCCGACAACAGGACGTACGCCTGCTTCACAACCTCAAACGCAGTGTCGCTTTGGGACATGGCTTCGGGAAAAATAAAGCGCACGCTTCTCGGTCCAATAACGCTCTCGACAGGCGGCATTGTGCTATCCGCGGCAGTAGCGTTTTCCGGAGACGGAAATGACGTCGCAAGTCTGTTTGGGGGAAGCTTGATAAAGGTTTGGAACACAAAAACAGGACGCCTCATCACGAACATCGAGGGAAACTTCAACGGAAGCGAGGCTATCGCCTTCAATTCTAAGAGACCAGTACTGGCATCGGCAGGCATCGATCGACAAATCAAACTCTGGAATTCGTTGACCGGTTCAGAACTTCGTACGATCACGGCTCAGAACAGCATGGTACAAGCGCTGGCGTTTTCTCCGAAGGGAGACCTCCTTGCGAGTGGGTCATACTACCCGGAGGGGGGGCCTGTAAACCACATTATACTTTGGAACGTTGTGAGCGGTGAAGAGGTAGGATCTTTCGCCGGGCATCAGCGCCCGATACTCTCAATTGCGTTCAGCTCCGACGGCCGTACCGTTGCCAGCGGTGATTACGGAGGAAACATCATCGTGTGGGATGTAGAAAAAAAAATGCTCCTGTTCAGGTTTACCAGTCACTATAATATGATTCATTCGCTCGCTTTCGTACCGAAAAGTTCTATCCTTCTCTCCGGAAGCGCGGATGGAGACATAAAATTCTTCGACAGCAAAAAAGGAACGGAGCTGGCTACGTTGGAGATTCTCGACGAAACGGACTGGGTCATGACAACTCCCGATGGACACTTCGATGGAACTCGGGGGGGGAAAAAACAAGTGTATTGGACGAAAGAAGACGAGGTGGTCCACGGGGATAGCTTGACGCAGAAATATCGTGTTCCCCATCTCCTAGAAAAGATCCTAGGACGATAGAAGCTCCGCGTTTTCTCACGGAGCGAGCGCAAATTTGCCTTCTGTCGGATTGCCAAATTACATCGGAAAATAGGAGGGGAAGTTTTCTCCGATTGATAAAGCGGTTGGAAAATTAGAGAAGCAAGAGAGTGTGAATTGACGCAAAAATATCGACCCGGTCGATCTACTTCGCGATCAATTTCTTATAAGCTTCAACATCAAGCAATAAGTCGAGTTCGGCTGGTTTTTCAATTTTCACTTTGATCATCCAGCCTTGCTCGTACGGATCCTTGTTGACCAGTTCGGGCGAGTCATGGATTTTTTTATTCACCTCCAGCACTTCGCCAGTAATGGGTGAGTAAAGATCGGAAACTGCTTTCACTGCTTCAACCGTCCCAAATGTCTGGCTGTACTCTACTCTCTTTCCGATTGCAGGTAATTCCACGAAAACTATATCCCCCAGTTCCCCTTGCGCATAATCGGTAATGCCGATGAAGCCGGCTTCCCCTTCGATGCGGATCCATTCGTGATCTTTAGTATATCGTAATTTTTCAGGGAAATTCATAAGCACCTTTCTTTGTCGATGGGGACAAAGAACCCCTAATCGCCAATATTGAACGTATCAATGAACTTTGTATCAAAAATGCCGCTGCGGAACTTCTCATTTTGCATCACCTTCTGCTGAAAAGGAATCGTTGTATGAATCCCTTCGATGATGCACTCCTCAAGCGCGTATTCCATCTTCGTTATCGCTTCGTCGCGTGTGTTGGCATGGACGATGAGCTTGGCAACAAGAGAATCGTAGTATGGTGGAATCTGGTATCCTGCATAAATATGTGAATCGATGCGGATACCGGGGCCTCCGCCAAAATGGAGGCTAGTAATTTTTCCGGGCGACGGCCGGAAATCGTGTTCGGGATCCTCGGCGTTGATGCGGCATTCAATCGCATGCCCATGGAACTTCACCTTTCTGCTGCTCAACCGTTTTCCCGCGGCAATTTCAATCTGCGATTTGATAAGATCGTAACCTGTGACGAATTCTGTTACAGGATGTTCGACCTGGATCCTCGTGTTCATTTCCATGAAGTAAAAATTCCCCGTCTTGTCGAGGAGAAATTCGATCGTACCCGCACCGAGATATTTCACGCTCTTCGCCCCTTTGATTGCGGCTGCCCCCATCTTCTCGCGCAACTCTGCATTGACGGCCGGAGATGGAGATTCTTCGATCAATTTTTGATGACGGCGCTGGACTGAGCAATCCCGTTCACCGAGGTGAATCACGTTGCCGTGTGAATCCCCGAGCACCTGGATTTCGACGTGGCGCGGTTCATCGAGATATTTTTCTATATATACATCAGGATTACCGAACGCAGACTCGGCCTCATGGCGCGCGGTTTGAAACGCATTCTCAACTTCATTCTCGGACCGAACGATGCGCATACCTCTCCCGCCGCCTCCGGCCGACGCTTTAATAATCACCGGCATCCCGATTTCGCAAGCAAATCGTTTTGCCTGTTCCACGTCTTTTACGACACCCTCGCTCCCAGGGACAACCGGCACGCCCGCCTTCTTCATCGTCTCTTTTGCGAGCGACTTATCTCCCATCGCTGTGATCATCTCCGGCTTGGGTCCGATAAATTGCAGGCCCGAGGTCAAACAAATTTCGGAGAATTGTGCGTTCTCCGCCAAAAATCCGTACCCCGGATGAATGGCATCGGCGTTCGTGACTTCAGCTGCGGCTAAAATGCGCGGGATGTTGAGGTAGCTTTCTTTACTGGAAGGAGGGCCGATGCAAATTGCTTCATCGGCAAATCGCACATGAAGCGATTCGCGGTCGGCTTCGGAGAAAACGGCAACGGTTGAAATTCCAAGCTCGCGGCATGCCCGAATAATACGAAGCGCAATCTCCCCCCTGTTTGCAATAAGAATTTTATTGAACAACCGCATTTCCGGAATTCACCGAGGGCTTGTTTTAAAAATCTACAGCTGCACTAAGAAAAGAGCAGAGTGGGGAAAAAATCAGGCGGCTTCGACAAGGAAAAGCACCTGGTTGTATTCGACTGGTTTGCCGTTTTCAACACAAATTTTCACGAGTTTCCCTGCACTGTCGGACTCGATCTCGTTCATGAGCTTCATCGCTTCAACGATGCACAGCACCGTTCCTTCTTCGACATTCTGACCTATCTCAACATAATTGGCTGCGTCAGGAGCGGGAGCGCGGTAAAAGGTGCCGACAATCGGAGATTTTACTTCGTGGTATTTCTTTTCCTGAGCGGGAGTCGGCGCAGCCTCAGCCGCCGTCGGCACGGCCGGGGGGGCAACAGCGGGAAGTTGTTGCGGCATCAACGGCGGAGCAACCTGGTGAACTACACCAACATTGTTTGCATTCTTTGTGATCCGAATCCGAACGCCTTTTTCTTCCAGCTCGATTTCATTGACGTTGCTCTCCTCAACCAGCTTTAGAACCTTCTTAACATATGCCAAATCCATTATCGTTCCATCGTGATAGTGATAATTGGGTGACAGTAACTTATTGCTTCACGCGGTCAAGATATTGACCTGTGCGCGTATCGACACGAATCACTTCGCCTTCGCTGATAAAAAGAGGAACATTGACCATGGCACCGGTTTCAACTTTTGCCGGCTTCGTCCCCGGGTTCGCCGTATCGCCGCGCACTCCCGGAACGGTTTCGATAACTTTCAATTCCACGTTAAAAGGAAGTTCTGCACCAACAGGATCGTTCCCGTCGAACATCACCTCAACCGTGAGCCCCTCTTTTAAGAACTTCGCCCCATCTCCTAGAATTTTTTCGTCGATGGGAATCTGCTCATATGTCTCCTGGTCCATGAAGTGATAGCTTTGACCGTCATTAAACAGATATTGATACTGCTTTCGTTCAACCCGAACAATTTCAACCTCCTCACCGGAACGGAATCGATTTTCCATCGTTCTTCCGCTTCTGATATTTCGCATTTTTGCCTGATAAAAAGCACGCAAGTTGCCTGGTGTTCTGTGCTGATATTCCTCGAGAACGTGAAGTTCACCGTTAAATCGCAAAAACGTTCCTATCTTTAAATCAGACGTTGTCGCCATAAATATCCTAACTCTTCACTTTATGAAAAATTGTTCAAATAATTTGTAAAATGGACGCGGTTTGTGTATTTTAGCGGCAAAAATATAGTCAGATTGGCATCGAAAGTCAAGAAGGACATCCCTGTGTATACACGGCTCAGTTTCGCCACCATCCTTATCCTCTCCTCGCTCCTCGCGACTGAAGGGTGCAACACCCCAGTTCCGAAACGATTTTCCTCTGAGTTGGTACGCGTGTACGCGGAGTTACTCGCCTTGAATGAAAAAGAAAAGATTTCAGCCAACACACCCGATTCTCTTTACCGGCTCAAGGTGAAGGAGTTGTTCGAGGCACGAAAAATAGACGAAGAGGATTTTCAAAAAGAAATACGCGACATCTCGCGTGATGATGCTGCATGGCGAGACTTTCTCATCAAGACAACTGCTGCCCTCGACAGCATCAGAGCGGCAAGGGCGGTGCATCACTAATCGTGAGGTGCTCCGAGCTTAATTCCCCTTTTTCAGGGTGAACATAAAGGAACTTCCAACGCCGACTTCGCTCTCCACCCAGATTTTTCCGCCGTGCGCTTTGATAATTTCCCGACTAATCCACAAGCCCAGCCCGGACCCCTTGATGTTGCTCACCTCGGCTGAATCGACGCGGGAAAATTTCTGGAAAAGCCTCTCAAGCTGATTTTCAGGGATGCCGATCCCATTATCTTTCACGCTGAGCAATATCTCCTCAGAACCGTGGTTCACAACTGAAATTTCGATCATCCCTCCATGCGGCGAGTATTTTACCGCATTGGAGACAAGGTTCAGCAATACCTGCCGAAGCTTGCTTTGATCCCCTTTCACGAATGAGGCGTCAAGTTCAATATTGTACTGAAGCTGATGTCTGTTTGAGAATTTTACCATCGACACGGCTTCTTTGACGAGCGTTTCGATGTTCACCAATTTGAAATAGTAACTTAGCTGGCCCGACTCCATTTTTGTAATCGTCAGCGTATCTTCGGCAAGCTGGCTGAGCTTCGTTGCCTGATCGATAATAATGCCGAGGTATTCCTTAAAGTGCTGGTTCGTCGCAATAATTTCCTTTTTGATGAGAGATTTTGCGGCAAGCATGATGCTTGAGAGGGGTGTCCGAAAATCGTGAGAGACAATACCCACGAAGTCGGATTTCAGTTTGTCCAGTTCCAGCAGCTTTTTGTTCGATTCTTTGATTTCATTGTAGAGCGTAGCGTTATGCATTGCGCTCCCCAATTGATCGCACAACGTACTCAACACCAAAACGTCTGTTTCGTCAAAGGCGTGTAGTTTTGTATCTTCGATATTGAGTACTCCGACAACCTCCGTCCCTACTTTCATCGGAAGCGCCAGCTCAGAATTCGTGTTATGGTAGGCATATGCGAGATACCTGTTCTCCATCGATACGTCGTTTGCCAGTATTTTCTCCCCGTACATGCCGACCCATCCGACTATTCCATGCCCGGCTCGTTGGCGGTATCCATGAGGGAGAAAATCAACGTAATTCCCCGAATGAGCAACGAGCGCCAGGTCCTTTGTCAGATTGTCCACCATAAAGATCGTCACGTCAAAGTAGGAGAAATTTTTCTGTATCGCCTCTGCGGCAAATTCGAGCATCTTGTCGAGGTCGAGCGTCGACGTTAGCCGCCCTGCAATACGGTTCACCAGCTCGATTTGAGACAGTCGCTTCTGCGCATTATCGAACATCGCCGTATGGCGAAGCGCCATAGCAATGTGGAAGCTGAGCAATTGCGCAAGCCATAGATCCGGCTGGTTGTACGCACTGAGCCGTGCCGACCCAAATCCGATCGACCCAATTACTTCAGTGCTTGTCCGAAGAGGAACGATCAACAATGATTTGATCCCTACTTCGACAAATTTCCCTTCAAGCAACGGGCTGAATGCAGGTGCGGACTCGATATCGACAAAAATTCCCGCCTGGTTCTGAATAGTCCATCCGGGCATGCCTACTTCAACACCAAACAATTCATGATTGATGTCGAGAGAATCAGCAACTCGACTCAGGGTATTGACGCTATAGTGGGATTTGTTCCTGTTGAGGAGGCAAATAAAGGAGCAATCTCCTTCGATGAGCCATGAAAGTTCCGCACGAAGGACATCTAAGATCTGATCACGCGAAGATGTTTCATCTATCTTAAGAGAAATTTCATTGAGAGTGCTAATTTTTTTTGAAAAGCTTTGGGCTTCAAGAAGCCGGTTTCGCAATTCTTCTTTTGGCAACTCGAGATTATTGGGAGACTGCCAATCGGATGCCATTTCTTTAACCATTTATCCTTTCACGTTCAAAAAATAATGTTCGCCGCCCATCCTCTAGGTTAGTGTATTCATTAATATCGTCATATGTTCCGTTGCGGTTTTCTATTAGTTCTTAACTACCTCACCTAATACGCACGGCTTCTCATTTTGTTGCTTCAGTAACCGGATTGCGCCGTCAACTCTTTGCCGTGGAACGATGAAAACCAATCCGATACCCAAGTTAAACGTTTTGCGCATGTCGCTTTCGGGGACTCTACCCGTTCTTTGAATCAGCGAAAAAATCGGAGGTCGATCCCATGATTTCCAATCAACTAATACACGCAGGCCCTTCGGAATAATTCGCATTGTGTTGCCGACGATCCCGCCCCCAGTTATGTGAGACATCCCCAAAACAAAATTTCTGGAAAGCAGTCGTCTGATCGGCGAGAGATAGGAACGATGCACGGCAAGCAAGGCATCACCGAGAGAACTATCGAGTTCTACGCAGAATCTCTTTAGTGCGAATCGAGGAAGAAGAACTTTTCGCGCAAGAGAATAACCGTTGGTGTGAAGTCCCGTCGATGGAAGTCCGATAAGAATATCCCCTTTTTTGATCCTCTTGCCGTCGACGATCCTCTTCTTTTCAACAACCCCGACAATTGTTCCGGCAATATCAAACTCTCCGTTGCGATATATGCCCGGCATCTCAGCGGTTTCTCCCCCTATGATGGAACAAGAGTTTTGCCTGCACGCTTCGACAAAACCGGAAATCACCTTTTCGGCAACGATAGGCGAAAGTTTCCCGGCTGCGAAATAATCCATGAAATAGAGAGGTAGTGCACCGCACACAGCGATATCGTTTACACAATGATTCACCAGGTCTTGCCCAATCGTGTCAAATCGCTTCAACGCGAAAGCTATCTTGAGCTTTGTCCCGACCCCATCAACGCTGGAAACGAGTACCGGTTCCCTCACACCGGGGAACGACGCCCTGTAAAACGCACCGAATAAGCCTATATCCGCTAAAACATTTCTTGTAAATGTAGATCGAAGGTTGCGTTTGATTCTCTCAACAACAACTTCACCCGCAGCGATATTAACGCCAGCCTTTTTATACGTTTGCGTCAAATGTTTCCTTTGGATTTTCCAGTGGCTTAATGTAGAAAAGATTTCCCGAAATTGAAACTATTATTTAACAAATCTGGATGACCGGTTTCCTACATCTTACGGCAGCTTCCTTCAACACTCCCTTGATAAAGTCTCACCTCTTGACTATATTTTCATGTGCTTACGATTACCTTTAATCGCAAATGAAAATTGTTACACTTCTTCCATCTCGCAAGAAGTTTACGGTAGGAAAAATTCTCTGCCTGGGACAGAACTACGCAAACCACGCGAAAGAAATGGGTGGAACTCCGTCTACGTCGCCGATCATTTTCCTAAAACCGTCGACAGCAATTGTCGAAAACGGCGATGCTATTGTCTTGCCAAAAATTTCCGAAGATGTTCACCATGAAGTTGAATTGACAGTCTTGATCGGGAAGCAGGGAAAAAATATCCCTCAGTCAAAAGCGCTCGATTATGTTGAAGGGTATGGAATCGGGTTGGATATGACCATGCGCGACCGACAAAAAGAAGCGCGGACGGCAGGAAATCCCTGGTCGATTGCGAAGGGATTTGATACCTCCGCGCCCCTCTCACCGTTCATTTACAAATCCCTCGTACCTAGCCCGGACAACTTGGATATCATGTTGAGTGTGAATGGCAAGCAGAGGCAGCATTCCAACACGTCGAATATGATCTATAAGATTGATTACATCATTGCATTCCTTTCTTCAATTTTCACCCTTGAAGAGGGGGACGTTATTTACACGGGAACTCCCGAAGGAGTTGGAAAAGTTGTCGCCGGGGATTTGATCGAAGCAGAAATTCCGGGTATAGGAAAACTTCATCACCCAGTCATTTCCGGTCAACCACAACCCTCAAAGGTTGCAATGTGAAGCTTTTGCGCCGCCAATATATTCTCTCTTCAATCCTTGCGGCGGGCGCTTTAGGCGCGTCATCGTTATTGATAAGCGTTGCATATC
Source organism: Bacteroidota bacterium (assembly GCA_049578505.1). Classification (GTDB taxonomy): domain Bacteria; phylum Bacteroidota; class Ignavibacteria; order UBA10030; family UBA8401; genus JAGVPT01. Next base: position 154,049 of record JBAUMC010000039.1, on the reverse strand, counting down.
GTCCCGAGCTCCACAGCGAGACGCCGCACGCTTCGTCGGTTGAAACACTTTATGCTCCTTTTGATTCCATCCGAACCGATCTTGAGGATTATATCTGGCCTATAAATGCCCGGCCGAAAATTACCTCGTCCTTTGCTGAATTCCGTTCATCCCATTTTCATGCCGGTATTGATATCGGAACGGGCGATAAAACTGGTGTAGACGTCTTTGCTTCTCGAGATGGCTATGTTTCTCGTGTCGAGGTTTCGCCTTACGGATACGGCAGATACCTGGTCCTTCGGCATGCAGACGGTTTTTATACTACATATGCCCACCTCAGCGCATTCAAAGATAAACTTGAACGTGCTGTCCGCGCAGAGCAACTGAAACAAGGCAAGTTTTCGATCGAAATGAAATTTCAACCGGAGGAATATCCCGTGCGGAAAGGCGAGGTCGTCGCATTCAGCGGAGAGAGCGGCACCGGCGATGCTCATTTGCACTTTGAGATCCGGGATGAAAATTTCAACCCCGTGAATCCTCTTCTCTTCCCCAAAATCCGGCGTTACACCGATACCGAGCCCCCTGTTATCAGGCGTCTCGCGGTGACGCCCATGGATGAGAATTCATTCGTCGACTATCAGTTTTCCACAAAAATGTACAGGGTACATACCCGAAGTGCCTCTTCATATGCCGTTCCTGAAATTATCCGTGCGACCGGCTCACTCGGTTTTTCAGTCGATGCGGCGGACAGAGTCAATAACACTCGCTATCGGTCAAGCGTGTACGCTTTCGAGTTCCAGGTGGATGGAACCACAATTTTTACGTCGCAGCGCAATCGCTTTCCGGAAGACGAAACGCGCCAGGTCGGAGTCGATTTCGATTGGGCTCTTTGGAAGGAGAGAAAGGGGAGATTTCAAAAACTTTACGTTGATGAAGGAAACACGCTCCCGTTCTACAACCGGAGGAATCAATTTGACGGCGTGGTCGCGTTAAAAAATTTTTCAGAGGGGTTGCACCATTTTAAGATCATCGCGTCGGATTATTCGGGAAATTCTTCCGAGCTCACCGGAACATTCGTCCTTAATCATCCTCCGACCGTTGAGATTTCGAGAGTAACCGACGAGACGTTGACTGCATACCTGCCGAACAGCCGGAACGTTGCCGGAGTAGAATTCAGCACCAAGACATTTCCATCCAAACATTGGAATGTGCAGGAATATACCGCGCACTCATTGGAATTGAAAGGGGATTCGCTAACCATACATGGGAATGTCGATGGAGCCGATGTTGTTCGTGTTGTGGCAAAAAATATATGGGGAACGCGCTCGTTTCCAGTCTATTACTTTCTTAAACACCCGCTCGTGACAGGAAACGCGGAATTGTCAAGCGATGTTGACGGAGCGTTCTTGAAAGTTTGGGTCGAGTCCAGCGCCCCGTTTTCTACACTGCCCTCCTTGCAAGTCCAGCAGGGAGACAATACTGAGTCCGTTCCTTTGAGGGCCATCGACATAGATAAATACACGGGAGTGTACCGTCTATCGCCGACAATCAGCGGCACGGTATATCTCAAGGCGTTCAGTGAAATTTCCGGCAAACGATCCGAAGTTTCAGACTCATTCACATTAATCACGATCTCTCCGGATGGAGGCGGAACAATCAAGTCTGACGACGGAAACTTTACTGTGATATTCGAGCCGGGAGCTGTGTTCGCGCCGATCCATCCAACGATAGAGAAGGTAAACGAGACGCGGTACGACGTCCAGCCGGGGGATGTTTTGCTGCAAGGTGCCGTCAAGGTTACGCTGCGATATCCGGTAGAATACGAATCCGATAGCAGGATAGCGATGTATGTGAACAATGGCGGAGGCTGGAAATTTCTCGCCACGCAACGCAATCCCAAGACGCATACCCTCGAGCTGGAGCGCGGACATACGCTCGGCACGTTCAGCGTGCTTCGCGATGAACGGGCTCCTAAAATCAGCCGCTGGCGGGCGTCGTCCCACAACACGAAAGGCCGGCCCGTGTTTTCCTTTTCCGTTAAGGATGATCTTTCGGGAGTAGATGACGACGAAATCAACGTTTCCCTCAACGGTCAAAGAATTATTCCGGAATACGATCCCGAGAAGAGAATCGTGTTCTATATTCCTCTCGACCCGCTCCCACGCGGACGCTACCGGGTGCAGGTCGAAGCAAAAGATCGCGTCGGTAACGCGGCACATCTTGCTAAAACGTTTTCCGTATACCGATGATAAAGAAGATCCGATTCGTTACAGCCCAATTTCTGAAAATTCTGAGGAAGAATCAGCTCGCACAATTGACTGTCGTTATCGTTGTGGCCATTGCCGCGACTGCGCTGTTGGTGCTGGTGTCCGAGCGGAATGCAAACGGCCGTCAGTTCCAGACATTCGGCGATGCGATTTGGTGGTCCATCGTGACGATTTCAACGGTGGGGTACGGAGACAAGGTGCCGATTACGGCCGCAGGAAGAATTGTCGGTTCGATAACGATTATCAGCGGGCTAATTTTAATTTCACTCTTTACCGCCACAGTATCATCCGTTTTCGTCGCGAGAAAAATTAAGGAGAGCCAAGGATTGCAAGACATCGATTTTACAGACCACATCCTCATCTGCGGATGGAATTCTCACGTTGAAGAGATCCTCCGTATTCTGAATCGGTACAGCACCGTCGCCTCGACAATGAAAATTGTTTTGGCGAACGAAGCGCAGCCGGAACTGATGGAAGTCGTCAGCGAAGCATACACGAACCTTGACATCAAATTTGTTCGGGGTGATTATTCGCGTGAGCCTGTTCTGAACAGGGCAAACATCAAAACTGCGCAATCGGCCATCATCGTTCCGGATACAACATCGCAGACTGGACAATTGTCCGACGACAAGACCCTCCTTGCCCTCCTCACGATGAAATCAATGAACCCGAAGCTGAAAGTCTTCACCCACGTCGCGAACCGGGAGAATTATCAGCACGTGAAGCGGGCAAACGCCGACGATGTCATCGTGAGCGACCAGCACGTCGGCTTCTTTCTCGCAAACCAAATTCTCTCTCCGGGAGCGCCGCAAGTCGCCATGGAGATTCTCGATTACGAACACGGCAACGATATTCACCGCGTCGCTATCCCCGAAGAATTCATCGACAGGACATTCGGTGAGGTATTTCTCCATTTCAAAAAAACGAACAATTGGACGCTCATCGGCGTCGTGACGGAGGAAGAAACCGTGAGCCTCGGCGATATTCTCTCGCACGACATGTCTGCCGTCGATACGTTCATCGAACGGAAATTTAAAGAGGCAGGAATCAATGTCGCGGAGCGGATAGGTATGCGGGTCGAGGTCAACCCGCCGTTCGATTACCAAATTCAAAGAAGAGATTTGGCCGTCATCATCGGAACGATCGAAGCCGATAAATCGTAGAATGCGACATGCCATGAAAAAAATTGACACGGGTTTCCTGAAAAAAATACCGCTCTTCATCGGCCTACCGGACAATAAGCTCGAGATGATCAAGCAGATCATTAAGGAAAAAACTGTGGAGGCGGGGTCTACAATCATCAAGGAGGGATCAAAGGGAACCGAGATGTTTATCCTTCTCGACGGTGAAGTCGAGGTGTCGAAATCGCTCTTGCTGAAAATCGCCGGGCGCGGTATGGACCAGCGGGACAAATCGCTCATCAGGCTGACGGGAAACGATTACGCATTCTTCGGCGAGATGGCATTATTCGACAAGGATGCCGAACGCTCGGCCAGTGTCATCGCAAAATCGAAGTGCATCATCGCCGAAATTACGCAGCAGGATTTTTTCACGCTCGCAGAGTCCGATAATGAGATCGGATACCACGTGCTCAAGAACATCGTGACAATTATCAGCAACAGACTTGATAAGACTACGCAAGACGTTCTGAAGCTCACAACGGCACTGAGTTTAGCGCTGGAGAGGTAATCCTCTTCCGGCTTTGCGCTCCATCGTTGACCCCCGACATTCGTAACTCACTCATCAATTTTGACACTACAGGTATAATGAAGGAACTTCCGAAATTTTATACGCCTCAAGAAGTCGAGGATAAATGGTACCAATTCTGGGAATCGAACGGCTTCTTTCATGCAACGCCAAACAGCAGCAAAAAACCGTACACCATCGTCATCCCTCCCCCGAACATCACCGGCATCCTCACGATGGGGCATGTCCTCAACAATACATTGCAGGATGTTTTTATCAGATGGCGGCGGATGCAGGGGTACGAAGCATGCTGGGTTCCCGGAACGGACCACGCTGGTATTGCAACACAGCATGTCGTAGAGAAATCCCTCATGAAGGAAGGAATCATCCGGCGAGAGTTAGGGCGGGAACAATTTGTTCAGCGTGTGTGGCAGTGGAAAGAATTGTACGGCGGAACGATCATCAAACAGCTCAGAAAGCTTGGGACCTCCTGCGATTGGAAACGTGAACGTTTCACTATGGACGAAGGGCTGTCAAATGCCGTGCAGGAGGTTTTCGTGCGTTTATACGAAAAGGGGTTGATTTACAAAGGTAAGTATATCGTCAATTGGTGCCCGAGAGACCATACCGCCCTCAGCGACGACGAAGTAAATTTTTCAGAAAGTAACGGACACCTTTGGTATATCAAATACCCGCTAGAAGCTGCCAACGAATTTGTTACTGTGGCGACAACGCGCCCTGAAACGATGCTCGGCGATACGGCAGTGGCGGTCAATCCGAAGGACGAACGCTACAAAAACCTTGTCGGAAAGAAGCTCTGGCTTCCGATCGCCAACCGAGTCATCCATATTATCGCCGACGACTTTGTCGATCCATCGTTCGGAACCGGGGCTGTTAAAGTAACGCCGGCACATGACCCGAACGACTATCAAATCGGGGAGCGGCACGGCCTGGAAAAACTGATCGTGATGGATACTTCGGGAAAAATGAACGAAGTTGTTCCGAACAAATATCGCGGCCTTGACCGTTACGAATGCAGGAAGGAAATCCTTCGCGATTTGGAAAAAGAAGGGTTGCTGGAAAAGACCGAGGACCACGTTCACAGCGTCGGACATTGCTACCGCTGCGATACGGTTATTGAGCCATATCTCTCCGACCAATGGTTTGTACGAATGAAACCGCTTGCCGAAAAAGCACTGGACGTTGTCATGAACGGCGATATAAAATTTTATCCCGAACGATGGACGAAAGTCTATGAGCACTGGATGACGAACATCCGCGATTGGTGCATCTCCCGACAGCTCTGGTGGGGTCATAGGATCCCGGTGTACTACCTTCCCGATGGGAGTATGATTGTAGCGAGGAGTATTGACGAGGCAACGGCAAAATTAAAGGCTCAAAATTCAAAGTTCACTGCGGAGGACTTGAAACAAGACGACGATGTGCTCGATACGTGGTTCTCGTCATGGCTTTGGCCTTTTTCGGTGTTCGAGTGGCCGAAAGAAAACGAAGATTTAAATTATTTCTATCCAACCGAGACGCTCATCACGGCACCGGACATCATTTTCTTCTGGGTTGCTCGGATGATCATGGCCGGGCTCGAATTCAGAGGAAAAATTCCCTTCAAGCATGTCTACTTCACCAGCATCATTCGGGACATGCAGGGGCGAAAGATGAGCAAGTCGCTCGGCAATTCACCCGACCCTCTTGATGTGATCGCCACGTACGGCGCGGACGCTCTACGGTTCACAGTTCTGTACCTTGCCCCGATCGGACAGGACGTTCTCTATTCGAATGAAAAATGCGAGATGGGAAGGAATTTCGCCAACAAGATATGGAACGCCGGACGCTTCCTGCTCATGAACCGCGATCTCATCGACGCAGATTCATCGTCAGGTATCGCGATCGTCAGCACCAATCCGTCAAGTGAACTGTCGGATGCATGGATACTCTCGCGGTTTAACGCAACGGTGAAAGAGGTGACTGCCGCCCTTGAAGACCTCCGCGTCAACGAAGCGGCAAAAATGTTGTACGACTTCATATGGCACGACTTCTGCGATTGGTATGTGGAGTTTGCAAAAAACAGGATCGCCGAAACAAGCGATGTCAATCTGAAACGGGCAATCGTCAACCGCGCAATGCGAATATATGAAGAGACGTTGAAACTCCTACACCCATTTATGCCGTTTGTAACAGAGGAAATCTGGCAGCATCTTAATGAACGAAGATCAGACGAAAGTATCATGAGATCGGCGTGGCCTGGTTTTGACGAGTCATTGATTAACGAAAGAGCGAATAACGAGATGGAGTTTCTTCAAAACGTGATCAGCGCGGTTCGTACCGTCCGAAGTGAAATGAACTTGCCTCCTACAAAAGAAGTTGACCTCGTCGTCAATTGCAACGATGAAGCAAAGATGAGCTTGCTCGAATCAAATCGACCTGCACTCGAACGAATGGCAAAGATCAACACACTTTCCCTCGGCACCAACCTCCCGAAGCCGGGTTTTTCCGCAAGTTCCATTGTACAGGGACAGGAACTTTATATTCCTCTACAAGGACTAATCGATATCAACGTTGAGCGTACCCGCCTTGAAAAAGAAATCTCCCGCCTCGAGGGACAATTGCAAGCCGTCCGGGCAAAGCTGGAGAACCCTAATTTCGCAGGTAAAGCGCCGGCAGACGTCATTCAAAAGGAAAAGGATAAGCAGGACAATTTCCATCAAACAATCGGCAAACTAAAAATAAGTCTGGACCAACTGAAAAATTGAGTCGGTCGGGAACGCTATGAAGACATTGCCGGTAATTATTTTAATTATCTTCATCGCCGTACACGGTGCATTTGCCCAACCGGTGCCATCATTCAACACCTTTATCTCTCGCCTCGCAACAGAAAGCCCTTCAAAACGTTCCGCCTGCATCGATAGTTTCATGACGGCTCAGAAGCCGAAAGGCTTTCCTGTCGCTGAAGATTCAATGGCCTACTTCATATACAGGGGCAAGGTTGATTCTAGGATCAGTGTCTCGGGCGACTTTACTCAATGGTCTGCAAATCGCGAGTTCATGACGAACGTGTCGGCGACGAACTTTTATTACTCTGGAAGAAAATTTGAACCTGACGCCCGCGTCGATTACAAATTCGTCATAGACGGAAATTGGATTCTCGACTCGTTGAATACGCACGTTATCAAAGGCGGCCTCGGCGAAAATTCCGAACTGGCCATGCCGTCATACGCGCAACCGGCGGAGATACAGTATAACCCTGCAATACTTCACGGAACGATTTCCTCGTTTGTTTTGAATAGTACATTCACAGGCGATAGCCGCACGGTGACAGTGTACCTTCCGCCTCATTATGATTCCTCATCGGTTAGATATCCATCGCTCTATGTTAACGATGGAGCAGATTATCTTGCACTCGCGTCAATGGCAAATGTGCTTGACAACATGATCGCAGCGAAAGAAATCAAGCCGATTATCGCAATTTTTGTCCCGCCAGGCAGAGACCGGGCCGGCGAATACCGGCTGGGGAAAATAACCCGATTCACAAATTTAATGGTCGAAGAATTGGTTCCTCGGATCGATTCCATGTACCGCACCGACGCACGCTTTTCTGAGCGTGGAACTATGGGATCCTCGGACGGCGGGCACATCGCGCTATACCTTGCAATAACTCACTCCGGAACTTTCGGCCTCGCCGGAGGGCAATCGAGTACCATCACCGATCTGCTTCGTGTACCGATTCAAAACGGACCAAGAGTTCCTGTAAAATTTTATATCGATGTCGGCACTTACGACGTCTCCAGCGGCGGTTACGTATTTCTTGATTTAAACCGAGGTTTTCGCGAGTTGCTTCTTTCAAAAGGATACGTTGTAACATTCGCGGAATACCATGAAGGACATAGTTGGGGAAATTGGCGTGCCCATACCCGCAATATTTTGAAAGCCTTTTTCCCTTCCATCCCGACAGATGTAAACGTTCGTCAAGGCGATCTAAAAAACATTTTGATAAAATAAACCGGACACTATCATTCGGTCACTCGATACGTTTACACCCCTTCCCGCAACACACTACGCTCTGCTTCAGGATCAAACGGATTTCGTTTTGCTTGAATCGTCCCGATTCGACAGCGAAAACGAAAGGAGTTATTTCTTCCTTCGGCCCGAAAGAATCATTTCCATCTACCGGCTTGAAGACATCCCAAAGCTTTTTTCCGAAATTGAAGAGAACCTCAATCAAGGACTCTTTGTCGCCGGATATTTTTCTTATGAATGCGGCTTTCATTTCGAAACTATTGTCCGACATGTTCCGCATCATCCTTTTCTACCGCTGGCGTGGTTTGGAGTCTATCGTGCTCCCTTAGTTTATCACCATAAATCGGGAACCTTTGAAGGAGGAATGCCCGATATTCCTCCGGCTACAGAAGTACCATACTCATTGAAGAACTGTTCGCTGAACATCTCCGAAGGCGAGTACACCAAAGCGATAGAAGTTATTAAAGAGTACATTGCCGCCGGAGACACGTACCAGGTGAACTTTACCGACAAATACACGTTTGATTTCGACGGCTCGCCGATCTCATGCTTTACGGGGTTGAGAAATAAACAAAAAGTAGGCTATAGCGCATTCATCAATGCCGGGGGCAAATACATTCTCTCTTTTTCGCCTGAGCTCTTTTTTAAACTTTCCGGTGACAGGCTGATCACAAAACCGATGAAAGGAACAGCACGGCGGGGAAAATATTTATCAGAGGATGATTCAATCCAGAAATGGCTGCAGAACGACGAAAAAAACCGGAGTGAAAACCTGATGATTGTCGACTTGCTTCGGAATGACGTGGGACGAATCGCTGAGGCGGGTTCAGTCGTTGTGAAGGAGATGTTTGCTGTTGAAAAGTACGAGACCCTTTTTCAAATGACGTCGACGATTCAAGGGACGTTGAAAAACAACGTCTCATGGTACGAGCTACTCAAGAGCATGTTCCCCAGCGGATCAGTCACCGGCGCTCCGAAGATCCGTACGATGCAAATCATTCACCAGCTCGAGCACAAACCCCGTGGAGTCTATACCGGGGCAATAGGATATTTTTCTCCAAATAAGGAAGCTATGTTCAACGTCGCGATACGGACGCTCGTTATCGACGGCACCAAAGGGGAAATGGGGATCGGGAGCGGCATCGTCTTCGACTCCGATGCGCGCCAGGAATATGAAGAATGCCGTTTGAAAGCTGAATTTCTTACGAGGCCTCCGGAAAACTTCCAGCTGATCGAAAGTCTGTTATGGAATGGTACATACCGGTTGTTATCCTTCCATATTGATCGGCTTCGAGCTTCGGCGGAGCACTTCGGTTTCTCCATCGACAGCGAAAACATTTTTCAGAGACTCATTTCGAACCAACAAAAGTTATCCCAAACGAAAGCGTACAAAGTGCGGGTCCTCTTGGAATCGACAGGCGCCGTCTCGATTGAAAATCAACCTTTATCGAACATCCCCTCGTCTGGAAAAATTATTATCTCTCCCCTGCGCACATTTTCAGGAGATAAGTTTCTTTTCCATAAGACAACGAGACGGCGGGTTTATGATTCCGAGCTTGATAAAGCAGTTCTCCTCGGTTGCGACGACGTTTTGTTCTATAATGAAAAAAACGAGGTGACAGAGGGAGCAATCAGCAATATATTTATCGAACAAAATGGAGGGCTTTATACTCCGCCGCTTGCGTGCGGTCTTCTCCCAGGAGTGTATCGCCGCCACGTCCTTGAAAATAGACATGGCGCTTCCGAAAAAGCATTGTTTCACGAGGATTTGATTGGCGCGGACGCGATTTTCATTTGCAACTCCGTCCGAGGAATGCGTAAAGTCGAACTCATAACATGAATAACTCGAAAAATCGACTCTACGCAAAACACCGAGAATCTATTTTTGAATCATTATGCAACTTTGCGTTTTGTATGCGGATGCGTTTGGAATTCGCGTCGAGCATATTTCAGGAATTACTCGTAAGCCTGTGATTCGAGTTTGGCCAATAATGGTCAAACGAGAGTTATTTTGGGATCATTATAAGTGACGCAAATCAAACACAAACGTTTCTTGTTTTGATTACGGAATTATTTTGATATTTTTAATTCGCCCTCTTTAAATAGGTTGCTCATGATAATCTTTGAGATGAAGGGGGCGCGTTGATTGGCGGTCTGCTCCTGATTTTCAGCCTTGTAAATTTGAGAATTTATCATATATTGATAGAAGTGCACTCGACTAAAAGTTAAAATCATGCGGAAGAGTGCATTTTGCATGTGCGGTCTCATCGTGTCAAAGCCTCTATTCCTTTGGACAGGTTCCAAGTACTCTAAATTCTTCAAAAATGATCCCCCTCTTCTCAAATGAATAGGCAACAACTCATTTCTCAAATAGTTGAAGACGTATTGAAAGAAAAGAATATCTCGCATGTATGCTGTAAAGACGGTATATGCACCGACGGCATGTGCGTTATTCACAACAAGGAGGGGGTAAAGAACATCGTCACCAGCGGCGCCTCGCGTATAACGGCCGGTGTCGGCGTAGATGCTGCGGGGGGCGTCGAGCCCGATCTCGCGAGAATGATCGATCATACCCTGCTCAAGCCGGAAGCAACGGTCGAACAAATTGAAAAACTGGCCGATGAAGCAAAGAAATTTCACTTCGCCAGCGTCTGCATAAACCCCTCCTACGTCCCTCTTTGTGCAAAATTATTGAAAGACACCGATGTGAAGGTTTGTACGGTGATCGGGTTTCCGCTCGGCGCCACTTCGTCTGAAACCAAAGCATTTGAAGCAGAACGCGCGATTCGGGACGGGGCAAACGAAGTTGATATGGTGATTAATGTGGGAAGGCTTAAATCGGGAGATTACGAGTACGTCGAGAATGATATTTTTGCGGTAGTGAGTACAGCAAAGCGTTACCATGCCCTTACAAAAGTGATTATTGAAACGGGGTTGTTGACCGATGAAGAGAAGATTAAGGCATGCATGCTTGCCAAACGCGCCGGAGCTGACTTTGTAAAAACTTCTACCGGCTTTTCAAAAGGAGGAGCAACCACGGGGGACATTGCATTAATGCGCTTGGTTGTCGGCACCGCGATGGGAGTGAAAGCTTCCGGAGGCGTGCGAAGCCGTGAAGACGCACTAAAGCTCGTGGCCAGCGGCGCGGACAGAATCGGGGCAAGCGCCAGTGTTGCAATCGCCGGCGGAACCACCACATCCGGAGGCGGCTATTGAGTTTCATCAGCCATACTAAACTCCAGCCCAAACAGCCGAACTTTCAAACTGTCGTACTGCTACCGTTCGTAGTTATGGTAACGATCTTTATCGGCAGCGGATGTTCGTCTTCCGAAACTGCACAAAAGGAAACGGCAGCCGCTCCAACCGATACCGCGAATTCTCAAAGCCAACACCGGCCAAAAGCCTCCGGGCATCAACGACTCTCCTCTTCGGGTAAACAAGAAGGGTTCCTCACTCAGGAAGATACGATCGAAGCGGAGGTTATCACCCGAAACCACGGCTCGAATCACGTGAAGCCGCCGTCGAAACATTCCCTGAAGAAGAAATACTACAGCGTCCAACTTGGGGCCTTCCGTACCTTAAGCAATGCTGACCGTGCAAAGAAAATTGCCCAGCAACGATACAAGAAACCGATCTATCAATTCTACGATAAACCGATAAAAATGTACCGCGTGACTCTTGGCAATTTTTCCAAGCTCAACGATGCATTGACCTTTCTAAAAACAATCCAGCAACAGCATCCGAAGGAGTACAAAGATGCCTGGGTCGCGGAGATGAGGCGTTGAATTCCAAATTCATTTACCTCTTGTCCGCCGTTGCGTTAATAACAACAGATCGGGCTCTTGCTTCGGTCCAGGCCGCGGAGGACTCGCTTCCTCCGGTCCGAAAAGAAAAACTAAGCACATTCGAAAAATCATTCAAGCCTTCTGAGTACGACACAGACATCGAGCTTCTGCACAAAAAAGAGAATCAACCAAGACCGATCGTTGATGTACCCGTGGAAACGTTTACCGTCGCGGAGCCGGAAACCGTCCAGGGCTTTCGCATTCAGGTTTTCTCTTCCAATAATTATGATGAAGCTGTCTCGGTTCGTAACTCGATTAATCTCGAACTTCCCACTGAATGGGTCTACATGGTATACGACGCACCGACATACAAAGTCCGCGTCGGTGATTACACAAACCGCGCCGATGCGAACCTCGCTGTCGACGGCTTCATTGAAAAAGGATACAAAGGTGCATGGGTTGTACCGGACCGCGTTCTGGCGAACCCTCGTGCAAAACCTCCCTTCCCTACCGACAGCACACAGACCGATAAGAATTGAATCATTATTCATTAGGATACCGGCCGCAAAAGTCGTATCTTAGAAGTGTTATCCCGCATCCGAGCTTGATACGGTTGGAAGCGGAAATTTGAGACTCGCTCTCCGATGACTAGAAGCTGAGGTAAGCAGTAAGGTACCGTAGGGACCTTTCTGCGATTCGGGACACAGGTATCACTCCCTCGATGTGCCTTCCGCAATTTTCCATCTTTACACAGCGTGTCTCTCCATTTATTACTAAAGGATTTTTATGTCTTTTTCAAAACTCGGCCTCAACGACCGATTGGTGCAAGGAATTCTTGCTACCGGTTACACCGCACCGACAATGATTCAATCACGCGCGATTCCAGCTGCACTTGCCGGCAAAGATGTTATCGGCTGTGCTCAAACGGGAACCGGGAAGACCGCTGCGTTTGTCCTTCCGATCTTGAACCGGCTCTCCGCCGACGTCCATGTGAAGCATCGCGGAGTCCGCGCGTTGATCCTCACCCCGACACGGGAGCTTGCGCAGCAAATCGAGGATTCGATAAATTCGTACGGGCGATTCATGAGCTTACAAAGCCTCGCTGTCTTCGGCGGAGTGAACATCCAAAATCAAATTAAACGCCTGCGTCGCGGTATCGACATCGTCGTTGCAACGCCGGGGCGACTGCTCGATCACCTCGAACGACAGAGCATCGATCTCTCGAATGTGGATGTTCTCGTGCTCGATGAAGCGGACAGGATGTTCGATATGGGGTTTATCCAGGATGTAAGGAAGATCATCGCAAAAGTGCCGGCCCACCGGCAGACCATGCTCTTTTCGGCGACAATGTCCAAGGAAGTCCGTACACTGACAGCAAGTATTCAGAAACATCCTGAGTTCATCGAAGTCGGTGAGCAGCGGAAGCCGGTCGATACCGTAACGCAGCATTTTTATTCCGTACACCAGGAGCTGAAGGTTGACCTCCTCCTCCACATTCTCGAATCAGCCCAGATGGAAAGCGTGCTGGTATTTTCGAGGACAAAACACGGCGCGGATAAAATCTCTCACCGCCTTGAACGGAAGGGAATCAAATCAGTGGCAATCCACTCGAACCGGACACAAGCTCAGCGGCAACGGGCGCTTGCCGGATTCAAACACGGCGACTTCAAGGTCCTTGTTGCGACCGACATCGCTGCGCGCGGCATCGACGTCGAGGGTATTACGCACGTCGTCAATTTCGATACGCCGACATTTGCCGAAGATTACATTCACCGGATCGGACGGACAGGAAGGGCTACATCGAAAGGGGACGCTCTCACTTTTGTCGCGCGAAACGAGCAGGAATATCTGCGAAAAATTGAGTACTTCGTCGGCAAGAAGTTCGAGTTAAAAAAATACCCCGGGTTCGACGATACGAAAAGACCTGCAGCGGTTTCGCAATCAACTGAAACCGTGAGAACCGTACATCATACGCACCACGTAGACAGCAGGCGCCAGTTCGATAAACCGCAAGGGACATGGGAGGAGAGGCAGCGAAGGCGCGAGCGGGGGGATCATCCTGCCGCAAACAAAAGTACTTTTCAAAAGCCGTTCCGGAAAAGACGTCCGGACAACCGCGGATATCATCGACCGGCGTAACAATCACCTGAGTTTGATCAGCACCCCTTCAACCGGCCAGCGCGCCCGCACTTTGATGGAGTCCGGATAAACAGCAAATCGCTCTGCGGAAATGTAAGGAAACGGTTTGCCTGAATAGTACACACCCTTGCTATACTCGTCCTGGAACGCCTTCAACCGATACTCCCCGGGATTAAGCTGCGGGAATAAAAACTTTTCGCCTCGGTGGGTTGTCAATTGTATCGGTTTCTTTATTTTCTCGGAGCGGTTCTCAGCCACAACGACATACCTGTCAATGTGTGAAGTATCGGGATCGGCAATCACCCCTTCGATGCTCCCCAATAGCTCGGGATTAATTGTTCGGAACGACATCTTTCGCGTACTATCCTTTAGATGATTTCCTGTACCGTCGCGAAGTGAATCGACCAGAATAAAAAAAGTATAGGAATAATCCGGCTGCAGCGCTTGACGGGGTATGGCGCTGAAACTCGCAGCAGAATTCCAGGCAAAAGAGAGGGGGATGTCGGTGGAATCTTTTCCTCTTAGGCGGACGGCAAGCTCGGCGGGTGGGCGTTGAAGAGAGTCATCGAAATCGAATTGAAATCGCGTATCCAGCGGCAATTGTGCCGTAGAATCAAGCACAGTGGCAAAAAGAAGTCGCGGAGGCATCGTATCCGATCCAGATGCAATGGTGAATTGTTTCGACGATGCAAGAGGATTGATGAGATGACCGGCAGGATCTTTCACTCCGGAAACGAAGACTTTGTAAAGACTGTCTTGCCGTTGAGGATCTGTGATAAGTGTGAGAATCGAGGGGTTTTCGAAATTGGGAAAGACATCAACGACGCGCAGGCTCCGTGCCCGGCTTGTGTCGGAAATTGTAAAAACACCGGCTGTAAGCAAAGTAAGATCAAGGTTCTCACTGAATTTAAGTTCAACGTGACGATCATCCTTTGCGATTGCCGAGACGAGCCGCGGCGGAGTAGTATCTTCAATTGAAAGTTGAAAATTTAAGTCGCTCCTTACCGAATCACTTTCATTTAGACGGATGTCGTTTGGAGCAGTACTCATAGCGTCAGTCTCGGGGTCATACACCAAGTTGCGAAACTCATCTCGTACAGCCAACACCCTGTAATTTCCAAATGAAAGGTGTGTCAGGGAGTAATCGCCCGAGTTGCCAGTTTGAGTAATATAGTCTGGTTTCTGCGTCATCGGATTGAGTGTATCCGCCTTGAGACTGTCCAACTGGTACGCAAAAATCATCACGCCGACCGGCTTTTCATCAAACACCCGTCCCCTAATCTCGCCGCGGTCAATCTCTGCGCCGGTTGCGAAGGCAAACGAAAAAGCGTGCGCCATTCGATTTCGGTTATTGATGTCGACAACATCGGTTCCAACCGTTACTACGTACGTTGTATTCTTCTTGAGCTTTCCGGGGAAATTCAGTTCAACTTCCCTTCCACTCCAATCATATTCGATGTCCTTCACGTATGGCGAAATGAAAATAGACTCTTCGACCGAACGCCTTTCCACGTATTTACTAAACTCCAACGAAATGCGTGAAGAAGCATACTCTGTTGTATTTGGAGCCGGGTAGACCGCAATGATTTCAGGGGGAGTGGTATCAATGGGGCCTCCTCCCGGAGGGCGTTGCCCCGCACAGCCATACATGAGAAAAAGAACAACAACTGAAATTCCGAATCTTTTCATGTGTGCTGGCACAAAGCGGTCAATTGGTAAACTGGATATCATGTCCCACTGAAGCGTTTCATCATAATAGAAATTTTTTGTCTCAGAAGAAAGACGAAAAGGGATCCAGTAATGGCTTCATTTGAGCAAAAAAATTGTCATGCCCACGGAAGTGGGCATCCATTGTGGAGCAAAGAGGGAAAATTTGGATTCCCGCTTTTCCCAAAGGGATGCCTTCGGCACGCGCGAATGACAAATTGAACCAGCACTTCCCATCACTTGCCTTTGCAAATCAGTTTTCTTACATTTCTCAGGACAATTTCCCTACCACACACAGCAACGTGAGAACAGCTATCGTACGTTTGTTACCGCAGTATGCCTGTAACTCTTCGTTAAATCGTTTACAACGTTTGTGAGACTAGCATGAACACTCAAACACCTTTACGGCGAAGCGGTAGAAGAGCATTGTTCACAGTGAATATCCTCCTCCTTTCGTTTGCTGCTCTCCATGCGCAAAATTCTACTTATAGTTTTCTCCTCAACGATGTCGGTGCACGATCCGCGGCAATGGCCGGCAGTTTTGTTTCAATGAGAGACGACGTCAACTCAATTTTCTACAACCCTGCAGGACTTGCCACCGTCACCCGGCCGCAAGCATCGTTCGGCTACCTCAAGAACCTCCTCGATATCAATTCTGGTTATCTTTCCTATGCGCAAAACCTTTCCGACGTGGGAAAGATCGGCCTGGGTATCGATTACGTTAACTATGGAACGTTCGACGAAACCGATGAACTCGCAAACAAGATTGGAACGTTCAGTGCCGGAGATCTTGATGTGTCTGTTGGATTTGCCACTGAATTTGAAGACAATTTGTACTATGGCTTCACGGGCAAGTTTATTTATTCGTCCATCGCCGATGCGTCATCGTCCGCGATCGCGGCGGATTTTGGAATCCTCTACTTCATTCCTGGACCAAATCCGGTGACAATCGGGGCGAGTATTTTGAATGTGGGGACTCAGCTCAATCCCTACATGACCACGCGCGAAAGCCTTCCGCTGGATCTGAAAATCGGCGCGTCGATCAAGCCTGAGCATCTTCCTCTCCTTCTCAATGTTGATCTTCATGAGCTGAATGAAACGCAGGACAACTTCGGTGCTCATTTCAAAATGTTTTCAATCGGCGGGGAGTTCACCATGAGCAAGGAACTTCGCTTCCGCTTCGGTTATGACAACGAGCGTCATCAAGATTTGACTTTAGGAACCTCCTCCGGGCTTGCAGGATTTTCGTTCGGCGGGGGGCTCGTCCTTGAAACTCTGAGGTTCGATTATGCCTTTACGTCGCTCGGCAAAATCGGCAGCCTGAATACCATTACCGTTGAAATGAACCTTTGAGGAATGACGAACAAACTCTGCAGGGATTGAATTTCACCAGTCAATCTGCAATCTGCGTACGTCTCTGAGTAATCCGCGTAATCACTTTCCAACAACTCTTGCCACAATCACCGAGCTGACATAAAAGAGAATCATCCCGATAAAAACGACTATCGGAGCGATCCGATTCTTTGAGCGGTTAATTTCTGG
This sequence comes from Bacteroidota bacterium, assembly GCA_049578505.1. Lineage (GTDB taxonomy): Bacteria > Bacteroidota > Ignavibacteria > UBA10030 > UBA8401 > JAGVPT01. The sequence continues at coordinate 136,912 of JBAUMC010000039.1, read as the reverse complement.
GATTAAGTCGCTCGCCCCCACGTACATTCCGGCTCCAGCTGAAAATGCAAAGGCGAAACCGACAACCTGGCTGCTGATATCCTTCAGAAAAAACACTGCAACAATTCCGAGCATCGTTCCCGCACCGGCCCCCGCGGAAGCCCAAAACGCTTTCTTTCGCCGATGGTGCGCCGCGAGCATAACCGAGGCAATCGTCAATCCTTCCGGGAATTTGTGGAGCAGTATTGCGAAAAAAATCATCAGCCCCAAAGCGAAATTGTACTGCATTCCTGCAGAAATGGAGACCCCGTCAAAGAAGGCGTGGATGAACAGCCCCCAAAAGGCGGAATAACTTGCCACTTTCGACACCATGATTTCGGCGTGTACTTCTTCACCAAAATGCAAATGGCCGACAACGGTATGCTCTGCAAAATGCATGACGCTGAACCCCGTCAAGATGAGAAGAGGAGCCGCCGGGCCAATCCCCACGATACTCTCGGGAATAAGATCAAGTAAGACAAGCGCCAGGATAAAACCGGCACCAAGCGCCAAAAAATATTCTTGTATTTTTTGCGGCCACTTCGCTTGCATCAGCACAACGCTGCCGCCGAGGACCTCCGCACTCGCGGCAATAAGGCCATACAGAATGATGGTGAAGGGGATATTCATTTTGTCGTGTACGGAGCCTTAAGATATTGTTCTGCCTGTTCGTACGAGTTCTCGAATTTCTTCATCGCTAAAACTTTGCTATACTGCTGCACGGCAAGACTCCGTTTTAACTCCAGGTCATAAATGAATCCGATCCGCAGGTTGGCCATCACCATAAACCCGGACTCACCGTTTTTATCGAGCATCCTGCTGACTCCATCGCATCGAAAAAAATTCTGGAGTGATTCTTCATATTTCCCGGCATTCATTGCGTAAACGCCAAGATAATAGAGAGCCTCGCGCTTTGCCGAGTCGGTGTATCCGACCATGCCGCCCCCCGGACCGTCACAACGGGAAAGAATATCGCTGAATACCGCATGCGCATTGTCCCACTTGCTCAAACTTATGTAACACCTTCCGATATAGCGATGAAAAACAACATTTCTCGGATACCGGCTAAACAAGTTCAGTGCTATCTCGAGCGCCTTCTCATACTGCTTCTCGTGAGTGTAGTACAACTGCAGGAGAAAATAATCTGCCTCTACGTTCGCATATTTTGCTTTTGCTGCGACGGTCGTCAGCTGTTCGATTCCCTTCTTCTTGTCGCCGCTCGGAAAAAAAAGCATGAGCGGTTTTACGATAGGGTATTGCTCCGGAATGGCTTCGGCATAATAATTATAGATCCCCATGCCAAGGAGGATGTCATAATTGTCCGGTGCGATGCTATAGGCGTGCCGAACAATCGGGAGTGCAAGCCGCCCGTCGTTCGCTGCCTTAATCCAACTTCCACGGTTGGCGCGCAGCCTGCCACGAAAGCCGAGCGAACCGCCTTTAAAGAAGAGTGCCGTAACATCGTCCGGATTATTATCGAGAATACTGTCGCATTTATCGATCACGACATCAAGTTTTGCTAAAAACCTGTCGTCCAGTGATTCGCTATCTATATCCAACAAAATTCTCCACCAATCGACCATGGCAAGGAAGAAGTATCCGGCGGGATGATTCGGGTGAGTCGTGATAACGTATTGAAATTCTTTTTCTGCTTGATCGAACTCGAGGTTATACACATGGTCGATACCCTGTTTCGTATGAGCGTCAAAATCTGGATCAGTAAGCCATTGAGCGAAACTCTCCGACGGAAGGGCGCCTCCGAGCAACAACGAAAGAAGAATATATTTCAATACGGAGAAGGGAGTTACGATTTTTAAATGCTGATATAGAAAGTGTGAAATCAAGGGAGAGCCGTCATGTTGGTTCAGATTTCGATTCGGAGAGTTGTTGATCAAGTGCAGACGGCGCTTTTGTTCTATTCCACTTTTCAAGAGTCCAGGCATTTTCAGAAAGCACAATCCAATCCGAAAAATAAATGAAGACCCCTGACACAATGAGTATCAGCGTTGCAAGGGCTCCTCCTTCAGGGCCGAAGGATCCGCCCGTTACCCATGCGGGTCCGGATTGTATCATTACACCAAGCTGAAACTTTTGAAACTGGATCCCGCTTACGGGGAATGAAAAAATATGGTTTTGGAAAAAATTCCAGGAGAAATGAAGGGCGATAGGAAACCAGAGCGTCCTGGTCTTGAAGTACGCAAGCGAAAGCCACACGCCGGCAAGGGCAACGTTAACGAGTGAAAAAAAAGTTACATTGGGATTCATTGAGTGCGCGTATCCAAAAAAGGATGCAAATACAACAACTGCGATAATTTTCCCTGTCCCTTCGGCCATTGTTTGGAATAAATATCCGCGGAACAGCAGTTCTTCACCAACTGCACCGACGACAAAGATAATAATGCTCGCGCCGAATAGATAGGTGGCTTCAAGAAACGAGAGGGGCTTGAACGACAAACCCACCATGCCGAAGCTATATTCCGTCACAAAAATAATTGTCATCATCCCTCCGCCGATGAGCGCACCCTGTCCAATCTCGCGCAAAACATTTCCATGAAGGGGAAAACCAACAGATGAAAATGCCGGCCTCCTTTCCAGAAATCTGGCGATGATCCATGTCGTGAGCAACAACGCTCCGTAGAATACTAGTTCTCCGCTAACGAACGAAGGGAAAAAATGGATGTGGGGAATAATCAATTTAGCAGGGATATTGAATAACGCAGTCATGGCCGCAAGAGCCGCAGCGAATATCCCCATGCGCCAGCCCGCGCGAATATTTTTTCCCAGCTCGTTGTAGAAAATAGTCTTCATAATGCCTCGAGTTTGTCGAGCAAAAACGTTTTCGCTGCACCGATAGCAATCCGGTCTTGGTTCATCGAGTCGCGTTCCCGCACGGTGACCGTCTGGTCCTGCAGCGTTTGTGAATCGACAGTAAAACAAAACGGCGTTCCAATTTCATCCTGCCTCCGGTAACGCCTTCCAACTGCGCCGCTGTCGTCGTAAAACACGCGGAAGTATTTTTGCAAACCGAGCGTCATTGTGCGGGCGATATCGTCCATCCCGTCACGGTTGACGAGGGGGAGAATTGCCGCTTTGACGGGAGCGAGGCGCGGGTGAAGATGAAGCACCGTCCGCATTTCTTCCTTGCCCTCCGCGGTCGGTGCCGACTCTTCAGCGTACGATGCGACAAGAAATGCCATGAACGAGCGGCTTGCCCCCGCAGACGTTTCGATCACAAACGGAGTGAATTTTTCTTTCGTCTGATCGTCGAAATATTTCATGCTCTTGCCGGAGTATTCCTCGTGACGGGAAAGGTCGAAATCCGTTCTGCTGTGTATCCCTTCAATCTCTCCCCAGCCGAACGGAAATTGGTATTCGATGTCGTATGCGGCTTTCGCGTAATGTGCAAGCTTCTCGTGCTTGTGCCACTGCAGCTGGTCCCGCCTCATTCCCAAGTCGAGAAACCATTTCAACCGTTGTTCGCGCCAGTATTCAAACCATTTATCTTCTTCGCCCGGCTTGACAAAATATTGCATTTCCATCTGCTCGAACTCGCGGGTCCGGAAAAGAAAATTTTTCGTATTGATTTCATTCCGGAATGCTTTTCCGATTTGAGCAATGCCAAACGGTAGCTTTTGCCTCGACGCGCTTTGTATGTTAAGAAAATTGACGAATATGCCCTGGGCAGTTTCGGGGCGTAAATAGACGACGTTATTGGTGTCTTCAACCGGCCCGACAAATGTCTTAAACATAAGATTGAATTGACGAGCATCCGTAAACGTCCCTTTGTTGCCGCAATTAGGACAAGAAACAAGCGTGCGAATGACGTTCGCAATCACTTCATCGGACGAAACTCGCTGTGCAAATTCATCGACGACCCGCCGATCTTCAAGCTGCCCCGCAAATGTCGCCGGGTCGAGCGAACGCAAAATTTCCTTTTTCTTTTTTACTGAAAGTTCTTCAAACAGCACATCGACTCTGTACCGCGCTTTACACTGTTTGCAATCAACCATCGGGTCGGTGAAATTTGCCACATGACCGGAGGCTTCCCATACCCGCGGGTGCATTAAAATCGAGGCATCGACTCCTTCAATATCGTCGCGTAGAGTCATCGACCGCCACCACGCTTGTTTCAAATTATTCAAGAGCTCGACGCCCATCGGCCCGTAATCCCAGCAGCCATTCAATCCGCCGTAAATTTCGCTCGATTGAAAAACAAACCCGCGGCGTTTCGCGAGCGAGACGATTTTTTCCATTACCGCCGGACTTTGTGCGGCACTCCCTTTTGTTTCTTCCTTACCGATGAGGTTGCTCCTTTCTGTTGCTGTTCTTTAGAGAATACGATGCTTTCAAATACATGTTTGTCAAACGAAAGGTGAATTGTAGATGTTTTTTCTTTCAGGTTTTCCGTGGAGGCTAATAGCACGTTGAAACGCCGGAGTGAATCTGTCAATGCCGTCAGCGCGCGAAGCACTTCAAATTCGGGCGGCACTTGTACTTTTATCTCTTCTCTCACCCCTTTCGTGTCGCCGACCGAGACGTTCGAGCGCCGGAGCTTCTCCATCGGGACTGCCATCCGCTTCAGGGTCGAATCAACAATCGCAGAAATTTCTTTGGCGGGAATTTCGTCTTTCGCTCCCTTTTGCTCCGGCACTGGCCGGGATGCAATGGGCCGTTCCCGAATAAATGTGAGGGCGACTGCGGATGCCGTCAGTATAACCAGGAGCAATGTTTTGGAGTCGATTGTTTTCACATGCTCAAAAAAAATTATGCCACTTCTATTCTGCTCTGGTCCCCGATCATGAACCGATGAACCCGCGGTTTGCCGGCCGCTTCTAAAATTTCGACATCATTGCCGAGTATGCTTCCTTCGATGCGTATGCCGACGTTTTGGATCTTGCAGTCACGCAGAACGATGCTGTATTCCACTTCGCTTTTCTTGATCAAGGTATTGTTCCCAACAGCGGTGAATGGACCGATGTAGCTTTCTTCAATAATGCAGTTTTTGCCGATGATCACAGGCCCGCGCACAACGCTGTCGATGATCTTTGCCCCCTCTTCGATAATTATTTTTCCAACGACCGACGATTTCGCATCAATGCTCCCCCGGTTCGAAGAAACAATATTGTCAAGGATCAAGCGGTTAGCTTCGAGCAGGTCGAGAGGCTTGCCGGTATCTTTCCACCACCCCGTGATCTCGCTGAAGCCGATGCTGAATTTTTTGTCGATAAGATACTGATGTGCGTCTGAAATTTCCAGCTCACCCCTTCTGCTTGGCTTAATCGCTTTGCATGCCTCAAAAATATGCTTGTCATAAATATAAATACCGGCGACGGCATACTGGCTTTTCGGCTTCTTCGGTTTCTCTTCGATGCCGACAATGCGGTTATTCTTTATTTCCGGAACTCCAAAGCGCTCCGGGTCTTTTACCTTCGAAAGGGTGAGCCAGCAATTGCATTTGGTCCTTTGAAATTCCTCGATGTAGCGTTTGATGCCTCCCACCACCATATTGTCGCCAAGATAAAAAACAAAAGTTTCTCCATTCACGAACTTTTCGGCGAGCATGACAACCTGAGCCAATCCTCCGGGTTTCTCCTGCGGAATGTACGTGATTCTCACTCCCCAGCGGCTGCCGTCTCCTACATAATGAGGAACCTCCATGCTGTCGGCGTTATGAACGATGCCGATTTCCTTGATGCCGGCATCGACTGCGGCTTCGATGGCATAATAAAGAATCGGTTTGTTGGCGATTGGAATAAGATGTTTGTTCTGTGTGTGGGTGATCGGCCGAAGCCGGGTGCCTCGTCCGCCTGAAGCGATAAGTGCCTTCATAAAGAGCAATTAAAAATTAAGAATTATGAATTAAGAATTAAAATCCCAGTTGAGATTCGAAGTTTACTTCGCTGTCTTTCTGTAAAGACTGGTTATGAGATTCGCAGTTCACTTCGCTCTCTTCTGGTAAAAACTGAAATTCTTCCACCACCGTATTTTTCTATAAGCTGTTTTGCGACGTCAAAACTTTTTCCGACGTCGGCCGGAGAGTGGGCATCCGAGCCTAACGTGAGCGGAATGTTATACTCGCGAATAATTCTTAGGATCTGTTCGCTGGGGTAGACTTCCTTGACAGGCTTCCGTAATCCGGAAGTGTTGATCTCCACTGCCATATCCGCCGACTTCACCGCCTTGAAGACCTCGCGGAGTACTTCTTCCATATTTTTCGAAGAGCGGTGACCGAACTTTTTGACAAGGTCACAATGCCCGAGAATATCAAAGAGCTTTGCCGCCGCCGACCGCCTGATATGATCATAATATTGCTCGTACACCTCATCGACGTTGCGCTCCTCGTACTTGTGAACATTCGTTGGGTTATCAAATCCCCATTCGCCGAGATAATGGACCGATCCGATAATATAATCAAACTCGTGCTGAGAATTAAACTCCCTTACCCAGTTTTCTGTCCCGGGGAAAAAATCCTCTTCTAACGCAAATTTTACGGCGATTTTGTCTCGATATTTTTCTTTCAACGCCAGAACTTCCGGTTTATACGATTTGCGGAACTGGTCCATAGTCATCCGACTCGAGCCGTCAAAATCGTTCGGCATCGGCGAATGGTCGGAACAACCGATTTCTTTCAGTTTCATCTCGATCGCATGAACGATGTACTCTTCGAGAGAGCCATCGGCGTGTTTACAGAGTGGGTTATGAGTATGATAGTCAACGAGCATTAGATTATTTCCTTAATGCAAGGCTTGATGTCTCCCTCGCGAGCGCCGAATACAAAAGCGCAATACGTTTCATACCTTTCTTTTTTAGCTCATTGCGGTGTCTTTTGAGTGTCTGGACATCACCACGTGCAATGGGACCCGTCAAAGCTGAAGCCGCAGATTGTTCTTTGACATTCTGGAGACTTTGAAGAATGAGAGGTTCAAAAATGGAGACCGTTTCCCTCTTGGATAAGTGAATTCGCTTTCCGAGTTCCTCGACAACCGAGAGCAATGTGACAAAATAGTTTGAGCTAAACACCGCCGCGATATGATACAACACTTTTTGCCGTGACGATAGAACAAAGGGGCGAGCCCCAACATCATGGGCAATTTTTTTGCCCGTCGCAATTGCCTTTTTGTCCCCTTCAATTCCAATCCAGATATTGTGTAATCGTTCGGGGGTACTGTCTGATTTTGGAAATGTCTGCAACGGATGAAAGGAGCCGACCGCAGCGCCTTTGACCTTTAACAATGAAAGCAGGTTGGAAGATAAGGCACCCGAGGTATGAAAAACGATCGATCGGGAAAAATCCTCACACAGGCGAGAAAGGATTCGCACGACGTTTTTAATCTCATCGTCGGGAACGGCGATAAAAACAATCCCGTCACCCCTGAAGTTTTTCGCCGACAGAAGTCTTCCGTGCCGGGCATGAACACTCTTCCCCACAATCTTCGCCGACCTGTCATTCCTGCTAAGGATAATCCGAATGGGATATTTTTTCTTCCAAAGAGCCAGCGCCAGAGGTCTTCCAACCGCACCTGCACCGATGATCGTGACGGGTAATTTCTTTTTTACTCTCAATGAATTTTCCAAAGAGCCGCCGAGACATAACCGACGACGCGTCCGGTGTCCCCCGATACGTCTCCGGAATTGCACGAATGTAAAACTTCACAATAGTCAGCTCCCGCTTTCGTCGCCGCTGTCAACACGGCCACGATAGGACCTCCGCCGCACGCTTCTGTTTTGTCCGCCTCCAAATCCGACATCAGCGTCTCATATTTCAAGTCTCGAATTGAGTTGATCGCAACCGCATCGAGCCTTCGCGCGACATCCGAAGAGTAATAGTGGGACAAGTCGGAGCTGGCAACAAGGAGCATTTCATGCTCATCGGCCAATTCGGCAAGGGCAGTTCCCAGCCCCTCGCAATATTTCCGTTTCTGATCCCCCATGACAATTGGGAGGATCTTTAAGTTTTGTACTGCGAACTGTAAGAAAGGGAGCTGTACCTCCAGCGAATGCTCCCCTTTGTGGCCGGCAAGTGAGCTTTGGAGGATGGGGTACTTCTTCAAGAGATCAGTGCGCAGTTTTGTATCAATCGCGACTGCCCCCAGGGGAGTTTTGAAACTCGCGCCTGAAAAAACCGATACGCCGTCGAAATATTCCCTGTGGCTCGGCCCAATCAGCACCACGGTGCTGATATGTTTATTCATCAACAGCGCAAAGGCTTGAGCGGCGGTATAACCGGAGTACAGATAGCCGGCATGGGGAACAACGATCCCTATAAGGTTGCCGGATTGCCGCGCAGGTGCTGCTCCTGCGATAAGCGATTCAACCACATTCCGTAGCTCCTGCTCATGTTCCGGGTAGAACATCCCTGCGACAACCGGCGGACGGGCATACGACTCTTCATTCATGATGGCTTTTGTTCTATGATTTCAGCCGAAAAAATATAAATGTTTGTTTCGGCATGTTTCCATTGATCGCGCGGCAACCCAGCCTTGACACACGTTTCTTCGAGAAACTGAATCGTGTTCCAGCGATGTTTTACTGCCACCTGCGGAAGCAGCAAACCGCGATACATGCCTGCGCTTATAAAGATCCCATGCTTACCGACCTGAATTTCCTCTATGGACGAGATTTCTTTTAAAGGTGAGAGAACGGAAATCTCCACACGGATATCCTTCAGCTCATCTTCGATAACCGGGGGAAAGCGCGGATCTTCCGTCGCCGACCGCCCAGCAAGTTGTGAAACTGTTTCAGCCAACGGCGCTTCTGAAACGATGACTCCTAAACATCCACGCAGTTCCCCTCTCTTATACAGGGTAACAAACGCACCTGCGGGCTGCGAGAGCACGCTACCGGCATCAAAGGTCTTTCGTTGCTGCGAGCGCTCGGCGGCTTCTCCCCGAACTATGCGCCGAACTGATTTCGATGCGATGTCGACCAATTCTCTTTGTTCGTCCGCACCCATCATGAGAGGTTACCGTTGGAAATTTCTCCCCAAAAATAGCGATTTAAAAAGTCAGTTTCAACAAACGAGCAATAGCATCAAAAAAAAGCCCCGAACTCGTCATCGAATTCGGGGCGAAAGAGTTATTTAAATCAACGGCTCTATTTTATTTTAATGCTGGAAATGGCTTTTTCAAACACAGGCTCGTAATCTGCGGCCATTGGTTGATACCATGTAACAACGAAACGATATACCTTATCATCTTTTACGACAAAATACGCCCGACCGGCCACTTTAGGTTCCGGAGCATATGTTAAATACTTTGCATCGAGCCCGTCGATCTTTGTGTCGCTCGTCGATTTCGGTTTAAAGATCCCTTTGTTCTGGTCGAACACTTTTGCCACGGTCAATTTCTTCGCCGGCAGCATATCTATTTGAATCGCGCAGTCCTGACGAATTTTATGGTGGATGTTCATTGAAAATGTCGTTTCGCCTTTTTTTGCCGGGAAGGTGTATTCAAAATTATCGGGATATTGTATCTCGAAGAACTCGCCCGGATATTTTGTCCATTCGGCAGACGGCTTCGATTCATCGACTTTCGTCACTGCGACTTTCGGCTTGGGAAGTTTGATTGAACTCAAAACCGTGTCAAAGACGGCAGCATAGAGGTCGTAATCTTCATTAAAGCCCGCCAGGTTCACATAATAAAACACGCTGTCCCGCATCGCAATAATTCTTCGGCCATAGATTGTGACGCTCTTGCTGATCTTCGACGAGTAGATAATCTCCTGGCCCTGTTCTTTTCCAAGCTCTGCAGGCTGCCCGCCACTGATGACTCCGATCCCTGAAAGTTTTTCCTTCGTTTGTGTTGCGTAGGCGTCTAGAGATGTAACACCAGCCGTGGCAAAATTCTCAAATCCGAATAGGATTTCAACCCCGTTCTTTCCGCCGCTTGTCGGGTCAAAAAACCACGTTGCCGCTTCTTGCGAGGAATAAATTTTGATCTGATTGGCTTCGGCATTCACCAACCATCCTTTTGGGTACTGTAACTCAAACCCGTAGAACGGGTCTTGGTACAAATCCCATTCTTTAACCACCGGAGGTTGTGGTTTACTGCATGAAGACAACATCAATGCGAGAACGGCAAGTACAGCGGCAAACAGATTCATCGTCAGAATCGAATGCTTAGAAAGATGCATAGATCACCCTTACTGTAGTTGTTATGGATAAATGAAAGGAACATTGAATGATCGATTCAACTCAGCCCCCTTCAAGCTGTTTCAGCTCTTTATTCGCAGCAGCGTTTTTTGGATCAATCTTCAGCACAACCTTATATTCGTCGATCGCTTTTTCTTTTATAGCCTGAGCTTCGTCGACAGTGATTTTAGTGTTGCCGAGAGAGAGGGCATATGATTGCGCCAGCCAGAGATGCGCTTCAACGTCTTTCTTCTCTTTTGACTCATACGTTATTGCTTTTTTCAAATTATCGATTGCAGGCGGATAGTGTTTTGAAAGAAGCTCGATCAATCCGATGAATTTATTAGCTTCGAGAAGATGTGCCCCGTATTTTTCCTCTTTGGATTTTCCTTCGCTGCTTTCAACTTTAATAGTATCGATGATCGAGATGACCAGCTGATACTGTTTCTCAGCAAGGTTGAGCGAATCGAGCAGGTAATAACACTTTGCAAGATAGAGGTAGGCCTGAAAGAAATCAGGGCGCAGTTCGATCACTTCCTGCATCATTGTTTTTGCTGTGTCGTATTTTCCGATCACCATATAGCACACGCCGCCGTTCACAAGAGCTCCGACATTCTTCGGATCGACTTTCAATTTTCTTTCGTACTGGTTTGCCGCTTTATCGTACATTTTTTTGCCCATGTACAAAGGTGCGAGGTCGGCGGCATCTTCAGTGGACGCCATATCGAGTGCATTCGCCTTTTCAAAATTGGCAATCGCACTATCAGCGCCCTTTATTCTCGCGTATGACCGCCCGATGCGGATGTAATCCTCCGCGCCGAGGGAGTCTACCGGAATCACTTTATAGTCGTTGATAGCATTTTGATAATCCCCGCATTCAAACTCAGAGTGCGCGAGCATCGGCTTCAGCTCATAGGTTTTCGGATTCTGCTTTATTGCTTCTTGCAGCACCGGGAGGGCATCTTTGTAGTATTTCCCCTCGTAAAGCGCTTTCGCGTACTCGCTGTATGCCACCGGATTATCTTTCTTCAGCATAACGTATTTTGCAAAAAACAGGGCCGACTCACGCCATAGTTTCGCGCGGTAAAATATGTCGGCAACATCAAACACATAAATATCGTTTGAAGGGTCAAGGTTGATGGCCGCCTCAAAAGCTTTGACGCATTCATTGTACTGCCGATTTTTGTAGTAGGCTTTCCCCAGCTTGTACCGGATCACTGCAGATAGTGAATCGAGTTCCGCAGCCTTTTGATAATTGGAAATCGCCAGCACGGCGATGTTTTGCCTCCCGTATGCTTCGGCTAAACCGATATACACTTCCGGAAGATTTTCGTTCAACTCTTTCGCTTTTGAAAAATAAACGATTGCTTTATCCAATGAATCGACGTCGAGAAACGCGTTTGCGTAGGCAAGGGGAACCGTCGGGCTCGTCTTGTCCGCCTTCGTCGCCGCGGCGAAAACTTTTGCCGCTTTATCCCATTGTCCGGTCTTGATCATCAATGCCCCCAGCGAAGACCATGCCGGGAGATACGTATCATTGATATCGACGGCTCGCTGCAAGAACGTCTCCGCTGAATCCTTGACACCCTTCAATCGATAAGCCTCACCGAGCAGGAAATTAGGCTCGACAACGTGCGGCGCTGCTTTTTGAGCTTTGACAAAATACGAGATTGCCGTATCAAATAACTTTTGCTGTAACGCTTCTTTCCCGAGAGTCAGATCGTCTTGGGCCTGCATGCGCCCGGACAGAGTGAAAAAAATCAGGAATAATGCTACACGTTGATAAAAAGAGTGCATTGGAGTTTTCCTCGATTACTGGGATTGAAGTTGAATGAGTCGAACCGGCATCGTCGCCGGCACGAGACCGCTCTTAAGAAACAATTTCTGCCCTTCGGCACCGGTCACAAATGCAGTGAAGCCGACCCCGACTCCAGTGCCGGCATTTCTGGAAAAAATGTACAAGGTTCGACTGAGCGGGTAATAACCGCGATAGACATGAGCCTGGAGAGGGGGGAAATATTCCAATACCGTCGCCGTTGAATCTCTCTTAAAGTCCGGGTCCCCGATATCCAAAATCCGGGTATTCGCAGGCGTCGATGAGATCCAACTTTGACTGGCGAAGCCGATCGCATTAGTATGCGCAGCAATATAAGAAATGACGGCCGTTGTCGTCGAACACGGATACACCACATCGGCAAACGGCTGGGAACCTGTAATGCGCTGTTTCACGTATTCGTACATTCCACTGTTAGGTCCGCCGAGTGCAACGACAATTCTTCCGGAAATTTTCTTTTCCCCTACATCGCGCCACATTTTTGCTTTTCCAAGTAAGATGTTCTTTAGTTCCTCGACTGTGATCCGGGTGAGGGAGTTGTGTTCGTTCACGAGCACGAGGGCGGCGTCGTATGCAATTTTAAAAGTATCCACCTCTAACTGGTATTTCTTTATTACAGCCCTTTCTTCGTCGTTGAACTGCCGGGGGCTGGTAATCAGTTTAACGCTGTCGTTCAGCAGCTGAACTACCGCGTCGCGCGTCGTCGATTGCAGAAGTTTGATATGCGCCTGCTCGTACATCGACTCAAACTCTTTCACTTGCGTATCGATGACGGGGTATATATCCTCGGAAGAAATCATAACAAGATTTCCCCGCGTCGGCAAATCGCGCGTGTCGTTTTGACAGCCCGTCCAAGTGAAAAACACAATCAGGGAGAGGAACAGCACCAGACTATGAAAGGAAGCGGTCTTCATCTCTTTGCTGCTGTTTAATCCGGATGTTGACAAAGCGATAGATACCGTATAACAGCATCACAACACCAAACATGACCCGGAACTTCTGGGGCATTGTGGGGGGCATAAACAGACCTGTCGCGATAACAATGCCGCAGACAAATAGAAATCCAGACAGCACGTAGCCGATATAGACCATCGGCCTATTGGGATCCATGTAATTCTTAATGTCCTTGGTTCAACTTGAATTTAAACGGAATGGAAACCCAAACTGCTACCGGTCCGTTATTCATGACGGCAGGAGTGAAAACCCACTGCATCGCTGCATCGATCGCGGCTTGGTTGAACAGCTCGGCATCCGATTTCAGGACCTGGGCCTTCTTTGCTTTCCCTTCCTTGTCAACCCAAATCTTCACCCACACGGTGCCTTCAACACCTGCACGCCGGGCAATTTCCGGATAGATGGGGGACGGATTCTTCACAGGTACTGGTTGTTTTTCTACTGGTACAAAATCAGGAGGCGGACCATCGTCGTCAATTTTAACGTCGTTCTGAATGGCGACCGGACCGTTCCCCGTTGCATTCGGATCGCCGACGGGGCCGATTTGCTGCAGTTCGGTTTGCGAGGCGATTGTCGCCTCAGGACTGATTTCTGCGTCGGGAACAGGAACTGGCGTTCCGACGGTAGGCTTCGCGGCTGCAGCCGACACCGATACGGCAGGCGCCGCCTGCGAGTTCGTTATTGAGGGGGGCGGACCGAGATCGCTGTATTTCATAATGCGTACGGTGTAGACGGGCTCGTCTTCGGTTGTGAGGTATACCGCTCCGTAGTAGGCCCCGATCCCGGCAAGGTGAAAAACCGCGGCAAAGATCAACGCGCGCGTTGCGTACTTCTGGTATAACCCGCGCAGTTCATACGCACCATATTTTGTATTAACCGCTGGTGCAGTTGCTGACATTTGTTCTTAACTCCTTCCTTAAAACCTCTTCGTGCAAGCGACGGCGGTGCATGCCGTCACTAAATTTTTTCAATGAGTTGTTTGTCTTTATCGTCAAACGGCGCGAGACTGAAGCGCGTGATATCGGCAACATTCAACTCATCCATGATGTTAACCATCATGATATACTTTCCTTTTCGATCGACTTTAATAAGCGTAATCAATTTGGGGTTTGCGCTGTTCTTTTCCTTCAACACTTTTCTCAGGTCGGTGGAAGTAACCTTTTCCGGTTTGTCAGTTCCGATATTCCAAAAGATGTCTCCGCTCTCGGCTATGCGGAGAGTCAAAAGGTTCGACGAGGGGACATCGACTTTTGCGTCTCCGGGGGGCAAGTTAATCTCCATCGCCTGCGGCTTGTTCATTGTTGTCGTCAACATGAAGAACGTCAGCAAGAGGAACGCAATATCGACCATCGGCGTCATGTCGATACGGACACCGATACGTCTCTTTTTCTTCTTTGAATGCTTTTGCTTTCCGCGCGATTGTTTTACGTCTACTTCAGCCATTGCATTGTTCCTTCATATTAATTCTTATCTAACTCTGTAACAAGATTAAAGCGTGTAATGTTCACCTTTTGCAGGATATTCATTACGTCTTCGATGACCCCGTAATCCACATCTTTATCTGCCCTGATGACCGTCTTCAGTCTGGGATTCCGTGTACGGGCCTGGACAAGAAGGTTTGGTAAATCCTTGGTTTGCACCTCAACGCCCCCCTTCAGTCTCGCACCCTGACCGAAGAGAGCTTCCCGTAATATCTCAGAATCCACACCGAGCAAAATCTGCCCCTCTTTTCCAATCGTGAGGGTGATAACGTCTGCACCGGGAATTTTGAAAACGGAATGAGATGATGGAAGCGTAATCTGAAGGTCTTCGGAAGGCTTGAATTGCGTTGTTAACATGAAAAATGTCAGCAAGAGAAACCCAACATCAACCATCGGCGTCATATCCAACTTAAAGCCAACGCGTTTTTTGTGAATTTTTGGCATACGTGCCTCTTTCTACTTGCTGTTAAAGTTTCGATTTCAAATTTTGTATTATGTCGTAGCTTGCTTCATCAATCATGTAGGTCATTCCGTCAATCTTCGTTGTAAAAAAATTATAGCTGACAATTGATGCAATAGCGATCGAGATTCCGCCCGCCGTGTTGATCAACGCTTCAGAAATACCCTGCGAAAGCTGCACCGCATCGGCAGAACCGGCATGCGCCAACGCAGCGAATGCACGAATCATACCGATAACCGTTCCAAGCAATCCGACCATCGTTGCAATTGAAGCGATCGTCGAGAGAGCGATGAGGTTTTTTTCCAAAATCGGCATTTCAAGCATCGTCGCTTCTTCAATGACACGCTGCACTTCGGTCATCTTGTCTTTTCCGTCCATTCCCTTGTCGCTGGAAATTTCGCGGAATCGTTCGAGACCCGATTTGATAATATTGGCAAGGGAGCCGCGCTGGCCGTCGCATGCGGCAATTGCGGCATCGAGTTCTCCGGCCGAAACGTGTTTAATTAATGCCGCTAAAAATTTTTCCAGTGCTGCTTTTCCCTGCGCTTTACGGAGCGATAAGAGCCGTTCAAAGACGTACGTGACAACCATGATAGAAAGTGCGAGCAATGCCACCACTAACGGCCCACCCTTCTGTATAAACTCTGGAAGCAAGAATTGAAAAATAGCAAACCCGATCAAGAATGCAGCCACTATCAGGATTGTGTTGAACATTCCTTGTTTCATAAAAGATACTCCTTAAAATAATAATGTTATGGTATGAAGAATTTGCATTCGAAAAAAATTACGAGAATACCGTTATTGCTTCCGGGCGGCCTTCGGCAACCTGAAAAATCATGGATAGCTTCGTGACCACAAAAATGTTTTTAATATTCTTGTTGACATTGCACAGCACTATTTTCCCTTTTCGATTTGCGTATGAAGTGTGCGCTGAAACCAACGCACCTATTGCTGTCGAATTCATGTAGGTAACTTTTCCCAGATCAACAATAAGCTTCTTGTTCCCCTTCTCGATGGATTCTGCTACCGCGTTCCGCAACTCATCGGTCTCTTCGCCTCCAACAAGCGCGCCTTTTGGCTCAATAATAAGAACTTCACCATTCTTTTCAGTGGCGACTTTTAACTTCATTTAATGAATCCTCCTTTGAGTTTATTACGACAAGGATTGTTTCAACGCCTTAGCTCGAGAAAACGAGGTTAGTCTTTATCGACGTAATACCGAGGAAAAAACTTCCCATGAAAGGGCCGGACATCAATCTTTCCGGTCAATATTCATGCGTGAAATAAGATAAATAGTTAGAATTGAATTTGCAATAACAAATTTTCAATATTTTTCAAGCCGCTGGATAGCCCCCTTATTACACTCCGCCGGATGACGTATCTTTTCGTTTTAGATTGATGTGAAATGCGGTGGGAAGGAAGCAAGTGAAAAACTGCCAGTGCGTCTAGAAATCAGTCCGGGCGAAGTCCTATAGAGTTAAAACCCCAAGTATTCGAGCGATACCTCCATGTCCTGATCACCTTTGGGATTTGCGCAACGAACGATTCAATCCATGCTTCCCGACGACGTGATTTTCACCGCTGGGATTCAAAGAGGATAATGAAGCCTCAGGAAAAACGGTTAGCGAAGCTGGATCGAAGTACATCCCGAAAGGATGGTGTTACTGGGTAGAATTGAGAACTGGTTATTTGTCGAGAAGTGCCCCGAATTTCGCGACGTCGTGCACCGGCAGATCACACGAGTAGTTCTCGCAGATGTAGGCGGTCGTAAGACCACCCTCCGGGACCATTGATTTGACGAAAGGCAATCGCTCAGAAAGAAACTTTTGACCCGCCGCACCGTCAGCAAATAACAGAATCCTGTTGGGCAAAAAATGGCGCGCAATTTCTCTTAAAAACTCTGACATGTTCGGCGAATTTCTATTTCCCGCAACGACAATCTGCTTCGGAACGCCGAGATAGAGTGCAAACGCGACCATCATTTGGGGCATAGCGTGTGACGCTTGTTGCAGCATCGTGTTAAAAAAATTCATTACGGTTTCAGTTTGCTTCTTTAGAAGAGCATCGTCGGTCATTTGTGAAAGCCGCAACAGATTCAGCGCTGCGGCAGAATTTCCCGCCGGCTCTGCGCCGTCATACGTTTCCTTTGTCCGAAGAAGAATAGATTTGTCTTTGCCGGAGAAATCAAAAAAGCCCCCTTCCGACGAATCCCAAAACAAGGCAACTTGCACTCCATGAAGTTCCAGAGCCAGTTTGAGCCATTCAATTTCGGACGTCGCTTCATAAAGATCGATCAACCCCTGAATAAAGAAAGTAAAATCGTCTAGCTGCGCTTCAAACTTAGTCTCGCCATCCCGATATCGGCGGTGGAGAGTTTTTGTCAGGCGATCGTAGAGAACGTCTGAAACAAATCGAGCTGCGTGCTCTGCCGCTTCGGCATACCGCGGTTCGCCCAAAGTGTGTGATCCTCTGGCAAATGCACTTATCATCAAGCCATTCCATGCCGTGATGATCTTATCATCCCGCTGCGGCTTCGGACGTTGAGACCTGGCACCAAACAATTTTGTCTTTGCGTCTTCAATCACTCCCTTTACTTTTACTTCGTCCACCGAAAAAAACTTGGCGGTCTGGTCGATAGTGAACGGGCTGAACAAAATATTCTTCCCTTGAAATTCTCCGTGGGGATCCGAAAGAGCGTTACCATATTTGTCGACGCCGAAATGATGGCAGAACAATTTTGCACTATCGTTTTGCAGAATGCGTTCGATCTCTTCTTTTGTCCAAACATAAAATGCCCCTTCGGAAGCATGAAATGGATTCCCCGGCTCCGCGCTGTCCGCATCCTCGGCAGAATAGAAACCGCCTTCCGGGGCCGTCATATCGCGCAAAACATAGTCAAGCGTCTCACGGGCGACACGCGAGTAAAATTCGTCGTGCGTTATCTGAAACGCGTCAAGATATGAATTGACAAGCTGTGCCTGATCGTAAAGCATTTTTTCAAAATGTGGTACCCGCCATTGGTCGTCGACAGAGTACCGGTGAAATCCGCCGCCAAGATGGTCATACATGCCGCCTCGAGCCATGGCCTGAAGAGTTACGATGGCCATCCTCAACGCCTCTGCATCCTGCGAACGGGCATGGTACCGGAAAAGAAAATTCAACACCACGGGTCGGGGAAATTTCGGTCCGTTGCCGAATCCCCCGTATTTTGGGTCGTACTGTGCCGCGAGCTGGTGATAGGTTTTATTCAAGAGGGATTCGTCGACGGTGATACCATTCTGAAGGACTCCTTTCTCTTGTTGAAGCAGAGCAATTAATCGATTTCCCGAATCGACAACCTTTTCCCGCTCCTCCTCCCATACTTGGTGAATACGTTCCAGCACAGTCGGAAAACCCGGGCGGCCATTGGCGTCACTTGGCGGAAAATACGTACCTCCATAAAACGGTTTTAATTCGGGCGTCAAAAAAATTGATAGAGGCCAGCCTCCACTGCCGGTCATCGCCTGGACAGCGCTCATATAGACTTTATCAACATCGGGACGTTCTTCGCGGTCGACCTTGATGCAGATGAAATATTTATTCATAATTCCGGCAATCGAATCGTTTTCGAACGATTCGTGCTCCATCACATGGCACCAATGGCACGTCGAATAACCGATCGACAAAAAAATCGGCTTCTCGTCCCGACGCGCCGCCTCAAACGCTTCATCCCCCCACGAGTACCAGTCGACGGGATTAAAGGCATGCTGGAGAAGGTAGGGGCTTTTCTCCTTGAAGAGGCGATTCGGTTTTACGCTCGGCTTTTCCATACTATCGCGTCAATGTAAAGTGAAAAGTTAAAAGTGAAAAATTACGAATCAAAATATATTAGCCAAAGAACTTTTACCTCTGACTTTTCACTTTTAACTTCTCACTCTTATTCATACCCGCTGTTGATGCTTTGTTTCGTCAACTTGATGTCCTGCAGCTGCGGCGCTTTTAGTTTGAGCTCGAACCTGTAGCCTTGGAGCGCTCCGCTTGGCACCCAGCTGAAATTCATCGTCCAGCAATGAAGGTCCCGGTCGATGGTGATGCGCGGCGCTGCAACTTGCCGGTTAATAACGTCATAGCTTCCGGTAGCGGAAAATTTCCAATTCTCTGTCAGATTAAACCCCAGATTAGCGTTGAGATCTGCCGTGCGGCTTTTGACGAGGGGATTTTCCTGACTTTGCGCGAAACTGAATGTCAGACCGAGGTTCCATGGAATACTGAAATCGGGCAGCTCTTCGTCGTATAAGCCATGGAAACCATTCTGCTGAAACGAGGCCGGCTGAGTTCCGCTATTTGCTGTTGTGTCGGCAGGATGAATATCGGTTTCTCTTTTTTTCTTCTCCCCATGGAGTGAAGTCGAAAGACTAATATTGAAATTCGTAAGTTCGGCGATCCCCTTCCCTTCGCTGAGCAATAACTTGTTGACACGCTGGTTGAGCAGCGTGCTGTAATCATAAAAGCGGTAATTGTTGCTGCCGCTGATGCCAAGATATTGGCCGACGTCGGTCCGATAAGTGAGCGCAAGGTCCGACAACTTGAATTGGTCCGCCGCAAAGTTGTACGACATTGATGCCCCGAGGTTCATTAATTGGTATTTGCTCCCTTTGTTAACCGAATCCTTATCTTCGGTTTTCATTTCGAACAAATTTCCGACATTGAGACCTATTGCCTGCGACTCGCCCACGGGGGCACCGCCGTAGACCTCTTTCTGAAATCGGTCGTACGAAACTTGTCTGCCGAGCGTGTCCCGGTACGTTCCGTAATATCCCCAACCCGGTTTCGAAAAATCGGGCTGATAACTGTACGAAAGGCTCGGCGTTATCGTGTGCCGAAAACCGGCGACACCCGGAATTGGCGGCTGAAACATACCGTACAACTTAGTCGAAGCGGAAACACCCATATTAAAAAACCGCACAGCGTCAAATCCGTTGACATCTCTTAATACCGGGCCGTCCGTAGTGCGGTTTACGCTGTCGACTGTGACGCTTTTGTCGTACCATCGCTCGGTGTAATTGAAGGAGGGGGAAACGGTAAAATAGCCGGCTTTGGGGGAAGCGTTCAGAGTAAAACTGTGCGAAACCCCCAACCGATTATAGTGGACGAACCCCCCCGGATAGGTTACGGTGTCGGTTGTTGCCGTTTTGTTATCCTCATTCATAAATTGACCACTGTAACTAAGGCCGATCAATTCGTACCAATTGTAATCTGAGCCGGAGACGTTTGATAGCCCCCGCGATTGTTTTTCACTGCGGAACGGGTAACTTTGCGAATGGGTAAAATTAATTGTTGGGATCGTCGATGTGATATTCCCCAGAATTAAATCTTGAGTTCTGGAGACATTAAGACTCATGCTGTTGTTTGTCCCTTCCCACGATTTGTTCAGTGTTGCATTGGAATAAATTTGCTGCTGCAGGTAGTCGTCGTAGTTATTGCTCGTTTGGTATGAATTGTTGCTCGCGAACGTAAAGTTGACATCAAGGCGGGTTGTCGGATCAAACTCCTGGCTATGTGTCAGATTCACCCGATAGTTCGATTGATCTTCACGATTATAGTCACTCGGCTCGCCGATAAGCAGGCGGGAGTAATTCCCCGATAGTGTGCCGGTGAAATCGTACCTCTTTGCATAGCGAAAGCTTGAATATGCCGCCCAGCCGCCCTCAGGGTACCAATCGCCCGCAACAGCCAAATCTGTATAATCGCTGATCGCATCGTAGTAGCCGAGATGACTGATGTACTTTCCGCGAAGCGCGTCTTCGCCATACGTTGGAGTGATGATGCCGGAACGGCGCCCCCCCTGGCTCGGAAAGACTCCGAACGGCAGAGCGAATACCGGAACGTCTGCGATATAAAGGTAAATCGGCTCGGCAACAATTTTGTCTTGCAGAGTCACCCTCATTCGCGGGCTGAAAAAAAAGTAGTGCGGGTGATCGAGGTCGCACGACGTAAAGATACCGTTGGCAATAAACAGCATATTTTTGTCGACCTTCTTGATCTGCTCACCATGATAATAGCTCTGCTCCATTTCTGTTTGTCCGAGCGTGATGAGCCCTTTTTGCGATTTGAAATTGTAGCCGATCTTCCACCCCTCATACGTCTCACCGCCGTCAATCATGACCGGCGTGCCGCGGTATAATTTTTTTAACGAATCTGTCTTGCCGATTTTCGATGAGTCGAGCACACCGTACGATTCCAGATTATTATCGTTCCAGTTCACGTCGATGCGCTCAGACTTCAGTCCGAGCGTACGGTACTTAACGTCTCCCTTTCCGTACATCTGCATCACTCTTTTAGGGTACGAATAAACGATCGAATCGATCGCCGAATAGACGACGCTCGTATCTATCCCTGATACCTTCTTCTTCGTCGTATCCTGCCGAGCTACGGTATCAACCTTTGAGGTAACAAGGGAGTCTGCAGCCTGAGCAAGAGAGGAATGGTAGATCGATAGATGGAGAAGGAGAACCGCGGGAAAAATCCGGTGAGATACAAAATGCAAACTGTGAAATCGCAGAGTCTCTATCGTAGAAAGTTTTTGGTTTCTTTTTGTCATTACTGCACAATCGTGCAATCCCGTAGTTACAGAACGAGCCCCGCCGCGCCGAGAATTCCTGCGGAATTTCCCAGCTTTGCCGGAAGCACGATGATGTCTTCCCGCATCGGCTTCATAACATGCGCCTGAACTGATTTTTTGATCGCATGGAAAACAAAGTCTCCTGCGGCAGAAATCCCCCCCCCAATGATAATCACCCGCAAATCAATGGTATTCAAGACGGACCCGAGAGCCACACCCAGGAGCGTCCCGGCTTCGGTGAAAATTTCACGCGCAAGTTTGTCTCCTTTGAGGGCCGCTTGCGAAATATATTTCGGCTCCACCTTGGAAGGATCTCCGCCGGCAAGTTTCAGGATCGCGGACCCGGGATAATTTTTCAACCGGTCAACCGTGCGCCGTGAAAGGTGCCGCTGGCCGATATAAGCTTCTACGCATCCCCTTGCTCCGCAGTTGCACTGCAAGCCATTATAGTCAATGCTCACATGCCCGATTTCACCCGCCCCGCCGAAGGGACCGCGATAGATGTTTCCGTTTAAGATAATCCCGCCTCCCACTCCCGTTCCCCAGATTACGAAGAGAAAATTCGGATGCTGCTTCCCAGCGCCAAACTTCGCTTCAGCGATCGCAGCTACATTCGCATCGTTCTCCACTTTGACGTTGAGCTTGAACATTTTTGCAATTGCATTTCCTAACGCAACGTTATGCCAATCTGCAAAGTTGGGGGGGTCTTTTACTATTCCTCCTTTTTCATCGACAATGCCTGGAGCGCCAATACCGATGCCGCGGAGAGCTTTTCCTTTTGCTTTGATTAACACTTCCTCGATCGATTTACGGATTTGAGCAACGACAGCTTTCGGACCCTGTTCCCCGAACGTTGGATATCTTGACTGAGCAATGATTTTCCCTGCAGAACTTACTACTCCGGTCTTGATTGTGGTACCGCCTAAATCGACGCCGACAGCGTAATGTAGTTGAGGCATTTTGTAGGTCCGTAGTCCTTAGTTTGTAGTCCGTGGTCCGAAGCTTGTGGACCGAACTTCATATCAAATGGTCACTAACTGTTTACTGTTCACTGCTCACTGATTATTTCCTCTTTTCTTCTTCCACCATAATTCCAATCTTTCTTTCAACGATTTTTCTTTTCCGTTATCCGTCGGACGGTAATACAATTTATCCTTGAGGTTATCGGGAAGATATTGCTGCTCAACAAAATGATTTTCAAAATTGTGGCCGTATTTGTATTCCTCGCCGTAACCGAGTTCTTTCATCAGATTTGTTGGAGCATTGCGAAGATGGAGGGGCACTGGAAGGTTTGGCAGCGATGTGACATCTGCCAACGCCTCAGCGATCGCGACATACGACGCATTGCTTTTTGGCGCTGAAGCAAGATATGCCGCCGCCTGTGATAAGATAATCCGCGCTTCCGGCATGCCGACATAATCGACAGCCGTAAAACAATTCGTCGCAACGACAGATGCAAAGGGGTCCGCGTTCCCGATGTCCTCAGAAGCCAAAACAATCATCCTTCGTGCAATAAATTTTGGGTCCTCGCCGCCGTCGAGCATTCGCGCCATCCAATAAATTGCGGCGTCGGGGTCGCAACCCCTCATGCTTTTGATAAATGCGGAAATGGTGTCGTAATGCTGTTCCCCCTTCTTATCGTAAATAGTATACTTCCGCTGAAACGCATCTTCGAGCACCTGTTTCGAAATTTTCCTGATACCCTTGGCATCGGGCTTCACAAAGTAAAAAGCACTCTCCAGCCCGTTCAGCATCATCCGCGCATCGCCGCCGGAGAGCAGAAAAAGAAAATCCTTGTCCGAAATTTCCACTTTGTCTTGGGTGATGATGGAATCAACTGCCAACGCCTGGACGAGTATTTTTTCAAGTTCAAGTTTTCCCAAAGGCTCAAGCACATAGACCCGCGCACGCGAGAGCAACGGCGAGATCACTTCGAAGGACGGGTTTTCGGTCGTCGCGCCAATGAGAATAATAACACCGTCTTCAACCGAGTGGAGCAGTGCATCCTGCTGAGCCTTGTTGAAGCGATGAATCTCGTCGATAAACAAAACCGTCCTTTTCGCAAGCTGCTTCCGGAACTTTTCGGCTTTTGCAATCACTTCACGGACTTCTTTGACTCCTGAAGCAACAGCGTTCAGCGAAAAAAATTCAGCGTGCGTCTGATTTGCGACGATGCGGGCCAGCGTAGTTTTTCCTGTTCCCGGCGGCCCCCATAAAATAATTGAACGAAGTTCGTCGCTCTCGATCATCAAGCGAAGCGGCTTCCCTTCACCAAGCAGATGTGCTTGACCGACGAACTCACCGAGGGTCTTCGGACGTACACGTTCAGCGAGGGGGGCGCTAACACTTTGCTTTGTTGATGGTTTAGGGTATTCGAATAATTCCATGAACCTATAGGGGTCGATTATCTTTACAGTGTGGGATACCTGCCCGTTGTTATTTCTTCGGTGCCACGCGGTACACCTTTTCCCCTTCGCGCACCATACCGTACTTTTCACGTGCAACTTTTTCTATCGCCTTTTTATCGCCGTCAAGCGCCTTCGATTGATCCTGAAGCTGTTTTTGCTCCTCCTCTGCCTGTTGGATTTTCCGGAGCATCTCCTTCTTTTCCCTCTCAAGCCTGATCCGCTGAACGACCCCCTGGTTGTTGAACAACACATATAGTAAAATGACGAATGCAACGGCAAGGATCGTGCTGAGCTTTTTATTCGACCAAAGCTTGGAGAAGAAGGGACGAACGTCGGTCTTCTTTTTTATTCTTCGTAAGAAATCAGCTCCCATTGAGGAGAAATGTAGCAAGAATTGGTGTAAGTTGAAAGCATGAAAATGACACCCGATTGATTCTCCAGTCGCTATTCCCTACTTTCTTTCTATGAATATCGAAACAGCTCGTGATTCCAGACCTCTGTTCGGAGATTTCCTCTCAAATGCTATCACGCCGTTGCCGCAACGGCAGTTGAACCGCGGGGAATGCCAAAATCCTTCGGGCAAGGTGTGTACTCTTTGCGCGGCGCATAAAATCAACTACGATGTTGAATATGAAGTAAAGAACGTCGCATTGCAGGAATTTTGGAATAAGCGAGGCTACGATGTAAAGCTCGAATCATTAATACCGTCTCCGTTGGGAAGAAATTATAGAACTGTGACAAAGCGGAAAACCTTCTCTTCGAACGGGTCAGTGCAATTGGGATTGATAGGAACAGAAGAGGAATCGTCGAGAATGAGTCCGGTCCAGGTGGGCAAATGTATGATCGAACCGGAAGCTCACTCAGAGATATACCGTTGTATTCAGGCCTACGTGAATAAAAGGGAATTCAAGGACGTGGCGCAGGCGATGAATTACGTTATCGTTAAAGGAAACTACAACGAGTTCACGGTTATGCTAAACTTGTCGTCGTTTGATTCGGGCCTGAGGCAATTTGTCAACCGTCTCTCGAAACATCTCACTGGGACTGTGAAAAATATCATCGGCGTATTTGTCATCGTCGATGAGAAGCGATCCCGGTATTACATGCCGCAGCATCAAAAAAATCAAAGAACTCAATTGCAGAAAATTTTTGGCGTAGGCGAAATCTTCCAGAAGGTCGGTGCGAGGAAATTTCTCTATTCTCCTCTTTCGTTTTCGCAGACGAACCTTTCGATCGTTGAAGTGGTCGTGAGAACGCTGAAAGAACTTTTGGACTTGAAAGGAACAGACCGCCTCTTTGACCTCTATTGCGGCTACGGGCTCTTCTCCCTGAGCTTGGCAGACTCCGTCGAGAGCGCGACCGGCATTGAACTCTCCCGCGATTCGGTCCGTGACGCAAAGAAGAATGCGGAAAGATTAAAAATCTCGAATTGCAAATATCTCGAGAGCGATATCAACGAAGAAAGCCTGGAACACATCTTCTCTTCTCAACGCAAGATCGACAATGTCATCCTCGACCCGCCCCGCAATGGAACCAAACCGGGCGTCGTTGAAATAATCGCGGCAAAGAACGTGAAGCGTGTGCTTCATATTTTTTGCAATATCGACCTCATGCCGACAGAGTTGGAGCGATGGACGAAGGAGGGATATAAAATTATACGAGCTGTTCCTTTCGATATGTTCCCCGGAACGAGCGAAGTAGAGATAATGGTATGTTTGCAGAGAATCTGAACAATAAAACCGCATCCGTGGCGCGGTTTATCTACTTCGTCATCGGCCATGGTTTCAAAACATCTACCAGGACCTCCCACGTTTGATCTTTTCTCCAGATGCGAACGTAAGTGCTTGTGTCTGACGCAGCCCCGACTGCAATACCGTAGGTAAATCCGAGGTCTCCTGCAGACGAAACGTTTCCAGCATAATAACTGGAGGAGAGCGGCTTTTCATTTTTTACAAGTTCTAGCCCGCTGGTCTTTCCCCTCACTGGAAATAAACCTTTCCTATACACCATCACATCTTCGGAAGCATATCTCAGCAACGCCGGGCCGCCCCCTTTCGCCTGCATAAGGTCAGAGAAAGCTGTATCTGCGGCCAGCATTTCTAAGCGGCCCGACACAACTGGAACTGGCTTCTTCGTGCCGGCGAACGAGAGTTCTTTCGCGATAAACTTCTCCTCTTTCTTTTCATCCTTCGGATAACCGCTTCCTACATCCAAAATGACGTGCCAGTCTCCGGCGTCATTTTTCTTCCAGACAGATACGAAATGTGCATAGTAAGCCACCGAGTCTGTAACTCCGCCGGCACGATACTCAGACGGTCCGGTTGTGAATCCAAAATCTTCCGATGCGGAAACTTCAACGAACGATGGAGACCAGCTCAACAATCCCGGCGTTTCGGGCTCTGCTGCCATCGCCTGTTTACCGTTAACCGGCTTCGGATAAAACGAAACGCAATTGTCATCGAAAAAGGCAAGGAATGCGCTTTTGATCCCTTTCACCGCGGCCGTCTCAGAAAATTCCCGTTCCTTTTGCGCGAGCTGTAGTGATGTAGAATCGGATTGAGCAAATACGGAAGAAAGACCGACACATAACGACAGGATTATTTTCATTTGCCGGCTCCTCTCATCCCTTGTACCACTCATTCTTGGGTTGGTAGGTTCTCTTTAGCGTTGATTTTGCCCGATGGCGCTCAATCGCCAATTGAATTAATTTGTCGAGAAGGTCGGGGTAGGAAAGGCCCGAAGCTTCCCAGAGCTTTGGGAACATGCTGATGGAAGTAAACCCGGGTATCGTGTTGATTTCGTTCAGAAAGATTTTGGTGCCGTTCCCCTGTACAAGAAAATCGACGCGCGCCATGCCGGAGCAATCAAGCACTTTGAACGCTTTGCAAGCGATGTATTGAATTTTTCTCGTTGCCCATTTCGGAATGTCCGCAGGAATAATTGAGGTCGATTTTCCATCGACGTACTTGGCGTCGTAGTCGTAGAATTCATTCGAGGGAATTATTTCTCCGAGTACCGAGGCCTCCGGCTTATCGTTGCCAATGACACCACACTCAATTTCACGCGCTTTCTCTATCGACTTTTCGACGATAATTTTTCTGCCGTAGTGGCCGGCGAGGACGACTGCATCGATAAATTCTTGTCGATCGTGCGCCTTGCTGATGCCGATGCTGGAACCGGTGTTCGACGGCTTCACGAAGCACGGATACTGAAGCTCTTCTTCGACCCTGAGCATTACTTTTTTCTGATCCTCTTCAAACTCCGAAATTAAAAAAGAGAACCCCTGAGCGACGCGAATTTTTGCAGCTTCGAGTACTTGCTTTTGAATCATTTTATCCATTCCGACAGCCGAACCAAGCACCCCGGCTCCGACGTACGGTACGTCGGCGAGCTCGAGAAGGCCTTGAACCGTCCCGTCTTCTCCGAATGTCCCGTGCAAAACGGGGAAAACGACGTCGATGGTTTGAATCTCACTCTCACCGGAGGTATTAATTTTCACCAACCCTTGTTTGCTCGGATCGGGCAAAATAAGATGTTCGGGAAGGCTCTCAACAGGAGATTTATCCTTTAATAATTTTATCGCATCCCGCGAACTCAACCACCTTCCTTCCGGCGAGATTCCGATCGGGAAGACGTCATATTTTTCTCGGTCAAGCGCGTCGATAATCGACGATGCGGAGACAAGCGAAACCTCATGTTCCGCCGATCGTCCGCCGAAAAGCACGCCGACCCGAATCTTATTTTTCATGTTTCGTATGATTTCTAATTATGCTGGTTGATTCAATCGTTTCTTTACCTCTTCCACGATAGTTCGAAATTCTTCTTCCGTAATGTTAATTTCCTGATCTGTGAAATGTGCTTCATGCGCATGCTTTTCTGAAAAATTTTTTCCGTAATGGGGCACGGAAATTGCCAGCAATTTTGCGACTTCGTCGGTAGTTAAAGCCTTTTCTCCTCCCAACATTCGAGCTGCATATTGGATATGCGCTACCTGTTCGACTTTTTCCATCTTGAAGTACGCATCCCATAAATCACTTCCATACGTCACGGCACCGTGATTGGAAAGCAGAATAGCATCGGTGCTTTGTAAAAAAGGGGCAATTGACTCCCCCACTTCTTTTGTGGACGGGGTGGCGTACGGGGCCAGCGGAATGGAGCCGAGCCCCACGATGACCTCGGGAAAAAGAGACTCTGATAGAGGAATCCGAGCGGTGGCAAATGCCGTCGCATAAATCGGATGACAGTGCACGACCGCGTTCACATCGGGACGATGCGCATAAATGCAGAGATGCATATCCAATTCGGAGGTCGGCTTTCCTTTGCCGCTAACCTTCAGCCCAGCCGGAGAAATCTCCACAAGATCCCCTGCAACGATAAATCCTTTATTGATTGATGCAGGGGTCACTAGAATATTTCCGTTCGGGAGCCGGGCGCTCACGTTTCCATCGGTGGCGGCTACAAACCCTTTCGTTTCGATGCGGCGGCAAACTTCGATCAATACTTCCGCGATGCGCTCAGAATCAGCGTTGGTTGCCATGTGGTGCCGTAATTTCCCCCTCTTTGTAATAAGGCGGGGTTTTATAAATTATTTAAACGCGCTTAAATTTGTGATCTGAGTTTTAAAGCTTTCGGAGTTTCTCACGCCCAGCGTCTCGTAAATCGTCATGGTCGCTTTGGATTTATTGAGCGTGTAGAAATGAACGCCGCGCACGTTATGGTCTATGAGATCGCGCACTTGTTCAGTTGCCCAGTGTGTTCCGACTTTTTCAACATACGCGTCATCCTCTGCCCGAGAAAGCGCTCTTAGGAGTTTGGCCGGGAAATGAACCCCCAGAGCGAGGTCAGCCATGTGCGCAAGCCCTTTGCGCGAAGTCACCGGCATAATCCCTGCAATGATCGGAACCCGGATGCCGGCGAGTTGAGCCCGTTCGCAGAAATCATAAAAATCATCATTGTCGAAAAAAAGCTGGGTGCAAACGTAATCGGCCCCTTCATCCACTTTTAGTTTTAGGTATTCCATCTCCTTCAGCCTGTTCCGAGTATCAGGGTGCCCTTCTGGAAATCCGGCAACTCCGATCCCCAATGAGGGAAAATGTTTTTTGATGAAGCCAACCAGTTCTCCGGCATGTGAAAATCCATCCTTGGCCGGAACAAACGTTTTTTCTCCCATCGGCGGATCGCCCCGCAATGCCATCACGTTTTCAATGCCGCTTGCTTGGTATTTCGTGAGAATTTGCAAGAGTTCTGTTCTTGTGGAACCGACGCAAGTAAGATGTGAAACTATCGTGAGGTTGGTCTCCTGCCGGAGTTTTAACACAAGGTCGTGAGTCAGCAAGCGGGTTGATCCCCCCGCACCGTACGTCACGCTCACGTACGACGGTTTCAAAGGGGTAAGGTCCTTAATAGAGGAAAAAAGAATCTTTGATGCATCTTCGTTCTTCGGGGGGAAGAACTCAAAGCTCAACGATGGGTGGTTTTCCTCCAACACCTTCGATATATGCATCCGATGCTCCTTAAGTTATAGAGAAAAAAAATCCTGTCATGAGGGACAGGATCATAATACTCAATAAGATAATCTTTTTCAAGAAACCCACTCAATGAATACTCAGTCGTAAACGCTTTTCATGCACTACAAGCAGCTACAAAATCGTTCGCTATTCTCCAAGTATGCCTTTGACAGTTTTCTCAGTAAGTGTAAGTTCGTTTTCAAACTCTACCAATTGGATCAGGTCATAAATGAGGGGTGCAAACGTTTTTTCGTGCATCATCACCGTATCCAAATGTTTCCGGCACAACGTTACACCGTTTTGATACCGTTCCCCGTTTTCTTGATTCTTTCCGTTCTCAACAACAAACAGCACTTCCGGAGAGACTGCAACACCGCAGCCGGGCCATTGGCAACGGAGGTGATCGCGTTCCAAGATGTACGCACGGAGCAGCTCGTTCTGGTTGGGAGTATTTATATTAGGAGGAGGCATAAGCATAGGATTGCATCGAGTTCACGCACAATGTAAACTTTTTCTGATCGTTGTCAAGAGACATAACGCACAGGTAGTGCTACACTTTGAGCATTCTGAATAAAAAAGATTTGTCATGTCCCCCTAAGGGGGACATCCAGGTTTAATTGCATGGATTCCGGCTTTCGCCGGAATGACATTGACTTTCAAAGTATACCAGTACCAACGCACAGTTGCATAGAAATTGCGAAGACGTCGGACGCCTTTTCGGTGAATTCGGCTACATGTTTCGACATTTGCGATTTTCAAGAATAGGTTCCCGACATTTAATGCGAGAAAGGTAAAATCTAGCGCTTCAAAAGTCCAAAGCAGCTCACCCCTATTCGTACCGCAAGGCATCAATCGGGTTAAGCATCGCCGCCTTTCGCGCGGGGTAAAATCCAAAAAAGATCCCTACTGCGGCTGCAAATAGAAACGCAAGCCCAACCGACGACGCGGCAACCACCGTCGGCCAACCGGCAAGTTTAGAAATCAAATCAGAAGACCCAACCCCCATAATGACGCCAATCAATCCGCCCGCCATGCTCAACACTACCGCCTCAACGAGAAATTGCAGCAGAATATCTCTGCCGCGGGCGCCGATCGACATACGGATGCCGATTTCACGCGTCCGTTCTGTCACCGAAACGAGCATGATATTCATGATTCCGATTCCGCCGACGAGGAGCGATATGGATGCAATCGACGCGAGCAGGACCGTGAGTACTTTTGTCGTCGCCGACGCGGCGTTTGCAATTTCAGTCTGGTTTCGAATTGTAAAATCGTTATCCTCCCATGGTTGGATCTTATGACGCACGCGCAACAGGTCAGTTATTTCATTCTGTGCATCTGCCATTGATTTCTCGCTTACCGCAGAAACCATCATCATCCCAAGATACGTTACCCCCATCATTTTCTTTTGAACCGTCGAATACGGGGCGATGACGATATCGTCCTGGTCTTGTCCTTGGGCTGACTGCCCTTTCGCCGAAAGGACACCGACGACTTTAAAGGGCATTTTTTTAATTCGAATGACTGCGCCGACGGCATTCGACCCTTTAAAAAGGTTGTCGACAACGGTCTGGCCAAGGATACAGACCTTAGTCGCGCTGCGGACATCGGCATCCGTGAACGAAGCTCCGCTTGAAAGAGGCCAGCTCCTGATATCGAGATATTCCGGGTTGGACCCGGTGATACGTGTACCCCAATTCTGTTCTCCGAAAACCAATTGCCCCGACGTCATAATCACAGGGGAGACCATCGCTACAGAGGGGCATTGAGTTTGAATCGCTGCAAGATCTTCAGCGTTCAACGTCGTAACGGAGCCGGTGCCGGACCGCACGCCGCCTTGATTTATGGATCCCGGGAAAATCAAAATCACGTTCGTTCCGAGCGATGCAATTTGCTGTTGTATGCTGACTTGCGCCCCTGTTCCCACTGCCATCATGGCAATCACGGCTCCAACACCGATAATGATCCCGAGCATTGTAAGGAACGAGCGCAGCTTGTTTCGTCCAAGCGATCGTGTCGACACCTTCATAATATTCAAGAAGTTCAAGCCGCCACCTCCTCCTCTTCATCGACGACAGCGGGCATCGCTTTCAACTGGTCCATCGCTATCCTGCGGGTGGTCACTGAAAAATCCTTTTTGACTTTTCCATCTTTGAACACAACATTCCTTTTAGCAAACTCGGCGATGTCCAACTCATGCGTTACGAGCATGATAGTAATTCCTTTTTCGTTCAAGTGTTGGAATATTTCCATCACTTCAACGCTTGTCCTGCTGTCGAGGTTGCCTGTAGGCTCATCAGCAAGGATGATTGACGGATCGTTCACGAGCGCCCGCGCAATAGCGACACGCTGCTGCTGTCCGCCGGAAAGCTGGTTTGGCATATGCTGCCATCGGTCTTCAAGGCCGACGATGCGCAACGATTCCATCGCTTTGTCCCGCCGGGCTTTATTCGATAACGAGCGATAGAACATCGGGAGCTCGACGTTCTCCAGCGCCGAAGTGCGCGAGAGAAGGTTAAATCCTTGAAACACAAATCCTATTTTTTCATTACGGATGCGTGCGAGGCTATCCCTGCTGAGTTTGCCGACATTTACATTGTCGAGAAGGTATTCTCCTTTCGTCGGAACATCGAGGCAGCCCATGATATTCATGAACGTCGATTTTCCGGAACCCGAAGCTCCCATGATCGCCACGAATTCACCGCGATCGACATCGAGCGAGACACCCCGCAATGCATGGACTTCAACATCGCCCATCTCGTACGTTTTAACGATGTGGCTTACATGGATAAGCGAACTGTTTTCCGACATATTAGAACCTCCGTCCTCCGCCAAACGGGGGTGCGGCGGTGGTAGGTCGTTGCGACATGACACCGACAACGACTTCCTGTCCCTCATCCACTTTGCCATGAACTATTTCTGTGAATGTTCCGTCCGCAATGCCGGTGCGAATATAAATAGGCGTCAGTTTCTTATCCTTACCGACAACCCAGAGGCGTGTCGGCGGATGTGAGGCTTGTCCCGCCACTCCGCCTCCCTGCATTTGGGCGTATTGAGCCCTCCGCTGCGCCGCTTTGGCCGAATCTTCAGGAGCGCCCGTTGAATCTTTTCGCACTTCGATTTGATCGGGCAGAGGTTGAAAACGGAAAGCAATGGTAGGAATTTTCAGAACGTTTTCTTTTTTTGTCACAAGAATGGTTATTGTTGCTGTCATGCCCGGCATGAGCTTCAGTTCAGGGTTCGGGACATCGATGATCACGGTATACGTGATGACGTTCTGGACCGTTACCGGCGCGAGCCGAATTTGTGTTACCGTACCGTGAAATGTCTGTTCGGGATACGCGTCAACGGTAAAGAGCACCTCTTCTCCATTCTGCACCCTGCCGATATCCGCTTCATCCACCGCTGCCTGCACCTGCATTTTGGTGAGGTCGTTGGCGATGGTGAAAAGAGTCGGAGTGGAAAAACTCGCAGCAACCGTTTGCCCGATGTCGACGGCGCGTGAAATGACTACGCCGTCGATCGGCGCTGTAATCGTTGCGTACTTCAAATTAATAATAGCGCGGTCAAGCTGCGACTGAGCTGATTTTTGGGCAGCAACATTCGATTCATATGTCGTGATCGCGGCATCGTAATCCGCCTGTGCAGCAAGACCTTTAGCTAAAAGGTCTTTCTCTCGC
The DNA here is from genome assembly GCA_049578505.1 of Bacteroidota bacterium. Taxonomy (GTDB): domain Bacteria; phylum Bacteroidota; class Ignavibacteria; order UBA10030; family UBA8401; genus JAGVPT01. The sequence goes on along the minus strand of JBAUMC010000039.1, from coordinate 103,840 downwards.
AGATAGGTTCGTTTGGAGTCATCGGTCTGTGCTTTCGCCTTCTCCAGGCTTGCTTGAGCATCCTGAACCGCAGACTGCAAAAATGTCGGGTCGATGAGGGCGATGACCTGACCTTTCTTTACTTTGGTGTTCCAGTCCACATATAATTTCGAAATTGTACCGGAAACCTGCGTTCCAACTTCTACCGTCGTATCGGCACTTAATGTCCCTGTGGCCGTCACAACAACCTGAATATCCCCCCGCGTCACTTTTTCGGTACGATACATGGTGTCGGGTGAAGACCCGCTGGAAAAATAAAAGAATCCCCCAGCACCGATAACTGCCACTGAAAGAATTATTATAAGGATGACTCTGTTTTTCATTGTACTCCACTATAAGTAAGAATAATCTATTTCGTTTAATTCTTGCATTGATTTGACACGTATCGAGTTATGAGGTTTAACAAAGGAATAGTTCCGCGTCACCTGCGGTCGGCGCGGGCAAATTACGACAGAAAATACGACGCCATTCGTATTTTTTAAAAGCCAATTTCCAGCTTATTTTTCGTGCTGAGAAGCGAAAACCGCCATCGCAGTGATATTGACGATGTCGTTCACTTCTACCCCCGGCGTAAGCAGGTAAACCGGTTTGCGAATGCCGAGCAAGATCGGTCCGATTGCCGACGCACCGCCAACACGCGATAAAAGTTTGTATGCGATATTCGCCGATGTCAGGTCGGGGCAAATAAGAATATTTGCCGGCTCTTTTAAATTACTGAACGGATAGAGTTCGTTAAGCAGCTCTGAACTCATTGCAGTATCTGCCATCATCTCACCGTCAATGATGAGATTCGGGTCCCGCTGTTTAATGATTTCGGTTGCCCTTCGCACTTTTTCCGTCAATGGATGCTGTGTGCTTCCGAAATTGCTGAACGAGAGCATCGCGACGCGCGGAACTACATCGATCCGCTTTACTCTGTCTGCGGTCAAAAGGGCGATCTCTGCAAGGTCCTCAGCCGTCGGATCGATGTTGACTGTTGCATCGGCGATAAAGAGAGTTTGATTTTTAAAAATCAGCATGTACAAGCCTGCGATCCGGCGCACACCCTCTTTGGTTCCGATAATCTGAAGCGCAGGGCGGACAGTGTCCGGGTAATTTTGAGTGAGACCGGAAATAAGTCCATCGGCATCCCCATTTCTCACCATCATCATCCCAAATTCATTGTTGTTTTTCATGTGGCGCTCGGCAAGATACAGAGTGATTCCTTTTCGCTTTCGCAATTCCAAGTAGCCGGAAACATATTCCTCAAATTTTGGCGCCTTTTTCGGATTGATGACCTCGACATCCATCAGGTCCAATCCGAGTTCTGAGATCTTTTGGCCGATGATTGTCCGGCTTCCCAAAAGGATCGGCGTTGCAATTTTTTCTTCGACAATGATATTTGCTGCACGGAGAATTTTATCCTCCTGTCCTTCCGGGAAGACAATGCGCTTCGGGGCTTTTTGTGCTTTATGGATGTAGAACCGCATCATCTCGCGCGTTCTACCCAGACGCGCTTCAAGGCTGTCCTTGTAGGCTTCAATGTCCGCGATTGGAGTGCGCGCCACACCCGTTTCCATAGCGGCCTGTGCAACTGCTACAGTCTCCCACAAGAGTACACGAGGATCAAACGGCTTCGGGATGATGTAGTCCCTGCCAAATTCAATCCGCTTGCCGCCATACACGCGGATAACGGAATCGGGAACATCCTCTTTGGCAAGTTTCGCCAGCGCGTGAGAGGCTGCGATCTTCATTTCATCGTTGATCGCAGTCGCCCGAACATCCAGCGCTCCGCGAAAGATGAAAGGAAAACCAAGGACGTTATTGACTTGATTCGGGTAATCGGATCGCCCTGTTGCCATGATGATGTCGTCACGGACGCTGACGGCATCCTCATAGGTGATCTCAGGATCGGGGTTCGCCATCGCGAAAACGATGGGATTGTCTGCCATCGACTTCACCATTTCTTTCGTCACGATTCCTTTGGCTGATACGCCGCAAAAAACGTCGGCGCCCTTCATCGCTTCAGCAAATGTGCGCGCATTGGTGTCAGCCGCAAAATAATCCTTGTATTTGTTCATCCCTTCGGTCCGACCTTTGAAGAGGACTCCTTTTGTATCAACAAACAGAATGTTCTCATGCCGCACGCCTAGTTTTTCATACAAACGGGCGCACGCCATTCCTGCCGCTCCGGCACCGCTGAATACAACTTTCACCCGGTCGATCTTTTTTCCGACAACTTCCAGTGCATTCACTAAGGCTGCACCGCTGATAATCGCGGTCCCGTGCTGGTCATCATGAAACACGGGGATGTTCATCACTTTTTTCAGTGCCTCTTCGATGTAGAAGCATTCGGGGGCTTTGATGTCTTCGAGATTGATTCCTCCGAACGTCGGTTCCAGCATTTGGACCGCTTTTATAACATCGTCAGGGTTGTGAGAGTTCAATTCAATGTCGAACACGTCAATGTCGGCAAATCGTTTGAAGAGCACTCCTTTTCCTTCCATCACCGGTTTTCCCGCCAGCGGGCCAATATCTCCGAGTCCTAGGACAGCGGTTCCGTTCGATACGACAGCGACCAGATTTCCTTTTGCTGTATAAAGGTACGCGTCATCCGGATTGGCTGCGATCTCGCGGCACGGTTCGGCAACACCTGGAGTGTACGCAAGCGATAAGTCTCTTTGCGTTTGGCACGGTTTTGTCGAAACAACTTCAATTTTTCCTCTTCGTCCCTGCGAATGATAATCTAATGCATCTTGTTTACGTATCATGGTAGTTCTCCTTACAACATTTAAGTCGGTTTCATGGTATGTGGAGCAGGAGTCGTTAAGTTCTATAAGGGAATGCGCAGACTCGCGCGCATTTCGGTGGTAGGTTGCAGATTCGGACTAACTTCAAAATTATAGAGACTTGCGTCGACGTACGCATCAAGTAAATTGACGATGTATTCGATCGCAAGATACCACGCAAATGTATCACGTTGATTATGATAGAAATCTCGTAATCGCAAGATGTTTTGATCACCGTCGACCTGGTTCGAATTGATCGACGCTGCGTATGCTCTACGGGATTGCTGGTACAGCTTGTTTTGTTGATTATATACTGAAATAAAATAGTATCCAACGCCCCAGAGGATCGGCGGTTTCCAATAGGAGCCGTTGTAAATCTGCCCCGCTCCCGGAACAACTAAAGATGCTAACAGTGCGACCGTCGTAGATTTCCCCGGCCGCCGCACGGTATCGGAACTGAAGGACATTTTGGCCACGGCCGAGTCCTCGTTGAAGACATGAATAACAGTATCCGGGAGCGACAAAATTCGGAGAGGCGTCGCGATCGGCCTCTCATAGCGGGGAGAGACCTGCGCTCGTCCTTCAGGCGAAATGATAATCCAAAGCAGAGCGCTGTAGACAAACGGTTTCAAAAGGGATCCTGAATATAGGAGTTGAGATGGGGAAAATTTGGCATCTTCCCTCCCTCCGAGTGCTGGCTAATAAATAACTGCAATGAGTTCAATTTCCACCACCACATCTTTCGGCAGGCGGGCGACTTCGACAGTGCTGCGCGCAGGAGAAGCTTCCCCGAAGTAATTACCGTACACTTCGTTCATCTCGGCAAAGTCGTTCATATTTTTCAGGAAGACCGTCGTCTTCACAACATGGGCAAAATCCGAGTGGCTAGCAGTGAGTATCGCTTTAAGGTTTTCACAAACCTGTTTGGTCTGTTCGGCGGCCGACGTACCAACGATCTGCCCCGTCTTCGGGTCAAGGGCAATTTGTCCTGCCGTGAACAACAATTGTCCCTGGACGGCAACTGCCTGGTTATACGGACCGATGGGAGCCGGCGCGTTTACAGTGTTAAGAATTGTTTTCATTCTCGATATCCATAATTTTGAAAAAGCTGGTGCATTCTGCGCCGGCAGTCGAAGCGAAAATTATTTTTCCAATATCTCCAGCAGCCTGTCCAAGTCGCCGGGATTGTAGTATTCTATCACGATTTCTCCCCCGCCTCCTTGTTGCTTGCGAATGGTCACTTTAGTTCCGAACGTCTGGCGCAAGCGGGTTTCAATGGTTTGGAAACTGCCGTCGGAACGGGCCGGAGACGACGAACGGCTTTTCTTTACCGGCTTCTTACCGAACTCTCTGACAAGCGATTCCACATTCCTAACCGATAGCCCATGTTTAACAATCCTATCGTGCAACCTGAGCTGAATTTTCTCGTCCGGCAAAGCGATTAATGCGCGGGCATGCCCCATCGATATTTCATCTTTCCGTAAGGAGTCCTTGATCTTTTCCGGCAGTTTCAACAGACGAAGAAAATTCGTTACCGTTGTTCTGTCCTTGCCGATTTTCTGTGCGACTTCCTCTTGTGTAAGCCGGCACTCATCGATCAGCCGTTCATAGGAAACGGCAATTTCAAGGGGATTCAGATGCTCACGCTGCAAATTCTCGACCAGCGCCAGTTCCAGCATCTCTTCATCGGAAGAAACTCTGATGATGTAGGCGGGAATCGTATTCAGTCCTGCTTCCTGCGAAGCGCGGACTCGCCGCTCGCCTGAAATCAATTCGTAGTTTCCCTCTGCAACCCGGCGCACAGTGACGGGCTGGATGACCCCTTTCTCGATAATGGAGCGCTTCAGTTCATCCAAGCTCTCCGGGTCGAAGGTTTGGCGAGGTTGATACGGGTTGGGACGGACTTTCGAAACCTCTATGGCAACGATCACATTATCGTTACCTTCGTCTTTCGGAAGGGTTCCTGGAGAGATCGGTTCCTCACGCAGGGGCGCCCTCGGAATGAGTGCGCTCAACCCCTTGCCCAACACAGATTTTGTTTTGTGACTATCGGCCATGGAGCGTTGTAAGATTTACGACTGTGAGGAAGATCGATTTGGAATTTCTGTATGAGATGGCTGCGGGGCAATCGCGGACGGAGTCTGAGGTAAAGAAAATGCATTCATCCGAACGGAGGAAAGTTCGACTGTCCGTTGGTTCCTTTTTAAGAGTTCCTGAGCAAGGTCAATATAATTTCTTGTACCGGATGACAGCGCATCATAAAGCAGGATCGGCTTACCGAAACTCGGAGCTTCGCTTAGCCTGACGTTCCTCGAAATGATCGTCGTGAACACCTTTTCGCCGAAGTACTTTCTTACCTCGTCGACTATCTGGTTGGAAAGACGCAAACGGGAATCGAACATCGTCATCAGCACCCCTTCAATGTCGAGAGGCGGGTTGAGGTTTTTCTTCACCATATTAATGGTGTTCAACAATTGTCCCAGTCCTTCAAGCGCATAATACTCGCACTGCACGGGGATCAGCACCGCATCCGCAGAAGTCAGAGCATTGAGCGTAATAAGGCCCAGCGACGGCGGACAATCGATAATGATGTATTCGTATGACGACCGAATCGACTCAAGGGCCGCTCTCATTTTCTTCTCGCGGTTCGGCTCGTTCACCATCTCAATTTCCGCTCCGACGAGATTAATGTGCGAAGGGAGCAGCGAAAGAAAAGGCATCGATGTCTTAATGATTGCCTCCGCTGCTTCGACACCACCGATCAACACTTCGTACATGGTTTTGTCAAGCGTTTTGCTCTCTATCCCGACGCCGCTAGTCGCGTTTGCCTGCGGGTCTGTGTCCACAAGTAACGTTGCGTGTTCAGCGGCAGAAATGGAAGCTGCAAGGTTCACTGCGGTCGTGGTTTTCCCGACGCCTCCTTTTTGATTTGCTATCGCAATGATTTTTCCCATCAAATCACGACCATCCTGGTTGAAACCAACAACACGATGATGCCGAGCGCAAGGTTGGTCCGCCGCCTTCTCAAGATCATTTGATGCTGAACCAACAAATCATTCTCCGGACCGTCGGCAGAGGGTGAAGCTATAATCGATTCCATCTTTTTCACAATACTCGTGGCGGAGATTGCTACTCCGACCATGAGAAGATAAATGCATTCTTTGAGAAGAAGGAGATAATCCCATTCAACGCGGTATTGACCGAAGACAAACCGGGGACTAAACAGCATTAAGAACATGCCGGTAATTGCAGTCGTCCATACGCACATCCAAACGAACCCAGTAAACCGCCGTTCTATCCGGACATACCGATGGGACGTAGTCAGGGCTTCATATCTAAAAACAGGATAAAGAATTCCTCCCATGTATAAAAGCCCTCCCACCCATACTACCGCCGAAAAAACATGCATGCTGCGGGTCGCCCACATCATAAATTCCATAAATAAAAAGGGAGAGAATGTCACTCGCTTTCAGCACACCTTTAAGTGTCGCTAGTAACTCAATATAATTCTTTTTAAAAACTGATGCAATGAAATTGCAATCTCTAGTTCCAATTCTTATCTTATGCAGACAAATTTCGGAGAATAGTGGAAAAATATTTGTATATAGGCGCTGGGGGTTTTATTGGCAGCGTCTGCCGGTATGGGCTTGCCAGCATCCTCTATAAAATGTTGGGAGACAGATTTCCATACGGAACGTTCGCAGTCAACGTCATCGGCTGTTTCACCATTGGGCTGTTGATGACATTGTTCGAAGAACGATGGCTCGTTCAACCGGAGGTCCGTCTCTTCTTAACTGTTGGAATCCTGGGCGGCTTTACAACGTTTTCAACGTTCAGTTATGAGACAATTGAAATATTACGAGCCGGCAATTTTTCAGTCGGTTTCATAAACATATTGGGAAGCATTCTCTTTTGTCTCGGCGCGACATGGGCCGGGTCAATCGTTGGTAAATTAGTATAGGAAGAACACGATGAAACTTTCTGGCGAAGGAAAACTCTTGCGAATATTTTTGGGGGAAGGCGACCACATTGAAGGACAACAATTGTTTGAAGCCATTGTCCATCTCGCACGTTCAAGAGGACTGGCGGGAGCAACGGTGCTGCGCGGCGTAGAAGGATTCGGCGCCCACAGTAGAATTCACAAGTCTGCGATTCTGGAACTTTCCGAAGATCTCCCCATCCTCATTGAAATAGTCGATACGAATGAAAAAGTCGAAGCGTTGCTCCCCGAGATCGATGCGATTATCGAAAAGGCGAATTGCGGTGTAATGATGACGATGGAAAAAGTCGATGTGAGGAAATATTCGGCGGGAAAGTGAGCGTAATTATCTCAAAATATCCCCTTCGTTGAAGTTATAGCCTCGCAAAAACTCGTCAGCCCTCATCCTTTTTTTCCCCTCTTGCTGAATCTCCAGAACTGAAATTGCACCGTCGCCCGCCGCAACATATAATTTTCCCCCCAGAGCAGCAGTTTTTCCTGGCTCTGTATTCTGTATTCTGTATTCTGACTTCTCACTCCTGTAGACTTTCAGCATCGTCCCATCATGCGTCGTCCATGCGGCCGGGTACGGCGAAAGCCCCCGAATGAAATTATGAACGCTCACCGCCGGTTTTTTCCAGTCAATCCGGCAATCATCCTTAAATATTTTCGGTGCCGGGGATGCGAGGGTATCATCCTGTTTGCGCGGCTGTGCCTTGCCCAACTCGATCAAACGGACTGTCTGCAAAACAATTTCTGCCCCGACGTCTGCAAGCGTATCATGTAAATCGCCGGCGGTCATTGTTTCGGGAACTGCGACCCGTGCCTGAAGAATGACGCTCCCCGTGTCGACTTTTTCCTGAAGGAAAAATGTTGTGACACCCGATTCCTTTTCCCCATTGATAATTGCCCAGTTGATCGGTGCGGCTCCGCGATACTTCGGAAGCAGCGACGCATGCAAGTTGAACGCTCCCATGGTAGGGATTGAAAATACCTGTGGCGGCAAGATCCGAAAAGCAGCGACCACAAATAAATCGGGGCGCAAAGATGCAAGCGGAGAGATGAAGGACATAGCGGTTAACGAATCCGGTTGAAGCAGCGATAATGAATTCTTCAGCGCACATTCTTTCACCGGCGTAAATGAGACATGTTGTCCTCGGCCTCGGGGCTTATCCGGGGCGGTGACAACTGCGGCTATGCGATAATTATTTTTAAGAAGAATCTCAAGGCTCGGTACCGCAAAGTCCGGGGTGCCCATGAAGACAATATTCATTTTTTTATCTTTGGCTTTTCATCCTTCGGCAGCACGACTTCGTACTTCTGCTCGAATTCTCCTTTCGAGATCTTTTTCAACTTGCTCCTCAGCAAAGCCCTTTTGGCTGCGGTCAAATGGTCCGTGATGAGAATGCCGTTAAGGTGGTCGATTTCATGCTGCAAAACGCGGCCGAGCATTCCCGTCGCTTCAATTTTTTGATCGCGTAAATTCGCATCCTGGAACTTCACCGTAACTTTTTCCGCCCGGTCGACGACATCGCGTATCTCAGGAAGGCTTAAACACCCTTCTTCCAATCCCCATTCACCTTCCTCTTCGATGATTTCGGGGTTGATGACCGCCATCGGTTTGGAATCTTTGTATTCTTCCATCTCGGAAAGGTCCACAACGAGAATTTGTTCCAAAACGCCGACTTGATTCGCAGCAAGCCCGATGCCGTTCGACAAGTGCATCGTTTCAAACATGTCCTTAATCAGTTGAATGGTTTTATCCGAAATCTCCTTCACCGGCTTCGCTTTTTTCTTCAATACCTCCGTGCCGTAAACGTAAATTGGTAATGCTGCCATAAGTTTTGAATTAATGGGATTAGCTGTTAGCTGCTAGAAAATAGTTATTCCTTCTGTCTTCTGTCTTCTGCATACTCTACTCAATAATTCTCCGTGCCTCGGTGTACCTTTTCTTATAGTATGAGCTTTCGATCGACGATATCGTGACGCCGAATGCCTCGCTCGCATGCGCGAATAGATCATCCCCAATATAGATGCCCACGTGGGACGGATTCGCTCCCGTCGTATTGAAAAACATCAGGTCGCCAAACTTGAGCTGATCGAAGGATACAGGTTTTCCCTCTTTCACCTGGTCGGCAGCCGTACGCGGCAATTTCACGTTGACCGATTGGTTATAGACCGCGCTCGTAAATGCCGAGCAGTCGATGCCGGATTTGGTTTCACCGCCATAGACATAAGGGGTTCCCAAGTAGCCGAGAATGACATCCATCATTTTCTGGTCGTCGATTTTACCCGCCGACTCCTTCGCGCTGCTTCGAGGAACGACGGCGTGCGACCCGCTCGCAGCCGGCGGAGTTTTTGAAGGCGCGGGCTTTGCGCTGGAGAAACGGGCAACAACTCTTTTTACGTCAACTTTGCGGTCATCTTCTTTTTTTTCTTCTTCGATGTGTTTTGAACTGAACCGCGGCCCGTTGTTTTTCTTTTCCTGCTTCCCGTTGGTGTTCGGAGTTTCATGACTGATAAACCTTGGCGACGAACTTCCGCAGCCGGCTAAGAACAGGCAAAGAATAGCACAACCGATAACTTTCATTTGCGTACAAATGTACGTGATTGAAACTTAATTGCAACCTGTCGCTTGTTCTTGCAGTACCGCATTTCGAGGCTGGGTCGATTTATTTCTGCTCCATAAAAGAGCTAACTGCGCTGTCTTTTGGCGTCCACTGCGGCTCTCCTTTGAAAGGCATGGACGCGGGGAACGTAACGCCCTGCAAAATGTATCACTTCCATTGTCCACAACAAAAAAGCTCCTCGAAGAAGGAGCTTTTGTATATTATCCAACCACACGACCGTCCCTCACCCGAGGTACGCGCGAAGATTCTTGCTGCGCGACGCATGCCGCAACCGGCGAATAGCTTTCTCTTTGATCTGACGTACGCGCTCCCGAGTGAGATTGAATTTTTCTCCAATTTCTTCGAGTGTGAGCGAGTGTTCGCGCTGCAGCCCAAAATAGAGCCGAATGACTTCCGCTTCCCGGTCGCTCAACGTCGCAAGCGCACGCTGCACTTCTTCCTTCAACGACTCATCCATCAAAATGCTGTCCGGGGCAGGCTGACGTTCATCTTGAATGACGTCGAGCAGCCGGTTGTCTTCGCCTTGTGCGAACGGCGCGTCCATCGAAAGATGACGCCCGGAAATCTTCAGCGTATCGGCAACTTCAAACAGGGACATGTCGAGTTCTTCTGCCAGTTCGCTCGCACTCGGTTCGCGCTCGAATTCCTGTTCGAGGCTGCTGAACGCTTTGCCGATCTTGTTCAACGCGCCGACGCGATTCAACGGCAGGCGGACAATACGGGACTGTTCGGCAAGCGCTTGAAGAATTGACTGGCGGATCCACCACACTGCGTACGAAATAAATTTGAACCCTCGCGTTTCGTCAAAACGTTTCGCCGCCTTGATGAGTCCAAGATTCCCTTCGTTGATCAAATCTCCAAGCGACAGACCTTGATTTTGATATTGTTTCGCCACGCTCACTACAAAACGGAGATTGGCTTTTGTCAGTTTTTCAAGGGATTTCTGGTCGCCTTTCTTGATGCGCTGCGCGAGGTCGATCTCCTGTTCGGGAGTGAGCAAATCGACCTTGCCGATCTCCTGAAGGTACTTGTCGAGCGATTGACTTTCGCGATTTGTATACTGTTTTGTAATCTTAACCATTCTTACTTCACCTCATTTTTCAATAACTATTTCTGAAGGTCAATCCTGTCGACGATACCCACAATGCTGGCATCGACAGGAGCCATATCAACCGGAAGAGGAATCACCGCTTCGGCCGCCGTAATATAGAACACCGTTTCCCCCGCCCCCGCTCCCACCGTATCGACGGCAACGATCGGAGGGCCGAAATCCTCCCGTTTCGCTGAGATGGGTTGAATACACTGAAGTTTAAAGCTCTTCAGATGTTCATCCTTCCGTGTTGCCCAGATTGTCCCAATGACCTTCCCTAAGAACATTACGAGTTATCCTGATAAAAAGTTCTTCTGAAGCGCGGCCGAAATGGTTATCGCCGATCTGCCTTTGTGAACCTCTGTGCCTCCCCGTGTTTCTCTGTGGAATAGTGCTTTGTTACACAAAGAACCACTTAGTTTCACGGAGTTCCACAGAGTAATTGTCCAAATTTCTACTTTTCCGTCACATCGAGTTTGTCAACAACCGCCATAATAACGGCATCCACCGGCTTATTCTTGGTCACACTCGTTTGCCGCGCCGAGCTACCGGTGGCAACCAGAACGATATCCCCCACCCCCGCCTGCACGGTATCAACAGCCACAACAAACGCCTCCTTCAGTTTATAGTCGAGGTCGATGTGGCGAACAATCTGAAGCGAGGCTCCCACCAGGGCTTCATCTTTCCGGGTTGCCCAAACCGTGCCGATAACTTTTCCAAGTATCATGACGAACTGTCCTGAGAATTATTTGATGGCAATGATTTCCGTCGGTGACAAGTACCGAGCTAACTTTACTGCCGTGATGACCCGCAATTGCTTGATGCCGGAAAATCGTTGAGGATTCATCGTTACGATCGGCAGTTTGCTTTCTCGGCAGACACCAGCGATCAAGACTGCCAAATCTCTTTTCTTGGTTGAATCGATTTTCGAAAAAATGCTTCCGACAACTTTTGCACTCTTTGCGTTGAGACCGAGAACTTTCATTGCGCTCATTGCGTCGTCGACGGCTTGAATTTCCTCGTCAGACCGGGCAAAGGAAAATGCCTCGATTGCGTTAAATGCGGTCGTGTAGCAAAAGAAGACGTTCATCGCTCTCCGTAAAAAAGAAGGACCGTCGCGATGGACGAGGTGGTCAAGAAGCACGTCGGTGTCGATAACAATTTTTTGATCATTCACGCTGTAAGGCCTTTGAGACGTTTTCTCATGGAGCGGTTGTTCGAGAGTTTCCCCTCGGTCAATAAGAACCTCACGACATGTTCACGGTCTTCAAACTGAATCCTGCCGATTCGTTCGATCTCTTCATCCGAGACATTGCGCGCCGTCAAGCCTTTTGAAAGCACGCCCCCGACGATCCGAACCGTGACCTTTGACCCGCGCGGGAGAGAGAGTTCACCGCCGACAGCACGAGAAAACTGAACTTTTCCATCCTTGTCAACCTCTGATTCGAACTCGACGCTGTGTTTCGCTTTTTCCATTTCACCTTCAACGGATTAAGTTGAGAAAACTTGTTCCAGCCAGCACTGGATCGTCGACGCCGAAATACTCCGCAACGGTTTTTCCCGCATCGGCAAACGTCTTCCGGACACCGAGGTCCACCCCCCTATGTCCGATCTCTGAGTAGGTGAGAACCGGAACATATTCTCGCGAGTGGTCAGTACTTTTGTCGGTCGGATCGTTGCCGTGGTCAGCGGTAATCATGAGAATATTATCCCCATGGATCGTTTCAACAATCCTTGGAAGTTGTTTGTCGAAATATTCAATGGCTGCTGCCATTCCCTTCGCATCCTGCCGGTGACCGTAGAGCATATCGAAATCGACGAGGTTCGTCATGATGAAGCCTTGCTTCATTGCGGTTGATTGCCTGATAATCTCTTCGATTCCTTCCGAATTCGATCGCGTGTGGATCTTGTCTTTCAATCCTCTTCCGGAAAACAAATCGTCGATTTTTCCGATCGAAACAGTCGGGATATTTATCCTGAATAAGAGGTCGAGGACAGTCGTACCGGGAGCCTGCAGCGAAAAATCTCTTCGGTTCGCGGTCCGAGTGTACTTGCCACTCTGTCCGATAAAGGGTCGTGCAATTACCCGGCCTACGGCATGCTTCCCCACCATCACTTCGTCCCGGGTAACCCGACAGATTCTGTACAATTCCCTTAACGGAATGACCTCTTCGTGCGCCGCGATTTGAAAAACAGAATCCCCCGAAGTGTATACAATCGGGAAACCGGTGCGCACGTGTTCATCGCCAAGTTCTTCTATGATTTGCGTTCCGGAGGCAGGTCTGTTTCCCAGAACGCCCTGCATTTTGGTCGCAGAGATGAATTTCTCGATCACATCTCGGGGAAATCCCTTCGGATAGTATGGAGAATCTTCCTTCGTAATAATCCCGGCGATTTCCCAGTGCCCGGTTGTGCTGTCCTTCCCGCGAGAAACTTCCTCCATTTTGCCAAAACACCCTTCGGGTTTTACCGCTGGTGAGACGCCCTCAATCGGTCCGATGTTCCCCAACCCTAGCTTCTGTAAATTGGGAAGGGATAACCCGCCCACAGCTTTCGCCGTATTGCCAAGCGTATTCGAGCCTGAATCTCCATAGGCTGCGGCATCAGGCGCTTCACCGATGCCGATACTGTCGAGAACGATGAAAACGATTTTGCCGGGCGCACTCAATTATGCGTAGACTTCTTTTTCGTTACATTTACAAACCTGAACGAGAGAACGATTGAAGCGATACGATCCAATCTCCGTTTTCACCGAGTGGATGTACGCAGTCGGGACTTTTAATGCCCCGCACTTGGGGCATTTCGTCCCTTTTTCTGCACCTGCTTTTTTTACTTTCTCGGCGAAATCTTGTTGCTTTGCCATTGTCTCCTCACTATTGAATAGATTATTGACTTCTTTCTTTTCTTACAAATCCTCTAAAACACTCTCACGATATTTCCACCGGCTTCTTTTGCCTTTTCCAAAACCTGAACCGTATTCGAGACACATTCATTTGAATCCATCCCTTCGGCTGCACCGCAGATTCCGACGGTCACGGTCACGGAAAATGTTTTTTGTTCGAATGATACAACGGTACTGGCGATCGCCGACCGGAGTTTCTCCGCCCACAAATATGCGTCGTTGGATGTCGTCTTCACCAGCACAACAGCAAATATCGCGTGGTCGAACCGGCCGATGACATCGTACGGGCGCACGCTGGAACGAAGGATCGAGGCGATTCTTGCAACGGCCGCCTCGCTGCCAGCCCTGCCGTAACGAGCAACTATATCGTTGAGCGACGAAATCGCAAACAGCAATAACGAAACATCCGAGCCATCGTCGTCTGCCCGCTGCCATTCTTCCGAAAGCCGCTGCAGGAAATATTTCTTTGATGTCGTCCCTGTGCTTTCATCAACGACGACAAATTCCTTTATGATATCGTTCGCTTCGCGAAGCTCAAAAGCTATTCCTGCAATCGACGTTAATTGCGATACCGAGGAAATTTCCTTCGAGCCGTACGAATTTTTTTCCCGACATTCAAGAGTCAGCGCACCATAGCACTTGTTAGTCGAAGCGATCGGAATTGCTACGAACGAGCCGACCCGAGCCATCCCAAGCGACGACTCGTTTACCAAAAATCTCGGTTCGGATGTTTTCGATAAATCATCGATGTCCTGGACTGCATTATTCTTGATCGCTTTGCCAGCTACGCTTGAATGAAAATCAAGAAGTTGCTTCGCAACGACATAGCGATGGTTGTGCCTCGTCCTGACGTTTGCCACCACCCACTGCTTCTGAGCTCCATCAAACAGGATCAGCACAAGAGCATCCCACGGCACAAGCGTAGATACTTCTTCTGCCAATGCGTTCCCGATGTTTGCGATCTCGGATTCGCCGAAAGCTTTAGCACGAAACCGCATTTCAGTCTTCAAGACTCCGCTCTCGTTCAAGAGATCATATTTCTCTGTCGAACTTTTTAGAACTGCCGAGAGCATTTTTGTAAATTTCGCAAGCAGATCAACGGTTTCCGGACCATATGCATCATCTGCTTTACTGTCAATCGCAAGAACTGCAACTGGCAGCCGTTCGCCCTCCCGACTTGGATAGAACACCGGAACGCCGATAAACGATTTTATTTCCTCCAAACTGGCGTAATACGGAACAATGTCCCTCTCCGCATTGGCAGCAATCTGACCCATAATCTCCGGCTTCCCGGACAACGCAATCTGGCTGACAATGTCGCTGCCGATAGGCAATTTCCTCGAAGTTGAGAATACCTGGCTGTCCGTGAATTTGGCTTCGAGAATAAGTTGCTGCGATTCCTGGTTCACCCAGAAGAACGAGACAGAATTGGCAAATACAACCTCTTTGATTACCGATAAGGTTTTTTGCAGGAGGAAATTAAATTCACTCCTCGGTTCCTGTCGGCCTCCTTCTATCAAGGCCTGCTCATCGTCAACGAAGTCCGAGGGAGAGTAAACAATAGCATCGTGGGCCCGTTGGGCCGGTTCCTCAAATCGGATTTCTTTATCTTCGAGTTCCGCTCTGTTTTCTGCTATGGCATGCTCAGAAAAGATGTCGCTCTTTCTTCTGTCGAATTGCTCGTCAACGGCTTCTTCGCCTGTCTCAGCTCTGTCTGTCCGAAAATTTTCTACATCATCACTTTCCGAGTCAGCAGGAATCGAAGAGTCATTGTCCGATGGTGGATGTCTTCTCCCGCGCAATGAATCGAGTACATAGTACGCCGCAATCCCCGTGATGATAAAGCAGAAGAGCTTCGTCAGAATCGCGGCCGACCACAATCCTAAAAAAAACAGAAGGACTCCTATGCCAGCAACGACGCCTTCCTGAAGTGAAATCTTAGAAAAGACGCTCTGAAAGGCGATTCCCCGCTTGTTTTCCGGCATTCTGAGTCCTAAGGTTTACAGAAATCGCGTAAAGTGTATAAATTTATCCAATTCCGGCACGAAAGTCAAGATAAATAGCCTAAAAGCGGTGTCTCGGTTTATGCAGATGGCGGAGACCTAGCCAAGATACTATACCAAATGTTTCACATTCCGACCAAGATGTCTAGCTTCTACCGAACTATCGGTAAAATGTAACGTCGCCCACTTGACGGAAGCGCCCCTCCTTTTATGAGCTAACTTAATTCAAGCAGAACCAATTGTCGTTCGCCGCGAAACAATCATTTTTACAGAATATTTCAGACGGTACACCCAACTATCAGGTCCCCGTTAAGAATTATAGGTCCCTTCGCGGTTGAAGGTGGTGATGCATTTCGAATGCGAGGTAGACTATCTGCATTCCTTCAAAGAGTTCGCCGCGCCCCTTGGCGTCCTTTGCGGTTTTTCTTTTAACCGCCAAGGACGCGAAGGACGCCAAGTAATGCAAAATGCACCAGTATCCGGTTGAAGGCCAAGTTTTTTTTTAGTACTATTTTGTGTAAGCGTTGGCTCCCTCTTTTCACTAAAAATTTCTCTCCTATGAAAGCAGTAATCATGTCCGGCGGATTCGGGACGAGGCTCCGCCCTCTTACGTGCAACATCCCAAAACCGATGGTACCGATGATGAACAAGCCGATGATGCAGCACATCGTCAGCTTGTTAAAGAGATACGGCATAAAGGATATTGTGTCGACTCTCTTTTACCAACCGGAAAGCATAACGTCGTTTTTTGGCGATGGGTCGTCATTCGGCATCAGAATGCAATATCGGCAGGCAGAAGCAGACTACGGTACGGCCGGAAGTGTCCGCAACGCAGCAGATTTTCTTGATGAACGTTTCATCGTCATCAGCGGCGACGTGCTAACAGACTTCGACCTTTCCAAGGCGATAGCATTCCACGAAAAGAAGAGGGCGAAAGCAACACTTGTGCTCACGCACGCAAAAAATCCGTTACAATTCGGCGTCGTCATCACCAACCCCGAAGGAAAAATCACCCGCTTTCTGGAGAAACCCTCATGGGGAGAAGTCTTCAGCGACACAATCAACACCGGCATTTACATCCTGGAGCCCGAAGTGCTTGACCGTGTTCCTTTTCAGCAGGATTTTGATTTCAGCAAAAATCTTTTTCCGATACTGCTTGAACAGGACGCGGGATTGTACGGTTATATATCGGACGGCTATTGGCGCGACGTCGGAAATCTCAACGAATACCAGGAAGCCCATCTTGATGCATTGGACGGTCAGGTGCAGCTCGACTTTGAAGGAGAAAAAAAAGGGAACTGTTATGTCGGCGAGAAGTCTACAATTCTCACGTCGCCGGAAAACTTACAGGGAACGGTGTTGATTGGCAAAAATTGCATGATTGACGCAGACGTAAAAATAATAAGGTCCGTCCTCGGGGATGACTGCGTGATCGAAGGAGGAGCGGTGATCCGCGATTCAATTATCTGGGCAAAAAGCAAGATAGGACGACACGCGGAGCTTTCCTCTTGCGTCCTCGGGAAAAAATCAGAGATCGGCGAGTCTGCCCGGATTGATGACAACGTCTTCCTCGGTGACATGTGTGTTATTGGAAAAGAAAGCAGGCTTGCTTCGAACATTAAGCTTTGGCCGGGGAAAGTCGTCGAGGACGGGGCGATTCTCACACGAAGCCTCGTGTGGGAAGATAAATGGCTGCGGGAATTGTTCAGCGACTCGCGCATTACCGGTCTTTCCAATATTGAAATGAACCCGGAATTCGGAGCAAAACTCGGCACGGCCTTCGGGGCGTTTGTCGGAAAAGGGAAAGCCGTCCTTACGAGCCGTGACTCCGACAACGTCTCCCGGATGATCAATCGCGCTTTCATGTGCGGGTTGATGTCTGCGGGAGTCCAAACCAACGACTTGCGCGCGACATCAATTCCGATCCTTCGGCACGAGCTTCGCGGCGAAAAAAACGCAGGCGGAATCCATGTGCGAAAATCCCCTTTCGACAAAAATCTCACGGACATTATTTTCTTCGACCATAATGGAAAAGATTTGCCGTCGAACAAAACCAAGGCGGTTGAACGGCTCTTCTTCGGCGAGGATTTTCCGCGCGCAAGCTATAAAAGCGTCGGTGGCATCAGCTTCCCCGAGAGGGCACAGGAAAGTTACGTTGAAAAATTCCTTTCCACGATCAACACGTCCGCGGTCTCGCAGGCAAGGTTCAAACTGGTTATCGATTATTCCAACGGCGTCGCATCGACAATTTTCCCGAATATTCTAGGCTCCCTCCAATGTCAGGCCCTTGCTCTAAACGCCTATCTCGACCCCAAAAAATTGACCCGCGACAAAGTCGAATTCGATGCGGCGGTGAAACAGCTCTCGCACATTGTCACCTCGCTCGGATACGACGTCGGCTTTTTGATCGATGCAGGAGCAGAAAAAGTTTTCGTTGTGGATGAAAACGGAAACTTCATCGAAAATGACAGGTTGTTGACGTTGATAACGTCGCTGTATCTCAGCGTGAATCCCGGGGCAAAGAAAATAGCAGTGCCTATCACCGCGTCGGCTGAAATCGATTTGATGGCTGAAGGCAAGGGGATTGAGGTCATCAAAACAAGGGACAGCCATCTCTCATTGATGGAAGCTTCAACGTCAAAAGATGTGCAGTTTATCGGAGGAACAAAAGGAGGGTTCATTTTCCCCGACTTTCTCTTTGCAAGTGACGGCATGTACAGCGTTGCAAAAATTCTGGAAATGATGGCCCTTGCAGGAAAGCGATTCGGAACTTTGGAGAAAGAAGTGCCGGCCCTACATCTCATGAAACGGAGCGTCTACTGCCCATGGGAGCGCAAGGGGAAAGTGATGCGCCACATGATGCATGAAACCGAAGGGATGAACCGCATTCTTGTCGACGGGATCAAAATAATCTTCGAGAATGATGCGGCATCGACATCAGTACTGATGCGGCCGGACACCGCCGAGCCCTTGTTCCATATCAGCGCTGAATCGACTTTGAAAGATACCGCGTTGTCTCTCTTGAATGCCTATGAGGAAAAAATTCTGATGTGGAGGGACTTGAGCGAGTCATGATGCTGCACGAACATCCTATCGCTGAGATTGAAATGCAGTTTGATTTTCTTCCTCCCACCTCGAATCGGCATTCGCCGCTTTACATTTCAACCTCAAAACCGTATATTAGCAAGCACGTTTTATGGATTAGGAGACTGTTTCGAACATGAAAATCAGCGACATTCTCGATGAATCGTCGGTCAGGACGCAGCTAGCGGGGAACTCCAAAGATGAAGTCATTTCGCGGATGATCGACATCGTCGCCTCTTCAAAAAAAGTACTCGACAAAGAAAAAGTACGAGAAGCAATTTTTGACCGGGAGAAGATCATGTCCACCGGCGTCGGCAACGGATTTGCAATTCCCCATGGAAAGACCGATGCGGTTTCCGATATCGTCGCCGCATTTGCCGTCACCGCTGCACCGATCGATTACCAATCGCTGGATGAACAACCCGTTCGCCTGATTTTCCTCCTTGTCGGCAAAGACAGCATGGTCGGACCGCATATCAAATTGTTGAGCCGTATCTCAAGGCTGATGAACAAGGAAGAGTTTCGAAAAAAATTATTGTCGGCCGCTAGCCCGAAAGACGTTCTCGAAATCTTTCGGACGGAGGAAGCAACGTACTTCGATAACTGATCCCGTTGAGTAAACTACTATCAATACTCCAGCCACACATCAGTTGACCGCCATTCATCCCTGCGCCAGATTCTTTTTCACTTATCGTAAACTATCGACAAGCAGTACGGCGTCACATCGAGGCGATTCTCTTTGCTTCGCGGGTGCATGCGGCGGTTCATTACAATGGCGAGAACTACAGTGACATTCAAATCGATTCGGGGCACCAAAGATATACTACCCGGCGAAGCTGTGCGCTGGCAACACGTTGAATCCGTGATGCGCAGAGTCTTCCATCGTTTCAACTATAAAGAAATTCGAACGCCCGTATTCGAGCAAACCGCACTCTTTGCGCGAAGTATCGGAGAATTGACCGATATTGTAGGAAAGGAAATGTATACCTTCACCGACCGGAGCGACGACAGTATCACATTGAGGCCTGAAGGAACCGCCTCGGTTATTCGTGCATATATCCAGAATAATCTCGGTGAAGCGCAACCGCTCGTCAAGGTATATTACATCGGCCCGATGTTCCGACAGGAACGACCGCAAGCGGGACGGCTGAGACAGTTTCATCAATTTGGCGCCGAGGCGATCGGCTCGCAGCAACCGGAGGTGGATGCTGAGATCATCGCCATGACGATCTGCATTTACCAAGAACTCTCATTGACAGAATATTCCCTGAAGCTAAACTCGGTGGGATGTGAAAAGTGCCGCCCTCATTATCGGGAAGTCCTGCAAACCGAACTCCGGAAGATCGCGGCGCAGCTCTCTCCCGACAGTCAACGCCGCATTGAGAATAATCCGATGCGCGTTCTAGATTCAAAGGAGGAGAACGACCGGAAGCTTACCGCAGCGATGCCAATGATCAGCGACTACCTCTGCGCAGAATGTGCCGACCATTTCGATAGCGTGAAAAAATATCTTGAGGCCTTTCATATTCCTTTCAGTGTGGATGGAAGATTGGTGCGCGGGCTGGATTACTATACGAAAACTGCCTTCGAACTGACGAGCACGGCTCTCGGTTCACAGGATGCCCTCGCTGGAGGCGGCCGGTACGATTTGCTTACCCAGGAACTCGGCGGCAAACCAACACCCGGTGTGGGATTCGCAGCAGGCATCGAACGGCTCATGATGGTTCTGGAAAAAACCGGGTCCACAGAAACTGCAGAGGTGAATCCAGAGTTGTTTATTGCGGCGGCGGACGAGGCATCACGCCAATGGGTTATCTCCACAACGATGGAGCTCCGGGCAAAAGGGGTTGCGGTCGAATCGGATTTTCTTCGACGGAGCCTGAAAGCGCAGATGCGAGACGCCGACCGGCAGCAGGCTACCTTCGTTCTCGTCGTCGGCCAGCAGGAGCTTAATTCCGGAAAGGCCGGTCTTAAAAACATGCGCACGGGGGAACGGAAAGAAGTTGTGTTGAAAGAAATTGCCGCGGAATTTTCCAGGACGGGATCATAATGGCAAAGAAGAAACATAAAGGTGGCGAGTACAGAATGCTTATTCAGCCTTCGTACGATGAGACGCTGAAGAAGGCTGGAATCTTATTTTTGATCGAGACGGTGAAGCAGTTCAGCAATTTCAGTTATGAGGTTGTCGTTGAAGAAACGCGCGAAGAGAAGCGGCTGACCTGGTCGCTGCACGGATTGAGGGCTCCCGAATTGCTCATGCCTTCTTTCGGGGGAGCGCAATTTAAAAAAGTCTATTTTGACCTCAAGGGAACGCAAACCTTCATCCTGAAGAAAATCGACGGAGAAACGAACGAATTTAGAATTAAAATTTCTCCTACTTCAATTGCTGTTCAGAGCATTACCGGGACACCGTTTGTGTCAGTCTACACTACGGATGCAGAGTTTGAAGAACAACGCCCGAAAGAAATGGAAATTCCAAAACACAAACCGGACATAAAACGGTTGCCGGAGCGTTCTCCACTAAGAAAGAAATTGTAATGCATCCGAAACTCTTCGAAATTTTCGGCTTTCCGGTGTACAGCTTTGGCTTGATGCTTGGCACCTCGTTCATCATTGCCAGTCTCATACTGACGAGCGAACTGAAGAGGAAAAAAATAGACCCGGAACTCGGCAGCACCATTACCATCATTGCGCTATTCGGCGGTGTTGCTGGTTCAAAAATATTATACCTCATCGAAAGCTGGAACTTCTTTATTGCTGACCCGGTCGGAATGACGTTCTCTCCCGGCGGCCTTACGTGGTACGGCGGTTTTCTCCTTGCAGCATGGCTGATATACCTCTTCGCAAAAAAGAAGAAAGTGAAGTTCCTTACCATCGCGGACGCAACAGCTCCGGGTTTACTCTGGGCATACGGGATCGCGCGTATCGGCTGCCATCTTTCCGGCGACGGAGATTATGGATTCCCGACGACGCTTCCGTGGGGAACGGATTATTCCAACGGCACGTATCCCCCGTCGCTAGCCTTTAAGGGTTTTTCTGAAATAACTTCAAAATTTCCAAACGGGGTTGTTCCGGATAACACGCTCTGCCAGCCAACACCCATCTATGAATTCATTATCTGCACAATTCTGTTCGCCGTGCTCTGGAAATATCGGACAAAAATTGTCGGGACCGGGCGGATGTTCATGTGGTACCTTATCGCGGCAGGTTCTGAACGGTTTGCGATAGAATTTCTCCGCCTCAACCCCAGAATACTCTTCGGCCTTTCGGAGGCCCAACTGATTTCTATACCTCTCATCCTTTTCGGCGTTTATGGACTTAGGATGATCCCGCCAGAGGGGAAAGAACCCTCGCGATGAAAACCGTAACGCTCATCTCAAAAAACGAATGTCATTTGTGCGATGAAGCGAGAAATGTGCTCTTGCAAGCGCAAAAAAAAGTCGCGTTTGATTTGAAAGAAAAAAAGATCGTTCAGGAGAGCCGGGAATTTGAAGAGTACTATGAACGCATACCTGTGATATTGATCGACGGGGTATTTGCGTTTCAGTACCGGGTCTCGGAGCTGCAATTGCTGAAATTTTTGAACAAGAAAGATTCTTAACCGCTCCCGAAGTGATGCCTTTCCGAGGGAACCCTTCGGGTCGGCAGAAGCTGCAAAGATGCTACGATGAAAATACTCGCCAAAACACTCGAAGCCCTGGGGATTGCCTCCGTGATGATTGGGCTGGTCGACGGCATCAATGGAAGCATGTGGCTGGAACTGTACCTGCTGATCATCGGCCTTGTCATTTTTTTAGCGGGTTGGGGGATTGAGAAATCACTTAAGAAAAACAAGGAGCCCCGGAAAGCGGAATGAACGTCGTTGTAGGACGGAAGCCGGTAATTGAAGCATTGAACGCCGGCATGCCGATCGAAAAAATCTACATCCTCCGTGGAACCCACGGCGAGCCGATTGATATGATCCGAAGCCTCGCACGGCAAAAAAATATTCTCTGCGCAGACGCCGACAAACACCTTATCGAGAAACTCTCACGAACTGCATCCTCGCAAGGGGTCGTCGCAGTTGTTGGAGTCAAAGAATACGCCGATGTCGACGAAATCCTTTCAATCCCTTCTGCAAAAAATGAGAAAGCGTTCATTCTTCTCTTCGACGAGATCGAAGACCCGCATAACCTCGGGGCCCTTATTCGGACTGCGGTCTGTTTCGGCGCACACGGTGGGATCATCCCAAAACACAACGCCGCGCCAATAAACGAAACAGTTGCCAAGACCTCCGCCGGCGCCAGCGCTCATTTCCCTATCGCAAAAGTAACAAACATCGTCGCCACAATCGAAGAGCTTAAAGAAAAAGGGGTCTGGATTGTCGGCACCGACGCTAACGCGCAGAAGACGATTGCCGAAGTCGATTATTCCATGCCGATTGCGCTCGTCATCGGAAACGAAGGCAAAGGTATCAGGCGGCTGGTGAAAGAGAAATGCGATTTTCTCGTCAAGATTCCAATGGCTGGGTCCTTCGATTCGCTTAACGCGTCGGTCGCGGGGGCATTAGTCATGTATGAGGTTTTTCGAACACGAACAGATTCAACATTTTCCATCACGTCTGAACGCAAATAAGGAAAAAGAAATTGTGGCAGCTTGAACGTCAAACTCTGCAAGCGGTGCTCAAACGAAGCACTCAATTTTACCCTCAGCGTACAGCTCTGTCGTACGCGGACGGCAATCCGATCAACTATTCCGAGCTTAAAAATCAGGTAGATCGCCTCTCTGCATTTCTGCAGGATCAAGGGGTCGCAGAGGGCGACAGGGTTGCCATCGTCGGTGAAAATAGTCCGAATTGGGGAATCGCATTTTTCGCCGTGACAACGATGGGGGCCGTTGCAGTTCCGATTCTTCCGGACTTCCACGCTTCGGAAGTTCATCACATCCTCCGCCATTCGGAGAGCAAAGCGGTATTTGTCTCCGAACGTTTTTTCCATAAGATCGAAGACTTTGACCTTAACGATTTTACAGCGGTAGTACTGCTTGATGATTTTTCGATCATCGGCGCCGACACTTCAAAAGCGCGGCTAAAAAAACTCCTTGCAGATGGGAGCAAAGAACTTAAGAAGATCAAATCCATTGTGCTGCGAATCGCGGGAATCCTCCCGATCCAAATTGAAGAAGAGAGCCTCGCATCGATTGTCTATACGTCGGGGACGACAGGCCATTCAAAAGGAGTAATGCTCTCGCACAAAAATTTGGTCTCGGATGCGATTTCAACGACGGAGATCGTCGACGTCATAGACGAAGACCGAATGCTCTCAATTCTGCCCCTTGCGCATGTCTACGAATGTACGTTAGGCCTGATATTGCCAATCATGAGAGGTGCGGCGGTCTACTATCTGCGGAAGCCGCCGACAGCTGCAATTATGCTCCCTGCGCTCGCCGCAGTAAAACCGACGATCATACTTTCTGTCCCCCTCATTATCGAAAAGATGTACAAATCGCGTATTGCCCCCGAAATCGCCAAGAAGAAACTGATCAGGTTAATGTACAGGTTCCCTCTTTTACGGAAACGCATCAATAAAATGGCAGGGAAGAAATTGCAGGCAATTTTCGGGGGCAATCTGAAAATGTTTTGCATCGGCGGCGCTGCGTTATCTTCCGAGGTGGAAAAGTTTCTGCGGGAAGCAGGTTTTCCCTACGCCGTCGGCTACGGGCTGACGGAAACGTCTCCGCTCATTGCCGGAACAAATGCTAAGCGTACGAGATTCCGATCCACTGGCCCGCCTATTCCGGGGGTTGAAATTAAAATTGATCACGCCGATCCAAAAACCGGTGAAGGCGAAATACTAGTACGGGGCGATACGGTCATGCAAGGGTATTACAATGACCCTGACCGGACGGGGGAGGCGCTCTCACCTGACGGTTGGCTCAAAACTGGAGACCTCGGTTTCATCGACTCTGATAATTATCTCTACATTAAAGGCCGTATAAAAAATGTGATCGTAGGACCCAGCGGGGAAAATATTTATCCAGAGGCGATCGAATCTATTGTGAACCGCTCCGACGTCGTGCTTGAATCTCTTGTTTTTCAAGATCAAGACTCTCTGGCGGTGAGAATCCACCTAGA
The DNA here is from genome assembly GCA_049578505.1 of Bacteroidota bacterium. Taxonomy (GTDB): domain Bacteria; phylum Bacteroidota; class Ignavibacteria; order UBA10030; family UBA8401; genus JAGVPT01. Next base: position 79,233 of record JBAUMC010000039.1, on the reverse strand, counting down.
CTACGAAAAGCTCGACATCGAATTCTCGGAAAAACATCTTAGCGAAACGGAGGTCCAAGACCATATTACTCTCCTTTTGGAAGATGTGCGGAAACAGGTCAACGAGCAGGTTTCGTCATTCTCCCGCATTGGCAAGGTGATCGAACAAACGGAGCCATTCGAGAAAACTCCGACGCAAAAAATCAAGCGCTATCTCTATACAAATTGAGGTGGCATTGACCCCGTCTCGGAACGTGTCCTTCGAACCTCCTTCTTCGCACATGCCTGAGGAATATTCAATAAGAACGAGGCTTGAGAGGAATCGCAAAGCGCAAATGCTAAAGTGGAGATTGTTTGATCCATGAATTTATTGCCTTACAATGGAATAACTGATCCACTCCTGCTGTCTAACAAACAGGACCTTTTGAAACCGAAAGCCTTGAGCGGGGTCCTGGCTTGATCAGCGAGAAGATCCCTGTGAGTTGAGATCCATACGCTCATAAAAACCTCTTTTCTGCATTACAACTTAAGGAGCCGTAAAGTCAGGCTGAATTGATACAATAATTTTTAGGATGGACCTATTCAGCGAGGACTTTGTGCCCTTAGACCTATTTATCCCCCTGTGGTCTATTCTCTATACAGCGTCACAGACAGTTCAGGACTGTTCCGAGAGGAAAATTTCTACTACCGGCATTAGCTTTGCGTTCGGCAATTCCTAGATTGAGATATGGTTCACAGAAAGTAAATAGGTGGAGCAGCTCCACGCTTTTGAAATGAAGCAGAAACTTTGTAACAATTTCGAGGACGGAACTACGTTGTATAAACGGACGTTGTATGCTACTATGAAATCATTACTTGTTCCACTCTTCCTCGCTTCCTTCCTTTCCATTTGCACATCGAATACTTTGGCTGCGCAAACCAACCGTACCTTTAGCGGAACGATCAAGAACGCCGAAACCGGGGAGGCACTTATTGGTGCTTCGATACTTGTCAAAGAGCTGAAAACCGTTGGCGCCTCCTCTAACGCATATGGTTTTTACTCGCTTACGATACCGCAGGGAAAATACACCCTCGTGGTCCAATTTGTAGGCTTCCACACAATGATTGACACGGTGACGCTTGACAAAGATCGGATAATAAACTTTCCCCTTGCGCCGGATCTCGTCAAAGTTGGAGAGGTGGTGGTAACCGCCGACCGGTCGGATAAAAACGTCACGTCCACGGAAATGGGCTCCAACAATCTGGAAGTGCGCGAAGTTAAATCGATTCCAGTACTGCTTGGCGAAAGGGATATCCTGAAAACAATTCAATTGCTTCCCGGAATAGAAGGCGCAGGGGAAGGGGGAACGGGCTTTTATGCGCGAGGCGGGGGTGTTGACCAAAACCTAATTGTGTTGGATGAAGCGACAGTGTACAATTCTTCGCATTTACTCGGCTTTCTGTCGGTTTTCAACTCCGACGCCGTCAAAGATGTCAAAGTTATTACCGGGGGCATGCCTGCCGAATACGGCGGCCGCCTCTCCTCCGTTTTGGATATTCGAACGAACGACGGGAACGATAAAGAGTTTGAAGGAACGGGCGGCATCGGGCTCCTCGCGTCGCGCCTCACAATTGACGGACCAATCGTAAAGGACGAAGGCTCATTCATCATCTCGGCGAGAAGGACCTACGCCGACCTCTTTCTTCGTCTCTCAAGCGACACATCGATCAACCGCGCAAGTCTTTACTTCTACGACCTCAATGCGAAAGCAAATTACTCTCTGGGGCAACAAGACAAAATATTCATCTCCGGGTACTTTGGAAGAGACAATTTCAACTATCCGAATGTTTTCGGATTCAATTGGGGGAATACGACAGGCACTCTGCGGTGGAACCACATTTTTGCCGACAATCTCTTTTCGAATACATCGCTGATCTACAGCGACTACGAATACACCAACAACGTGACATCGGGAACCGCACAATTCAACATCACATCCGGCATAAGGGATTACGACTTCAAAACCGACCTTCAATACTTCATATCATCTCACAACTCGCTCAAGTTTGGCATCAGTTCGATTTATCACACGTTCCTGCCTGGAAGCGTCACTGCAACTTCGATAGGTTCGTTCAATTCCTTCAGCATCGAGAACAGGTACGCATCGGAAAACGCGGCGTACGTGTCCGATGAAGTCGACGTCCTCACCGGTCTCAAGCTTAACTATGGTCTGAGATTCTCTACCTTCACTCTTATCGGTCCTGCGCACATCTATTCGTACGATAACAACGGCAATGTTACCGATACAGCAACGTACGGGTCGGGCGATGTCATCAAAACGTATACTAGTCCGGAGCCCCGGATCGCCGCAAACCTTAGCATTGACGAAACGAGTTCCATCAAGGCTTCGTATGCTCGAACGACACAATACCTTCACCTGCTTTCGAACTCAGTCACATCCAACCCAAGCGATCTATGGGTCCCGAGCAGCAATAATGTGAAGCCGCAATATGCGGACCAAACGTCCGTGGGATACTTTAGAAATTTCGATGATAACAAATACGAGACTTCGTTGGAAATATATTACAAGGACATGCAGAACCTGATCGATTATGCCAACGGAGCAGACCTGCAGCTTAATCCAAATGTTGAAGCTCTCCTGCGCTATGGCAGAGGATGGAGCTATGGAGCGGAATTTCTCATCCGTAAAAACTACGGCCAGTTTAGCGGATGGATATCGTACACTTTAGCCAGAACTCAGCAGCAATTTCCAGCGATCAACAACGGACAACCTTACCCCGCTACGCAAGATCGTACTCATGATATTTCTATTGTTGGAATATACAACTACTCCGCTCAGTGGACTTTTTCGGCCACATGGGTCTATTATACGGGCAATGCCGTCACATTTCCGAGCGGAAATTATTGGGTCGACAGTCGACTTATTCCACTGTACACCGAACGAAACGGTTACCGCATGCCCCCCTATAGCCGCCTCGACTTATCGGCAACCTGGACTTTAGGACCACATTCAAACCTGAATTTTTCGATCTACAACGCATACGATAGGTGGAATGCCTATTCCATCAATTTCATTCAGAATCCTAACAATCCTAGTCAAACTGAAGCGTTGCAAACTACCTTTTTTCCGATCATTCCGTCTGCAACGTACAACTTTAATTTTTAGGATGGAGCTGTTTCCATGAGGATCAATATGCTGTATGCGGTTTCAAAAAGAATTCTGCTCCCTATAACACTCGCACCGATTTTTTTCATCGGGTGTCAGAAAGTTGTTTCGATAGACCTGAACAATGCCAATCCGCGACTTGTGATTGAAGGAATCGTGACCGACCAACCGGGTCCTTACTCAGTGAAGTTGAGCATGTCGGGTGACTACTTTGCCCCGTCTCTCCATTTCCCCCCTGTCTCCAACGCCGTCATCATCGTAACAGATAATTTTGGCCAGATAGATACATTAAAGGAGGCGGCCAGCGGGACATATTTGTCATCAACACTTCTCGGAGTTGCCGGCAGCACATATACAATGTTCGTGAACTCGGAAGGCAAACAATATAATGCAACATCTTCAATGCCCAAAAAAGTTTTTATAGATTCATTGTATGCGTTAGTCAGGAATGCATCCCGCGGGGAAGGACCTGGATACGACATTTACGTCTCGTTCAAAGACCCCCCCGAACCGGGAAACTACTATCGAATAAATGCAACTTCGAGCGTGGTTATCCCCACCGATTCGATTGACGGGCGGCGATACCGCCTATACACCGATAAGTTGACAAACGGGAATGAAATGATGGAAAGAATCAGAGCAGGCAGGCTGGTCGTTGCCGGTGACACAATTACCATATCACTGTATTCGATCGACAAAGCGGCGTACGATTACTTCAACACACTCAACGACATCCTTATCTCCGACCGGGCCCCGACCTCCCTCTCCCCAGCGAACCCCACTACTAATATCAGCAATGGCTCTCTTGGTTATTTCGCTGCTTATACGATCGATACAAAATGGATAGTCCTCAAATGACAGTTTTCTCGGTAAGGGGAAAACTTGTCTTCCGGGAACTGCGAAGCCGTTCACGGCGTTAGCAAAGTATCCAATCCAAAAACCAGAACAATCAACTTATATTATACTCACTATTAGCCCACAGGAGTATCCATGAAAATCGGTATTTTAGGAACGGGAGTAGTCGGAAAAGCAATCGGCACAAAATTGGTGCAGCTTGGTCATAGCGTAAAAATGGGTTCACGCACCGCCAACAACGAGAAAGCAGCCGATTGGGTAAAAACAGGCGGGGCCACAGCTTCGCAGGGAACATTTGCCGATGCAGCATCGTATGGAGAGATTCTTTTTAATTGCACATCAGGGATGGCTGCATTGGAGGCACTGAAACTTGCAGGTGCCGTGAACATGAATGCTAAAATTTTAATCGACATCTCTAATCCACTTGACTTCTCCAAAGGGATGCCCCCCACTCTTACCGTTTGCAACTCGGATTCACTGGGAGAACAGATTCAGCGAACCTATCCCGCCGTGAAAGTCGTTAAGACTTTGAACACGATGAATTGCAACATCATGGTTAACCCTTCGCTTGTTCCGGGGAATCATGATGCTTTTATCAGCGGAAATGACGCCGACGCAAAAGCGAAAGTCACGGACATCTTAAAGAATTGGTTTGGCTGGAAGAGCGTCATCGATATCGGCGATATTACGACCGCGCGGGGAACTGAAATGCTGCTGCCGATATGGATTCGTTTGATGGGAGCTTTCCAGAGCCCGAATTTTAATTTTAAAATAGTGAGGTAAATCAGTTGAAGGGATGCGGCTTATAGACTTCTCACAAAGGCTCAACAAGAACCGCAAGAGGTCACCTCAGTCTTTTATTTCCGCCACAACACGTCGGATGGCATGACTTCTTCGCCGTCAAGCAACCTCATTCCGAATTCCTGGCCAAGATGGTTAGCGAATTTATCCCGTTCATCATAATCACCGCCAACAATAAACGGCGGCTCGCCCCATTCTATAAAATCCCCGAAATAGTTTGCTATCGTCTTCGAACTGAAAATGTATGTGAGGTATGCCGAGCCAAAAAAATGCTGCAGTTTGTCTCTGTCTCTTTTCCGCAACCCCTCAATGTCCGGCAGGACATGCCTCGGCAACCGTGAATACCGCTCAGTAAACCCTCTGCGCGATTCGACAATAGTCAGCGGCAGATAAATTGCTCCAACCAGTGGAATTTTGATGCCCAAACGAAAATGATCAAACGTAGCAAGGGTGGCTATCAACAGCGCGTGGCTCATCGTCCCATCGGCAATGTCGAAGGCGCGCGCAAAGATGGCATCGACGGCCAATGTGTCGCTGCACGTTCGGCGCAATTGCTGGAATCGGGGATCGCGGATGTAGCGCTTGAGCGTACTCTCATCTCTGAAAACTGCTGGAAGAAAATACTGGAAGCTAATCAACGATGAATCTTCGGTCGAGTAATCCCAATCGCAAAGAGTATCGGCTGGGTCGAAATGTGCAGGATCGAAGGGGCGATGATCAGAAGAATCGATGCGAATTTGTGCTATCGAAAGCGATCCAAGAAAAATAGCTTGAACAACAAAAAAGCCACACAGGGCGGCGCGGTGCATAGTTATGCCTGTATGACGCCGGGGTTGAACTGCGGAATGTTCGGGTTATTCGCCGCCATCGCAATGCCGCGGGAAATAATCGGGCGAGTTTCCAGCGGGCCTACAACATCGTCAACCCACAGACGTGATGCGGCAAAAAGGGGGTCGAGTTCCTTTTCATAGCGGGCTTGGATATCTTTCAATAGCGTTTGTTGTTGTTCGGCCGAAATGTGAGCGCCCCCCTTTTCCATCGCCTGTACCTTTATCGCAAGGAGGGTTTCGCTCGATTGCTTGCCTCCCATTACGGCAATCTGTGCGGAATGCCATGCGAAGATCAGCCTTGGGTCGTACGCCTTGCCGCACATTGCATAATTACCGGCACCGTAGCTGTTCCCGACTATAAACGTAAATTTCGGTACGACGGAGTTGGCAACGGCGTTGACCATCTTCGCGCCGTCTTTAATGATACCCCCCTGCTCGGCACGGCTCCCAACCATGAAACCGGTAACATCCTGAAAGAACACGAGCGGAATTTTTTTTTGGTTACAATTCATAATGAACCGGGCAGCCTTGTCTGCGCTGTCGCTATAAATGACCCCCCCAACTTGCATTTCACCTTTTGCTGTTTTTACAATCGACCGTTGGTTCGCGACAATGCCGACGGCCCATCCGTCTACGCGTGCATAGCCGGTGATGATCGATTTTCCGTAGCCCGATTTGTACTCGTCCAATTCGCTCTCATCGATAATACGCGACAGAATTTCGTACATATCGTACGGTTTTGTCCGTTCGGATGGAATAAGGCCATAAATTTCTTTCTCGTCGAATTTTGGGGAGGAGGGTTTGGCACGATCAAACCCTGCTTTCGGTGAATGGCCGAGCTTCCCGATAATGCTCCGTATTTTCTTTAGACAATCATCCTCGCTCTTCATTTTATGGTCAGTTACGCCGCTGATTTCACATTGAACGCTGGCACCTCCAAGCGACTCGTTATCAATTTCCTCACCGATAGCTGCTTTCACCAAATGTGAGCCGGCAAGAAACACGCTCCCTGTTTTGTCGACAATTAGTGCCTCATCGCTCATGATGGGAAGATACGCGCCCCCTGCTACGCACGGTCCCATGATCGCCGCGATTTGCGTGATCCCCATCGAAGACATAACGGCGTTGTTGCGGAATATTCTGCCGAAGTGTTCTTTATCTGGAAAAATTTCCGATTGCAACGGAAGAAATACTCCTGCGGAATCGACAAGGTAGATAATCGGAAGGCGGTTCTCAATGGAAATTTCCTGTGCGCGAAGGTTTTTTTTGCACGTCATCGGAAACCAGGCACCGGCTTTAACGGTTGCATCGTTGGCAACAATAACTACCTCCCTTCCCTGAACAATGCCAACCCCGCACACAACTCCCGCGGAAGGTGCGCCACCATAACCTTCGTACATTTCATACGCCGCGAATAATCCGACTTCTAAAAATTTGCTCGCCGGATCGACTAACTTCTCTATTCGCTCGCGGGCCGTTAACTTATTACGCTTATGGTGCTTAGCAATAGCATCATCGCCTCCTCCCAACCGAACGCTTGATGCCTTTGATGAATGCGATCGCGCCAGAGCTCGCGAAGCTTCTTCATTCTTTTTGAATGAATCGTCGCGCCGTATTTCAGTTCCGATCGTCGACATCTGTTAGTACCGTGATAATTTGTTCTTTCCCATCCCCCATTTCCAAAAACAATCCGTCATCTGCGCTGAATTAACGAGAGTCCGAGGAATCACGCAGAAGGTTTCGTGCGATCACCATCTTCTGCACTTCAGATGTCCCCTCGCCGATGGTGAGAAGCTTGACATCGCGATAAAATTTCTCGACCGGAAAGTCTTTGATAAATCCGTACCCGCCGTGAATCTGGACCGCTTCGTTTGCGGCCCTCGTTGCAACCTCGCTTGCGAAGTATTTTGCCTGAGCGGCTGCGAGAGTAAAATTTTCTCCCTGCATTTTCAAGAACGCCGCTTTGCGCGTCAACAGGCGAGCGGCTTCCACCTCCAATGCCATATCCGCTAACTTAAACTGAATTGCCTGAAAATCGCTCAACGGTTTTCCGAATTGACGCCGCTCTTTTGCATATTTCACGCTCGCATCGAGCGCCCCTTGGGCAAGGCCGACCGACAGCGCGGCGATACCGATTCGCCCTCCATCAAGGACCTGAAGTGCCTGTTTGAATCCCTCCCCCTCGATGCCGATAAGGTTCTCCGATGAAACGTGAACGTTGTCAAAAATTAACGAGGCGGTATCGCTCGCCCGCATTCCAAGCTTGTTTTCTTTTTTACCCGTGGAAAAACCTGGCATCCCTTTTTCGAGAATAAACGCCGATATGCAGTGCGGTTTCGATTGATCGGTTACGGCGAGCACAACAAATGTTTGCCCGACAGAACCGTGAGTAATAAACGTCTTCGTGCCGTTGATAATCCATGCGCCCTCCGACTTGATTGCAGTCGTCCTCATTCCGCCGGCGTCGCTACCAGATGACGATTCGGTCAAACCCCAACCGCCGAGCTTTTTCCCGGAGCATAAATCGGGAAGATATTTTTTCTTTTGCGTTTCATCGCCGAAAAGAAAAATATGCGATGCGCACAATCCATTATGGGCGCACACGCTAAGCCCGATGGAAGGATCGACTTTGGAAATTTCTTCTACGAGTACCGTGAAATCGAGAGGAGAAAGCCCTGCACCGTTAAATTCTTCCGGAAACGTCGCGCCGAGAAAACCGAGCTCGCCGAGTTTTGAGGCAATGTCGAATGGAAATTCCTGCTTCTCGTCGTACTTCATCACGACGGGGCGAAGCTCCTTTTCCGCAAAATCGCGGGCGAGTTGTTGCACCATGAGCATGCTCTCCGTCGGTCGGACGTCGAACCCTGCTTCTTCCATAGAATTCTCCTCACATGTTTGGTGAGTTGTTGCAGGACAATTTGATGACTTGTTCTACACTGTTTTGATCAATTCTTTCGCTACTTGATACGGCGTTTTCCGAAGTTCCATGACGGCATTTAACTCGTCCAAAAGCTTTTGCGTTCGCTCGGCGTTCCAGAATTCAACTTTCAATTGGTCCTGGACTATTTCCTCGATTCGGCTTTTCATCCGCTCTGTTCGGCGCACAAGCAGTCTGCCGCTCCCTTCAAGATGAGAACGGTGCCTCGCTATCATAACTCCGATTTCATTGACTCCTTTTCCTTCGCTCGCTATAGCTTTTAACACATCTGGGAGCCACGTGGTTTCGTCATGAGGCCGGAATCCAAGGATCATCTTTATCGACATTACTGCTTGTTCTGCGCCCGGCCTGTCCGCTTTATTGAGGACAAAAAAGTCGGCAATTTCCATCAAACCAGCCTTCATTGCCTGAATGCCGTCCCCCGATTCGGGAACAAGGACCACCACGGTAGTATCGGCGGCCCCTGCTATATCAAGCTCGGACTGTCCCACTCCCACAGTTTCAAGGAGGATAATTTCGGCACCGCTTGCATCGAGGACATCCGCAGCCTCCCGCGTTTTCTTGCTCAGGCCGCCGAGGCTTCCCCGCGATGCCATGCTGCGGATGAACACTCCTTGGTCAAGTTCCACATCGGTCATCCGGATGCGGTCACCGAGCAGCGCGCCGCCGGTGAAGGGACTTGTGGGATCGACTGCAAGAATACCGACCCGCAAATTTTGCTGGCGGTACCATTGGGCGAGTTTGTTCGTAAGCGTGCTTTTTCCCGCCCCCGGCGGGCCGGTGATGCCGATGCGGTATGCTTTGCCCGTGTATGGATAAATCGAAGAAAGGACTCCGTCGGCACTGCCGTCGGCGTTCTCAATGGAGGAAATTGCCCGTGCGACTGTCCTCCTGTCGCCGCGCAGAAGAGGCTCTAACGAAAAAGAATAATCCATACCGGATCTACAGTAATCAATTAAACCATTTTTTATCTTTTCTCTTTTAACTTCCCTCTGAAAAACTCTACAGTTCTTCTTAAACCTTCTTCCAGCGAAACAGTTGGCTCCCATCCGAGAATTGTTTTCGCTTTCGTATGGTCGATCACGCTTCGAAGCTGTTCCCCCATTTTACCCGGGCCGTGCTTTTCTTCGCATGTTGCGCCGCTGAATTTCTTTATAAACCGGAAGAGCGTGTTTACATCGTTCTCCTTGCCTGTCCCGATATTAAAGATATCCGAAGAAGGAAAAGACAATGCGAGTACGTTGGCCTGCACAACGTCGCTTACATAGACATAATCGCGCGTCTGTTTACCATCTCCGTTGATCACGGGCTGTTCGCCCCTCAGCATTTTATCGGCGAAGATGGCTACCACACCGGCTTCGCCATGCGGATTTTGTCTCGGACCATAAATATTTGCGTAACGAAGGATGACATGTTGAATTCCGTGCACCGCCTGATAATAAAAGAGATATTTTTCCGTCGCAAGCTTGGTAATACCGTACGGCGACAACGGGCGGAGCGGATGTTTTTCGTCTGCGGGAAAAAAATCCTGTTCGCCGTAAATTGCCCCGCCGGTCGATGAAAAGATGATTTTCTTCACCCCATGACGTAATCCAAGCTCAAAGAGATTTAGCATGCCGAGAATATTCACCGAGGCGTCAAATTTCGGATCGGCGACCGATTTCCTTACGTCCATTTGGGCGGCATGATGATTGATAACATCAATAGGGATCGCTTTCAACACTGTGTCAACAGCCGGATCCCGAATGTCGATGTTGTGGAATTGCGCTTTCGGGTTTACATTGTTGAGGCTGCCTGTTGAAAGATCATCGACAATAACAACTGTATGTCCGGCTTGAACATACGCATCGACAATATTGGAGCCGATAAATCCTGCCCCGCCCGTCACGAGGATATTCATTGTTAGCTTTCAGATTATGTTTGTGTGATGATTCACGATGCTAATGCTTCAACGCCTTTCGTCCGATGTCGCTCCGATAATAAGCGCCGTCGAAGGAAATTCTCTTCACGGCGGCGTAGGCCGTATTAATTGTCCCTTCAAGATCGTCTCCGTAGCCGATCGCTGTTACTCCCAGGACGCGTCCCCCAGCAGAAACAATCTTGCCGCTTACATTTTTTGTCCCCGCGTGAAAAACAATAACCCCGCTTTCCGCTTGGACAGAGTCAAGACCCGTAATCGGCTTTCCTGTTTCGTACGAGTCAGGATAGCCGCGCGAGGCGATGACCACGCATACCGCGGATGCACTATGATGGCGTACTCCGACGGTCCGCAGAGTTCCGGCAGAGCAGGCATAGAGTAAATCAAGCAAATCCGTTTCCAGCAAGGGAAGTACTACTTGCGCTTCAGGGTCCCCCAGCCTGCAGTTGAACTCAACCACTTTCGGTCCCTCCGCAGTGATCATTAAACCAACGTAAAGACACCCTTTGTACGGTTTCCCGTCGGAGCGCATTCCATCTAACGTCGGCTTAATAATTTCTTTTTCGACCCGCTTCAACAAGGCGTTCGTGGCGATCGGTGCAGGCGCATATGCTCCCATCCCTCCTGTATTTTTTCCCTTATCTCCGTCGAGGATCTGTTTATGATCCTGGGCCGGCTGAAGCATTTTGTAGTCTGTCCCATCGGTGAATACGAACACCGATGCTTCCTCTCCCTTCATAAACTCTTCCACAACGACATTATTTCCCGAGTCGCCAAAAATATTCTTTTCAAAACAATCACGCAGTGTATTGAACGCGTCGCCCCTAGATTGACATACCACAGCCCCTTTTCCGCCCGCCAATCCGTCTGCCTTCAGGACGACCGGGACAGGATGCTCCATAATGAACTGTTGAGCCGCTGAATATTCAGAGCGGCCGAATGTTCTATAAGAGGCCGTAGGAATGCGGTACTTGCTCATGAAATTTTTTGCAAAAACCTTACTCCCTTCAAGCTGGGAAGCGTGTTTGGTCGGACCGAAGATGCGCATGCCGTTCTTTTCAAACAGGTCGACAATGCCTTTCACCAACGGAATTTCGGGGCCGACGACGGTGAGATCGATCTTTTTCCTTTTAGCGAACCGGAACAACCCGTCGATGTCATCGACATTGACCTGCACTAATTCGGCCAGAGCGCCAATTCCGGCATTTCCCGGAGCGCAAAAGATCTCCTGCACTTTCGGACTTTGCCGCAGTTTCCAGACGAGTGCGTGTTCGCGCCCGCCGGAACCTATTATGAGAATATTCATTTTTCAGTCCGTTAATGCGGACAAAGTCTTTGCCACTTCGCCGGCTAATGTTATACGATTGTATTTATCGACAATTTCGGGGCGGGGACCGCGAAGTTGGCGGCGTTCATACTGTTCATACAACGACACTATTGCATCCGCAATTTTCGCAACATCGCGCGGTTCAACGCAGATTCCGCCGGCTTCTTCGATAACCGAGCGCATCATCCCCTGAGGTAAGCAAGCGAGAATTTTTTTCTTGGCGCCAATGTATTCAAATATTTTTCCCGGCGAACTCTTATCGTCTCCCATCATCATCCACAACACATCCGAAGCCAGCAGGTAGCGCACGCACTCCGTATGGTCAAGATAGCCGAGAATGTTGACCGAGTTTTGAAGGCCGAGCCGGCTGATGATTTTTTGATGCTCATCGCGGAAAGCACCGATAAAACAGGCTTCGATCCTTCCACGTAGCTTTGCGTTGTTCTTGTAGACGAGATGGAGTGCCTCGAGAAAATACTCGGGCGTGCGGTCTTCGTAAAACAACCCGGAGTAGGTGATGCGCATTTTCTCGATCCGCGGCAATTTGACCGACGCGGCCAATGTCATATCCTCCGGGTCAAAACCTTGCGAGATGATTTGCACGTCGTTATACGTGAGAAATTTGTACCGTCGGAGGAGGAGCTCTTTTGTCCGCCGGCTGGCAACAATGATTGCATCGGCGACGTGGAGGACGCCTTTTTCCATCCTGTAATTCGCATATTTATGAAGCGGCGTCGGGTAAAACTTGAAAGGATAATCGAGCCACGAATCGCGGTAGTCGATCATCAATGGAATATGGAAATTTTGCTTAAGCGCCTTGCCGATGAGAAAGTCGGTTTGCGGGGGGGCGGTAGCGAAGATGGCATCGAACTTTTCCTTCCCAAGAAGCTCCGTTGCTTTTTTTAGAGCAGGCCCTTTCCATCCAATCTTATTATCGGGGATAAAAATCGAATCGCTGGCGCGGCTGAGAATCTTTCGCGTCCGCTCCGCGGGCATTTTCACAACCTCCTGTTTCCGGAAGAGGCGGTTCGGGTCGAAGGAATTTGTCCGGACAACTTCGATGCCGAGGGGGACAATCTCTTTTAAAAGCGATTCGTCCTTGGCAAAATACCCCGTCGAGGTCACCGTAAGAACGGTCGGCATCCATTGAAATTTGGGGAAGTATTTTACCAGCTTCAGCGTGCGCTGCACGCCGCTTAACCCCATGGGGGGAAAATAATAAGCAATTACGAGAACTTTACGCATTGTTAATTGTGAAGTCAAACAAAACTTAGAAACGGTACGGTCGTAGACTTTTTCTCCGGCGTTTAAACAACGATTAATGCTTTTGACGCCCTGGTCAAAACGTCGCACGTTCCGTCCCGGATCACTATGTCGTCTTCGATTCGAATACCGAATTTTTGAGGAAGATAGATTCCCGGTTCAACGGTAACAACATTGCCGCTTTGGAGGGTGTGCATACTTCGGGCCGAGATACGCGGAAATTCATGGATTTGTAAACCGATGCCGTGCCCCAGCCCGTGTCCGAAATATTTTCCGTATCCTTTGCTGCTTATAAAGCCGCGAGCCACGCCGTCTATGTTTTTCGCTTTAACGCCGCTACGCGCAGAGTCGATCGCTCTTTGCTGAGCCTGGAGAACGATGCCATACACTTTCCGCGCTTCATCTGAAGGTTTTCCGACGGCCACTGTTCGCGTCAAATCGCTGCAATATCCTTTATAGAAACATCCGAGGTCGAGTGTTACCAATTCACCTTTTTTTACTTTCTTAGAAGACGGTCTGCCATGCGGAAGCGAACCCCGCGGGCCGCTCACGACAATCGGCTCGAAAGAGTCGTTTTCTGCCCCATGCTTCTTATGGAGGTAAGAAATCTCTGCGGAAACATCGAGCTCGGATATTCCGGCTCTTACAATCTTTAATAGTTCTTCAAATACGGAATCGGTGATGGCCACTGCCTTTGCGATAAGGAGAATTTCCGCCCCTCTTTTTACGGATGCGAGCGACTCAACGAGTTCAGACGTCGGGACGAATCGAACCGCATGAAAATTTCTTTTCAGGCCCCTATGCTGTGCAATCTGGAGATAGTCCTGTTCTACTCCTACGCGCTTGCATCCGCCAAGGAGCTTTTCCTCTGACGCCTTTTCAACGAGTTCACCGCTGGTTATAAACGATCGGGAACAAGCGACTTCATTCCGGATTTGCTCCTTGTAGCGAAAGTCGGTAAGAAAAAATACTTTGGCATGAGTAACAATGCATAGACCGTTCGATCCGGAGAATCCGGTAAGATAGCGAAGATGCGGAATGAACGAAGTAATAAATGCATCACAATGCTTTCTCTCCAATACATCACGCAGCAGACGGATTCTTTCTTTGTAGTCGAACATCAACAGAATGGGGTTAGCTATGATAATTCGGAGCTTCTTTCGTAATATGCACGTCGTGCGGATGGCTTTCGCGCAAGCCCGCGTCGCTCATTCGAACGAATTGTGCCTTCTTTTGCATCTCGGAGACGGAAGCGGCACCGCAGTATCCCATCGCAGCCCGCAAACCACCTACCATCTGGTACACCGTTGAACTCAATTCGCCTTTGAACGGTACCCGTCCCTCGATTCCCTCCGGAACGAGCTTTTGCAAATCGTCCTCAACATCCTGAAAATATCTGTCCCTGCTCCCTTCCTTCATCGCGCCGAGAGAACCCATTCCACGATACACTTTGTAGGTTCTCCCCTCATACAAAATTTTTTCCCCGGGACTCTCCTGCAAACCCGCAAACAGTCCGCCGATCATCACCGAATCGGCACCGGCCGCAATCGCCTTCGCGATATCGCCTGTCTGCTTGATTCCGCCGTCTGCGATAACTGGTACGTTGTATCTTTTTGCTACCGCAACACATTCCATAATTGCCGTTACCTGTGGAACACCAACGCCAGCGACCACGCGCGTCGTGCAAATCGATCCCGGCCCGATACCAACTTTCACCGCGTCGGCTCCGGCTTTAATAATGTCGCGCGCAGCTTCTGCGGTCCCGACATTGCCTGCAATTATTTCAGCTGCCGGAAATTTTCCCTTCACTCGTTTGACCATTCCAAGCACGCCTTCGGAATGACCGTGGGCAGTATCGATAACAACAACGTCAACCCCGGCCTTCAAAAGGGCGTCGACACGTTCGATGGTATCCGCTGTAACGCCCACGGCAGCGCCCACGCGCAAACGTCCGTGCTTATCTTTGCATGCGTTTGGGAACCGTTTCTTTTTCTGGATATCCTTGAACGTAATCAGTCCGCGAAGTTTCCCTGTCTTATCAACGACAGGAAGTTTTTCGATCTTGTGGCGCTGAAGAATGACCTCTGCTTCTTCAAGCGTGGTCCCGACGGGGGCAGTAATGAGGTTTTGCGACGTCATGACGTCAGCAACTTTGAGCTTTCTATTCGGTTGAAAACGCAGGTCACGGTTGGTAAGAATGCCGACGAGTTTCTCATCCCGCACAATTGGAATTCCCGAAATGCTGAACTTCGCCATCAAGTCGAGAACATCGCCGACGGTTTTATCCGCCGTCAAGGTAATAGGATCAAGGATCATTCCGCTTTCAGACCTCTTCACTTTATCGACTTCTTCCGCTTGCAAAGCGATGGCCATATTTTTGTGAATGATGCCGATGCCTCCCTCCCGCGCGAGTGCGATAGCCATCTCAGCTTCCGTTACTGTATCCATCGCCGCGGAGAGTATGGGAATATTCAGCCTGATCGTCCGCGACAAACGTGTCGACACATCGACATCGCGCGGCAGCACGGAAGACTTGCCCGGAATAAGCAGCACATCGTCATATGTGATCGCGTCGCCAATGATTTTTTTTGATTTCATATATTTCCTGTTTGTGAGTCAGAGCTGATATAAACAACGAAGGATGCGCAGTGCATCCTTCGAGCAAAAAGGGTTGAGATCGGTATCTTTCACGGTTCAATTAAATGCCGCAATACCCGTTATATCTTCGCCGATAATGAGCGTATGCATCTCATGCGTTCCTTCGTACGTTTTCACCGATTCAAGGTTTGCGGCATGGCGCATCACCGGATATTCGTCGAGTATTCCGTTTGCCCCTAAAATTTCCCGCGCCGTTCTTGCGATTTCCAGGGCGTGGTAAACGTTGTTCCGCTTCGCCATGGATATCTGCGCAAACGTCGCCCTGTTCTGGTCCTTCAACCTCGCTAGCTGAAGACAAAGCAATTGTCCTTTCGTGATTTCAGTGAGCATGTATACAAGTTTTTCCTGCGTCATCTGAAAGGAAGCGATCGGCTTGTCAAATTGCACGCGGGATAATGAATAGTGAAGCGCTGCATCGTAACAGGCTGTTGCGGCACCGAGAGCCCCCCACGCGATGCCGTACCGCGCCTGACTCAGGCACATTAACGGAGACTTCAACCCGCCCGATTTCGGTAAGAGATTTTGCTCCGGAATAAAACAATCCTGAAAAACAAGTTCGGACGTGACCGATGCGCGAAGAGAATGTTTACCATGCATTTCCGGAGCCTCAAAGCCCTTTGTTCCTTTTTCAACAAGGAACCCTTTAATCTCGCCGTCCAGTTTTGCCCACACGACGGCAACATCTGCGATCGTTCCGTTTGTGATCCACATTTTTGCTCCGTTGAGAACAAAACCTTCCCCCCTTTTTTCCGCGCGGGTAATCATTCCGCCGGGATTGGACCCGTAATCCGGCTCCGTCAATCCAAAGCATCCGATCTTTTCCCCTTTGGCCAATTTCGGCAGCCAGCAATCTTTTTGTTCTTCGGAGCCGAAAACATGAATAGGATACATGACCAACGCACTTTGAACCGACGCAAAACTCCGAACGCCGCTGTCACCCCTTTCCAACTCCTGCATCATCAACCCATACGCAACGTTATTCAATTCAGCACACCCATATTTCGCAGGAAGCGTGGCACCGAAAAGACCGAGTCCGGCCATTTGTTTCACAAGTTGGTGCGGAAACGTTCCTTCACGATTATGCTTCTCAATAATCGGCAAAACGTTATCATCGACAAATTCTCGAACTGTGTTGCGGACGAGTATTTCTTCATCGTTCAATTGAGAATCGATGGCATAATAATCGACCCCTTGAGACTTCAACATCGATCATTCCTTTCGAGGGGGAACATTGCGAAAGAGAGGCTTACCAAGTGAAAATTTTTCAAAAATTACCGAAAAAATGGACGAAAGTCAATCAAAGTTGAGTGAGGATGCTGACTCAATTTGCCATTCCCGCGTACCGGAGGGATCCCTTCGGAATGTGGGCATGGCAATTTTTTTCTCAAATTGAGCCACTGCATGGATAAGGCAGGACTACTACGTGGAATTGAATTTACAAAAATGAGAGGGCCAGAGCGCTACTCATACAACAATTGAGTAATGCTCTGGCTTTAGGGGGGAGAATCCAAGGAACTTCTTTTATTCCATTGCGCTGAACTTGTTCGGCGAAGCGTTCAGCAATGACTCGCAGAATCTAACCACTTTGTCGCTTCCGTCATACAAAGTAGCCTCTTCAACTGCAGCTCTGCCACGCGCATCGTTTAAAGTGACAAGCGCCAACGCCGCTGACATCCTTGCACTTTCTACTTTGTCAAACTTCAGGATTTGAATGAGAGGATCCACAGCTCCTTTAAGTTTGTACTCAGCTACATAGCTTGCCGCACTTTGCTTAACGCCCATATTATCCGATTTTAAAGCGGCGACATAGTTTGCCTCTGCTTTTTTCCAGTCAACATCGCCATACCTCGAAACTCCCGGCTCTGATGCTGCAGCGGAAGTGAACCCAATAACAGCTGCCGCCGCAACGGCCATCAGGCCTCGTGCAATCATTCCCTTCTTCATACTACCCTCCTCATTACAATATTGGTGATTTCGGCTCTGTATAGTATTCGGAAAAAGAGGGAAAAAGTTGCAGGGTAAGGGAAAAAAATTCTGTGAAGGATTAGTCTTTGGTGGGGGTAGTTATACCGTACCGTTTAATTTTGAGATATAACGTCTTAGGAGTGATGCCGAGCAACTGGGCGGTTTTTGAACGGTTGTAATTATTCTTTTGCAGCACGAGTTCGATCTGCATTTTTTCCATTGTCTCAAGTGATAATACTTCACCCTCTTTCTGCGGCATGGGAACGGGGCTCAAATTTTGCATTCCCGAGGATGCGGTCAGTGTCAGATCTTTTGCCGTGATGACTTCGTCATGCGATAGAATGACGGCTCCTTCGATGACATGTTCCATCTCGCGGACGTTGCCGGGCCAATCGTACCGCATCAATACCTGCACCGCTTCGTCGCTCAGGCGTTTCTGAGCTTTTCCCTTTATTTTTTTCCCCAAAAAATTCTCAATGAGAAGGGGGATATCTTCTTTGCGGTCTTTCAGGGGGGGGATACGAATGGTCACAACATTCAATCGATACAATAAGTCTTCTCTGAATCTGCCGGCCTCAACCTCTTTTTGCAAATCCTTGTTCGTTGCGGAAACGATACGCACGTCGACTTTCATCGCATTTGTTCCCCCTACCCGCCGGAACTCCCCTGTCTCGAGAAATCTGAGCAGCTTGGGCTGAATCATCGGGCTGATGTCGCCGACTTCATCCAAAAAGAGAGTCCCTCCGTTTGCAACTTCGACCAGACCCTGTTTCATCGCGTACGCGTTCGTGAACGCTCCTTTCTCGTGGCCGAACAGTTCGCTTTCCAGCAGAGCGTCGGGAATGGAAGCGCAGTTCACAATCACAAAAGGGCGGTTCTTTCTCGGGCTTGATGTGTGGATAAGATGGGCTATCAGCTCTTTACCTGTACCGCTCGGACCTTGAATCTGAACGATTGCAGTACTATCGGCAATTTTTTTTGCCGTGCTGATGAGGGATTGGACTGCAGGACTTTTCCCGATAAACTCACGAGCCAACCCCTGGCGGTTGAGCTCGTACTCCATGAGCTTATTGTCGATCGTAAGGCGGCGCAGTTCGAGTGCGCGGTCAATCGTTGCAAGCAATTCTTCCCGCTCATACGGTTTACTGACAAAATCGTACGCGCCAAGCTTCATCGTTTCGATTGCTGTCTTGACGTCGGCAAAATTCGTAAGCATAAGGACAATCGTAGTCGGGTGCTGTTCCCGAATGTACTTCAGGACTTCGATCCCGCTGACGCGAGGCATTTTCACATCGAGAAGAACAACATCGAAAGGGTGGCCCTGAAGAATGTTGATTGCTTCAGCGCCGTCGTATGCAACTGTAACGTCGTACTTCTCTAATTCCGAGAGCTCTTCCTTGAGAAGAAATACGACGCTCTCTTCATCGTCGACTATAAGGATATTGTAGGTGCGAGCCATGACAATGCCCGTGAGAAAGGTAAAAGCAGGGAATGGCAGGAATTATTCGCTGGTAAGAACTCTTTCGATCGTCGTTAAGAGATCGACTAAATCGTACGGCTTGCTGACGAAATCTTCTGCCCCCAACTTCTTCGACTCAATTGCATTTTTTAAGTCGGCAAAACCCGTCAGCATTATCACCTTCGTGGCTGGGTAACGTTCTTTGATAAACCGCAGGACCTCAAAACCGTCGACGCGCGGCATTTTAATATCGAGCAGTACTAAATCAAACGATTTCCCCTGCAAAACGGATATTGCTTCATCGCCATCTCCGGCGGTCGCCACTACATAGCCCTCACTCTCAAGTTCACTGCTTAATACGGTTCGCAAAGCATCTTCATCGTCCACAACAAGAATGCTATTTTTTTCTGCCATTGGAATTCCTCATGATATTCGCTTTTTTCGGCTGTAAATTATAGACAATCGGCGGATTAAAATCAACAAGAAATTTGAAAAAGTCGCGGTTCGGTTGATTAAAACAAAAAGTTGTGCTACTTTATCCAATAAAATTTAGTGCAAGGGATAGAATGAACGAGCCTCTTATTCACGTATTACTCATAGACAACGATATTTCATACGCAAAAACCGCGCAGTCTCAACTCAAGAAATTTCAAGGAAGCGATTTTAAAATAACGTGGGAAAAGACCGGCGCCGGCGGTATCGAAAGGCTCAAGACCGATCTGACTATCGCGGTTGTTCTCGTCGATTATTATTTGAGCGAGATGACTGCTTTAGAACTCGCTAAAGAGATCAGAAGTTTGAAAATCGATGTTCCTCTCGTCTTCATCGCTTCGGGGAAGGACTTTCAGCTCGCCGTGGAGGCAATGAAGCTGGGGGTCGAGGATTTTCTCGTGAAGGAAGAAATTGTCGAATCGGTCCTCCCGCGGACTCTGTTGAACGTTTTGAACCGAGTTCAACTGAAAAAACAAATTGCACAAGTGGAAAAAAATAAACTCCTCGGCCAAAAACGAAGCGAGGCGATCAAAGAGCTCGTGGTTACTATTTGCCACGAATTTAACAATCCCCTCGCAGCGATTAAGATCAGTGCGGATATTATATCCAGACAAAAACTGAACGCAAGCGACCGAGCTGTTATACAAGAGCTTGACACTAACATCCGGGGCATCGAAAAGGAAATCATCAAGCTACGAGACATTAATTTACCAGCCTAGTCATCAAGCCGCACCACCCGATCCGACAATCGAATACGAATACGTCAGCGCCACAGATTTTTTGAGCATTGCGCTCACCGAACAGTACTTGGTCATCGAAAGTTCAATGGCGTGGACAATATCTTTCTCTCTGAGGTTGAACCCTTCGAAAATATAAGTGATGTGGATCGAGGTATACACCTTCGGGTCCTCTGCGGCACGTTCGCCGGTGATCTTCATTTCGAACTTGGAAACACGCGCTCTTTTTTTCTCCAGAATAATGGCCACGTCGCTTCCCGTACATCCTCCGAGAGCAAGGAGAATGAGTTCCATCGGAGATGTGGCAGCGGCTGAACTTTCTCCGTGCGAGGAATCCATTGTGGTCCAATGATTAGAACCCGCTTTCCCGATAAAGGTAAGATTTTGAACGTGCCGAATAATTGCTTCCCGTTTTTGCATAACTATAAATACTATTGTTGAACAAGTGATTGCGGCATAGTAACGGAAATATAGCGACTTTCGTCTTCAGTCTCAATTTATTCATGGCAAGCGGCGGCGCGGGCGCAATTTGTCATTCCCGCGAAAGCGGGAATCCAAACATCCGCTGCTTTTGCGGCACAATGGATGCCCACTTTTCCCAAGGGGATGCCTTCGGCACGTGGGCATGACAATTTGTTTCTCAAATTGAGCCACTACTAACGCGGCGCGCATCTTGAAACTTCGCCAATCTCCTCGTATCTTTGACCATGCTTCTCAAGGCGTACGCTAAAATAAATTTGGGGCTTCGTGTTCTGAGAAAGAGAGAAGACGGATTCCATGATATCGAAACCATTTTTCACCGTATCAACCTTTTTGATGAACTGACCGTTGAGCCGTCGAATTCTGCAATTTCAATTTCGTGTGACAACCAAGCGCTGCCAATAAACGAAAACAATTTGTGTTGGAAAGCCGTTGACCTTCTCAGAAATGAACTTGGTACTATACAGGGTGCCGCAATAGGCATTAAGAAAAACATCCCGATCGGTTCGGGCCTGGGTGGCGGAAGCAGCGATGCTGCCTCGGTGCTCGTGTCACTCTCTTCATTGTGGAAAACTCCGATCGATCCTTCTACCCTGGCAAACGTCGCCTTGAATATCGGGTCCGATGTTCCATTTTTTCTTCACAACCGGAGTGCGTATGCCGAAGGGCGGGGAGAGCGTTTGAGCTTTGTGAGACTCTCACTGCCATATTTTGTTCTCGTCGTTACTCCAACCATACACCTTTCAACCGCGTGGGCGTACGGCGAATTATCAAAACGCAGGCAGCCCACAGTCCGGCAAGCCAAGTTCTATGACGGTGCGACGTGTACGGTAGCTAACATTTCTTCTCTTATGGAAAATGATTTTGAGGATGTGGTCTTTAACGCCTATCCGGAAATTGCCCGCTTAAAGCAAGAGCTCCTTTCGCACGGAGCGGCATTCGCCCTACTGTCAGGAAGCGGCTCTTCGGTTTTCGGACTGTTCAACAATGAAACTGATGCTCGGCAAGCGGAGAATTTCTTTAGTCTCGATTACTTCGTTTCCGTTACACCGCCCAATTTTATGCCATTACTCTGATGCCCGGCACACCACGAGCCTGTATATTTATCGTATTCTCTCTTGCCCTCCTTTTTACGCAGTGTTATGCTTCTCAATATTCCTTCACACATGATACTGTAAAAACGGTTACGCCTGTAGGAAGAGATACAGTTTCCGCCTTGATACCTCCTTCAGAAATGACCAAAGATTCGCTCGTTCGAATTAAACCGATACCGCTTATCGGCGCGCTGGAACCGTACGGAGATTCAAGCGCAGTAATTCTCGGTTCACAAATTCCGTGGATTGAATACCGCTACATAGGAGATTTACTTTGGACAAAACCCGGCATGTATATCCGCGACATGGGAAGTCCCGGACAGCATAACGAATTGACCATCGGCGGAGTTGACGAGCGCGGTATTGCTTTTCTTGTCGACGGGAGAAGTCAAGCCGATCCCATTACCGGAACTTACGATATGATACTATTTCCAACAGATTATATCGAGAGAATTGAGTTCATCACTGGACCGCGCGCCATGTTTTATGGAATGAATTCGACAGGCGGCGCGATCAATATTGTCACGAAAAGTTTCTACACGAACAAACCCTACTCATGCCTCCGTTACAGCCAGGGTGTCGACGACTACGCGCAGACCGATGCGATGTTCAGTCAGAACATTTTCTCCAGGTTTAATTTCATGTTTGGGCTCGAGCGGCATGCCCTCGGATTCGATCAGATCGACCAGGATTATCGTGGACGTTTCATCAACTCCGACTACGACGCGTGGTCGTTCAGAACAAAGCTCCGGTATGACATCTCGAATTCGTTCAACATTGTTCTCTCTCATTTGTACGAGCAAGCGAACACAGGATTGAACGGCGGCGTCGATTACCTTCAAACTCTCTCCGGCGAATATTTCAACGAACAAGTTGCCACCGTTTCGAACAACGAAGCATACGAGAAATTATTTAATCACCATCTTGACCTTACCGCCGCCGGTCATCTAACCGACGATACAATGCAAGTCACGACGCTGACGGCCTATTATTCCAATCAATTAAGGGAATATCGCGACGAAGTGCGGGAATATACCGATGGATTGCCGTTTAACGGTGTCCTTACACATTCGGATAATCGGAACTCAAATGCAGGCCTTCTTTTGCGGCATGAGATAGAAAGCGCCGCACAGAATTTTAGTCTTACCGCAGAGGCAGAAGAGATTCAGGTCGAATCAAGTCCTGAAGTCGGCGGACGCAAAGAGAACAAATTAAGCGCCAGCGCAAAAGAAGAGATTCTCGTATTATCGCCGTTAACGTTCGCTGTCTTCGGGAGAGACGATTATTACCGCAGCCAAAACCTTCCTGGGGCGGGGGCCGACGCTCAAGTTCCACTCACATCGTCGTTATCGTTGTTCGGAGGGTTGTCTGTTTCACAGCGTACTCCGACTCTGCAGGAACTTTACTGGTCCAGCGACTCTACCCATTTGCCAACCCCGCGCTTATGGTTGAAAAATGAACAGCATATGCTCATCCAGGTCGGAACACGGTTTGCGATTTCTGATTTTCTCTCCGGTACAATTTCACTAACCCATAGAGAAATTAAGAACCCGATTCTCGTTGACACAACCTCCGAATTCGGGACTTCCCCTCCAAACTATACTCTTGAGTTTTTACAACCCGCTCTCAATATCTATAATGGCGTCGATGTATCGTTGAAGATTTCATACAACCATTTCTACGCGGAAGGGAATGCAACATACCTCAAGCAGCCCGATTACTATCATATCGACGAAAAGCTTCAGCTTCTTCCAGAGTTGTATCTTGACGGATCTATCTATTACAAGAACCTCCTGGTGAACGGAAACCTCGAGCTCAAGATCGGCTTCCGCGGCAGGTACACATCCAAGCAAAGCGGCATGGCTCCGTTGAATGAGTCCGAATTGTTTGTCCCGTACACTTTGCTCCAATCGTTCGGCCCCAGCGGCACCGCTGATTTTTTCGTCATCGGGAAACTCGGCGACGCTTATCTCCATCTTATTTGGGAAAATCTCTCGGGCAATCAATATATGTTGACGCCGTTTTATCCGATGTATGACCGGAACGTTCGTTTCGGGGTGTCGTGGGAATTCTGGAATTAATTTCCGTGAGGAACGCGAAAGTATTAAAAAATCATTCCTGTCCCTTCGTCCTCTTCGTGGATAATTACAATCATGAACGATAAAAAGACACCGAAACCTATTATTACGGTTTTTGGCAGCTCACGGCCTGTTGAGGGGGAAGAGTTTTACGAGGAAGCGCGGAACCTGGGGCGGGAGCTGGCTACGGCGGGCTATGTGGTTTGTAACGGCGGCTATGGCGGAACAATGGAAGCGTCTGCGCGCGGTGCAAAAGAGTCCGGCGGAAAAACCATCGGCGTGGTGAGTGAATTTTTCAGCGTTGATCCAAACCGATGGATCGAAAAGAGGGTTGTTGTCAAATCTTTAACGGATAGACTTATGGATTTGATTTCGCTTGCCGATGGCTACGTTGTGTTGAAAGGCGGGACAGGAACGCTCCTGGAGTTGGCGAGCATCTGGGAATTCATGAACAAAGGTGTCATTGAAGAACGGCCTGTCATCGTTCTCGGTAATTTCTGGAACGGGGTCATCGATACACTTAACCGGGAACTGACGTTCGAAGGAAAAGAATCGTGCACAAAGTATATTGCCGTCGCTTCATCCCCACGGAATGCGATTGACCTCTTACAAAAACGCCTGCCCGCAGGGGCTGCCCAGTAGGTCGCAGAGCGTTCAGGAAGGTTTCAGCTCTCTTGGAACGATGTTGACAAAAAGTTTTCTTTCCAAACGCAAAACCATCAACCTTGCCTCTTTGCCAATCATCTCTTTTGTCAGCATCCGATGGAGGTCATCGATACTCTCAACGCGATGGCCGTCCATTTCAACGATCACATCCCCTACCAGCAAACCCGCATGTTCCGCCGAGCCCCCTCGTTCTACATGTGCGACCATTACACCCCGCGTACCGGTTAAAGAATGTGTTCGGATGGCGGCTCGAGAAATATCAAGCACCTGTCCTGCGATGCCGATAAATGAGCGCGTCACTCTTCCTTCCTTCATCAATTGACCGGCAATATTCTTTGCCGTGTTGACGGGGATTGAAAAACAAATTCCCTGCGCCCAGGGAATCACAGCAGTATTGATCCCGATAACTTCCGATCGGGAATTGACAAGCGGTCCGCCGGAGTTGCCGGGGTTCAGCGCCGCATCCGTTTGAATAACGTTATCGATCAACCGTCCTCCGCCAACCCGTAACGAACGTCCCAGCGCACTTACCACCCCCGCGGTAACCGTGGCTTGAAATCCGAAGGGATTCCCCAAAGCAATAACCAATTGTCCGATACGAATCGCCTGGGAGTCGCCGAGTTTAGCGACGGGTAAATCCTGGCCGCTTACACGGACGACCGCCAAATCGGTAAATGGATCTTCTCCGATGAGTTCAGCTTTCAGCTCCCTGCCGTCTGCAAGAATTACATTGATGGAAGCAGCATCATGAATGACGTGACTGTTGGTAAGAACAAATCCGTCTGGTGTAAATATCACACCCGAACCGCTCCCTGTAACGGGACGAGAGTTCTCATTCTCTTCTTGCCTGCGTTGACCGAAACCCCGTCGGCGGATCGAGTGGTGACTGACATCGATCTTCACAACGGAGGGGGAAACGTTTTCGACGACCGCCGTCACTGTTGCTGAATATGCATCCAGCAGCTCACCGTCATCACTCTGTGGAGTTCGGTCCGATGGAGCATTTGTACGACCGAAACTAGTTGTGGAAAGTGGAAATATCTGCATCATACCAATCTCCTTTTAAAAACTCCCTATATTTTTGAATTTCTCTTTACCCAGCTTCTTCTTTGTCAGCTCATAAGAAAGATCCAGCAATCTGATCGCTTCATCGACATCTTGCTCCTCTTTGATATAAAAACTTACCCAGCCACTCTCAGGGAGAATGTGATGAGGAGCGACCCGGCCGGAAGCAACCAGTTCATTCCGAACTTTCAGTGGAAAGGGAATATCAAGCAAAGAATCTCCGTGAAGGTGGCCGAATTCCCGCTTTCCAAGCCGAAACTCGATTCCGCCAAAACGGTGGGGCTGAGAAGCAACTCCTTCCCATGCCGCCACCGTTAGATGAATCTTTTCCTTCGCACCAACGATATGCTTCACCGCAAACCTCAGGCTTTCGGCTGCTCTTTTGCGGTGTGCACATCGTCGGCCGACCAGCCGCATCGCCTACGCCATTCCTCTTTGAATTTATCGCGTTCCTCGGGAGACATTGCCGACAGCTTTTCTTCGAAACGATGTTTCCAGCGGTCTCGATGCCATCCGTTCCCATGCCGCCACGGTCCCCAGCCTCGGAGGAGGATATGCGACAGCACAAGCAATCCAAGCGCCTGCCAGAACGTTACAGCCGGTCCATGGAAAATATCGGGAACGAGCACGTTCCACAACTCCATGACGACGGCGCCAAAGACTAGCAATCCAATGATCATCACCGCTACAAATTTTACAACTCTCAACATCCACCAAGCTTTCATGATAGGTTTCTCCTATAAGTTATCTGTTTCTTCGTATAATTCTTGAAGCTGTTCTCGCAGGAACAGCACCGCGTACCTTTTACGTGAGAGGAGCGTGTTGATCGGCTCACCCGTTATTTCTGCGATTTCTCTAAAACTTCTTCCTTCTAATTCGTGCATCACAAAAACTTCGCGCTGTTCATCCGGAAGTTCATCCAGCGCATCGGCTAATTCGGTCCAGACTAACGACCGTGCATAGACCCGGTCGGGATTTTGACGCGGGTCGAACAAAATCTCTTCGAGATTCAGCGGCGAGGACGGATCGTCGTCTGCAGCCGGAAGAGAACCGGGACGCCGCTTCCGGTACCAGTCGATTATTTTGTTCCGAGCCACTGTGAAAAGCCAGGCCGTCATTTTCTCAATCGGTTCCGTTACGCTGTAGCTCGTCGCCAATTGAAAGAAGACATCCTGCAGAATATCTTCAGCGTCCGATTGGTTGCGCACCCGCTTGCGGATGAAATCCAATAAGCGTTTGCGTTCCGACCGAACTGTCCGGTCAAGCGCCGCAGCAGCATCTTTTGAAACTGTAAGAGCCTCTGTCAAACCATCTCCTCATTTATATTCTAAGACGAAGAACAAAGAAAATTATTGTAATGTTCACGGGCGGAGAAACCGAGGAGCACTGGGAAGGAGGGGACTAGAGAACAGGGGGATTAGTATTTCGGCAGTAATATCAAGGAATATTGGCTCACCCCCGTTATTCGATCGGGATGTCCCCAATTCCTTTTTTCTTCATCAATGATTCAATTTCATCGATTTCTCTTGGCGCCTCACCGGAGAGAATCGTGTGCCCTTCCTGTGTAATAAGAATATCGTCTTCGATGCGCACGCCGATGTTGAAAAATTTTGGATCGACGCCTTCGGCGTTCTCGGGGATATATATACCGGGTTCAAGCGTGTAAACGACTCCCGTCATCATCACGTTCGAACTTACGTCGTGAACGTCCAGCCCTACCGCATGTCCGAGGCCGTGAGGAAAAAACCGTCTCAGTTCGCTCTGGTTCTTTTCTTTGACGATACCGAGAGCAAACAATCCCTCTATCAGAACCGAATCGGCTTTTGCACTCACGTCCCTCCACACCGCTCCTGGTTTCATCATCGCGATGCATGCATTTTGCGCATCCAGGACAAGCTGGTAAATTTTTCTTTGCGGTTCGCTGAATTTTCCATTGGCAGGATATGTCCGCGTCACGTCGCTCGCATAGCCGTGATATTCAGCGCCGCAGTCGGCAAGAACAATATCTCCGTTATTGATAGGCCTACGATTGCTTTCGTAATGCAGGATGACCGAATTTTCAGCGGATCCGACGATGCAGGAGTACGCATTGAACTCAGAGCCCAGTTTGCGAAAGACGTATTCGTAGACTGCCTGCAATTGGTATTCTGCCATCCCCGGCTTGCATGACATCATCGCCTGCATATGGGCAACCGCGCTGATGTGAGCGGCTTTGACCATCAGGGCAATTTCTTCCGGAGACTTCACCGCACGGTATTTCCTCACGATCGATCCCGGGTCACGGAGTTCAACGAGCGAATTGCCCGACCTCAACCGATAAAGATATTCACCAACAGGCTGCAGCAGTTCCGCGAGTTCACCGCCCCCGTCCGGAATGGGAGGGACATAGAGAACTTTTACTCCGCTCGTGTAAACAATCGACGGAAACATCTTCTTAAATTTTTCGTTTGTGAACGCTCGTTGAACACCGAGCAGCGACATTGCACCTGCGGGGCCAAAACGTCTTCCAGTCCAACGTTCGCTCCTCACATCACGAGGTTGGACAAAAAGAATTTCGCGAACCGTATCGGTCTTCGTCGAATCCTGATCGCTGCGAAGCAAAGTTCCTCTCGGGATCATCACCAAAATGGCATTCGGCTCATTGAACCCGGTAAGATAATAGAAATTGTCGTCTTGCCGGAATGGGTAATCGTCATCGCCGTTTCGATTCTTTTCCGACGCAGAAAAGAAAATCGAAACCGCGTCTGTCCCGATTTCTCCCATAAACCTTTCCCTTCTCTGTTTGTATACAGAGCCGGGAATTTCATCTTGGTCATACACGAGATATTTCAAATCTTGCGTGAACGCTGCCGGAGAAAATTCCACCAACGATAGAATTAGGCAAGTATAGATAAGGGTGCGGCTCATAGGATTGAGAAGAAAGGTTTACCGGGATTTCTTCTTATAAGG
Source organism: Bacteroidota bacterium (assembly GCA_049578505.1). Taxonomy (GTDB): domain Bacteria; phylum Bacteroidota; class Ignavibacteria; order UBA10030; family UBA8401; genus JAGVPT01. Next base: position 50,512 of record JBAUMC010000039.1, on the reverse strand, counting down.
CCTCTTTCGGCCTCCGGACGCTGCGGTTTTCGCCACCAGATCGTACGAATGGTCTATCATTTCGAAAACTTCCCGCGACGATACTGTTCCGTCGAGGCTCACAGTTATCCAATGTTTTTTGTTCATATGGTAACCTGGTACGACAGCGATGTACCGTTCCCGAAGTTCAATAGCGCGCTCCGGATCGCACTTTAAGTTTACGGAGAGAGGATGAGCGTCTGTGCTGATAAGAATAAAAATCTTCCCCTTCACTTTGAACACAAGCGTATACTCATCGAAAGGAAATTCTTCGCTGATTTTTCCACCTTTCCGCAGGCAATGTTTACGAAGACTTCCCAGATCGATGCTCATCGTGACACAAATTTATTTTCTTTCATCAAAAATTTCTTCCGATATTCTTCACTATGAACGAACATAATTGTAACAAATTTTTGATCGTGATAGTATAATCACTTCTGGAAGAGCGAACGTCAACCGGCTTATCGATATCACCAACCGGTGGGAAGGAAACAATGAGTTGATTACACAAGAACAATCTTCTTCTGAAAAGGCGACAGGAGGGAAAGGGGTGCGCTCTCAGAGTTACAAATTTGGCGCAAACGACATGCCGAAGGCAATGTCGGTAACATAGTAAAGCGAAGACGAATATTGATTCAACAGGTTCGGGAACCCGTACATGTAACGCGCCTCTACAAATCCGGTGAACGAAGAATTCATCGCAATTTCGATTCCAGCGCGTGCGGAGGGGGCGAGCGTTCCCGCCAAACCTTCGCTCATTTGCCAGGTAACTGCGTCGACTCCGGCGGCAACATACGGGCGTATTTTACCATCAGAAAAATAGTAAAGAACGTCGCTCCCGATATAGCCGAGACCGAAGTTGATACCGGATCGAGGCTGTGAATATTCATTGGCATAATAAATGTCCGATTGGTAGCCGTATTGAGAATACTGGGAAAATTGACCGATCGGTGAGTAAGCGGAACTGTAAAAAATGACGCCGGCGTTAAACTCGATACGCAGTGGGGATATCCTTGAAAGCAGGGCATGAAGATCAACGTTGACGCCTTCGCGGGCAATATCGTCAATCTTAAATCCGGCAAATCCTGTTGTGATTCCGAAATCGGCACGGTCGTTCATTTGGGATGAATGGAGTTCACTCACCGACATTTCCGAACGAACTTGGTCATCACCAAGGGGATACGAGCCTTGTGCAAACGCTGCCGTGGTTGCGGTCAAGAAACAGATACAAATAATTGACTTCATGGCTTCAACCTCCAAAATAGCTTCATAGGTGAAGATACATAGCCGAAAGATTCAAGTCAAGTCCCTACAGAACATCACCCCGCAGTTCACGGATTCTTTTCCGGGCTTGTTCGACCAACAGCGAATTAGGATAGAACGCCAGAAGCTCTTCATACGCTTGAATCGCTTTTTCTTTCTCCTTCAATTGAAATTGATACACATCGCCAATGCCGAACTGCGCTTTGTCGCGAAGGATGCTTTTCGGATAATCGTTCAGCAATTTTTGATATGATGAAAGAGCATCACTGTTTTGGCCGATAGCAGTAGAAAGTTTCGCCTTTTTGATAAGGGCGTTATCGGCGAGAGGAGCGTCGGGAAAAGCCTGGACGATGGAAGCCAGCACCGGAATTGCCTCCGAAAATTTCTTTTGGCGTTCCAGCAAAGATGCTCGCGAATATTCCTTCAGCGCATCAACATATCCCGATCGATTTTCCCTGATGAAATGTAGAAGGAGGAGTGCGTCGTTCGATTCGTCGTCCGCAAGAGCCTGCGCTATCCCGTCAAGAATTTTCGACGCACTGTCGAAATTGCATTGGAAGTACTGAATTTCCGCCAAGTGAAATCGTGCCCGGGTTTTCTCCTCGGGAAGTGCATTCTCCGACGATAAAATTTCCGAATACCTGTAAGCGGCCTTATCCAGTTTCCCTTGCACGACATTAATCTCGCCGGTCGTCTCCAGAATCGCAGGCTCCATTTGCCGGGCAAACGAAAGCGTAAGAAGAGAGTCAAAAATTTGCACTGCTCCGTTCAGGTCAAAATAATATTTGTACTGCATGAGACCGGCACGGTACAATGCCTGCACGCTGATCTCAGAGCGGGGATATTCTTTTGACAGCGAAAGATACAATTCCATTACCCCGTGATAACCCGGCTGCGACTCCGAGAGGAAACCGCTGCTCGACGAATGCAGAGCATTCAACGTGTCTACGGTGGCGCCCATCTCTTCCAAGGCACGCGCATAACCAAATTTTGCCTCCGGCAGTCTAGGCATCATGGGATAGTTTTCAATTGAGTATCGGTACGCTTTGGCTGCAACGTCGTACGCTTTTTCCTTAAAGACCAGATCGGCAAATGACTCCATTTCGGCGCCGAACGAGTGGGTCGACTCGTCTATTTCTTTGGCCACATCAAACGCTTTGTCAAACCGCTTCCCTTCCATATAGAGCCAGAGCAACAAGCGATGGAACGCGATACTTTTTGACTCCTTCGCAATGGCTTCCTCAAATGTTTTTGTCGCTGCGGCAAGCCCTTCTTCTTTTGCAGTGAAGCCTGCCAGCCGAGACTCAACGAGGTCAATATCGCGGTCATTTAAGGAGAGTATTGTTATGTATTCACGTGTTGCATCAGCATAATCCATCATCAAGGAGTAGAGCATTGCCAGTTCTCCGGCAAATAATGCCGGCTCGCCGATTTCCTTCCTTCCCCGAACATACGTCGCAATCGACTTATCGAACAAGCGGTTATCCGATTGGACCATACTCACGATGCTGTAGTTCGTAACGCTTTTGGGAGCGACAGAGAGCGCTACGTTCCACATAGAATCAGCGCGCGCTTCGTTCCCGGCCTTGTAAAAAAGCGCACCCAATGCTGCCATGTTGTCGATGTCCTGCGGCTTTTGATTCAGCCAGCGGAGGGTTATGGCAATCGCTGCGTCATAGTTTTTCAGTTGTTCGTAGCACCGGCGAAGGCCGGTGAAATAAGCGAAGTTCACCGAGTCGGATCGAACCAGTTCTCCATATAATTGGCTTGCGCGGTCGTACTCCCCCGCTTGTTCAAAGCTCTGCGCTAAGCGAAATTTATTTTGTTCGTCCTGAGTTTGAGCCGGCGCGTGGGAAAAAGGAACAACGAGGAATGTGAGGAGAAATAAAACTTTCATAGGGCAATGATCTAAATAAATGGACGCATCCTGGGCACAAAGGTTTCAACGCTTCATTGCGTTCTGGAATCGTTCAGCCGATTTCAGAGTGTTCACCATCAACATGGCAATGGTCATCGGCCCTACGCCCCCCGGAACAGGAGTAATCGTACCTGCGGTTTCCTTCACCGAATCAAAATCGACATCCCCAACAAGGCTGTAGCCTGTTTTTGTCGAACGATCTTCGACGCGATTGATACCGACATCAATCACAACCCCACCCGGTTTGACCATCGATGCGGTGATGGCCCGGGGTTTTCCGATCGCGACAATCAGGATGTCGGCCTGGCGTGTATAATATCCGAGGTCGGGGGCGCCAGTGTGCGCAACGGTCACGATCGCGTTGCACCATTCTTTTTTCTGCATAAGCATATTTGCAACCGGCTTGCCGACAATGTTGCTGCGTCCGGCGACGACTACGTGCTTCCCGGACGGATTAATTTTGCTCCGCTTTAAGAGTTCCAAGATACCGGCGGGTGTGCAGGGGTGAAATGTCTCAGCGCCGATCATCATTCTGCCGGCGCTGATAGGATGAAATCCATCAACGTCTTTTTCAGGCGAGATCGCTTCAATAATTTTTTGTTCGTTGATATGTTTGGGGAGAGGGAGCTGGACGAGGATGCCGTGTATTTTCATGTCGCTGTTGAATGCCTCAATCATGGAAAGTACTTCAGCTTCCGAAATTGATTCGGGTAATTTCTCCGTGACAGAATAGAATCCTAATTCCTCGCACGCTTTCCCTTTACTCTTCACGTACGATTGCGATGCCGGATTCTCGCCGACAAGAATGAACGCAAGCCCGGGTGCGATCCCCGTTCGGGTTTTCAATCGCAATGCAGAATCCTTCACCTCGCCTCGAATCTCTTCGGCTATTTTCTTTCCGTCAATGATCAGTGCTGACATAGTGAGCGTTTAGTTATAAAGCACGATACCGGGGCGTGAGAAATAATAGGTATTGGGTCAATTTGTCATTCCCCCGTGCCAAAGGCATCCTCCGAAGGAGTCCTTCGGAATGTGGGCATTACAATTTTTTCTCAAACTGAGCCGGCATCAAGTACAATGAGCATTTGCCTTGTACTTTAAACCGCCCCTTTGGCAATTTTCAAAATTTGGGGAAGATAATTTGCTCTATCCGCAAGGCTTTACCGGTCTCAACTTCAACCTCGATTACGACAGCGCAAAGATGAACGTCATTTGTCGCCGTCTCATATTTATGAGGCGTTTGTTTGAGGAAACGATGAATGGCTTGCTCCTTGTTCATCCCAATTACCGAATCATACGGCCCGGACATGCCGACATCGGTAATAAAAGCAGTACTCCGCGGAAGAATCTTCGCATCGGCAGTCGGAGTGTGGGTATGAGTCCCGACGACGGCACTGACCCGGCCGTCAACGTACCATCCCATAGCGATCTTTTCTGCGGTCGCTTCGGCGTGAAAATCGAGAATCGAAACCTTCGTCACCTCGTTGATTTTCCCAAGCGCCCAGTCGACAACCTTAAACGGGTCGTCCAGAGGCTGCATGTACGTCCTTCCTTGGACGTTAAGAACTCCGACCTTCCCCTTTCCTTCAAGTTCATAAATCACAAAACCGTTCCCAGCGTTTTCACGTGGGTAGTTCAGGGGACGCAGAATATTTCTGTTTCCTCCAAGCACCTTGCGGGAATCCCAGCGATCCCACACATGATTTCCGGAGGTGATAACATGAACTCCCAGGTCGAAGAGCTTTTTTGCATCTTCTTCCGAAAGGCCTTTGCCGTCCGTGAGGTTTTCACCGTTGGCGATACACATATCGATGCGGTGCTTTTCGAGAAGGCTCTTGAGAATCGTTGACGTCATCTCCAGTCCGGGCTTTCCGACGATGTCACCGATGAAAAGGATGTTTAACTGAGCGGACAAAATTCTATTCCTTGTGTGAAATTGTGAAGAACTCCTACACAAGAAATATAGAGGAAAATGGGGTCAAATAAAAGAGGTTTCTCACGCGAAGTCGATGTATGTTCTTTTCCGATTCCGCGTGAGAAATATTTTTTTGAAAACGCAGGCGATTGATCAGAGCTCTTTTGTTTTCTTCGACGCAATTGCATAAAACAAAACCAGTCCTGCCCCGCCAAATACAAGAATCACACCCGGAAAGATCGCCCCCTCATAATGATACCAACTGTTTAAAACAGCAGCAGTGAGAGTACCCAATCCTGCAAATATTGCCAACAAACCCCATTTCAAGCTAGAAAGCGGATGTGTAGCTAAGGATTGGTGTTTGTACAGTTCCATATAGTCGGATGGATTCAGTCCTTTGTCGATTATAGCTTTCCTCTCGATGTGCCTGGAATCAAAAAATTTCCAAAGAACTACTGCAGCACCTACGAACATCGTGATAGGAACCAATATATCGACCATAGCATCCTCCTTGAGAAGTTGATTGACGTTCAATTGCCTCTTTACTATCTTTGACTTGAAATTGATGATGAAGGTTGCGGGTTGAAAAGATATTTTTTACGCAACCCTGAACTCGTTCTTGAAGTCTAAGAAGGTACACACCCTTATGCAGAATTAATGGAATCGCTGTCAGACCATGAGATCATTAGCCGAGTTCTTGGCGGAAACACCCGCTCATTTGCAGAACTTGTAGAACGACATCAGGACAAGGCAATGACGCTTGCCATCCGAATGCTTCGAAACCGGGAAGAGGCGGAAGAAGCCGTCCAGGATGCATTCGTGAGGGCCTTCAATGCACTTGGACAGTTCGAGAAAAGGTCACGATTTTCGACATGGCTGTACAGAATTTTATTCAACGTTTGTTCGACCGTTCTATCGAAGCGCGGAGTGCCGTTAGAATCGATTTCATCAGACGAACATGAGGGAGAGTGGCGGGACGAAATTCCGGATCTCAGTGAGATTCCGGATTCGCTTGTCGAGGGGGAAGAATTCAGGCAGCATGTATTAGAGTCAATAAATGAACTCCCGCCGCTGTACAGCGGAATCACAACAATGTTTTACCTCGACGATTTAAGCTACGAAGAAATCGTTACAATCGTCGGATCGCCGCTGGGAACTGTGAAGGCACGTTTATTCCGAGCACGCATCATGTTGCGCGAGGGAATCCTTCGACGAACCGGTATCAAGGAGATTGCACAATGATCCACCCGACATCACCAGAGCTTTTTGAGTTCATAGACGGTCGGCTTGGCAAAGCGGAAACCGGCAAGATCGCAGCGCATCTTACCGTTTGCGCTCCCTGCCGCCGGATAGTTGAGTTGGAACATTCGATGGGACGGATCGTGAAGGGTGAGACTCTGGTTAAGGCTCCGGCAAGTTTAGCCGCATCGGTCATGATTAATCTTAGTACGCCTTCACGCGATTCGCTGGCTCTTCGGTTTCTCAGCAAATTGGGGAGTTTAGTTGCGATGCTCATAGTGCTCGCAATTATAGGATTCGCCATTTCCCAAGTGTCGAGCACGAACGACCAATACGAGAAGACTTCTCACTCAATAACGCAATTCGTTGCTCCTGTATCCGAAATGTATGAGAAAGGATTAGAGACATTCGTCCAGCGATCGTCCACGATAACACGAGCACTCGAAGCTACTGGTGACGTTCAATTCTGGAAAACAGTCTTTATTATAGCATTGACAATCGGAGCGTTGGCCGCTGCAGACAGGGTGGTTGGCAGACGATTTATTAAATTAAGGCCTTGAATTGAAGAATTTTTCCCCTTTGGCTGCTCATCGATCGCGCAATAAAACTACCTTCGACAAGGAAAAACAATTTGCTTCAATTGAGTAAGGGTATTCCCTAGACTTTCGGTTTAAAGTTCGCAACTTCCTCGACGATCGTATCGACAATCTCGCTCTCTTTCACTCGCTTGATCATCTCCCCTTTCCGATACAGGATTGCAACTCCTTTGCCGGCTGCGATACCGATGTCTGCTTCGCTTGCCTCGCCGGGTCCATTCACAACGCATCCGAGCACCGCGATTTTTACGGGCTTTTTGATCCCCTGAAGCCTCTCTTCCAATTGTGCCATAATGCTGAAGAGGTCGACTTCAATTCTGCCGCAAGTCGGACAGGCGATCAATTCGATGTTCCGTGATGCAAGGCCGAGCGAACAAAGAATCTCCTTCCCGACTTCAACTTCTTTCACCGGGTCGTCCGTCAATGAAACACGGATCGTATCGCCGATGCCTTCTGCCAGCAGCGTGCCGATGCCGACTGAAGACTTAATCGTACCGACTCGGGTGAGCCCCGCTTCGGTCACCCCAAGATGCAATGGAATATCCGTGCGTGCCGCGACCAATCGGTATGCCTCGATCATGAGCCGCACGTCTGTCGATTTTACCGAAATGATGACATCGTGAAAATCAAACTCGTCACAAATTCCGACATGCCGCATGGCACTTTCATACAAAGCTTCCGCCGTAGGGTAACCGTGCTTTTCGAGAATATCTTCTTCGAGTGAACCCGAGTTCACACCGATGCGAATGGGGATACCCTTATCCTTCGCCGCCGTCAATACTTCCCGGATTCGGTCCTTCGAACCGATATTGCCCGGGTTGATCCGAACTTTCGCGACATTTGCCTGGATCGCCTTCAATGCAAAGACGTGATTGAAATGAATATCTGCGACTATCGGGACAGGCGATTGCCGGACAATCTCTGCCATCGCTTCCGCGGCCTCCTTATCATTCACTGTCACGCGAACTATATCGCAGCCTTCTTCCGCAGCGGCTTTTATCTGTGCGACCGTCGCGGCTACATCGTCCGTTTTCGTCTTCGTCATTGTCTGAACGGAAATCGGCGCTCCTCCTCCTACCTTTACTCCGCCGATATTGACTTGACGCGTCTTCCGCCTCACGCCGACCTTGTAATGAGTATGCGGCGCCTCTTCAGCTTGCGGTTGTTCAAGAATGGGTAAAAGTGTTTCCATAGGAAATTTAGAACAATTAATTTAGTTTTTTGCTTGCTTCGAACAGCATCTTTTTTTCTTCATCGCTCAAGCTCTGGTATCCCGCTTTACTGATCTTGTCAAGTATATCGTCAATACGCTGCTGGGTCACCTGCGCCTCTTCCTTCCGCTGATGCTCGTTGATATCATAGACCTGGGCTTCGGTGACATTTTCATAGCTATCGGCCGGGCGTCGAGGAGCTGTCCATCCGGAGAAGACATTCCGCGACCGGACCGAGTTCTGCGGCCATGAAAAACGGAACCCATCGGCAAGGAGGTAAATGAAACCAACAACCGCGCCCCCCAAATGGGCGAAGTGGGCAATACCGTCAGTGTTGCTGACAGAGACAAATTCAATCACCATATACAGAACAACAAAGTACTTTGCTTTTAGCGGGATGAAGAAGTAAATGAAAATCAACCGATCGGGAAACATCAATCCAAAGGCAAGCAGTACACCGTAAATCGCTCCCGACGCACCAATCGTCGGCCCTACTGAAGTGAACAGAGGGGCGATAAGGATGTTCGATAATCCCGCCCCAATACCGCATACCAAATAATATGTCAGGAATTTTCGCGACCCCCATGTGTTCTCCAACTCCATCCCGAACATCCAGAGCGCGAGCATGTTGAAGAAGAGGTGGCTTAACCCTGCGTGCATGAAGAGGTAGGTGAAGAGCTGCCATACTTGAAAACCCTGCCCAATCGGGAAGAGCGCAAACCACTCGTTCATCACAAGCGAGAGGGAATAATCTCCAACATGAAAATTCCCCAGAAATAGCATAACAAGGAAGACGCCGATGTTAGAGAGAAGCAAAGTCTTAATCACAGGCGGGAAAAAACTGAACCCTCCGAAAAGACTCGGGCGGTAATAATTATTGTATTGATTTCGATTATATGCCATCGCTTCTTCTGTTATACTCCTTTTACAATATAAACGACCGAAACCTGAGAGGCAAATTTTCGTGGAGGGTCTGCGCTTAGCTCTTCGATTGCCTTAAGCAATCGGAGAGCTAATGAGCCGTTGCACAGCCATTATTTCTTATCTGTCAACGCAGCGACACCGGGAAGTACCTTCCCTTCCAGAAACTCTAGGGAGGCGCCGCCTCCCGTAGAAACATGCGTTACACTTTTTGCCATTCCTGCCTGTGTGATAGCCGCAGCCGAATCCCCTCCTCCGACAATCGTAGTCGTCCCGTTCTTCGTCGCTTCTACTAACGCGCGCGCAACGGCATTGGTTCCGACCGCAAAATTCGGAAACTCGAAAACGCCCATCGGACCGTTCCAGACAACGGTCTTCGATTTTTTCACCTCACTTGAAAAGAGCTCAACGCTCGCGGGGCCGATATCGAGGGCCTGCCAGGTTGCAGGGATTTTATCCTTCGTAACAATTTTGCGTTCTGCATCGTTCTTGAAATCGCTTGCGACAACGCAATCTACCGGCAAAAGGAATTTCACAGTTTTATTTTGAACGGCGGCCAAAATTTGTCCTGCCAGTTCAACCTTATCCGCTTCGAGGAGCGACTTCCCAATTTCGAGTCCTTGTGCTTTGTAGAAGGTGTACGCCATTCCGCCGCCGATGATCAACGTATCGACTTTGGATAAAAGATTTTGAATCACGTCGATCTTTCCTGAAATTTTAGCACCGCCGAGAATGGCTGTAAACGGGCGAACAGGGTTATCGACAGCGGCGCCCAGATACCTCAATTCCTTCTCCATCAATAATCCAGCAACTGAAACGGAGATAAATTTTGTGACGCCTTCCGTCGAAGCATGGGCGCGATGGGCGCTGCCGAAGGCGTCGTTGACATATAGGTCGCCGAGTTTGGCAAGGGACTTGGCAAAGGCCGGATCGTTAGCCTCTTCTTCGTTATGGTACCGCAAGTTTTCCAGAAGAAGGCATTCGCCTTCCTTTAAAGCCGCCGCGGCAGATTCAGCGGGCTGACCGATGCAATCAGATGCAAAGTAGACTTTCTTGCCCAAGAGTTTCTCTAATCTGGCCGCCACCGGCTTCAGACTGAACTCCGGTTTCGGTTTTCCCTTCGGACGCCCGAGATGACTCATCAGAATCGCTTTACCTCCGGAAGAGAGAATTTTTTTTATAGTCGGAAGAGATTCGACGATACGTGTACCGTCTGTAATGTTTTGTTTTTCGTCAAGCGGTACATTGAAGTCTACCCGCACGAGAACACGCTTGCCGCGAACATCGATATCATTGATAGTCAGCTTATTCATTGTCGTCGTTGGTTATAGTGTTAGTAATAAGAAGGAAACGATTCCAGCATAGGAAAACGGTTCCTTTTGGATTAAGACAAGAAACAAAAGGGCTGAACTCGCGCTACGAGCTTCAGCCCTTGGTTAGTAGACGCTGTTTGTACTACTTTACAGTTCCCGCCATCTTTCTCACGAGATCGACAACACGGGTTGAATAGCCCCATTCATTGTCGTACCAGGAGACAACTTTGAAGAACCTTTTCTCCCCCTTTAGATTGTTCTCAAGGGTTGCACGGGAATCGTAGATTGAAGATCTGTCATCATGAACGAAGTCGGTCGACACAACCTCTTCGTTACAATATCCTAAAATACCTTTCAAATACGTCTCGGACGCTTTCTTCATTAATTGGTCAATTTCTTGAATTGACGTGTCGCGCGTTGAACGGAACGTGAGGTCGATAACAGAGACATCTGCCGTGGGAATGCGGAACGACATACCGGTCAATTTTCCCTTTGTTGAAGGAAGAACTTCACCTACGGCTTTCGCCGCACCTGTTGAAGAGGGAATAATGTTGATTGCCGCCGCGCGGCCGCCTCTCCAATCTTTCTTCGAAGGTCCGTCAACGGTCTTTTGCGTTGCCGTGTACGAATGGATCGTCGTCATTAAACCTGTTTCAATGCCGATTCCTTCCTTCAAAAGGACATGCACGACCGGAGCCAAACAGTTTGTCGTGCACGATGCGTTCGATACGATAGTATGCTTCGCGGAATCATATTCATTGTCGTTCACTCCGATAACGAGTGTTTTCACATCCCCTTTCGCGGGGGCTGAAATGAGAACTCTTTTTGCACCGGCGGTGATATGTCCTTTTGCTTTTTCCGAGTCGGTGAACAAACCTGTTGACTCGATAACAAGGTCGACACCGAGGGCCTTCCATGGCAATTGAGACGGGTCTTTTTGTGCAAGGACACATTTGATTTTGTGACCGTTGACGACAAGAACATCATCCGTTTCAGATGAAGCACTGCTCTTTTCGCTGCTCAACGTTCCTCTGAAATGTCCGTGTACCGAATCGTATTTCAACTGGTAAGCGAAATACTGTGCGTCCGTGCTCACATCAACAACTGCGACGACATCGATCTCTTTGCCGAGATACCCTTTATCCGCCATGACATTAATGATTTGTCTTCCAATTCTGCCGAATCCGTTGATACCTACTTTAACAGCCATTCGAACCTCCAAAAAATAAAAATTATCGTCTTTGAGAGCTACGCTGCGTCTTATAATTCGTAATGCATTGAAAATTTACCAAGAAATTGGCGCAAAGTCAACAAATAGATGACGGACACCTTCCCGATTTGGCTCACCACATTTTATGGGACGTGGTTATCTCTCGGACAAGTCGTCATACATCTTCAAGAAGAGTCGAGATTGAGAAGAAGGAGTGATTTTATCACGAAGCGGTCGCCCAGCAATAACAGCGGCCGCCTTCAAGACTTTACATGTAGCTGTTCAACGCTTTCATGTAATTCGCCCGTTCTAATGCAGAAGGGTTAGCAACAGATTTGTGGCTCATGCTGCCGCGCATTTGGTCGAGAGATTCGTATTCTCGTTCGATCATCCATTTTTGGACACCGGTAAGAATCTCGCCGATCCGTTTTGGGCCGTTTCGCAACAGCGACGAGCAGACCATGGTTACGTTCGCGCCAGCCATCGTCATTTTGATGACGTCCTCTCCGGTATGAATACCTGTTGTTGCGGCAAGGTCGGCTTTGATTGTCTTGTAGAGAATAGCGATCCATCGAAGGGGCAATCTGGACGAATCAGAACTGCTCAACACCACACTCGGCTCAACTTCGAGGTCATCGAGGTTGATATCCGGCTGGTAGAAACGGTTAAACAGCACCAGCCCATTCGCGCCGCGTTCGTCGAGGCGTTTCGCCATGTTCGCCATCGAGCTAAAAAACGGTGAAAGCTTCACCGCGACGGGAATCGACACTTTCGCTTTCACGGCCTGAAGAATTTCGAGATACAGTTGTTCAACATAACCTCCCGTTTTATCCGGGTCTGTTGGAACGTGATAAATATTCAGTTCAAGTGCGTCAGCCCCTGCATCCTGAATCTTCTTGGCATAATCTGTCCAACCGCCCACTGTCGAGCCGTTCAAGCTTGCGATAACCGGGATATCGACGGAACGCTTGACATCCTGAATATGCTTCAAGTATTCTTCCGGACCGAGAAAATAGTCTTCTTTTTTCGGAAAATATGAAATCGCCTCGGCATAGCTTTCTGTTCCGTACGAGAGGAAATGGTCGAGCTCACTCGTTTCATGCCGGATTTGCTCTTCAAAAAGAGAATAGAGGACGACAGCGGAAGCGCCGTAATCTTCCATTGCTTTGATGCCGGCAACCGTGCGGGACATCGGTGATGCCGACGGCACGACCGGATTTTTTAATTTGAGACCGAGATATGTCGTGGAGAGATCCATTGATTCCTCGCGATTGCTATTTCATGAAAGTAAGCCAGTAATTATAGTTCTTCCTATTTGTTATGCCCGCCGTTCGCGCCGTCAAACTTCATCGATGCAAGCTGCTCATAATAATGCCATTTCGAAGTGACGTCTTCCTGAGCGAGCTTCATCAACCGCTTTGCTTCCTCGGGTGCACTCTTCGTGAGCATCTTGTAGCGAATTTCCTTGTACGCGTATTCCTCGAATTTTAGTTTCGGCGCTTTCGAGTCGAGCTTGAACGGGTTCTGTCCCTGTTTGGCGAGGTCAGGATTGTAACGGAAAAGAGGCCAATGAGCCGATTCCACTGCCGCCTTCTGGCTCTCAAGGCCGAGTTTCATGTTGATCCCGTGAGCGATGCAATGGGCGTACGCAACGATAAGTGACGGGCCATTGTATGCTTCAGCTTCGAGAAATGCCTTCACCGTGTGCAGATCGTTAGCACCCATCGCGACGCGCGCGACGTACACATTACCGTACGTCATTGCAATCAAGGCCAAATCTTTTTTCGCAAGAGGCTTTCCGCCTGCTGCAAATTTTGCAACCGCACCTCGCGGCGTCGATTTTGACATCTGTCCGCCTGTGTTGGAATAGACTTCTGTGTCCAGCACGAGAATATTGACGTTACGTCCCGACGCGATCACATGGTCCAACCCTCCAAAGCCGATATCGTATGCCCATCCATCGCCTCCCATAATCCAGACACTTTTCTTGATCAAATAGTCGGCAAGAGAAAGGAGGTGCTTTGCATCGGTTGACTGAATGTCCTTCAGTTTGTCTTTGAGGATTTCGACCCGGCGGCGCTGCTCATATATTTTCACTTCGTCCGATTGGTCTGCATTAAGAATTGCGTTCGTTATCTCTTCACCGATTGTCGGCGAGAGTTTTTTCAATAATTCCGACGCGAATTCTTTATGCTTATCAATCGAAAGACGGAAGCCGAGGCCGAACTCCGCATTGTCTTCAAAGAGCGAATTCGACCACGCGGGCCCGCGTCCATCGGAATTTTTTGTCCATGGTGTGGTCGGAAGGTTCCCGCCGTAAATCGAAGAACAGCCGGTCGCATTTGCCACAACGGTTCTGTCGCCGAATAACTGTGTTACCAATTTGATGTAGGGAGTTTCACCGCAACCCGAACAGGCGCCGGAGAATTCAAACAACGGCTGGAGAAATTGCGAACCTTTGATTGTGTCGACTTTCGCAGTGTTGCGGTCGACTTCCGGCAGCGTAAGGAAGAAATCCCAATTCGCACGTTCCTGCTCGCGAATCGGGGGCTGAGGTACCATGTTAAGAGCCTTGAGCCGGGTTTCGGCTTTGTTCTTTACCGGGCAGACTTCGAAGCATAACCCGCAGCCGGTGCAATCTTCCGGTGCGACCTGGATCGAGTATTGCATTCCCTCGTACTCTTTGCCGCGGTACTCTGTGCTCTTGAACGTTGAAGGGGCGCCGGCAAGAAGTTTCTTGTCGAAGACTTTTATGCGAATCGTCGCGTGAGGGCAAACGAGCGCACACTTTCCGCACTGGATACAGATTTTTTCATCCCATGCCGGAATTTCAAGGGCAATATTTCTTTTCTCCCAAGTTGCAGTGCCGGTCGGGAACGTCCCGTCAATCGGCATAGCACTGACAGGGAGTTCATCGCCGAACCCTGCAATGATTTTTGCAAGAACGTTTTTCACAAAATCGGGGGCCTTGTCCGAAACAACCGGCGGCAGCTCTAATACGCTGTCAACTTTTGCCGGCACTTTCACTTTGAAAAGATTGACGAGCGTTTGGTCAACAGCTTCGAAATTCATCTTTACGATATCTTCCCCCTTCTTTCCGTACGTCTTCTTAATAGACTTCTTGATAGCTGCAATCGCTTCGTCTTTTGGCAGAACACCGGAAATCGCGAAGAAGCATGTCTGCATGATCGTATTAACTCTTCCTCCCATTCCCGTCTTCGCAGCCACCGCATAACCGTCGATGACATAAAAATTCAATTTCTTTCTGATGATTTCTTCCTGTGTAATTCTCGGGAGTTTGCTCCATACCTCATCAGCGGGGTATTGGCTGTTCAACAAGAAGGTTCCGCCTTCGACCAAATCGCGGAGGACGTTGTATTTCTCCAGAAACAACCATTGATGACATCCGACGAAGTTCGCTTTGTCGATCAGGTAGGAAGAGCGAATTGGACGGGGGCCAAAACGAAGATGGGACACAGTTGTTGTTCCCGATTTTTTTGAATCGTAGACGAAGTATCCTTGAGCATAGTTCGAGGTGTCTTCACCGATAATTTTAATGGAATTTTTATTCGCACCAACCGTTCCATCCGCACCGAGGCCATAAAACATCGCCCGCACAACATCGTCTTTTTCCGTCGTAAAGGTAGCATCGTATTCGAGGCTGGTATGACTGACGTCGTCGTTGATGCCTATCGTGAAATGGTTTTTGGGCTTTGATTTTTTAAGTTCATCGTAGACCCCTTTCACCATTGCCGGCGTAAATTCTTTTGACGATAATCCGTACCGTCCGCCAATAATGCGAGGATAAGAAGCTAAAGGTGAAAAGCCTTCTGTCATCGCTTCACCAATTGCCGTGACAATATCTTGATACAGCGGTTCACCCGCCGCACCCGGTTCTTTCGTCCTGTCGAGAACTGCGATTGATTTCACCGACTTCGGAAGAGCGACGGCGAAATGCTTGACAGAGAAGGGGCGGAACAGGTGCACTTTAAGCACACCGACTTTCTCCTTCTTGTCCATCAATGCCTCAACGGTTTCGTGGATTACCTCTGCACCTGAACCCATTACGATGATTATTCTTTCGGCATCGGGTGCCCCAAAATAATCGAAAAGATGGTACTGACGCCCGACTATCTTTGCAAATTTGTCCATAGTTTTTTGGACTATTTCCGGGCACGCGGCATAGAACGGGTTCACCGTTTCACGAGATTGGAAATACGTATCTGGATTCTGAGCGGTTCCCCGGAGAACCGGTTTCTCTGGTGTGAGCGCTCGTTGACGATGCGAAAACACCAATTCGTCCTTCACCATTGCGCGGATGTCATCGACAGTCAATTGTTCAATCTTCATTACCTCGGCGGAGGTTCTGAAACCATCGAAGAAATGAAGGAACGGCAGTCGTGATTCCAACGTTGCAGCTTGGGCAATCAGCGCGAAATCCATCACCTCTTGAACCGAATTTGAAGCAAGCATCGCAAATCCAGTCGAACGCACCGACATCACATCGCTATGATCGCCGAAAATGGAAAGCGCTTGTGTCGCAAGCGAACGCGCCGAAACATGGAACACCGTCGGCGTTAATTCACCCGCAATCTTATACATGTTCGGAATCATCAGCAACAATCCTTGAGACGCGGTGAAGGTCGTCGTCATCGATCCGGTCTGCAATGCACCGTGCACAGCGCCCGAGGCTCCGCCCTCACTTTGCAGCTCCGCGACGAGCGGAATTGTTCCCCAAATATTTTTCTTCCCTTCGGAGGACCACTGGTCGCACCATTCGCCCATTCCGGATGAGGGTGTGATTGGATAGATCGCGATCACTTCGTTTGTTTTGTGAGCTACAAACGCCGCCGCTTCGTTTCCATCAATCGTTACCATTGCCCTTTTTTTCTCTGAAAGATCGTTGCTGGCCATTTTTTATTATCCTTTGGTGCAGTGTGAGATATCCAAAAATTGATGTTGTTCTGCTGCAAAAAATACAAATACCGTGCTACTTTTTAGCACGTAAAAGCGAAAGAAAGAAGTGAGTCAAAAAAGAAAATTACCAATTGTGGAAATGGATTTGAAGTGATTCTCAAAACTGGGAAGCGAAAACTGCGGAGGTGATTTAGCCGTCAGCAAGAAAGAATTCTTTGGGTGATAATCCCGGTGGAGAGTTTTTGCCCTAATCGGAGTCGAGCACTTCGTGTATCCTTTTTATAATCATATTAGGAACGTACGGCTTCTGAACAAAATCCTTTGCTCCTTTTTTCATCACGTCGACCCTCATTTCCTGATCAACAAAACCACTCGCAAGAATTACTTTGACTGTTGGATCGATTACGCGAAGCTTTTGAAACATTTCCCACCCACCGAGTTTCGGCAATCCCATATCCGTCAGCACGAGGCCAATCTCATTTTTTTTCTCGCGAAATATTTCGATTGCTTCCTCTCCATCGGCAGCCGTAACGACAGGAAATCCATCATCCTCGAGAACCGACTTCAGCAATTCCAGCAGCATCTTCTCGTCTTCAACAAGCATGATCACTTCTTTTTTGCCGGATATTTTGTCCGGTTCTTGTTTTGGGACTGGCATATGTTGGTCAAGATTGCGAGCAGATTCTTCGTTCATATTGATATTATTCCGCCGATTTCAACGACAAATGGCTCATGGCGTCGGACCCGGAAGGATGCTTAAATTCATCGACCTCAGGTATTCACGCTTTACGGACTGACTTGCTTATGCAACTGCTCCAAGAGCGCCGTCGATTCGTACACTTCGACGTCCTTTATTGCATTGTGTATGCGATGGAGCGACGCTTCGATTTGATCGAATTGCCGGCTGAGGGATGGGTTGGAAGAATTTTGCTTGCGTATCTCATCTATGGTAGAACCTATGATAGCGAGAGGGTTATTAATCGTATCCTGAAGAAGGCGAATTACATTGTGCAGCACTATCGAGGCAACCGACGATTTTTCAACTTCGGAGAGTATTTGTCTTTTGTTCGACTCGTCCGTTTCGTATTTCTGCTTCATGGTTTGGGCGCGAGAAACGACGTAGACCACAAGCCACATCCAGATGAGAGAATCATATTGAAGGACAAAATCGAATATCGACATGTGTGCGACTGCAGACTTTCTAAAGAAATTCAATGTGGTAAAAAGATAATAGGCATAAATTCCCAGCACGGAAAAAACGATTGGATACTTGTTGATCCAATAAAATAATTTCTTCCAGATACTTTTAATCATTTTACCTTCTCCTAGAAAGTTTCATCTTGTAAGATCGAGCCTGCTTCCTTTCCTTGGCAGCCTTACGATTTCATGCAATGGTACGGTTTTTTCCCACGAGACACAAGATAACTGCGTCACATCTGGAGAAGGGGGATACAGCGATGAAAAATAGAGAGGCAACGCCGGTTTAAGCCGGACCGGCTACGGCAACAGCGGAAAATTATCGACGGAAGGAGGGTTTTCACTCCAACGCCGAGGTCACTACAACCCGCGGCTTTCCGATCACCAAACAGACTTAACGGGTGATTTGCCCTTGCTGGATTTCGCTGATCGTCCCGATGATCAGGGGAAAATACCGGTCGAGGGGGCAGTCAAGCATATTCCGTACGTAGCACTGGCCGTCGGAGGTCTGTTCCTGGCAATGCGAGCAGACTTCCCGGCGCAACGCCGTAGAATAGTCCAAGATGTTCTCGCTGTGCGTCGTCTGAACGACGTGCACAACGCGGGAAAAATATTTTTTCAGTCCGCAGTCAAACTGCGGGGAAAGGCGGCAGTTCCCGTGACGATCGCCGTCGATACATTTCACGCACACTTTCTGCTGCACCGCATTCCAATACTCTTCAAGCATGATGGTTCTCCTTTTAGGTTATGAAAGTCAATCGTCAATATCCTTTTCAGAAATTCCCTGCGGGAATGAATTGAAATTTTTATTCTCATTGTTCATCGCTATCGCCTGCTCTAATTATATTTCAATGTTCCTTGCTTTCATTATCATGCTTGAATTGTACGTGAACTGTTTCCTGTCCTTCTCAAACGGATCACGCGGTACGGAAACGGCAGCGCGTGCTGTTATTATTATACGATTTCTTGGGCACCTTCAGAGCCAAACGTCCGTTGCCGGGTCTTCAACCGTTTGGGGCGCCTTCGGCATTCGAATTTCGTTCATCATCGCGGCGATACCCTCGATTCGCGTGTGCGCTTCCATCACCTTTGCACGCACCTTCTCAAAATCCAGCGGGAAATGAGGATGGTCGCGGTACCAGTCGAGAACCCTTTCCATTTCAACGGTCAGCACAAAGACCTGATTGCTCTCTTTAGCAATCCAGTCAAGTTTTTCTTTTGGAACTTGCACACAATTCATTGTCTGAACCCCTTATGGTCGTTGGTAAAATGCTACGAATGCGAATAATGAGTTTTAAATTTCGAACGAAGGGCGCTATCAAGCTCGTCGTGGAACTGCGGATGGGCGATGGCGATTAACGCATCGGCCCGCTGACGCATATTTTTTCCGTGCAGCGATGCAATGCCGAACTCCGTAACTACATAATGAACATCGGCGCGAGACGTAACGACGCCGGCGCCCGGAGACAATTGTGCAACGATGCGCGATACGGTTCCATTCCTCGCCGTCGACGGGAGGGCGATAATCGGCTTGCCTCCTTTTGCTATCGCCGCACCGCGGATAAAATCGACCTGGCCGCCAAACCCGCTGTAGATCGTCTGGCCGATCGAATCGGCGCAAACCTGGCCGGTAATGTCCACTTCAATAGCGGAATTGATGGCAACCATGTTTTCGTTGTGAGAAATAATGAACGGATTATTTGTGTAATCGCACGGATGGATTTCAAAATACGGGTTGTTATGAACATACTCGTATAGCTGTTTGGAACCGAGGACAAATGTTGCAATTACTTTTCCCGGATGGAGCGTTTTCTTTTGGTTTGTAATAATTCCTTTTTCTATTGCCCTGACAACGCCGTCCGACACCATCTCCGTATGGACGCCGAGATTGCTTTTCCCGTCGAGGTTCGACAATACGGCATCGGGTATCCCGCCGATTCCCAGCTGCAGCGTCGAGCCGTCTTCGATCAACGTGGCGATGTGCGCGCCGATTTTCATCTCAACATCGGAATACCCCGTTCCATGGGGAAGGGTTTCAAGCTCCTCCGAGCATTCGACAATTTTATCGACATGCGAGACATGAATGAATACGTCTCCAAGCGTCCGGGGCATCTTATCATTTACTTGGGCGACGACGACTTTTGCGCTATCTACTGCGGCCTTCGTTGCAGCGCATTCTACACCGAGACTCATAAACCCGTGTTCATCGGGGGGAGAGAGATGAATGAGCGCAATGTCTAGTGGAATAATCCCTTTTGTAAACAACGCTGGAACCTCGGAAAGATGGACCGAAACACAATCCGCGCTTCCATCGGCTATCGCCGCCCGGTCAGCGGGGCCCACAAAGAGAGAATTGTGCCGGAAATGTTTCTCCATGTCCGGCTTTGAAAGAGGATCGTCTCCGATAATGAGTATATGATTAAGTTCAACATGAAGAAGCTCCTGCTTCCGCTCCGCCAATGCCCGCGTCAAGAAAAGCGGAGTCGCCGCGTTTCCGCTAACAAATACCCGGTCTTCAGACTTCACCGTGGAAACGGCTTCTTGCAGCGATACTACTTTGGATTTATACTGTTCCAGCCAATTCATACGGCGTACTCAGTTTCGGGATGACTTGAAAGAAGAGACGATATGTTTGCGTGTTGCAAATCAAAGATTCTTGCAACTCCATCGTTTGTGCAATGGCCTCCAAAAGTACACACACCCTTCGCCAGCCCGGGGTTTGTCCGAAGCGATTTTTCGATGCCTGAGTTTGCAATTTCGAGCAAATAAGGAACAATCGCGTTTGTCAACGCTGCCGTGGCAGTACGGCCGACAGTCGCTGTCATGTTCGGCACACAGTAATGAACAACACCATGACGGATAAAGACGGGGTCGCTGAGCGTGGTTGGACGGCTGGTTTCGACACAACCACCTTGATCGATGGATACGTCGACTATCACCGAGCCGGTTTTCATTCCCTTCACCATTTCTTCCGTGACGATATGCGGAGCCTTCTCACCCTTCAGCAATACTGCGCCGATCACGGCATCAGCATAACGAACTGAGCGTGCAATGTTGTAATCCGTAGCGGTCGCAGTGGTAATCTTCCATTGTAGAAGTTCCTCGACCTGCCGCAGCCGGGAAATATCTTTATCGAGAAGGGTAACTGAAGCGCCCATTCCTACCGCCACGCGGGCTGCTGTCCTGCCGACCGTCCCTGCGCCGAGGATCACAACCGATGCCGGAGGAACTCCAGGAATAGCTCCGAGCAAAATCCCTCGTCCTCCCTTTTTCCATTGTAAGTAGTGAGCGGCAACATGCATCGAAAGTTGTCCGCCGATCTCGCTCATCACTTGCAACACTCCAAGTTCACCCCGGGCATTTTCGATCAATTCGTAGGCAATCGCAGTCACCTCACGTTGAAGGAGCGCTTCAATCTGTTTTCGTTGTGATATCGCGAGATTAAGGAAGGAGAAAATCGCCTGCCCCATTGATAAAAGATGCAGTTCCTTTTCCGTGAAGGGAGAAATCTTCAGTACGAGTTCAGACCTGTTGATGATTTCTTCTGCACTGTAAGCCGTCACTCCTCCGGCCTCAATGTATTCGTGATCTCCGAAAAGAGCCGCGGCTCCTGCCTGCCGCTCAACATGCACAGTGTGTCCCGAGGCGGCAAGCGCATGAACTCCCGCGGGGGAAAGAGCGACACGCCGTTCTAAGAGACCGGTTTCTTTGAGTATTCCGATGTTCATAAAAATCGCTTCGCAGCGTACTCTGTGCCGCGCCTTTCACTATTGAAGGGCACGTGGAAAAGAAATTTCAGTTCCCTCTATCTTTGATCGCATCCATCGGACAAACGGAAATAGCCCGGAGCACGTCTTCAATCTCTCCCTGGCCCTCCGGCTGACGGTACACATAATAGAAACAAGCCGAGTCGTCAAACGTGAAGCTGTGAATGGCGTACGACATGCAAAGCCCGCAACCATTGCAGCTATCCAGCACCTGAAATCTCCCGTCGACATTTTCTACTAACGGTTTTGGCGTCGTTTCTGTCATCATGATAGCTCCATTCAAAAATAAATGATGGTAATTGTGAATTTCTCTTTCAATTGCTATGCTTCGCGTTTCCGGTGAAACATAGAGACTATTAATCCGATGAACAACAGTATCGTGCCTGACCAAACAAGGCCGATAAACGGCTTCATGCTCGCCTCGATTTCCAACACCTCGCCCGGAGCCGGCAGCATATTCGGGCGAACCACCTCCAGCGTTACCATCGATTGTTTTGACCCCATATCGATATTCATGCTGACAAGCTGCACATTCGCACCGAGGAGTTTCGACGCTGCAGGCTTGAATGTCGGGGCACTTTGTTGAGTGTACACCGCAACCGGCGTTACGGTTTCTTTCCCCTCACCAGACGATAGCTCCAGGACCGATCCCACCGTCATTCCAGTGCCGCTCGTCATCGCATCCGCGCCATGGTTTCCCATATCGAATTTCACAAACGTCGCCTTAACATTTCCCAGCGAAACCGTCTCTCCTTTTTTGATGGAAAACATTTCCCCGTTATTTTCGGCGACGGTTTCAGAACGGTCTAATGAAACAGGCGACACGTAAATGTCGTTCGTCAAAAAGGATTTAATATCAGGGCGGCGCATCGTCCCTTGATCGCCCGTTTCAAACATGACGGGCGAGAGTTGAAACAATGTCCCATTTTTTTCCAGCTCTATATCAAATGCGTTTTTCCCCCCTTCAACCGGCCTGCTTCCTTTGTACGTAAGCGTGTAGCCAAATGCTTGTTGGGGTGTATTCAAAGATAGCGCGAGGTGCTGTTTTTCGCCGTATCTCCCCGACGCAAGAACGCCGAAGAAAAAGAGCGCCAAACCAATGTGTGCGATTTTTCCCCCCATCAAACGGGGATCACCTTTTGCCGTGAGGTACGCAATTTCAACATTCACAAAGAGTGCAAATGCCGATGAAAAGCCGAAAAGGAGCATCATGATGTCACGGACACCGAAATATGCCATTGCTGCGGCAACAAGCAACGAAGCGATGACCCATTTGACCGATCGTTTGAACAGCGTTGAACCATCCTCGTTCTCCCATCGAAGAAGCAGGCTCCATCCGATCAAGAGCGCAATCGCAGCCGCGATAGGAAGATTCATCGTATCGTAGAACGAGGATTCGACATTCGTTTTTGAAAATATCGGCAGGCTTGTTCCGAACAGAACAACCGCCGACAATGCCAGCAACGCAAACGAACCTAGGCTGATAACAAACCCTCGCGAAGGATACTTTAACGGAGCGGCACTGACCTTCAACTCGCGACGGCGGTGATACATCATTCCGAAACCAAGGGAAGTAACGACGACAAGAAACGCGATCAGCAAACCATACACTGCAGCACCCGGATCGGTAAACGAATGTACCGATGAATCGCCAAGAACTCCGCTTCGCGTCAGAAATGTGCTGTAGATAACAAAAAGGAAGGAGAGGATCGCCAACACAAAATTCAATCTTACAAAATTTCCAGTCCTTTTTTGAACCACCATAGTATGCATTAATGCCATCAGCACCAGCCATGGAATGAGCGATGAATTCTCCACAGGATCCCATCCCCAATACCCGCCCCAGCCGAGGACGCCGTACGCCCAATATGCGCCGAGCATTATTCCTACGCCGAGAATCAATCCGGAAAAGAGGACCCATGGAAAAGCGCTCTTCAGCCACGTCGTAAAATCTTTCCGCCATAATGCCGCCACCGCAAAACTAAACGGAACCGCGGTCACTGCAAAACCTATGAATAACACCGGCGGATGAATGACCATCCAAAAATTTTGCAGCAGCGGATTTAATCCTTTGCCGTCGGCGGGAATTTGGCCCGGAGAGATTTGCCCGGGAAACGCATCCCAAATCGTTGTAAAAGGAGATTTGAAAAGAAGCAGCAACACCAGGAACGACTGCGTCGCCAGAAAAATTGTCAGCACGTGTGCTTCGAGCTTGCGCGTTCTTGTGTAGCGCAGCAGGAAGAAACTCAGGATGGCCGAACAGAGTGCCCAGAAAAGGAAGCTTCCTTCTTGCCCGGCATAGAATGTCGAAATGAGAAAATGGAGGGGTAATTTTTTGTCGCTGTAATTCCAGACATAAGCAAACGAAAAATCATGTTGAAGAATATTTCCTAAGAGCAATCCGGCGGCGGCTATAATAGCGGCTCCGCTCACGTAGAGGCTTTTCCTCCCAAGGCTCAAAAGAGTTCGCCTTCCGGATGCAGACTGGTAGTATGACCACACCGCAACAAGACCGCTCACCAGCGCAATAACTAAAACAATCGTACCTGCCATCACTCCACTCCCTTCAAAAATCTCAGAAATTTCTTTCGGTCAATTGGATATCGATCTTCCCGTTGATATGCTTTGCCGCATCTATGATTTTACCGTTTTCGTCAACGATCCCTGCATGGCATCCAGAATTGCCGCAAGAGGATAGAGGAAGATCTAAAGTTCCGTAGCCAAGATGCCCCTTTGGCGGCAAACCATGGCACGTTCCGCACGCCGCCTCGTTTGCACCGCCGGTCCATTTCGGAGAATAATTTGCCCCCACGATCATAGAATCTATATAGATGTACTGTCTGTCCTGAGGCGCGGATGACTTTTGCACTTGCCAGTTTCCATGGCAGAAAGTATTGTTGCATTGCAATTGCGCAGGATCGTACGCCGGGTGCGGGACAAGGGTGCCGCTTGCCGAAACCAAATTCGCCAGCGTGTCGTTCATTGTTACTTTTGCAGGCAATGGATAATCGAAGTGCCCTGCGACATACACTTGTGTAGGTACTGTGTGACATTCCTGGCACTTGAGCACTTTTCCTATGGTCGCTTGCAGATGCCCCTGGTGTGCGCCGACACCACGGCTGGTGTTGAGCGTATCTCCGTTCGTGTCCCGAGGAGGCGCCAACAAGGCAATGTTACTCACGGGTGCATTGAATGTACCGTGACACGTATTGCATGCTTCAGGTCCATTCGTCTGCGTATGACAGGTTAGGCAGGATTGCTGTGCCGTACCTCCCGCATAATTTCCTCCATGACACGATTTACACGTTGTCATGCTCCAATTCAATTGCCGGATTGTATTGCCGTGAAAGTTCGTCGACGAAGGATCCGCGAATCCAACTCCGTGCACACTCAGGCTAGGAGCCGTCGGAGGCTGGTCGTTCTTTAATTGGCTGCAGCCTGCCAGTAATCCAAGAGACGCGACGAGAATTATTCCACGATACAGACTTGTTTTCATAGTTCGCTCATTTTTTTCCATGACAATACCCGCAAAAACCTTGGCCTGCGATTCCGCCCATTGAGTGCGGCCTTGCATTAGGATCGGTATGACACGCAAAGCACGTTGCACCGGCGTTCGTATGCCAATCACCATGGTTTCCGGCCATGAATCCGTTGGGATGCGTTTTTGGATTCGTTCCTTTAATGCCGTCAGGGTCTACGTGACATTTCATGCAGACGGGGTCGGATCCCTGAACATCGTGACACGACTGGCAGCTTTCAATCTCGCGCCGCGCAAGACGTGCATGTTCTCCGCCTCCCGTTCCGACGCCGATTGTCACAAAACCCGGCGCTTCATGGGAAGTAGGAATTGTTCCTCCAAGCGCCTGACTTCCATTCTGGTGGCAGTCGTTGCAGAAGGTTTGCGCCTGGTGACAAACTTGACAATCCGCCGCATGGCCACGCGCTTCGATACCGTGGGTGAAGCGGTAATTGATATCGTGAATCATCTGCCCCTTCAATGCCTGAGACTTATCATCCCCCATTGTGCGCGGCGAAATCATACCGGTCATTTCTTTAGCCGACAACGCCGTTAGGTTCGACCCGTTATGACATTGTTGGCAATAACTTTCAGTGTGACACGTCGAGCATTGTGAATCCATTGCATTCAACCGTGCCAGCGTTGCATGGTTCTTTACAAAATTTCCTTGATTATGTGATGCGGGCCTGAGTGTGGCAAGATTGGTATGACATGTCTCGCACTGGTTGTTGACCTTCTTATTGTTATGGCAGGTATTGCATGTTGCCATTGTCGGCATGTTCGCAGCTGAAGCATAGTCAACCTTGTCCAGTCCGGTGTGGCATGTAACGCATTCCATTTTACCGTCGGTCACATGTTTCTTGTGATTGAAGCGGAGTTCACGTGTTTCCCGTGTGAATCCCTTGGGATTTTTCTCGTCCGCGTGGCAGTACCCGCATGTTTTGCTCACCTGTTCTTCATGGCACGTTTGGCACACTGCGTGTCCCGGCACAAGCGTATCCGAGGACGCCTGGCTTGTTGCAGCTTCTGCGTGACATGTTGCGCAATCAACTCCGAATTCAGTGATGTGTTTTTGGTGTGAGAATTTGATTACCTTCACGGTATCGATATCGGCTTTCGCCTTTCCGTTCTCCGACCAACCACCGCCGAGTGCAGCAACCGCTGCCGCTGCGAGACACGCTCCGAACAAAAGAATTTTGTTTCTCATAGAGTTTCCTTAGAACCAACTGAGACGATCACTGAACCAGTAGTTAACTTTCAAAAACACACGGACATCGTTGGAGTAGAGCGGATTGCGCATCCATTGCACCTGAGCATCTGTAGAGAATGCAGGCAGAGGCCGGTACGTTGCGCCAATACTGCTGTTGACTACACTATTTTTTGGAGCATTATCCGACAGCTGATAGTCTGCGAACCCGAATCCGATATTCGGCACAAATTTCCGATCCATCATCGGATACACAGCCTGCACGGAAAGACCGTTCAAGTCTCCCGCATAGCCAAAATTTTGTGTATACGAGACATTGATAATATCGTACGAGCCGCCGACGGTTACGCGCTGGCTGTTATCATCAACGTACTGAACCATCGCATAGCGCACAAACGTATGGAATAACGACATGACCTCATAATCGAGGCCGGCTTCTATTTCCTGCGTGCTGTTGGTATTGAAAACGGAGAAGATCGAATTGTACGCAACTTCCGGCTGACGGTAAAGGTAATCGGCCGTAGCACTCAATGAAGAATAAATTCCGACTCGGCCCTCTATTTCAGCCCGCGAGATTCTCTGAAAATTGAAATCATAATCCGACCGGCCATAGAGACTCGCCCCGTTCATGAAACTATACCGTGCATCGACACTCGCGTACTCTTCCTCCGTCGGCGAGTAAGCGATGAGAATCGCCTCAGGATCGAACAGTGAATCGGAACGGACGGCGGTAAACGGATCGGGCTTACGAGTCATTTTCATATAACTCAGCCCAACGATGCCGTTTTCAACCGGCTCAACCGTAATTTGTCCGCCGAACAGTGAATTGTCAGGAAGGCTTTCTTTCAGGTCAATCGCGCGCGATTCAATAATGTTGTATCCTCCGTACGCTGTAACGCCAACCTTTCTATCGAACAACATTGCTTTTGCAACCGCTCCATCGATCAAACCGTCGCCGACTCCCGCAAAGACGTACTGACGGCCGACCGAGATGTCTCCAACGTCAGCGATGTTTCGCGCTCTCAGGACCAGCGACGAAAGCTGCAGGTCGGGGTCGGTGCCGATCGTCGCACCGAAATCTTTTGAATATTGAAAATTCGTGTTGAATGAAAAGTTCTGCTGGGACAAATCGAACTGGACGTTCTCAAAACCGCGCATATAGTTCTGAACATCCAGATCAGCATTCCGGCCCTGCCAACCGTAAAAAGACGTGGTGAATCGTCCCGTCGCAAGCTGCGCAGATGCCGTGGCAGACACTAAGAAAAGAATGAACAATAGTATTTTACATTTCATAACGGCAATTCCTTTTACTCGTGTGGTAGGAATAAAGACAAGGAGTGTGCCATTTGTCCTCGAAAATTTTCTCTCATTTTCTTCAGTTTTATGTAATCATACCAAACTTAGTTCCAAGTATCAATAATAGAACACTCCCCTTCTATAAAATAGGAATCCCGCTTCATCAGAAGATGAAGCGGGATTGTTTTGCGGTCTGGAGGCTTTGCCGAGCCTCGTGGGATAAACGCCGGTATGTAGGTTACCGACGGGGGAAGTATCGCTCCACTAATGGAGCGAATACACTTTATTTTGCGGCGATAGGAACGGGATGTTTAATTTTTTCCCATGCCTCTTGATACTTAAACTCTTTGTATGATGGACTTTTACTATTGTGACATTGTATGCAAAGCTTCGGATCGTCTTTAGCAAGAATCAAACCGGCTGCTTCGGCCTTCGCTGCATCTTTCATGACAGGAATTGACTTATAGTCTGAACCTGGACCGTGGCAAGTTTCGCACTGAATTCCATCTTCCACCTTCAACGCAGCCGTGAGCGATTTGTCGACTCCGTACCCGGTCACATGGCACTGGAGACATTCGGGGGCTTCAGACGCTTTCACTTTCAAACCCTTTGCTTTTGCAATTTCTTCTGCCTTCGGCGACTGGAGCGTTTTAAACGCACTGGCATGCGCCGATCCTTTCCAAATATCGTATTGCTTTCCTGCCTTTTCAGTCCTGTGGCACGCAGAGCACATAATCACTCCAACATATTTGTGCTGTGCAACTGAAGGAAGAGCCAAGAAAGCGACGAGCGCCATCATCACTAATATCTCAACTAACTTTTTCATCTGAGGTTACTTTCCTTTTAGGTTTGAGGTTTTCGCCGTTCAAATCCTCAACAATTTATTACTCAAATAATGTGCCGAGAGAACGACGCTGATTTTCCCCTTTTTTTTGAGGATTTCCGGCATTACAATCTCAAATCCAAGAAGACAAGCATTACAAAATTTGCAATGATGAGAATAGTAACCATGGATAATTCTCCTTTTTTGCCCTTTTCCGCCGCACTTGCGAACTTCTAGGACCTTATTTCAGTATTCGCCCAGCTAGAGTTACCTCTTATCCACAATGACATTCATTATTAAAAGAGTGCGGCGCGAAGGAGTTCTATGAAAGCCTCCAAAATTACCTCGACATTCAAGTCGCCATCCCTTTCATGCGTTTACCCGCTAACTCCGTTGCTTTCGTTCCATCCTCTTGATAAAGAGATACAATGACGAAGCAAGAATGGTGATGATGATAGTTGCGAACCCCAATCCGTAACGCCGGAAGTAATATTCATCAATCGCCTGTGTGGCTTGTTCCGAAACGGTTGCGGTGACCACTAATCCCTTTTGCACGACCTCGTGGAATTTCTCTTCATTGAACGAATGCACCATGGTTCGCGATTGAAGTCGAGCCTGCCGGGCATCTCGCAATTTGAATTTTGCCTCCGATATTTCCATCCCTTTTTGTTCGGCCTCATCGACCAGCAACCGGGCATGTTGTTCGGAGAGATTAAGGCTGTCAATTAATCCACGCATCGTTCTCGCAACGAGAAAGCCTTGCACGCTCTTCTTTTCGGTATGGCATCGGCTGCATGTTGCATCTGAGGCCACGCCGAGGAGCGTGTCGGTGGCCGCAACAATTTCGTGGTTTCCATGACAAGTCTCGCATTCAGGGAGTTTACGATCATCGAATGCTTTTTTATGCGGGCTGGAAGAAAATAAATCGGCATTCAGCGCATGGCACGTTCCGCATACTTTGGATACAGATTCTACACCAGGAGGAGCGGCACCATGATTGCCGTGGCAACTGTTGCAGACTGGAGCAGACACATCGTTCTTCTGTAAAAGGGCAATGCCGTGAACGCTTCTGGCAAATTTCTCAAATTGGTCGGTTGGAATTTTATACGCCTTCATCAGCCTGGCGTCGCTATGGCAGTGTGCACATGTCGCGGGAATATTTGTAGGATACACCGTCGACTTTAGATCTTTTGCCGAACGAATATTGTGACTGCCATGACAGCTTGCGCACTCTGCTGTATGCGCATCGCCTTTTGCATTACGGATGCCGTGGACGCTGGTTCTGTATTTATCGAGTTGATCTACCGGTATCGAAGGATTATAGGATCGCATGAATGCTGCGTTTGCGTGGCACTGTGTGCACGTTTTGACAACATGCAACGGGGAGACGGGTGACGCAGGATCTTTCACCGAAACGATTCCGTGTGCGGAGTGACATGTTGTGCACTGCAGAATGTGTTCTTTCCCGGTAGTTGAAAGTTTTCCGTGAACGCTCGCTTGAAGGTTTTCCCATTGATTGGTTGGCAATTGTGATCCATACCGCCTCATGGCCTCGGGATCAGCATGGCAACCCGCACACATTTTCGAAATTTCGTCTCCCTTTGGCGCACCGATATAACCATCGTTCTTGTTCATCGCTACTTCTGCATCCTCAGATTTCGAGTTCCCCCCGTGGCAATCTGCGCACGACAAACCCTTCTTAAAATGAATGTCATGTTTGAACAACTTGGACGGCGCGTCGTCGAGTGCTTCATGGCAGGTCAGGCACTGATCTCCGGCAAATGCGGCACCTTTCGCACTCATTAATACGGCAACCAGCACAACCATGCGAAGGTTCATGATGTCCATCCGATCATCGTAAAAATTATCATATAGAAAATAATAAACAGTCCGATGTACGTAATAAACCGGTTTCTTTCTCCTCGAGCACTTTTTCTATCCCAGACAGGGACAAGCATCCAGAGCAATCCCGCAACGCCGAACAGCATAATCCCGAACACTTCACCATCAAAAATCCAAAGCTTCCCCGGAATGTATTTCAGCGTTTGAAACATGAAGAGGAAGTACCATTCCGGTTTTATTCCCGCGGGAGCTGCCGCAAACGCATCCGCTTTTTTCCCCAATTCCCACGGGAAGAAGACCGCAAGAATTGCCAGCAGGTTCAGCACAATAAGCCATAACAGCAAATCACGCAAGAGAAAATTTGGGAAGAATGGCATTGTCTTGCGTTCCGCGGCCGGTTCATTTTCCGAGGTTAATGGCTCGCTCATCCCCTGCCGCTGAACCAGAAGAAGATGAATACCGAGGAGCACAGTAAAGATCCCAGGGAACACCGCAACGTGGAACCCAAAAAACCGCGAGAGCGTTGCGCCCGTTACATCTTCGCCACCGCGAAGAAAAATCATGATAGGCTTGCCGACCACCGGAACAATGCCCGCGATATCCGTGCCGACTTTCGTCGCGAAGTACGCAAGTTCGTTCCATGGCAACAAGTATCCGCTGAAACCGAAGCCAAGCGCGAGGAAGAACATCAACATGCCGGTAAACCAGGTAATCTCACGGGGCTTGCGGTACGATTTCTCGAAAAAGACGCTGAACATGTGAATCATGACCGTCAAGATGAACAGGTTTGCCGTCCAACTATGAATCGACCGGATGAGCCAGCCGAAATGAACCTTCGACATGATAAACTGGATACTCTCGAAGGCGAATTCTTCGCTCCCTTTATAGTACATCAATAAAAGAATCCCGGTGACAACCTGAATGATAAATAAAAAGAGAGAGACGCCGCCAAAGTAGTACCACACAGAATGACGGTGAACCGGGACGTATTTCTTCCCCATGAATTTTATCAGGTCATCCAGCTCTAGGCGTTCATTCAACCAGTCATAGAATTTCTTCAATGTTTGATTCATGATTTTTTGGAGATGAAAACCTCCTCTCCTTGAATGTTGACCTTGTACTCATCCAACGGGCGCGGGGGCGGACCTGAAACATTTCTACCGTTCACGTCGTACTTTCCGTTGTGGCATGCACACCAGATGAGCCCGAAATCTTTTCGGTATTGTACGGTACATTCGAGGTGTGTGCACGTCGCTGAAAACGCGCGGAGCTCGCCGCTCGCAAGCCGAAGAAGAATCACGGGTTTGCTGCCGAACTTCACGATCGTCCCGCTGTCTTTTTCGATGTCAGAAAGTTTGCCGACTTTCACGCTGCTGACCTCCGCTTCAGCCTGACTCGGAGGCTTGAGGTATGAGAGAACCGGATACAAGACGGTACCAACCCACACGAACAGACTTCCGCCAAGAATGTATTTGAGGAAATCTCTCTTCGATTGCTGAGGTTGAATCGGGGGATGCTCGATCATAATTCACGCAAGGTAATAAAAATTATCGGAAAAATTCGCCTTCATTTTTCAGATGCCGCAGCGCAACAAAACATCGCGATCATGTTTAGGAGTGTCAAGCGCTTATGATCCGCCGCTATGGCAATCGCTGCAATTCATTTGTTTCCACGCATCGCCGATATCAACAGGGTGACGGTACTCGACTCCGTTCAGCGAGACTCTAAGGATGTCATGATCGAGCTTCTGCGCGAGAATCACATGACACGTATTACAATCTCTTGAAAGAACCTTGCCGTTATCTCCCACATGTTTTCCGTCGTGGCACCGGAAACAGCCGGCCGAGTAAAGGTGTCCGATATTATTAGGGTAGTGTTTCCACGACACGCGCATTTCAGGAAAGAAATTTCTGCTGTATATGCGTTTGATGCATTCAATCGCAGTGTCAAGATCAACCTTCATCGAGCTGGAAACATTCGGATACCGTCCTGTGTACTGTTCGCGTATAAAGATGCCAATGCTATCCATTGCCCCTTCTTGCGTTGCGTACGACCTTTCTAACGCTTCCACGGCTGTGGCTTTGATTGATGGAATCCGAGGATTGATCCAGCCAAGCGACATCGCCTCGTTCACTGATTCGTTAGACGGCCGATAAATGTGGGTTGGTCGGTTATGGCAATCGATGCAGTCCATCCTCCGTTTTTCGCCATTTTTAAGCTGCTCCTCGCTCAACCCGCCGTCAGTCGAGGTATACGTTACGACCGTGCCGTCCGGCCTTTTTGATTGGACCCATGGAATAACCTGCCTCTGTGAATCGGTCGCCACATAGGTAATCTTATTGCTGATGTTCATGTGCCAATGGATACCTGATGTTGGACCAGATTCACTGTTCCCCCCGCCGATTTTCATCAGAAGTGAGATCCACCACTCGGTATTTTTCTCATCGGAAAGGAAATAGTGCTTCACAACCTGTTTCTCCGAATAGAATTGTTTTGGCCAATGGCAATGCTCACACGTCTCCTGCGCCGGACGAAGATTCCTCACTGGTGTCTCGATGGGCTGCGAGTACTTGTGAAATAAAACTGAATACACCTGATATGCGCCGGATAGTTTCGACTTCACGTACCAATCAGCTCCTGATCCGACATGACACTCGGCACACGATACCCTCGCGTGGGGCGAATAAAGATATGCTGTATACTCCGGCTTCATCACACTGTGGCACACTTCACCGCAGAATTGCACCGATTCGGTATATTCGTACGCTTGGTAACTTCCAAACGCGGAGAACAAAAGTAAGATGATGACGAGTCCCGAGAAGAAGGCGAACATTGACCGATGATGCGGATTGTTGAGGTCAATACGGGGAAACCGATTTTCCGAAACATGCACGCGTTTACGTTCGAACACCATTCCGACAACAGCTATCACAAGGCCGGTGAGAAGAAATCCGGGAAGAATCACGAACGCAATGATCCCCATGTAGGGACTTTGATGTACAGCAAATGCTTCAAGAAGGAGGAGGAATAAAATCAGCCCAAAGCTGATAATGGCAAGTGCGGCGCCTGCAAAACTTGTCGGATTAAAAAACGATTTCGGTACGAGCCTCTTCATGATTGCTGGATAATACTGTTATAGAAAAAGAGAAGCAACTGTGGAAAATGGTTCGTGGTGCTAGGTTCGTGGTCTTTGGCCTTTAGTTCATAGTCCTGAGTCCTGTGTCCTGAGTCCTATGTCCTTGGTCAGAAGGTAGCGGGTGTTACGACCAAAGATCAGCGCTCACTTTTAACTTTTCACTTTTCATTTTTCTTCTCCTCTTCCTCGATCCGTTTCATTTCCTCGGCTTTAATGCGGCGAAGCTCAAGGGGGTGTTCGTCGTGCATTTCT
This sequence comes from Bacteroidota bacterium, assembly GCA_049578505.1. Lineage (GTDB taxonomy): Bacteria > Bacteroidota > Ignavibacteria > UBA10030 > UBA8401 > JAGVPT01. The sequence continues at coordinate 16,954 of JBAUMC010000039.1, read as the reverse complement.
TCTTCCGTGATAGTCCCTTTGAGGAATGCAAGATTAATCGGATAGATGTCGGGATTGAAGATGACAAAATAAAAATGCCAAATAATAATAGAGAGGGTTGCGAGCCATGCTTCGTAGTAATGCACCGTACCTGCGACATCCCACCATAGCTTTCCGATAAGTCCAAGAAATCTGTTATCGAACCAAAGAATCAATCCTGTTGCGCCCATAACGATCGTTCCCCACACCAACGCCCAGTACTCGCTCTTCTCAACATAACTAAACCGGTCAAACTGAGGTCTCGCTTTGCTTATCCCGAGATTGTACTTCGCGACAGCTATTGCGTCATGAACATCTTGCAATTTCGGAATCATGTCGCGCAGAAGTTGTTTTCCTCTCGGTACAAAGAGCAGATAATAGATATGATACAGGCCGGCCACTATGAGCAAAACTCCTGCGCTTCGATGCAGCAAGCTCCTAATTTCGAACACCGCCGGACTGATCGACCGAATCGGCGCCACCCACCACGCATCGGGAAATTTCAGCATAAAGCCGGTGATGACAAGCGTTACGAAGCTGACGATCAACGTGCCGTGCTGCAGCCGTTCGCTCAACGTCATCCTGACATATAATGAGTGACCGAGTTCTTCCTCGTAGATCGTTCCGCGCCTCACGCGCAGTTTCCGTTTCGATTTCTTCACGAAATCCAAAGCGTTGTGCAGAAACATTCCGCCTACCGTAAGAAGGATGAGAAGGATGTATCCCGATGTGATGTAATAGAGTAAGTCCTTGTCATTTGCAGTAACGATAAGGTGAACCGGGTCTTTTGTAAAATTCTCGTTCGCACCGGGATGACACTTTCCGCATGTGACGGCGAGATTTGCTTTATTCACTCTCGACTTCGGATCGCTTGACGGCAAGATATCGTGGACGCCGTGGCAGCTCGCACAATTTGCTACTTCAACGTTCCCTGCTTTTGTTGCAAGGCCATGATAGCTGTCGTCGAAACTCTTCTCGCGTTCGGCTGCAAGACCGTATTTTTCGTTGAGCCGCACCGAGTTATGGCAGGGCGAACAGACTTGAGCGGAAACGTGGAGTTTTGAGACCGGCGAGTTAGGGTCTTTCGGAGCTAGAATTTTATGTTCCCCGTGGCAGTTGGTACACACTGGCACATCTTTGTTGCCCGCCAGAAACGCCGAGCCGTGGATACTCCCCTTATATTCTTCGGCGATGGAGGCGTGGCATTTTGCACATGTGCTCGGGATGTTGAGCCTATTTACCCTAGATGTGGGATCGCTCCCTTTCTTCATTTCGTGGCTGCCGTGACAATCAACGCAATTCGCTGCTTTCCCGTTGCCGCTCTTGAGCGCCATACCGTGAACGCTCTGCTCGTACGACATCACGAATTCCGCCGACGGAGCTGTTTCGGGCGTCTGCTTGTTTTTTACATGGCATGCAATACAAACCTCCTCTTGCGCGATTTTTAACTGTGCAGAATCGGCGCCGGCCTTTATACCGGTGATTTTTTTTGAGTGGCACGCGACACATGTCGGCGCATTCAACTTACCCGAAAATAACGCCTTCCCATGAGCAGACGCCAGATATTTCTCCTTCTCCTCGCTGTGACATTCACCACAGCTTTGAATAACGTTGGATGAATTGAATTTTGTGCCGGGGACTTTGGGGGATTGAACATCGTGCCTGCCGTGACACTCCTTGCACATCCTGCTCACGTCCGCGCCCCCCTTCGAAAGTAGGGTATTATGAAAGGGATGTTTCACTTCAACATTTTTGTGACACGTCTGGCATTGAACGGGCGTAATCTTTTCTTTGTGTGGAACATTGTTCGGATCAAAACCCGTGTGGCATGCTACACAGACAAATGTTTTATGCGCAGAGTGCGAAAGTACTTGGTCATTCACGTACAACGAAATTGTTTTCCCGTTCCGCTCAGTTGTTAAAGTGCTGTCGGAATGGCAGGTAAGGCAATCTTCTTTCGTTTGTGAAATGAGCGGGGATGAAACTGTTACTGCAATGAAGAACTGAATGAGTATGCAACAAACAGAATTTTTCTTTTCCAACATATTAAAGAGCACCTTTTGCTTTGCGGATAAATCCAAATGTTGAAAAATTCGGCAAGGATTGTGCCAACTAATTCAACAGTCGAATCGATTATTTTGGCGGTTTAAGCTCATTTTCCGAATCACATCGAAAACTGATCTTCGAAAAGTGTTTATTTCCCAAAAAATAGGAATAAAATGCATCATTCCCAACAAATTATTCGAGTGATCGGTCCTTCAACAAAATAATCCACCCCGTTTTCAATGACGATGCCAAAATAAATGAGTGATCAATGTTTCGGAAAATATTCTGCAATTTGTAAGGAGCGAAGAAAGGTACGCGATTTTGTTCCTGATTGGATCGATCAGAGATTTTGACAACGTCGCGAAAATCGAGGCGTGGTAAAATATGCTAAAACCAAGGCCCACAAACTACCACTCAAACAAATATAAATCAAAACGGGTTGTTTCTTCCCATCAATGCGAAATTCATGACATCTTCACTCCGCAAATGGGAATTTCCCGCATATAATATGAAGACTTTGTTAATTACATTTGTTTATTTGCACTTATTGGGATAAAACTGGCAAGAGAATTGCACCCTTGTTTAAGGGTAATTCTGTAAATCAATATGAACAGTCATCGAGGTAACAATGGATCGCAGATCATTTATTCAACGCGCCGCGGGGATTTCAGCTCTTGCCGGTGTTAGCTCCGCGTTTGGAAATCTCAAATTGTTTGGAAATGAAATGTGGGAAAGCACGCCAACCAGCAGTTTTGACCTTGTCGCCGTTAAGGGCGGCGAGCCGGATGTGATGTTCATCAAAGGGATGGAAGTACTCGGCGGGATGAGATCGTTCGTCAAGAAAGGGCAAAAGGTCGTCGTCAAGCCAAACATTGGGTGGGACGTCTCCCCTGAACGGGGGGCTAATACCAACCCAAAATTGATTTCGCAAATCGTCAAAGATTGTATAAGCTCGGGGGCGAAAGAAGTTGTAGTTTTCGACAACACCTGCGACAACTGGCAGCGGACCTATAAGAATAGCGGCATCGCCACAGCAGTAACCGACGCAGGCGGAAAAATGGCTCCCGGAAACACGGAAGGCTATTTTCAAGATGTAACGGTACCGGGAGCAAAGAATTTGACAGCGGCAAAAGTGCACGAGTTGATCCTCGAATCTGACGTTTTTATTAACGTCCCTATCCTGAAAAGCCACGACTCGGGCAGACTTACAATGTCGATGAAGAATTTGATGGGAACGGTGTGGGACCGCCGTGCATGGCACGCCAACGACCTGCACCAATGCATTGCCGATTTCGCGGGGTATCGAAAACCGGACCTGAATATCCTCGACGCCTATTATGTCATGAAGCGCAATGGCCCTCGCGGAGTTTCAGAAGAGGATATTATAACGATGAAATCGCAATTGATATCGACCGATATGGTCTCAATCGATGTTGCGGGTTCGAAGTTGTTCGGCGTTGACCCGACCGAAATCCGCTATATTCAGATCGCCGCACAGCAAAACGTCGGGCGCGCAAACCTCGACCAATTGAAAATTAAACGAATCTCCCTCTGACCCGTGCGCTCTCTCAGGATTATCCGTTGGGGTATCGCCACGCTGTCATTGCTTCTCACGACGATATTCTTCATGGATTTCGCCAACCTCGTGCCGCCGCTCTTCATATCTTCAATGCTTGCGTTGCAGGCAGGTCCGGCAATCATTCATGCGCTCAGCGTATCGGGGCTCGCTCTCTCCGGACTGGCCGTTGTGTTGGCGGCAACGTTGTTGGTCGGAAGAGTTTATTGCTCCCACCTTTGCCCATTGGGCACGCTTCAAGATGTATTCATCTGGACCGCGAAAAGAAATTTCAAACACCGAAAGTTTCCGTATATCAAGCCACACTACCTTCTTCATTACGGAATTTCTTTCATCATGATTGCTGCGGCGTTATGCGGAAGCCTTTTCATGTTGAATTTCTTTGAGCCTTTCAGCAGCTTCGGCAGAATCCTCTCGAACATTATCCGCCCGCTCGTTGTCCTTCTCAACAATGTTGCGGCCCTCGTTCTAATGAAGCAACAAGTATTTTTCCTTTATGAAATTCCTCTCAAAGGACTCGCCCTTTCTGTCGTCGCAGCAACAATTATTTTTCTTGTTGGCCTGTTTTGGCTTTCGTATTACCATGGGCGATTTTTCTGCAACACGTTGTGTCCCGTCGGCGGGGTACTGAGCCTCGTTTCCCGTTTTTCGATATTTCACATAACAATCCAAAATGACCAATGTATCGATTGCGGATTATGCGAACGCGTTTGCCGTGCACGGTGCATCGACAGCACAAAACGGCAGATTGATTTTGCAGCGTGTGTCGGCTGCTTCGATTGCATCAGCTCATGCCCGACGCTTGGTATGAAATACGCACACAGGAAAAACAAGGGAGATTTGCGACCTCCAGTTGACGCCGGACGAAGAGGGGTTCTAGCCGCTGCATCATCCGGAATGTTGATGCTAGTTGGGATGAACGAACAAGCGCTTTCGGAGAACCCGACGTATGAAGAATCACAAAGAACGCCGGTGGTCGCTCCTGGTGCGAGAAGCATACACCGATTCACGAATCGCTGCACAGCCTGTCATCTCTGCGTGAGCACCTGTCCAACCCATGTTCTGCAGCCGTCGTTTCTCGAATTCGGACTCGCCGGCCTGATGCAGCCGCGAATGGATTATTCTGTTAATTACTGCAATTTCGATTGCACACTTTGCGGACAGGTATGTCCGACCGGAGCAATTCAATCGATTCTCGTCGAGGAAAAGAAATTACTTCAGATCGGCAAAACGCATTTTGCAAAAGAAGATTGCATCGTCGAAACGAAGAAGACCGATTGCGGCGCCTGTTCCGAGCATTGCCCGACGAAAGCGGTGAGGATGGTGCCGTACGGTAACCTCCGCATTCCCGAAGTAGACAACCAGTATTGTATCGGCTGCGGCGCATGTGAGCATGCATGTCCGGCTGCGCCTCGAAAGGCAATTTTTGTCAAATCGAACACCGTTCACGGCATTGCGAAGAAGCGAGAGGAAGCGAATCTCCCTTCGCCAGTATCAACGCCGCAGGAATTTCCGTTCTAAAAAAGTCCGCAATAAAAATATCCCGTTGAGAGCGCCGGATATTCGCTGATGATACCAATCCAACAAATCCCAAGTTATTTCAGGAAACCATATTTTGATATGTGACGGTATGCGATGTAGGCTGCTCCACCGGCTTCGACGGCGCCTAACATCATTCGGAGCACTTCAATAGGGTCATCTTTTTTCGGCCTAAAACTCATCTCCCAGGAAAAATCCGCGCGCTCCCCGGGGACGGGAGGTTCCGACAACAGCGCATAGCCAAAGGAACTGACGGGAAATTCGCGCGTCACCGCAAGGTCGGCGAGCCTTAAAGGGGGAAGGAATGACAGATTACCGAGAGAATTTTTGGGGCTGGAAAAAACCAAGCTTTTCGGAACGAGCGTATCGGCTGATTGTGAGCTTTTAAGTTCTTGTGCAGCCGCGGCTGCGGCCAAAATGACAATGAGGAACATCGAACTGGTAATCTTCATTGCGTATCCTCGGGTAGAGAATTACGAAAAAGATACCAACTTGTTCGGGCGAAGTCAATCCGTTTCATGCATGAGCGCTGGCTCAATTTGTCGTTCCCGCGTGCCAAAGGCATCCCTTTGGGAAAAGCGGGTCGAAGACTCCCAACGGGTCTATCGACCCGTAGGGTCGTTCCACGAATCTACGATTGGTAGAATCGTAGATAGACGACTCGGCCAGAATCCAAACATCTGTATTTTACCGCATAATGGATGCCCACTTCCGTGGGCATGACATTTTTTTTCTCAAATTGAGCCAGCGCTCATGCATGGTATTATCGGCATTTAACCGTGTGGTCGGTCTAAAAAAAATCCCGCCTTCAGGAGCGGGATTTTGCGCACTAGTATGAGCAGGAATTTTCTCTATTTCATTAAGACCATTTTTTTTAACAAAATTTCCGGACTTCAACCTGTAGAAGTACACACCGCTCGAGAACTCTGGTGCGTTCCATGGCACGGTGTGATTGCCGTATTCAATTTCTCGTTGATCAGGGTCGAAACTTCTCTGCCCAACATATCATAAACCTTGACCGACACAAATTGCGGATTACCTATCGTAATTCGAATACTGGTTGTTGGATTGAACGGATTAGGATAATTTTGATCCGCCTGTGCATTGGCTGACGCTTTAGACGGCAAATAGAAAAGTGGGGGTGGGTAAATATAGGACGCTTATCGTATGTGATAGGTGACGGATTTTACTTCAAAGAAGAGGACGATTTTCTCTCTTTTTCGACATACAGGGCTTAGAGGATACACAGAGATCAGAAAGGAAATAGCTCCCCTATTCTTCCAGCTGTTTATGCACTCTCTCTTCAGCAGAAATTGCCTCTAGGATTTGCTCAATCTGAACAGGCTTATAGAAAACTTGGTTAGCGAGCTGCCGAATTTTCTTTTCCCATTCCGGCTGCCCTTGACGGAAAGCATAGAGGACTATAATAGGTGTGTGTGGGTTTTCGAGCCGTCGCTGTTCGAATTCCGCGAGCAACGCGGGGATCGAACGTTCGAGGTCGACTACAAGGATGGAGATGCATTTGTTGTTTCGCTGAAGCGCCAGTTGTTCCACCGTTTCTGTCTCGACAATTCCATACTGATCCTGCAGGAGAATCGAAAGACTTTTCATTAAGTCCTTATCTGCAGAATGAAGAAGAATGTTCTTTTTATCCTCAAAAATCGTTTTCTTCCCGACGCGCTTCATTGACCCTTTTAGTAAGAATGTATTCGGCGTTAGCATAAAAAACCTGCGAATGACACCGCATGGTACAATTCTTATTCAACTATTATGCCACCAAGATCTACCGACAATTACCTGTAAAGCAATTTGTTTTAATGCTTTGTGAAGTGTTGAAAGTACCAACGCTGTATCTTTTTTTACAGAAATCAAAAAAAAACGGGGATTTTCTCATTAATGAGAGTAGCGGTCAAGCTTGGGGACAACTGAAGGAAAGGAAGAAAAGGCCTCGGGAAACCGGATAGGAGTCAGAATCGATTCCATGAAAGATATCGAATTGAAACTGTATCCCCTTTTCGAATTGTCTCGATCTCTTTTGGAACAATGATAAGACAGTTTGCTTGGGCAAGTCCCCCCACCATATGAGACCCCTGACCAATAGCGGGTCTCACGTTCAACCATCCGTCTGTTGATCGCGAGGCAAAGGCGCGAATGAACTCGATTCGCCCTCCGGTCCTTTTTATATCACACTCGATCACAGCCTGACGAATCAATTCTTCAGAAAACGGAATTCCCATCATTTTACGGAGAGCTGGCATCACCAGCGTTTCAAGAGAAACCATCGCAGAGACAGGGTTACCCGGAAGCGCGAAAACAAGTTTTTTTCCTCTCGTCCCGAAAAAATTCGGCTTTCCCGGTTTCATGGCGATTCTCCAGAAAATCGTTTTCACCCGGAGGTCGTTAAGAACTTGTTTGACGTAATCAAAATCCCCGACAGAAACCCCTCCCGCTGAAACAACTACATCGGCTTTCTTTAAAGCTCGGGAAAAAGCGCTCGAGATTTGTTTCTTGTCGTCGTGCGCTTGAAGTTTAAGGAATGGGGAGATACCGGCTGCTTCCAGTGCAGCGGCGAGAGCATACGAGTTCGAGTCGCGAATCTGTCCTTGACGTAATTTTGACGAGGGGGATCGAAGCTCATTTCCGGTGACGACGAGGGCAATCCGAGGCTTGCGATAAACTTTTACCGATGTAAGTCCGAGAGTAGCGCACATCCCGACAACGGGGGGAGTCACTAGTGTCCCCTTGGGAAAAACAATCTCCCCCTTTCGGAATTCTTCTCCGCGCCGCCGGAGACTGGCTCCTTCTTTTGTTCCCGAACTAAACGCTACGGCATCCCCTTTTGCCTGAACAAATTCCTTCATCACAACGGCATCGGCTTTTTTGGGAAGAAGTGCGCCGGTCATTATTTTTATTGCATGGAGCGGTTTCAGTGACTGAGTCCGGCCAAATCCCGCGGAAACCGTTGACTGCAGAGCCAGGCAAACAGGATGGCCTTCCGATGCACCTCTAATATCCTGCACACGGACGGCAAATCCATCGACGGAAGAGGAATCAAAAAGCGGGATCGGCCCCTTCGATCTAATCTCTTCGGCAAGAACGAGCCCAAGCGACTTGGCGATGGGAAGCTTCACCGGCAGCAACCGCCGCACATGTTTCAGTATCCTTTCTAACGCTTCTTCAAATGTGAGCATCGAGGTTTATTATTTGTCGGATTAAAATAGTTGTGTCAGATGATAGTTGATTCGAGGTGAAAAAACAAGTTTTAAGAATAAGCCGCACCTGCTCAATCTGTCATTCCCGCTTAAAGGGGGACCCAGTATTGTGCTTTCTTCTGTATAATGGGTGCCTGCTGGCGCGGGAGCGAAAAATTCACAGACCACCGAATAGTCCGAAGGGCTGACTCCCCTGTTGCCGAATTGCATCGACCGATTCCGGACTTGAATTACAGAACAACGCACCCCATCAAGTGATTTCTCCACGAACAAAATACAGACCTTCAACATCCGAAAAAATTTCGCTTTCAAGAGTAATCGACAGCTTTACCCTCTCCAGATTTTTGGCCGGCAGAATCGTTTGACTCCTTTTGAAATGAGAGCCAAAGGCAGGCGATCAGTATGAGTATATCGCGGATGATGATACCAACTCCTAATCGCTCAGAATCGAGCGATCCAAAGCACCCGCAATCACCGGTCGTCCCTCTAATAAGCGCAACCGCAATCACGATAATAAATAACGATATGAGCGCGCTAAGAATACCGGCTATTATATTCGTCCGAAAGCCCACGACCAAAGCCAAGCCCAGCCATATCTCGCTCTGAACAACCAATATCACCGCTGGCAGAATCATCCATAAAGGAACGAGGTCAAGCCGTTGCACTGTGGTCAAAAAAGATCGCAGGTCGAATAATTTAGCTGTTCCCGCAAAGACCATCATACTGCCCAGGACCACACGGAGCAACAAAAGAAAAAAATTATATCTACGTATATTCAAAAGTTCATCCTACCCTAATGCCGATAGTCGTTCCGCCCAGAATGGAAGCAATGAGTGCCAGAGAGCCAACTCCGATCGCCCAAAGCGACACCGCTGTAAACCGTGCGCTATTTTTGCTCATCCCTGTTACACTGCAAAGACCGAGCGATAACGTCGCAAAGTACCAAATGATTATAGGATTAATGCTATGGAGGAAAATTGCGAGGGGAAGACTTGGTTGCCGGCCGACCAAGAATAGGTCAAGGCCAATCGGAAATCGATTGGGCAAGATAAAAGAGCTCATTTTTATTATCTGAAGTCGTACCAGAATAAAATTTAGCAATTCGCCGATTAAAAAGATAATTCCGCAAATGGAGACGAGAGACAGCATACTTCTGTATTTAATTTTTTTTTGAGGATTAAAAAGCATTGCAGTGAAATACAGCAGGAGTGCGATCATTGACCAGATCGCCAAAAGGGCGATTGACATTGAAATGAATGCACCGCCAAGAAGGCTGAAATCAGCGACGAAAGAGGTGCCTCTCCAACAACTCTTCAACCATGCTAATAAACTCGTCCCCCCAACAACGATCAAAAACGGAGTTCCCCATGTCGGTTCTAGCTCTATTCGTTCGAAAATATTCTTCGATAATAAAATTGCAAATGGATTCCGCATACGATCCCCCTCTTAGATTTGAAAAGGATATTGCTCAAGATAGATATAGCCTTCACCCGCCCGTCCATTTATAGAGCAGGCTGAGAGCCAATACCTGATCACCCTGGGAGAAGACTATCATGACTATGCTTTCACTCTTTAAATACCATTTCGCTGCTTCAAAATTTACGGTGAAAAACAGTTTTGACTTTTCTTTCTTTTCCGTTTCATATTTTTCTCCATAGCGTGCCTTCAGATACGACCGAAGTTTTTCAACATTTTTGTCGTCGAATTGAATCTCTACAAATCGGAGCCCCTTTAGAGTGTCGGCTTCTCCGAACGCCAGCGTAACTTGGACGTTCGAATCCACGAATGAATCACGGAATGTCATGGCTGTATCGTCTTCACCATTCACGTCACGGTTCATTCGACCTTTCACCTCATGCATACTCATACCCCATCGAACCCCTGAAAGGGATGGCAGGTCAGAACCGGCTGACGGGATCTGGCAATTGGTATTGCTGAAAACAACGATAATCCCAAAAGCCAGCGAATTCAATAATATTTTCCCCTTCATAAGCCCTCATTATTTTTGTAAGAGAAATCAACCAATGCAGACTTGGTTATTGAACTCTGCAACTTCTTTGAGAAAATAAATCGCTGCCCCCTAAGCAATCTCCACGGAGGGCAGCGGACTTTAAAACTACCCGCGTTTACCCGATGCAAAAGCAAACCTGCGCGATCCACAGGTCAAGGCAGCAGCAGGCGTAGCCATAGTAAAAACCACAACTGGTCTTCCCGGCTGTTAGCTGGTTCATTTCATCGACACTCATTTGAACCGAAGTGTTCGGCTGAACGCTGACAGGCCCGAGCAATGTCAACACAACTATGAGCAGCATCAATAACGAGATTGCGTTTCTCATAACTCCCCCATGATTGGTTGTTTCGTTGGTTAGTTAATTCCTGCTCACCGCGGGCTGTTTATCATACAAGAAGCCCACGAAGCGCTTCAACGCCCGAGCCAAAGAAGCTCGTGTTCATTCTTGCACTTTAAACCGGCGAGCAAGGTATTATTTTTTATTAAAAACTAAAGCTTCACCTCGCCATGCTTGAGACAACGACCTTGTCGACATTCTGACAATGCCCACTGCCGGATCGCGTAAGAACACCATCTCATTACAAATGCTGTCAGCGACCACAACATGATCGTTGCGTACAAAAAGCAACAGCGGAAATGAGGATCTTGCAAAATCTTCCGGTGTCAATCGCCACCCTTCCGCATGCAGGCCTTTGAGATCCGCGATTTGTTTTAGCGCTAACATTGTAGTACCGTTTTCAGTCATCCGGACATTTCGTTCTATTTCGTCAACAGAGCAAGGGATTTTGTAGTGGTTAAAAACCATTTGTAATGCAGTCGGACCACAGTTATTAGAGCGCGTTTGCAAGAGCACACCTACGTTCCCTTCATTGTCTCCCCCTTGGTTCCGAGACCCATTTGGTTCCTTAACGACCGATTGACGGAAAATCCATGAACCATTTATAATACTCGCGGCTAGCACGACGAATGCAATGCTGATAAATCGCTTATTGGTTGACATACTGCTCTTTTTCCCTGATTTACGGAGCGTTTGATGATGAGATGAAATCGCTAATTAGGCGTTCATCAACTGCCAACGAATGCTCACCAGCATAATAATTTCTCAGGACTCCAAACTCATCAACGCAAAAAAAAGCCGGCAGGATATTCAGCCTAAGAGTTTTTTCCAACTTTTCCCTATCCGCAACCACGATAGGAAATTTCAGTTTCATTTCAGCCGCGAAGGCCTCAGTCGATTCGAGATTGTCGAGCGACACCCCGAGGATATGAAGTTTGCCGGTAAATCGCCGCAGCAATCCATCGATATTGCTTAACTCTCTTCTGCAGTGGCTGCATCCCGGTGCAAAGAAAATCAAAAGAGACTTTTGCCGGTCTCCGCCATCTTGCATAATAACTTGTCCGTCCATCGACAGCAAAGGAAGAGGGGGAATTCTATGGCCGATCGGTAGCGGGGGGCGCGCCAAATTATCGTGGAGGTATAATTCTCCAACGGCAGAGACCACACAGAGTACAAGGAGCGAGCTTGCAGCAAATGCCCTACGGCGCGAATAAGATTTCATCGGATTCAGTCATGATAATTAAACTTGAAAAGTTTAACTCCCCGTTATCACACTGACTTTATGAGGTTAGGTCTTACTTGAGTGCAAGATAAGTGTTATGAGTAGAGTTGTCAAGAACAAATTGAAAAAAAATGAATTTTAGAAATGTCAAAATATTTCTACAATCGATCTATTTCTCCTTCAGGAGTTTCCAATTTTGTCCAAATGGACGGCACGTCGTCTTTTCGTACGGCAAAACTGTTCAGCATCATTCCAAAATCAAAGTGTAGGAACGGTCGAAAGACCGTTCTCTATTGACATCGACAGAATAGATTTCAGTCCGTTGCTACATAAAAATATTTTTAGGATGATTTCTATCAGATTCCCACTGCGCTGGATTATTGCGGATATGCATTCTTATTCTATTCAGTTCATGCTCATTGCGAATAATATGATCGTAGAATCGCGGCTGCCATATATCCATCATGCCGATGTTCCGATGCGCCAACAATGTTACGGCCGATTTAAAATTGCGGATCACCAACGACAACGACCTTTTTGCTGGCTGGAATTCTTTTGTCTTCAGCGATCTGTTTTCCTCCGGGTTATTGATGAGAACAATCATATGCAGATGATTGGGCATTATTACAAATTCATCAACTGTGACATAGGATAACTTATCAGAGAGGCCACATAAACATTCCCGCACGATCTTTCCGATATTGGATAGGTCTGTTCCACCGTTGCTTATGCTCCCAAAATAATGTTGCCTATTCTTCGTACAGATTGTAACAAAATAAGAAGCGCTGCTAGCATAATTAAAACTTGGCAATCGATATTGTTTGTAGCGTTTATATCTCAACGGCATATTGCTGCGCGGAATTGCTCCGCCCCCCCGTGATAATTTGCTCAATGGCACGGACTCTCGTCCGTGCCTACATTTTGAACCTCCGTTCCAACCGTTAATCTGTGTTTTGACTTACTGTAGGAACGGTCGAAAAAGCGTTCCAAATTAATACCAACGAAACAGATTTCTTTCCGTCCTCAATGTCCCTCGCCTTTCATTATGTTGAACACATGCAAGAGCGCCGGAAGAATTGCGTCGAGCGACTCGGCCACTCCGTTCTTCGACCCAGGCAAAGTAATGATCACGGTCTTGCCGCGAATGCCTGCGACGTTTCGAGACAACATTGCCAGAGGAGTGCGTGCCTGGCCGTACGCACGCGCAGTTTCTGCAACACCGGGAATTTCCCTCTCGATGATTTTCTTCACCGCCTGGGGAGTATTGTCTCGCGGGCCAAGGCCCGTTCCGCCCGTTGTAATCACGAGGTCCAGCTTCAACGAGTCGGAGTAATCCAACAGTTTCTCTTCGATTATTTTTGAGTCATCGGGAATGATGGCGTAGTCGACGATGCCGATGTTCAATTCCTTCAGCCGCTCCACGATGATTTTCCCCGAAGCGTCTTCCTTCTTGCCCGCCGAAACGGAATCCGACATCACGAGGACAGCGCCTCGAAGCTTCATTTTACCGACGTGCGCGAAATCGGACTTGCCCCCTTTTTTGCTGAGCAATTTAACCCCAACGATCTCCATATCGTCGTCTAACATTTTCATCATATCGTAGAGCGTCAGTGCCGCAACCGATGCCCCGGTTAGCGCCTCCATCTCCACGCCGGTTTTGTAGATTGCTTTCACTTCTACCGTGGTAACAATATTATTTTTCCCAAGCGCAAATTCGACTCCGACAAAATCAACCGGAAGCGGGTGGCAGTACGGAATAATCTGGCTCGTGTTCTTCGCCCCTTGTATCCCGGCTACTTTTGCCACTTCGAGCGGATTCCCTTTCGGGATTTTATTTTCGCGTATGCGTTTGATTGTCGACGATGAGACGCGCAGCGTCGCCTGAGCAACTGCGGTCCGGAGCGTCGTTATTTTTCGTGAGATGTCGCGCATTGAACACCTTATAGATCATTGAACAAATTTATCGGATACCGCCAAGACGCGAAGAACGCCAAGATATATCCTCAAAAAAGCGGAACTTCAGAAAGAAAGTCAAGTGTGTGATTAGAACGGCATCCGACATTGGCGTTGCATGTCAAGATAGTTCACCACCTAAGATGGGCAGCGCCTGACAGAGCTTACAAATCAACGCCGGGTTAATCGCGGGAGATTTTTTTCCCCCCGCAGAGACGGGCGGCATCAGCAGGCTGACTCGTCGTCCCTATTTTTCCATCCCGATGGAAAAAATCCTCTCGAGGTCGTGCTTTGAATAGACGCGAAAGGCGATGAGCGTTTCGGATTTTTCTATGCCGGATACCTTCCGAATGTGGTCCGTGACGAGATCGGCAAGGCGGTCGTTGTCTTTCACACGGATGATGACAGCGAGGTCATAGCGTCCGGCAACGGAATGAACTTCAGTGATGCCATCGATGTCCGCCAATTGCTCGGCCACGGGATTGATTTTGTCCCGTGCAACAGTTAAAAGGACGATTGCAGTTACCATATCATTTTTCTTTCTTTGATTTTTTGTAAATATCGGCGTTGTGAATCTCCATATAGCGCGATGGGTTTTTCGCCGCTGTAAAACCGAATTTCTGGTACAGGCCGTGAGCGTCACGTGTCAGCAGTGTAAACCGCCGAAGTCCTTGCAGATCCGGGTGCTTCATCACGCACGACATCAGCCAGGTACCGAGACCTTTTCCTCTGTACGTTTCAAGAACGTACACGTCGCATAAGTACGCGTAGGTTGCACGGTCGGAAATGACGCGCGCAAATCCGATTTGCTTATTCCCCTCGAAGAGGCCGAAACACAATGAATGTTCGATTGCCCGCGCCACTGTTTTTTTTGAGATCCCTTCAGACCAATAGCAATGTGTCAGAAAATCATGAATCGCTTCTATATCCAATTTGGATGGATCGGCTGAAACAGAAAATTTTCCGCGGCGGTATTCCTTGTGCATAGATGAGAAAAGCTATTTGCTGTTGGCTTTTAGGTTTTAGCAGTTAGCTGTTCATTGTTGATTGTTCAAGGTTTGTAGAGTCCGGCTTTGTTCACACCCAGCATACCGGCATCGTACGTTCGCTTGTCGACCGGCGAGAGGGACCGGGCCATTGCGGAATCTATGATTTTATAGATCCGGATAGTACTCAACTTATTACCTATAGCATCGAGGGCCGCGTCGGAAGTGGTCCAACTCAAGCTGTCATATGCCGATAGGTTGAGGGAACGTGTATATTGGCGAAGAGTCTTTTCATGATCGACATTGTAGTACGACTCAAAATATGACATCACCAATTCGCGCAACGATGCATAAACAGGTTCCCGGTACCGAAGGCCGACAAAATTTGATTTTGCAATCGCGCCGAGTCTGCCGCGAACTTTGAAGAGCGCGATGACGTGATCATCATCGCGAACCCCATCCATATCCACAATCAAGGGGGGAAATCCTATCCGCCTCAGCGCCATGGCCGCAAAAACCGCTCCGTCATAACAATGGGCTGTGCGGTCTTTCAAAACGCTCCGCGGTGAACGGTACCGCGACTCTGCGCTGTATTTGAGAGTATCGAGGAATGACTGAATCTTGAAGGGAGATGTGAGAATCGAAAGGATTCTCGACTCGGACTTGTTCCACTCAGCCGAGTTATACTTTTGTTTGCTGCCAATCTTCATTGGGGAAGGAAAAATTTTAAAATTCAGGAGCGGCTCCGGCTGCCCCACGCTTGATCCCTCCCCTTACTGGGGAGAGAAAATGCTCCTCATTTAAGTATCTGTTCGAGGTGATGCCGCAGATGTGCCACATAATCCTGAATAAGAAATTCCAGCGTCACCGGCTCGTCGCTTCCGATAGAGCAATAATTGCCGAGGACGCGTTCAGGAATGAGAGAAATAATATGAAGAAGATGAAGGTTATAGCTCTTCCAAAATTGGAACAGATTTGCCCACGATTCATTTTGGTACTGCTGCGCCCCTACCCATGCCTGCTGCTCGTAACCGGGAAGCTTGAGATTGGCGCTCAACTGTGCCCTGACAAAACGTTGGTGATTGTTTGCAGCGGAATCAATAAGATGACCAAGGATCTCCTTCTTCGACCATTTGTCCGGCGCTGATTTGCTTTTACTCTCTGATTCCGAAATCCGGGTAAGAGAAATGGACGCTTGCTCGATCAATAATTTGAATTCGTCGATAGTTTTTTTCATTGGCTTGTATCATTATCCCACCCTTCCCTCCCTTGCAAGAGGAGGGAGTAAGGGAGGGTCATATTTGTTATTACGCCCGTTTCTTATTTCTCGTCAAACGCTTGATTCCGAATCATCTTCATCATGTCGTACGGAGCAGGATCTCCGCCCAGATATTTGTGGAACCAATCGAGGTGCGCGTTGTAATACAACGGCATCGACTTCACATTGCTCGGCCAATGGCCGTCATTAGGGAAAACGATTAAGCGTGATGGTACGTTCATCTCTTGAAGATCGGTAAAGAACTCGAGGCTCTGAGGATACGGAACGCGGTAGTCCTTTTCCCCGGTAATTACCAGACAGGGGGTTTTGAAATTTTTTACAAACATATTCGGCGACCACTTTGTATACAAATCGGAATTCCATGGCTCACCCCCTAAATCCCACTGCGGGAACCACAACTCTTCCGTCGAACCGTGCATTGCGGTCAGATCGTAAACGCCCATCATGCAGGCAATTGCTTTGAAGCGTGCGGTATGTCCTTCAAGCCACATCATCATATATCCTCCGAACGACCAGCCCATCGCGCCCATCCGATCCTTGTCGACATACGGTATATTCTCGAGCGAGTCGGCCACCGCCATCACATCCTGATACACCATGCCTCCCCAGTCCTTCGATATCTCGGCGGTAAATTCCTGCCCGTACCCGGTCGAGCCGTGCGGGTTCGGGAACGCCACTATGTACCCGCTTCCCGGATAGACCTGCCAGTCGCCGCGAAATGCATCTGCCCACTGCGATTGCGGTCCTCCATGAACATTGAGAATGAGGGGATACT